>NZ_SLYT01000007.1:0-309972 GCF_004346065.1 Rahnella sp. JUb53
CTGACCCCATGCCGAACTCAGAAGTGAAACGCCGTAGCGCCGATGGTAGTGTGGGGTCTCCCCATGCGAGAGTAGGGAACTGCCAGGCATCAAATAAGTGGAAAGCCCTGTACTGACGTACAGGGCTTTTTGCTATGTGGAATTTGGGGTTTTTTGTTCGATGTTTGTCCGAAAATCGTAATTGTTTACTCATTTAACGCCTGTTTCTTATCGCGACCTTCGCCTCATTTCCCGTTCTTTATAACCAGATCCTCTAAATTAATAACTGAAGCTGAAACATTTTCACTTACCACTTGCACGCTCGACATCTTAAACAAAACCCGTTATCTTCGGCTATCTAGAAGTCTAAACGTATAAATGGATGCAGTGAGGAAGTTGTTATGCCGATCCGGGTTCCAGATGAACTACCAGCCGTGAATTTCCTGCGCAATGAGAACGTCTTTGTCATGACGTCATCACGTGCGAAAACCCAGGAGATCCGTCCTCTTAAGGTGCTGGTTCTCAACCTGATGCCGAAAAAAATTGAGACCGAAAATCAGTTTTTACGGCTGCTTTCAAACTCTCCTCTTCAGATTGATGTACAGCTGCTGCGCATCGATAGCCGTGAGTCTAAAAACACCCCCGCAGAGCATCTGAACAACTTCTATTGCGACTTTGAAGACATTCAACATGACAACTATGACGGTCTGATCGTCACCGGTGCGCCTCTGGGATTGGTCGACTTTTGCGATGTGGCCTACTGGCCGGAAATTGAGCGTGTCATTCACTGGGCGAAAGAGCATGTAACATCGACGCTGTTTGTCTGCTGGGCGGTTCAGGCTGCACTGAATGTACTTTACGGTCTGCCTAAAATGACGCGTGAAGCCAAGCTCTCAGGGGTGTACCCTCATCAGACGCTGCAACCTCTGGCGTTACTGACCCGCGGTTTTGATGAAAGCTTCCTCGCTCCGCATTCTCGTTATGCAGATTTCCCCGCTGATGTGCTTCGCCAGCATACGGATCTGGATATATTCGCGGAATCTGAAGAGGCGGGAGCGTATCTCTTTGCGACGAAAGATAAGCGTATGGCCTTCGTGACGGGACATCCTGAATACGATGCAGGAACGCTGGCCGGAGAGTATCTGCGCGACGTCTCAGCGGGCTTATCTCCGGAAATGCCTTACAACTACTTCCCGCAGGATAACGCCGAGTTGTCACCGAAGGCGACCTGGCGGAGTCACGGTCACCTGTTGTTCACTAACTGGTTGAATTATTACGTTTATCAGATCACGCCGTTTGATCTGCGCCAGATGAATCCAACCCTCGAGTAATCCCCTTTTCACGTTTTCAGCAGACGATCTTGCCGGTCGTCTGTTCATCCTCTTTTTATCCCTGTGACCCTTTTCTCAGATCTCTTTCTGTTCTTCGTACTCTTATCTCGTTCGAAATTCATTACCATTTTATGAAAAAATAATTTACGCATATCTCATTGATTAAAAATAAGTCTTTTTATATTTGAAAATAAAATGGAAATCGTTTTTGATTTTATGAAATTCATGATTACGCTTAAATCTATCGGGCAATAAATGACCAGAGGAAAATTGCCTCAGAAATATGAGTGCATCTCCGGTGTATTTTCAACCGTAACAGCGTCTGTTCAGTGAAGCGGTCTGGCAGATTAAGCAGATAAATCAGGAGAAAAGCGATGTCAGAGCAAATTACACGCAGTCAGCTTGGCTTTACGCGTCGTTTTGGCGAGAACGAAGCGCAAATTCTGACCGAAGAGGCCGTGGAGTTTTTGTCCGAGCTGGTCGTGCATTTTACCCCACAGCGTAACCGCTTACTGGCTGACCGTATTGCCGTGCAGCAGAACATAGATCAAGGTACATTGCCTGATTTTATTTCGGAAACTACTTCCATTAAAAATTCAGACTGGAAAATACTCGGGATCCCGGCTGATTTACTGGACCGCCGCGTAGAGATCACCGGTCCTGTTGAACGCAAGATGGTAATCAATGCGCTCAATGCCAATGTGAAAGTTTTTATGGCGGATTTTGAGGATTCTCTGGCTCCGGACTGGCAGAAAGTCATCGAAGGGCAAATCAACTTACGCGACGCGGTGAACGGGACGATCAGCTACACCAATGAATCCGGGAAAATTTATCAGCTCAAGCCCGATCCGGCCATCCTGATTTGCCGTGTCCGTGGGCTGCATTTACCCGAAAAGCATGTGACCTGGCAGGGCGAAGCTATTCCCGGTTCGCTGTTCGATTTTGCTTTGTATTTCTTCCACAACTACCGCGCTTTGCTGGCAAAAGGCAGTGGCCCTTATTTCTATCTGCCAAAAATGCAGTCTTATCATGAAGCTGAATGGTGGAGCGAGGTCTTCAGTTTTGCCGAAGACTATGCCGGATTATCTCGCGGTACGATTAAAGCGACGGTACTGATTGAAACCCTGCCTGCTGTTTTCCAGATGGATGAAATCCTTTATCACCTGCGGGATCATATCGTCGGCCTGAACTGTGGTCGCTGGGATTACATCTTCAGCTATATCAAAACATTGAAGAATCATGCTGACCGCGTATTACCCGATCGTCAGTCCGTGACCATGACTCAACCTTTCCTCAGTGCGTACTCGCGCCTGCTGATTAAAACTTGTCACCGCCGTGGCGCATTTGCGATGGGTGGCATGGCGGCCTTTATTCCCAGCAAAGACGTTAAGCGCAATGAATGGGTGCTGAACAAAGTCCGGACAGATAAAGAGCTGGAAGCGAATAACGGACATGATGGTACCTGGATCGCACACCCCGGGCTGGCTGACACCGTGCTTGAAGTATTTGACAAAGCGCTGGGCAACCGTTCAAACCAGCTGGATGTCTTGCGGGAAGAAGATGATGAAATTAACGCCGGACAATTGCTCGAACCTTGTTCCGGCGAACGCACCGAAGAAGGTATGCGCGCCAATATCCGCGTCGCAGTGCAATACATTGAGGCCTGGATTTCCGGTAATGGCTGCGTGCCGATTTACGGGCTGATGGAAGATGCCGCCACCGCTGAAATCTCCCGGACATCGATCTGGCAGTGGATCCACCATGGCAAGTCGTTAAATGACGGTCAACCCGTCACGAAACCGCTGTTCCGCCGCATGCTCAATGAGGAAATGCTGGTCATTCAGCAGGAGTTGGGCGAACAGCGTTTCAGCGCAGGCCGCTTCACACAAGCCGCGGCACTAATGGAAAAAATCACCACACAGGATGAGTTAATCGACTTCCTGACCCTGCCGGGCTATCAGCTGCTGGCCTGACTCTTCTTACCCTACATATAAAAAAGACCGGAGCATTTGCCATGAAAACGACCCGTACTCAGCAAATTCAGCAGCTTGAAGAAACCTGGAACCAGCCGCGCTGGAAAAATATCACGCGACCTTACACGGCGGCAGAGGTGATCAGCCTGCGTGGCTCAGTAAACCCTGAATGTACATTGGCTCAGCACGGCGCGGCACGTCTGTGGAATTTACTGCATGGCGGTTCGCGTAAAGGTTATGTGAATTGCCTCGGCGCGCTGACCGGCGGGCAGGCATTGCAGCAGGCGAAAGCCGGGATTGAAGCTATTTATCTTTCCGGCTGGCAGGTGGCTGCCGATGCTAATACGGCTTCCAGTATGTATCCGGATCAGTCGTTATATCCGGTGAATTCGGTGCCTGAAGTGGTGGCGCGGATTAACAATACTTTCCGCCGTGCGGATCAGATCCAGTGGGCGAATAACATTGAACCCGGTCAGCCCGGTTATACCGACTATTTTCTGCCGATTGTGGCCGATGCTGAAGCCGGTTTTGGTGGCGTACTCAATGCGTTTGAACTGATGAAATCCATGGTTGAATCCGGTGCTGCAGCCGTTCATTTTGAAGATCAGCTCGCTGCTGTTAAAAAGTGCGGGCATATGGGCGGAAAAGTTCTGGTGCCAACACAGGAAGCGGTACAGAAACTGGTTTCCGCGCGTCTTGCCGCCGATGTTCTCGGGGTGCCGACGTTGCTGGTGGCGCGCACCGATGCAGATGCCGCAGATTTACTGACATCCGATTGTGACCCGTATGACAGCCAGTTTATTACCGGCGAAAGAACGCATGAAGGTTTCTACAGAACGCATGCGGGTATTGAACAGGCTATCAGCCGGGGGCTGGCTTATGCGCCATACGCTGACGTGGTGTGGTGTGAAACATCTACGCCAGATTTGAAACTGGCTCAGCGTTTTGCCGAAGCTATCCACGCCAAATTCCCAGGCAAACTGCTGGCCTACAACTGTTCGCCATCGTTTAACTGGAAGAAGAATCTCGACGATAAAACCATCGCCAGTTTCCAGGATCAGCTGGCCGCGATGGGCTATCAGTACCAGTTCATCACGCTGGCGGGCATTCACAGCATGTGGTTTAACATGTTCGATCTGGCTCATGCCTACGCCCAGGGCGAAGGGATGAAGCACTATGTCGACAAAGTGCAGGAACCTGAATTCGCTGCCATCAGCCGTGGCTACACTTTCGCTTCCCATCAGCAGGAAGTCGGAACGGGCTATTTCGACAAGGTCACCACCATCATTCAGGGCGGACGCTCCTCGGTTACCGCGCTGACCGGTTCCACCGAAGAGCAGCAATTCTCCTCCACATCACACTGATTATCTCCTGGCCCGGCGAAATCCGGGCCTTTTCTCTTTTGGAGCCGTCACTATGCGTATAGAACTGTTGATTGCGCAGACTATTTTGCAGGGATTCGACGCACAGTACGGCCGTTTTCTCGAGGTGACATCGGGGGCGCAGCAACGTTTTGAAAATGCCAACTGGCCAGCGGTACAGGCGGCGATGAAGCAACGTATTCATTTGTATGATCACCATGTCGGACTGGTGGTTGCCCAGCTTAAATGCATCACCGGTCAGCACTTTTATGATGCCGCATTCCTGATCCGCATAAAGGAATGTTACTCCGAATTACTGCCTGATTATCCCCGGGCTGAAATAGCCGAAAGCTTTTTTAATTCAGTCTATTGCCGGATCTTCAAACATCGTGATCTGACGGCAGATAAGCTTTTTATTTTCAGCGAGCAGCCTGCCAGGAAACCACAGAATTGTTCCCGTCCCTTGTCACGTGAGTATCCGGTGCAGGGCAATCTGATAGCCGCATTATCAAAGGTGCTTGATGACCTGCCGGTGCGTTTACCGTGGGAAGAGGCGAAGCGCGATGTTGATTATATTGCTACGGCATTGCAGCAACGCTTTTCCGCTGAGTGGCTGGCGGATGCTGATATTGAGATCGCCACAGAGCTTTTTTATCGCAATAAGGCCGCGTGGATTATCGGGAAAATCAGGGCAGGGTCGCAGATATTCCCGCTGCTGTTGCCGGTACATCTCAATCATCAGAATCAGTTGTTTGTGGATACCTGTCTTACTGAAGGTAATGATGCCAGCATCGTTTTCGGTTTTGCGCGCTCTTATTTCATGGTGTACGCCCCACAACCCGGCGCGCTGGTTGAATGGTTGCGTGAGATATTACCGGCGAAAACCACTGCTGAACTTTACAGCGCCATCGGCTGCCAGAAGCATGCAAAAACTGAGTGTTACCGCGAGCACTTACGCTTTATGGCGCAGACCGACGAGTCTTTTATTATTGCGCCGGGTGTCAAAGGCATGGTTATGCTGGTCTTTACTTTGCCCGGCAGTGACCGGGTATTCAAAGTCATCAAAGACAATTTTGCACCACAGAAAGAAGTCACCGAAGTACAGGTCATGGCCTGCTATCAGTTAGTGAAAGAGCATGACCGCGTAGGGCGGATGGCCGATACGCAGGAGTTCGAACATTTTGTTCTGCCGAAGAAAAATATTAGTCCTGAGCTGATGACTGAATTACACCGAGAAGTGCCAGCTAAAATTGAAGATCTGGGTGACAGCATTGCGCTTCGTCATCTGTATATTGAACGGCGTATGACGCCGCTGAATTTATATCTGGAGCAGGCCAGTGATGCGCAGCTTCATGATGTGATAGAGGAATATGGCAATGCAATCAAACAACTGGCTGCGGCAAATATCTTTCCCGGCGATATGTTGTTTAAGAATTTTGGCGTGACCCGCCATGGTCGTGTGGTGTTTTATGACTACGACGAAATCTGCTACATGACCGAAGTGAATTTCCGCGACATTCCCGCACCACGTTATCCTGAAGATGAACTGGCCAGCGAACCCTGGTACAGCATTGCGCCCGGTGATGTTTTCCCGGAAGAATTCCGGCATTTCCTGTGCAGTGACAAGCGTCTTGGCCAGATTTTTGAGTCGCTGCACGACGACCTGTTCAGCGCCGGTTACTGGCGCGGTTTACAGCAGCGTATCAACGAAGGGCATGTGGAAGATGTGTTTGCTTATCGCCGTTCTCAGCGCTTTAGCCGCCGCTAAAGCGCGTAATCGTCCCGCCATATTTCGGCGGGATTTCAGCGGCATGTCAGTGTTTCCCGCCGCCGTACGCCTGCGTAATTTCTTTCGCCGCATGGATCACCAGAGCACCCAGCTCCGTCACCCGGTCATCAGTGATGCGCGAAATCGGGCCAGAGATGGAAATCGCCGCATACGCATCATTATGTTCGTCGTAAATGCAGGTCGCCACACAGCGCAGGCCAAGTGCATGCTCTTCATCATCAAAGG
The DNA here is from genome assembly GCF_004346065.1 of Rahnella sp. JUb53. Taxonomy (NCBI): domain Bacteria; kingdom Pseudomonadati; phylum Pseudomonadota; class Gammaproteobacteria; order Enterobacterales; family Yersiniaceae; genus Rahnella; species Rahnella sp. JUb53. The sequence continues at coordinate 6,659 of NZ_SLYT01000007.1, forward strand.
CATAGCCGCGTTTACGTGTGTCCGCCAGCTCCTGCTTCAGGTTCGCCGGAGAGGTTTTTGTCAGCGGCGTATAGCTGTGCAGGCCAATCTTATGCAGCAGTTTTGCCAGGCGTTCTTCCGGTAATGTCGAAAGAAAGGCTTTACCGGCACCTGACGCATGCATTGGTAATTTGCCGCCAATCGGCGCGGACATTCTCATCAGCGCATTGCATTGCACCTGATCGATAATGATCGCCTGATAATCACTGTGATCCAGTACCGCCAGATTCACCGTTTCGCCGGATTCCTCCATCAGGCGACGCAACATCGGGTGCACCATCGCCAGTAAATTCCGGCTTTGCAGGAAACTGCTTCCCACAACAAAAGCGTGCGATCCTATGGTCCACAAACCCAGATCGCCGACCTGACGGACAAAACCTTGTTGCTGCATCGTGGTCAGCAGGCGATGGGTGGTGGAATTCGGCAATCCTGCCTGCTGAGCAAGATCTGTCAGCGCTACACTGCCTTGCGCTTCAGCGATATATTCCAGCAACTTAAGGCCACGTGTCAGGGACTGCACCTGCCCGGTCGCGGCGCTGCTTGTTGCCGTCGCGGCTTTGGTTTTCTTAGCACGTTTGGCCGGAGCCGATACGGACGTTGCCATGAGCCTGTTCCTTGTAAGATGCGCCAAATGCTGGCGAAGAAAAATCATTTTTGGAATTGGTTTTCGTTTTTACAGTATGGATCGCAACCAGCCTTTGCGCTCATCCGATGTGTTGCACTGCATTTGCGGGATGCCTTCCTGAATTGAAAAAGTCTCACGTCGGCGCGGGCTTTTGGTCGGGGAAGGTATGCTAGGATGTTGACCATAATTTCCGGCGCATGAATGCACAATTTGCCGGGTGTGAGTGACGGGTGATGAGGTGAAAGTGACTAATCGAGTTGAGGCGCTACATAAGCAACTGGCACAGCGCATTTTGGTTCTGGACGGTGGCATGGGCACCATGATCCAAAGCTACCGTCTGGAAGAAGAAGATTACCGTGGCGAACGTTTTGCTGACTGGGAAAGCGATCTTAAAGGCAATAACGATCTTCTGGTCTTGTCTAAACCTGAAGTGATCGTCGAGATCCATAACGGTTATCTGGCTGCTGGCGCCGATATTCTCGAAACCAACACTTTTAACTCCACCACGATTGCGATGGCTGACTACCATATGGAATCGCTGTCGGCTGAAATTAACTATGAGGCAGCCCGGCTGGCGCGTCAGTGCGCCGATGAGTGGACCGCCCGCACACCGGATAAACCACGTTACGTCGCCGGTGTGTTAGGCCCGACTAACCGTACGGCGTCGATTTCCCCTGACGTCAACGATCCCGCTTTCCGTAATGTGTCTTTCGATCAACTTGTCCAGGCCTATCGCGAATCGACCCGTGCGCTGATTGAAGGCGGCGCAGATCTGATCATGATCGAAACCATTTTTGACACACTCAACGCCAAAGCCGCCACATTCGCGGTTGAAAGCGAGTTTGAAGCGATGGGCATTGTATTGCCTGTGATGGTTTCCGGCACTATCACTGACGCTTCCGGCCGTACGCTATCAGGCCAGACGACAGAAGCTTTTTACAACTCACTGCGCCACGTTAAACCGCTCACTTTCGGTCTGAACTGCGCTCTGGGTCCTGATGAATTACGTCAGTATGTTGCTGAACTATCACGCATTGCAGAATGTTATGTCACGGCTCACCCGAACGCCGGTTTGCCGAACGCTTTCGGTGAATACGATCTGGAAGCCAAAGAGATGGCGGAGCACATTGCCGAATGGGCGCGCTCTGGCTTCCTGAACATCGTCGGTGGCTGTTGTGGTACCACGCCTGCACATATTGCGGCGATGGTGAAAGCTGTCGAGGGCGTACCGCCACGTGCGTTGCCGGTTATCCCGGTTGCCTGCCGTCTTGCAGGGCTGGAACCACTGACTATTGATCCGCAGACGCTGTTTGTGAACGTCGGTGAACGCACCAACGTCACCGGTTCCGCCAGATTTAAACGGCTGATAAAAGAAGAAAAGTATTCGGAAGCGCTGGCCGTGGCTCGTCAGCAGGTGGAAAGTGGCGCCCAAATTATCGACATCAACATGGATGAAGGGATGCTCGACGCCGAAGCGGCGATGGTGCGTTTTCTCAACCTGATTGCCGGTGAACCGGATATTGCACGCGTGCCGATCATGATCGACTCGTCCAAATGGGACGTCATTGAAAAAGGCCTGAAATGCATTCAGGGCAAAGGGATTGTTAACTCCATTTCCATGAAAGAGGGTGAAGAAGCCTTCCTGCATCACGCCCGCATGGTGCGCCGCTATGGTGCCGCCGTAGTTGTTATGGCCTTTGATGAAACCGGACAGGCGGATACCCGCGCCCGCAAAATTGAAATATGCCGCCGTGCCTACAAATTACTGACTGAAAAAGTCGGTTTCCCGCCGGAAGACATCATTTTTGACCCGAACATTTTCGCGGTCGCCACCGGCATTGAAGAGCACAACAACTACGCTGTCGATTTCATCGAAGCTTGCGCCGATATCAAAACACAATTGCCGCACGCACTGATTTCCGGCGGTGTTTCCAACGTTTCTTTCTCGTTCCGGGGTAATGAACCGGTGCGCGAAGCTATTCACGCCGTTTTCCTGTATCACGCTATCCGCAACGGTATGGATATGGGCATCGTCAACGCCGGGCAGCTGGCGATTTATGATGATTTACCTGCTGAACTGCGCGACGCCGTTGAAGACGTGATCCTCAACCGCCGCGACGATGGTACTGAGCGACTGCTTGAACTTGCCGAAAAATACCGTGGCAGCAAGGACGATGGCGAAGCCAACAAACAGCAGGCGGAATGGCGCAGCTGGGAAGTCAAAAAACGCCTTGAATACTCGCTGGTGAAAGGCATTACCGAATTTATCGAACTGGATACCGAAGAGTGTCGCCAGCTCGCTGCGCGGCCTATTGAAGTGATCGAAGGTCCGCTGATGGACGGCATGAACGTTGTCGGTGACCTGTTTGGTGCCGGTAAAATGTTCCTGCCGCAGGTGGTGAAGTCTGCGCGCGTAATGAAGCAGGCCGTGGCCTATCTGGAGCCGTACATCGAAGCGAGTAAGGAGAAGGGCCAGACCAACGGCAAAATCCTGCTTGCGACAGTAAAAGGCGACGTACATGACATCGGCAAAAACATCGTTGGCGTGGTACTGCAATGCAATAACTACGAGATTATCGATCTCGGCGTGATGGTGCCCACCGACAAAATCCTGAAAACGGCCATTGAAGAAAATGTCGATATCATCGGGCTTTCGGGGCTGATCACGCCGTCGCTGGATGAAATGGTTAACGTGGCGAAAGAGATGGAGCGCCGCGGTTTCACCATGCCGTTGCTGATTGGCGGCGCGACCACCTCAAAAGCGCACACCGCGGTTAAAATCGAACAAAACTACAGTGGCGCGACCTGTTATGTGCAAAATGCCTCGCGTTCTGTCGGCGTGGTGTCGGCCTTGCTGTCAAAAGATCAGCGTGACGCGTTTATCGAACGTACGCGCAAAGAGTACGACACCGTGCGTATCCAGCATGCACGTAAAAAACCCCGCACACCGCCAGTCAGCCTTGAGGTCGCCCGCGATAACGCGATGACCATCGACTGGGACAATTACACGCCGCCTGTCGCTCACCGGCTGGGCATTCAGAAAGTAGAAGCCAGCATCGAAACGCTGCGCAACTACATCGACTGGACGCCGTTCTTCATGACCTGGTCGCTGGCCGGTAAATACCCGCGCATTCTTGAAGATGAAGTGGTCGGCGAGGAAGCGAAGCGCCTGTTCAAAGATGCCAATGACCTCCTGGATAAACTCTCCACAGAGAAATTGCTTAATCCGCGTGGTGTCGTCGGCTTGTTCCCGGCAAACCGCAAGGGCGATGACATTGAAATCTATAGCGATGAACGTCGTGAAGACGTGCTGGTCGTCAGCCATCATTTACGTCAGCAAACGGAAAAAACCGACTTCGCCAACTACTGTCTGGCGGATTTTGTTGCGCCGAAATCCAGCGGCAAGAAAGATTACATGGGCGCGTTTGCCGTCACCGGCGGGCTGGAAGAAGACGCGCTGGCTGAGGCGTATGACAAGCAGCATGATGATTACAATAAAATCATGATTAAAGCGCTGGCAGACCGTCTGGCAGAAGCGTTCGCAGAATACCTGCATGAAAAAGTGCGCAAGGTTTACTGGGGCTTTGCGCCGACAGAAAATCTGAGCAATGAAGAACTGATCCGCGAGAATTATCAGGGCATCCGTCCGGCTCCGGGTTATCCGGCCTGTCCTGAACACACTGAAAAAGGTCAAATCTGGAAACTGCTGGATGTCGAAGCCAACACCGGTATGCAACTGACCGAATCCTTCGCCATGTGGCCGGGCGCGGCGGTATCTGGCTGGTATTTCAGTCACCCAGACAGCAAATATTTCGCCGTGGCGCAGATTCAGCGTGATCAGGTGGAAGATTATGCGGCGCGTAAAAAAATGCCTGTCGCCGAAGTCGAACGCTGGCTGGCGCCGAACTTAGGTTACGACGCCGACTGATCCTGAATACTTCCGCGCTCTGGAGGTGAAAACAGGCAGAAGAGTAAAGCGTCCGCGCCATGGATGGCGCGGTTCGAGCCATCAGGGATGATTTTACGGCGTCTTTACGATCTGCCTGTTTTCACTGATTCTGACATTCATCCTCAGCCCTCGTCCGGTTCCACCTGCTATTTCTCTGTTTCTTTAAATCAGTTCACTTCCACATCAATGTGCAGCGCGTCATAGCGCCAGTATTCAAGATCGCAGTCGATAACCCGGTCGTGCTGGTCGCGGTTAATACGCGTAATAAACAGCGCCGGACTGCCGGAAGCAACTTTCAGCGCATGTGACGCTTGTTCAGGCAGCAATGTCGGCACCATGTCGAAACGCACGCGTCCATAGTGGATGTCATAGCGGGATGCGTACAAATCAGTCAGCGATGTCGTGAGATCCGCGTCAAGAATGCCCTGAAAATACAGAGGATTAAGATAGTGCTCGACGTACAAAACCGGGCGTTTATCGATATAACGCAGCCGGCGGATACATATCACCTCACTCTCAGACGGTAACAGTAACTTCTGGCAGACAGTCTCACTGGCAACGCAGTGCTTCGCATCGATCACTTCGGTCTGCGCGCTACGTCCCTGATCTTTCGCCATCGCGTGAAAGTGACTTCTTTGCAACGGGTTGTAAACAATGCGGGGCGGTGACACAAACCAGCCACGGCGCACTTCCCGGTAGATCAGCCCCTGTGCCTCAAGCTGGCTTAATGCTTCCCGTATTGTGATACGGGTTGTGGAAAATTGTTCACTTAACGCCCGCTCAGAAGGCAGCCTTCCCTCGGCAGAAAATGCCCCGGCCGCAATACTTTCGCTCAATGCCTTGCAGATAACGGCAAGGGTGGTCTGCGATTCACTCATCGGTCAGCAAGCCTCATTTCAGTGCATTTTTGCACCAATCCGACTCTTTATCGCGTAAATAATGTGCGCGTGTTAACAGCGATAAGCTTAAAACTGCTGCTTTTTCACGCTGACATATAATTATCACAATTGAGCGTTAGATTGGCTTGGTTCTTGCTGGACTAGACCAGCACTTCACACACTACCATCCGGAGCATCCGTTATGAAACAGTTGTTCGCTTCTGTGTTAACCAGCGCGCTTGTCCTCTCCTCCTCATCGGTATTTGCCGCTGAGCCTCCTGCTGAACTCCTGAAAGCGGCGCAAGCCGAAGGAACCGTAAACAGCGTCGGTATGCCTGATGACTGGGCGAACTGGAAAGCCACCTGGAGTGATCTGAATACCAAATATGGCCTGAAACACAGCGATACCGACATGAGCTCCGCGCAGGAAATTGCGAAATTCCTGGCGGAAAAAGACAATGCCAGCGCTGATATCGGTGATGTGGGGGCGGCCTTTGGTCCGGTTGCTGTTTCAAAAGGTGTGACTCAACCTTATAAACCTACCACCTGGGATCAGGTGCCAGACTGGGCGAAAGATAAAGACGGTATGTGGGCACTTGCTTACACCGGCACCATTGCTTTTATCATTGATAAATCTCAGGTCAAAGATGAGCCTCACAGCTGGGCTGATCTGCTGAACAGCAAATACAAAGTGACCATCGGTGATGTGAGCACGGCAGCGCAGGCCGCGAACGGCGTGCTGGCGGCAACGTACGCGATGGGCGGCAATGAAAAGGATCTGAAACCAGGTCTGGAATATTTCGGCAAACTGGCGAAAGCAGGGCGTCTTAGCCTGACTAACCCGGTCATTGCTTCTCTGGAAAAAGGTGAAGTGCAGGTCGGCGTGGTCTGGGATTTCAATGGTCTGAGCTATCGCGACAAAATCGACAAAACCCGCTTCGACGTAGTGATCCCATCTGATGGCAGCATCACTTCCGGCTATACCACCATTATCAACAAATTCGCCAGGCACCCGAATGCCGCCAAACTGGCGCGTGAATACATCTTCTCTGATGCAGGTCAGATCAACTTAGCGCAGGGTTATGCCCGTCCAATCCGTGCTGATCACATCACGCTGCCCGACGATGCCAAAGCCAAACTGCTGCCTTCCAGCGAATACAAAAATGCTCACCCGATTGCCGATCCGGCTGCCTGGGATAAGAGTGCCAAAACCTTGCCTCGTCTGTGGCAGGAAAACGTCATGATCAACATGCAGCAGTAATCCATTAAGCAAAAATAAGAAAAACCGGACAGCGAAAGCATTGGTTCAATGACAACACCTGTTTGAAACGAAAGGCATAAGTGTAATGAAGAGCATTCTGGTAGTACTCGACGGCCTGAATTATCAGGTCGGCAAAGACGCAATGGGTTATTTACAGGCTCAGTGTGCCGCAGGACGCGGCCGCTTGTATCAACTGGAATGCGAACTGCCATCGCTGTCCCGGCCGCTTTATGAATGCATCCTCACCGGCATTACGCCGGTGGTGAGTGGGATTGTGCATAACCACGTTGACCGGTTATCCACGCAACGCAGTATTTTCCATTATGCCCGCGACGCCGGTCTGACCTCGGCGGCTGCGGCTTATCATTGGGTCAGCGAACTGTATAACCGCACGCCGTTTGACCCGCCGCGTGACCGCCATACCAGCGATGAGTCGCTGACAATTCAGCATGGTCATTTTTATTACGATGACGGTTACCCCGATTCGCATTTGTTCGATGATGCAGAAAGCCTGCGCCGTCGGCATGACCCCGATTTTATGCTCATCCACCCGATGAATATTGATGATGCTGGCCACAAATTTGGCCTGTCGACGCCGCAATACCGCAACAAAGCACGGACGGCGGACGGCATACTTTCGCGCTATCTGGGCGACTGGCTGGATGCCGGTTATCAGGTGATGGTGACCGCCGATCACGGCATGAACGATGACCGCAGCCACGGTGGTATTTTGCCAGAAGAGCGACAGGTGCCGCTGTTCGTGTTCGGCAGTGCGTTCAGTTTCAAAGACGCCGCGCCGTTGCAAACTGAGCTGTGCGGAACAATTTGTCAGATCCTGAATATTGCCCACGACAAGCCACATTGCGCGGCATTACTGGCCTGAATCCTGTCACTTTTAGAGGATAACCGATGAAAGCTAAGTGGATTGCGGCGCTGTTCATGTTGCCATTTCTGGTGTTTTTCATCGCTTTTCAGCTGGCGCCGCTGGCCTGGATTGCGGTGAGCAGTTTTTACAGCGAAACCTATGAAGCCTGGGGGCTGGGCAATTACAGCGATATTCTGACGTCACCTTTTTATCTGCAGGCGATGCGCTTCTCGCTGGATATTTCCATCTGGTCGAGTTTGTACGGCTTACTTATTGCGTTAGTGGGCAGTTACTCACTTCGCCAGTTGGGTCCGACAAAACTTCACGATTTCGTGATGTCATTTACCAATATGACCAGCAACTTCGCGGGTGTACCGCTGGCGTTCGCCTTTGTGATTTTGCTCGGCCTGAATGGCTGCCTGACGCTGCTGCTGAGAAAATATGGCCTGATGGAACACTTCGACCTGTATTCGAAAGACGGGCTGATTGTTCTCTATACCTATTTCCAGATCCCGCTTGGTGTATTGCTGATGTATCCGGCATTCGATGCCCTGCGCGAAGACTGGCGCGAATCTGCAGCGTTGCTGGGTGCGGGGCGCTGGAGTTACTGGCGGTATATCGGCATTCCGGTGCTGTTCCCGGCGCTTCTGGGGACCTTTGTGATTTTGCTCGCCAATGCACTGGGCGCGTATGCCACGGTCTACGCGCTGACCACAGGCAACTTTAACGTGGTGCCTGTGCGTATTGCGGCGCTGGTGTCGGGAGATATTTCGCTCGATCCCAATATGGGCAGTGCGCTGGCGATGTTACTGGTGGTGCTGATGGCGTTTATCACGCTGATCCATCAGTGGTTATTGCGTAAAAGCTATCTCAGTCAGCGCAGCTGATTGCCTGAAAAAGGAACGTAAGATGTCGCGCTCTGAAGCGATTTACCACCGTGTGGTGATCTGGGTTTTACTGATTGTCCTGATGTTGCCGTTACTGGCGACGCTGGTGTATGCGCTGGTACTGGAATGGGGCGCCACCATTTTGCCGAGCGGCTTTACGCTGAAATGGCTGGTGGAACTGTGGAGCGATCCGCGATTCCTGATCGCACTCTGGCACTCGCTGCTGGTGTGTTTCGGCACGCTTTTCCTGTCGCTGGTGCTGATCCTGCCACTGATGTTTGTGATTGCTTACTATTTCCCGAAGCTCGACGCGCTGATGAATATCCTTATCCTGCTGCCGTTTGCCGTGCCGCCGGTGGTGTCTTCCGTGGGGCTGATGCAGCTCTATTCCGCTGAGCCGCTGGCGCTGACCGGTACGCCGTGGATCCTGATTGGCTGTTACTTCACCATCGCGTTGCCGTTTATTTATCGCGCCATTTCTAACAACATGCAGGCCATCAATCTTCGTGACCTGATGGATGCGGCGCACCTGCTCGGTGCCAGCACCTGGAAAGCCGCGGTGCTGGTGGTATTACCGAACTTACGCAAGGGCGGAATGATTGCCGTGCTGCTGTCGTTCTCATTCCTTATCGGGGAATTCGTATTCGCCAACCTGCTGGCGGGCAGCCGTTATGAAACGGTGCAGGTTTATCTCTATAACATGCGCAATGGCAGTGGCCATTTCACCAGCGCATTGGTTATCTCCTATTTCATGGTCGTCCTGATTTTCACCTGGGTGGCGAACATGCTGAACAAAGGAAAGAGCTGATTATGTCGTATTTGCAGGTCACTCAACTCAACAAGTCTTACGGCCCGACACAGATTTTCAACAACATTGATTTCTCGGCAGAAGAAGGCGAATTCGTCACGCTGCTGGGGCCGAGCGGCTGCGGGAAATCCACGCTGCTGCGCTGTCTGGCCGGGCTGACATCGGTCGACAGTGGAAAGATTCTGATCCAGGGGCAGGATATCGTGCCGTTGCCACCACAACAGCGCGGGATCGGGATGGTCTTCCAGAGCTACGCGCTTTTCCCGAATATGACGGTGGAAGCCAACGTCGCGTTTGGTCTGAAGATGCAGAAGATACCGGCTTCCGAACTGCATCGCCGCGTGGGCGAAGTGCTGGAACTGGTGGAAATGAACGATTACGCCAAACGTTATCCGCATCAGCTTTCCGGCGGTCAGTGTCAGCGTGTGGCGCTGGCGCGCTCGCTGGTGACTCAGCCGCGTCTGCTTCTGCTCGACGAACCCCTTTCCGCGCTCGATGCCCGTATCCGTAAGCATCTGCGTGAGCAAATCCGCCGCATTCAGCGCGAAATGAACCTGACGGCGATTTTCGTTACTCACGATCAGGAAGAAGCACTGACCATGTCAGACCGGATTGTGCTGATGAACAAAGGACAAATCGTCCAAAATGCCGATGCCGAAACCCTGTATACTGAGCCTGTGGATGCGTTTGCCGCGGGCTTTATCGGCAGCTACAACCTGCTGAGCCCTGAACAGGCGATGGCGCTGACCGGCATTACTTACACGGGCCGCGTTGCCATTCGTCCGGAGTCGGTGACGATATGCGAGCTGATTGAAGGCATTCCGGCTAAAGTTCTCAGCCACAGCCTGCTTGGTAATGTGGTGCGTTATCGTGTTATAGCGCACGGAGTCGAGCTTTCTGTGGATGTGTTAAACCGTTCTGTGGCCTCACTTCGCGCCGATGGCAGCGATATTGGTCTACAGTTAGATCTTGTTACGTTACGGGAAGTTGCATGAAACTGGCGCTGTTTGATCTCGATGAAACCCTGATTAGCGGCGACTGTTCAAGCCTCTGGTCTGCCTATATGGTGGCGAATGGCTGGGTGGCAGATGAGCAGGCTTTCCTGCAACAGGATGCCGCGCTGATGCAACAATATGCCGTGGGTAAGATGGACATGCAGGAGTACATGCGCTGTACTTTGGTGCCACTTACCGGACGCAGCGAAAGTGACGTCGCGGCAATGGTCGCGGGTTATATTCAGGCTGTGATTGCACCGCGCATTTATGCGCAGGCGCGTGAGTGTCTGGCCGCTCACCGCGCACAGGGCGACCGGACGGTGATTATTTCCGCGTCCGGAGAGCATCTGGTGCGTCCGATTGCCCGTTACCTCGGTGTTGAGGAAACGCTGGCGATTGGTGTTGAAATAAAAGACGGGCGCTTTACCGGCGCCACGCAGGGGATGATGACCTATCGCGAAGGTAAAGTGTCGCGTTTGCTTGAACTCATCAATCAGGACGATTCCCTGCTGCAAAAAGCCAGTTTCTATTCGGATTCCCATAATGATCTGCCCTTACTGACCCGTGTGGGTCAGCCGGTGGCCGTGAATCCGGACGCCATCCTGCTCCAGCACGCCCGGCAGGCAGGATGGCCGGTCTATGCCTGGCGTTAATGGAGCTGTTCTTTCGTGTTAACCCTTTTGCATCTGTTGTCTGCTATTTCTTTACTCGTATGGGGTACGCACATCGTGCGTACCGGCATCATGCGTGTCTTTGGCGCCAATCTGCGCCGTGTTCTGAGTAACAGTGTCGAGAAAAAACCGCTGGCCTTTGTCGCCGGTATTGGTGTGACCGCACTGGTACAAAGCAGTAATGCGACGGCGCTGCTGGTGACGTCGTTTGTGTCTCAGGGGCTGGTTGCGCTGGCACCGGCGCTGGTGATTATTCTCGGCGCAGATGTCGGGACCGCCGTGATGGCGCGTATCCTGACGTTCGATCTGTCCTGGCTTTCCCCGCTGCTGATTTTCGTCGGTGTTGCTTTTTTCCTCAGCCGCAAGCAAACCCGCGCCGGACAAATGGGGCGTGTCTGTATCGGGCTGGGTCTGATTTTACTGGCGCTGGAACTGATTGTGGGCGCGGCAACGCCGATCATGCAGGCGTCCGGCGTAAAAGTACTGTTCTCATCCCTGACCGGTGATGTGCTGCTCGATGCCCTGACCGGCGCAGTCTTTGCCATCATCAGTTATTCCAGTCTGGCGGCGGTGTTGCTGACGGCAACGCTCGCCGCAACCGGCGTTATCTCACTGAAAGTGTCATTGTGTCTGGTGATTGGTGCCAACCTCGGCAGCGGGCTGCTGGCGATGATCAATGCCAGCAAAATGAACGCCGCAGGCCGACGTGTCGCGCTGGGCAGTACGCTGTTTAAACTGATTGGTTTAGTGATTGTGCTGCCGTTTGTCGGGCCACTTTCGACGCAGCTGGCGCGACTGGGCATTCCGGACGAAGAGCTGGTGATCTATTTTCACATGTTCTACAACCTGATCCGCTGTCTGGCGATGGTGCCACTGACCGCGCCGATGGCGAAGATTTGCCAGCTGATGATTGCCGATGTGCCGGAAGATGACCCGCGTTTGCGTCCGCGCCATCTGGACGTCAGCGCGATCGATACCCCGACGCTGGCGCTGGCTAATGCCGCGCGTGAAACGTTGCGTATGGGCGACGTGGTCGAGCATATGCTGATCCTCAACCGCGAAGTGATGCACGGCAAACTGGCGCAGGATCGCGAAGTCCGCCGTCTCGACGATGATGTGGATGTGCTCTACACCGCCATCAAGCTGTATCTGGCTCAAATCAATAAAGAAGGTCTGGGCGAAGATGATTCACGCCGCTGGGCTGAAATCATTGAAATGGCGCTGAACCTCGAACAGGCCGGTGACATTATCGAGCGCATGACCGGCGATATCACGGCCAAATCTCACGCCACGCGCCGGACATTCTCGCCGGAAGGGCTGGTGGAGCTGGATGCCTTACATGAAAAGTTGCAGGATAACCTGCGTCTGAGTCTGGGTGTTTTTCTGTCGAATGACCTGACCAGTGCGCGCCGTCTGCGCCGCTCTAAACACCGTTTCCGTATTCTTGACCGCCGTTATGCGCACGCTCACGTTGACCGTTTGCATCAGCATAACGTGCAAAGCATTGAAACCAGTTCGCTGCACCTCGGGTTGCTCGGCGATATGAAACGTCTGAACTCGCTGTTCTGTGCGGTGGCGTATAACGTGCTGGATCAGGACGAGCAGGAAGATGAACAGCGCGAACCGAATGACGATATGAAACGGGTTTAACATCATCGTTCGTTAAGAAAAAAAATGGTTCGTTAAGAAAACAACGGGCGCTGTAAAAAGCGCCCGTTGTTTTATAAGAGGAGAGTTAATCTTTTTTAACTGGTTTACCGGACCAGTAACCGGCGAGCAAAGAACCCGACAGATTGTGCCAGACCGAGAACAACGCACCCGGCAGCGCGGCCAGCGGGGTGAAGTAAATTTTCCCCAGCGTCGCGGCTAAGCCTGAGTTCTGCATCCCGACTTCCATCGCCAGCGTGCGGCAGGTGGTTTCATCGAAGCCAAACAGTTTCCCGCCCCAGTAACCGCTCAGCAAGCCTATGCCGTTGTGCAGGATCACCGCCACAATCACGATAAGGCCGACGGAGCCAATAAAGCCCTGACTGCCCGCGACCACGGCGCTGATAATTGCCACGATGCAAATCATGGAGAAAAGCGGCAACAGCGGTTCGATGCGTTTCACGGTTTTCGTGAACAGATGATGAATAATCAGACCGGCTAAAATTGGGATCACCACGATCTGCAAAATACTCAGCAGCATGCCTTCCACATCCACCTTGATGTGCGTATCAACATACAAACGAGTCAGCAGAGGTGTAGCGAAAACGCCCACCAGCGTGGAGACAGCCGAAATGGTCACGGAAAGCGCAACGTCACCTTTGGCAAGATAAATCATCACGTTAGAAGCCGTTCCGCTGGCCACGCTGCCGACCAGGATCATGCCCGCCGATAAATCTGCAGGCATATGGAACAACTTCGCCAGCATCCATGCGGCCAGCGGCATCACCAGATAATGCAGGAACGTCGCCGCGGCAACCGGGCCGGGACGGGAAAGCACGCGTTTGAAATCACCGAATTCGAGGGTAACGCCCATCGCGAACATAATCAGCATCAGCAGTGTGGAAACGTGCGGGCCGATTGGGGTGAATGTGCCGGGCGAATAATAGGCCGCGACGGATAACAGCACGGCCCACAGCGGAAACAGGCGGGTTATTTTGGCTAACATTGAGGATGATCCTTGTCTTTGTTGTTATGCAAAAGTACAGACAAAAAAAAAGACCGGGCACATGGCCCGGTCTTCTCAGATACCGCGCCCGTCGTTATTCGAACAGGTTACGGTGTAGAGTTTTAACGACCTGATCGGCATCATTGCCCGGCACCAGGAAGCACAGGTTGTAACTGCTTGCGCCGTAGCAAATCATACGGATATTGAACGGATCCAGCACGCCGAACACTTCTTTGCCGACGCCACAGGCCTGCGACAGCTTGTTGCCGATGATGGCGACCAGCGCCAGATTTTCTTCCACTTCCACGCGGCACAGTGAGGATAATTCTGTCAGCAGCGAGGTGGTCAGCAGGCTGGCATCAGAAGAGGTCGAACCGGTGGTATCCAGCGTCAGCGCTACGCTGACTTCGGATGTGGTGATGAGATCCACGGAAATGCTGTGACGCGCCAGAATGCCAAACACTTCGGCGAGGAAACCGCGTGAATGCAACATGCTCAGGCTGTGCAGCGTGACCAGCGTTTGTCTGCGACGCAGGGCAATCGCGCGGAACAGCGGCGGGTTGTCAGTGGTATCACATACTAACGTGCCACCGCCCGACGGGTCTTTGCTCGACCCGACAAACACCGGGATCCCGCGACGTACTGCCGGCAGTAATGTGGCAGGATGCAGAACTTTCGCGCCAAATGTCGCCATTTCAGCGGCTTCTTCAAAGGCGATATGATCAATGCGTTTTGCCGCGGGCACCAGACGTGGATCGGTGGTGTAAATCCCCGGTACGTCGGTCCAGATATCGACACGGACGGCGCTCAGCGCTTCGCCCAGCAATGCAGCGGTGTAGTCACTGCCGCCACGGCCAAGTGTCGTGGTGCGGCCTTTGCCTTCAGAACCGATAAAGCCTTGTGTGATAACCAGCGCGTCCTGCAGTCGCGGTTGCAGTTGCTGAACGGTAAGTTCGCTCAGTATCTGCGTGTCCGGTTCAGCACGACCGAAACGATCGTTGGTGCGCATGATTTTACGCACGTCGAACCATTCCACCGGCACGTTGCGCTGGCGGATGATTTCTACAAATAACAGCGTGGACATCAGCTCGCCGTGGCTGACCAGTTCGTCGGTCAGTGCCGTTGATGTCGCGAGGCTGGCAGCTTCGGACAACATGGCGATGTTTTCCAGCATGCGGGTCAGCTCTTCGCGGATCACCGTCGGATTGTCCAGACGGTCAATAATGGCATTCTGGATACGGCGAATTTCATCAAGCAGGAACGCCCGGCGTTCGGCTTCTTTGCCTTCGGCCAGCTCGACTAATAAATTGGTGACGCCCGCAGAGGCGGAGAGAACAACCAGACGCACTTCAGGGCGCGACAGAACGATATCTGCACTGCGATTCATGGCGTCGAAATCCGCTACGCTGGTACCGCCGAATTTGGCGACGATAACGTTGCCCAGAGCCTGCGGGTTGGCGTTGCGGGTTGCTGCGTAATTCATGTAAAACCTCGTGTCAGGGTCGTCATACCAGACGGCCATCTATTCCATAAACTTTAAGAATTGGCACAAGGGGAGAGCGGGAAGGGGGCAGACGTAGAAATGCTACGATACACCCAGAAGCGCCCCACCTTGTCAACATCCTCTCGGATGCCCGGTGACAACCCAGGGGATTCAGCCCCTGTAGTCGATCATATGCCTGCCGCGGGCTTCAGACCTCGGCGTCGCTCCCCCTGATGTACCTTCGTAGGATTCGGCTCCTCCGATACACTTCCTGGGCGACGCGCCTCTTCTGGCTCACGCGACACGCGCGCGAGTTAGGTGCTTAGGAATAACGGGTTATGGCGCGTCTGTCAACGGTCTCGCGGCCCATGCGCCACATTTTGAACGATTCTCATCTAATATTGTTCTCTGTCATTGTGATTTAGCAGATCTGACCTATCGCAAGAAAAGGCATCTCTTCCCGGGAAGTTCAGGATACAATCGGGACAGTTACCTCATATTTATTCTCAGCCTAAGAGCATTGCTATGAAAAATATCAATCCAACTCAGACCGCTGCCTGGCAAGCCCTGCAGCAGCATTTCGACAAGATGAAAGATGTGCAGATTAGCCATCTGTTTGCTGAAGATGGTGATCGTTTCTCCAAATTCTCTGCCACGTTTGAAGACCAGATGCTGGTCGATTTCTCCAAAAACCGAATCACTGCAGAGACGCTGGAAAAACTGCAGGCGCTGGCGAAAGAGACCGACCTTCAGGGCGCCATCAAATCGATGTTCTCTGGCGAGAAGATCAACCGCACAGAAGACCGTGCCGTGCTGCACGTTGCCCTGCGTAACCGCAGCAACACGCCAATCGTCGTGGACGGCAAGGATGTGATGCCGGAAGTGAATGCGGTTCTGGCGAAAATCAAAGGCTTCACCGAACGCGTAATCGGCGGCGAGTGGAAAGGTTATACCGGTAAGGCCATCACTGACGTGGTGAACATCGGTATCGGCGGTTCAGACCTCGGTCCGTTCATGGTCACCGAAGCGCTGCGTCCGTACAAAAACCACCTGAATATGCATTTCGTCTCCAACGTGGATGGCACGCATATAGCCGAAACGCTGAAAGACTTGTCACCGGAAACCACGCTGTTCCTGGTCGCATCAAAAACCTTCACTACCCAGGAAACCATGACCAACGCCCACAGCGCGCGTGACTGGTTCCTGAAAACCGCGGGCGACAACAAACACGTGGCCAAACACTTCGCGGCGCTGTCCACCAACGGTAAAGCGGTGAGCGAGTTTGGTATCGACACCGACAACATGTTCGAATTCTGGGACTGGGTCGGCGGCCGTTACTCACTGTGGTCTGCAATCGGTCTGTCCATCGCCCTGTCTGTTGGTTTCGATAACTTCGAACAACTGCTGAGCGGTGCTCACGCGATGGATAATCACTTCGCCAATACCCCGGCGGAGAAAAACCTGCCAGTTCTGCTGGCGCTGATCGGTATCTGGTACAACGATTTCTACGGCACCGAAACCGAAGCGATTCTGCCATACGACCAGTACATGCACCGTTTTGCTGCTTACTTCCAGCAAGGCAACATGGAATCCAACGGTAAGTTCGTTGACCGTAACGGCAACCCGGTAGATTACCAGACGGGCCCGATCATCTGGGGCGAACCAGGCACCAACGGGCAGCACGCGTTCTATCAGCTGATCCACCAGGGAACCAAAATCATCCCTTGTGACTTCATCGCGCCGGCCATCAGCCATAACCCGCTGAGCGATCACCACGCGAAACTGCTGTCTAATTTCTTCGCCCAGACAGAAGCGCTGGCGTTCGGTAAATCTCTGGATGTCGTCGAGAAAGAATTCGCCGATCAGGGTAAAAAACCGGAAGACGTTAAACACGTTGCACCGTTCAAAGTGTTCGAAGGTAACCGTCCGACCAACTCTATCCTGCTGCGTGAAATCACGCCTTACAGCCTGGGTGCGTTGATCGCGATGTACGAGCATAAAATCTTTACTCAGGGCGTTATCCTGAATATCTACACCTTCGACCAATGGGGCGTAGAACTGGGCAAACAGCTGGCAAACCGTATCCTGCCAGAGCTGGAAGACGACAAAGATGTTACCGGTCACGACAGCTCGACTAACGGTTTGATTAACCGCTTTAAAAACTGGCGCTAATCCCTCGTCATCCTTCGCGCTGACCCGGCGTTGGCTGCTTTCACGAATCTCGGTCACATACTTGCGTATGCTCCCGGGAGTTCACTCAGTTGCCGCCTGGATGCAGCACGAATGATTTAGAGGGACGGGCCAAAATATTTCTAAATAAAAGGGTTAGCCTTCACCGGCTGACCCTTTTTTAATGCTCGTTTTCTGGTGCGGACTCTGTGGTATTCTGCGGGTATTCATAACAAAAGTGGGATGTAGATCACATGGCAGGATCAAAACGCGCAATGATGATATCCGTCATTATGCAGCGAATCTTGAACGTTTTCTTATTGGGACTGGCCGCGATCCTGATGATTTTTATCGGGCGCGAAACATATCATCTGGCGATGGTGTTGTTCGTGAATAACGACCAGTCTTCGTCGTATTTACTGATAGAGGGGATTGTCATTTACTTCCTCTATTTCGAGTTTATTGCACTGATTATCAAATACTTTTCCTCGGGCTATCACTTCCCGTTGCGCTATTTTATTTACATCGGTATCACCGCGATTATCCGTCTGATTATCGTCGACCATAAAAGTCCTTATGACACGCTGGTTTACGCCTGTGCGATCCTCGTGCTGGTCGTGACGCTGTTCCTGGCTAACGGCGAACGTTTGCGCCGCGAATAAAACAGGCCATTACTGACCCGCATTCATGCGCTAGAATGCGGGGCAGATAATTCATTGGAGGTATGAATACCTTCATTACGGAGCCGTTGATGTCTGATTCCCATTCCCCCGAACAATCCCCGATCCACTGGTTTGACGATCCCTCGCAGGTGCCTGCAGATGTCGCCGACTGGCTGATGGAAATGGGATCCATGACCCGCCGGTTTGAAAAGCAGGGTGTTACCGTCACCGTGAAGCCGCAAAACGAATGTTTTGTCAGCCGCGAGGAACTGGGTGAAAGCGAAGCACAGCAGTTGCCGGAAAGTGCCCGTTACTGGATCCGCGAAATTGTGCTGTTTGGCGATGCCGAACCCTGGCTGTTGGGCCGCACGGTCATTCCTGAAGAAACGCTGACCGGGCCAGACCTGGCGCTGGTCGATTTAGGTACGGTGCCGCTCGGACGCTATCTGTTTAGCGGCAACAACCTGACCCGTGATTACATTCATTTAGGGCAATTGCAGAGTGAACAGGGTGATTTATGGGCGCGTCGTTCCCGCCTGCGGCTTTCAGACAAACCGCTGCTGCTGACGGAAATTTTCCTGCCGGACTCGCCGGTGCATCGCCCCGAGGGTAAAGTGAGCAAGGCATGAGCCAGACTAATCAACAAGGAGAACAGAGAGTGTCAGGAAGTATGACTCAGGGCACATGGCGTGATTACTGCCGCCTGATGCGTATTGATAAACCTATCGGCTCGCTGTTGCTGCTGTGGCCAACATTATGGGCATTGTGGGTGGCCGGTGGCGGAATGCCATCTGCTAAGATTTTGCTGGTGTTCGTGCTGGGCGTTTTCTTTATGCGTGCAGCCGGTTGCGTGGTGAACGACTACGCAGACCGTAAATTTGACGGTCATGTAAAACGGACCGCGAACCGTCCGCTGCCAAGCGGTTCGATCACCGGTAAGCAGGCGAAAATGCTTTTTGTCGGGCTGGTGCTGGTGTCCTTTCTGCTGGTTCTCCTGCTCAACCGCATGACCATTTTGCTGTCTCTGGCCGGGCTGGCGCTGGCATGGATTTATCCGTTTATGAAGCGGATCAGCCATCTGCCGCAGGTCGTTTTGGGCGCGGCGTTTGGCTGGGCAATTCCGATGGCGTACGCGGCGGTAAGCGAAAGCGTACCGCTCAGCTGCTGGCTGATGTTTGCCGCCAATATCTGCTGGACGGTGGCTTACGATACGCAATATGCCATGGTGGATCGCGATGATGATTTGAAAATCGGCGTGAAGTCGACAGCGATTTTGTTTGGTCGTTTTGACACGCTGATTATCGGCCTGCTGCAACTTGCCACACTGGTTCTGATGGGATTTGTGGGACATCTTTCACAACTTGGCGCGCCGTTCTACTGGTCGCTGCTGCTGGCCGCTGCGCTGTTTATGCATCAGCAAAAGCTGATCGCTAAACGAGAACGCGATGCCTGTTTCCTGGCTTTCCGTCAGAACAACTATGTCGGACTGGTGCTGTTCCTCGGCATTCTGATGAGCTTATCAGCGTTCAGTTTCTAAGATTTCCAGACCTTAGACGGCATCCATAAAAAACGCCCGGACTCTGTAAAAAGTCCGGGCGTTTTGTTTTACCAGCCAGCAGGCGTGCGCTAATACCGGTTAATGATCGGTATCGCGCACATCCATTTTCGGCTCAGCCGGTGGCTCTGTCGGTTGCGGCAGCTCAGATGGCATTCCCGCACTCTCGATCGTCAGCTTGATATCCGGCGTCATCAGATCACTGAGCATGATGTAAATCTCACGCGTTTGTTCCTGAATCGCATCACCGGTGTCACTGATATAACCCTCAGCGCGCAGTGTGCCGACCAGCGTTGAGAACACCGCTTTGTCGAAGAATTCAGGTGCATTGATACCGTGTAATACGGACAAACGCTGCGCCATAATCCGGCTCTCTTTCTCCAGCGCACCGCGGTTGATGCTCGGATTATTGGTGAGCAGCGAGAAAGTAATGGCATAGCGTTGCAGCGTTTCACGCACACCTGCGGCCAGCAGTTGCAGGGTACGGATACGTGCCGGGTTCAGCGTCAGTTCATCGTCTTCCAGATGAATGATTTGCTGACGTGCCAGTTCCAGCGTCAGAACATCCAGCACCTGCGGCAGCTCTGACTTATCGAAATGCATAAACAGTTCTGCTTTGAGCATCGGGTAAATCAGTTCCACCTGACGCAGTAATTCTGCGCGGGTGACCTGACGGTGATGCATCACGATGCTTGAAATCAGCGACGGCAACACCAGCATATGGTGGATATTGTTGCGGTAATACGTCATCAGAACAGCCTGCTCGCGCGGCAGAACGATGATGTCACCGATGTTGTCTTTCTCGACCTGGAACTTGTTCATGTTCAGCGCGTGATCGAGCAGCTGATCGGCGGTCAGATCAGGCACCGTCGAATCCGCGTTATACGGCACGTTACGAAGCAATTGCAAATAGCAGTCGATTTGTTCGGTCAGCTGTTCACGGGTCAGCGAGCGCTGACGGGATGCCAGCAGCGCGGTACAACACAGGTTCATGGCGTTAGCCGCGGCTGAGTTGTTAATACGCACCATAATCTGCTCTGCCAGATCCTGCACCGTTGGCGTCAGCCAGCTCGGACGCTGCGCTTCGATTGGGTCGATCGCTTCACGCCAGGTAGGTACGTTCTGGTTCAGGTAAGTAGTCAGATGCAGTGGCTCGCCGAAATTCACATAACCCTGACCGAGGTTGCGCAGCTTGCGCAGCCCGTTCAGCATCTGCGTCAGGCTTTCTTTCTCTTTGGTCGCACCGCGTAATTCTTTGGCGTACGTGCCCACTTCCATCACGTGCTCATAACCGATGTAAATCGGCACTAACGTAATCGGACGTGAACCGCCGCGCAGCATGGCCTGAATGGTCATCGCCAGCGTACCGGTTTTCGGTTCCAGCAGACGTCCGGTTCGTGAACGGCCACCTTCCACAAAGTATTCGACCGAATAACCGCGGCTGAACAACTCGCCCAGATATTCGCGGAAAACAGTGGAATAAAGCTTGTTGCCCTTAAAGGTACGACGGATGAAGAACGCACCCAGACGACGGAAAATCGGGCCAGCCGGCCAGAAATTCAGGTTGATACCGGCAGCGATATGCGGCGGCACCAGCCCCTGGTGATAGAGCACGTAAGACAGCAGCAGGTAATCCATATGGCTGCGGTGGCAGGGCACATACACAATTTCCTGACCATCAAGCGCCAGCTGACGGACACGTTCAGCATTGTTGACGTTGATGCCTTTATACAAGCGGTTCCACGTCCAGCTCAGCACGCGGTCTGACAGACGCACGGCCTCATAAGAGAAGTTCGCCGCGATTTCTTCCATCAGCGCGATAGCATTCTGCTGGGCTTTTTCGTGGGAAATTTTCTTGCTGCGGGCTTCGTCTTCGATCGCTTTTTCGATGGCTTTGGAAGCCAGCAATTTATTGAATAAATCCTGACGAGCCGGAAGACGCGGGCCGACCGCTGCCAGACGCTGGCGGGAGAAATGCATACGCGCCACGCGTGCCAGTTTCTGAGCGATGGTTTTGTCGGTGCCGTGCTCTGTCGCCATATAGCGCAGGGAAACGGTATTGGAGAAACGGACAAAACTGTCACGTCCGAGCCACAGCACGGCAAAGAATTTCTGGATGCCATTCAGTACGCGCAGATGCGGCGTATCATCCTGACCTTCACGGCCCGGCGCACGGCCAAACATCACGGAAACCGGCAGCATTTGAATGTCTAAATCCGGATTGTTGCGGTGCAAATCCAGATAGTCGTGGAACAGCTTTACGGATTCCTGCTTCGGCGTGTAATACGAGAACACGCGCGGGCCTTCAGCAATGAAAACATGGCTTGGCAGCAGCGTTCCGTCGATTTCCAGCGGAATAAGGGGATCGGGCAGATTCTCTGCCAGACATTGCGCACGCAACGTCAGCAAGTCTGCTTTGGAGTTGTAAGGCAATACGTACAAAATCGGGCGCGTCGGGTCCAAATGCAACTCGGTAACCGGATCTGAAGGTATGACCTTGCTCTTTACCAGCAATGAGAGTGGTAAATTCAATAATGTGTAATAAAGTCTACGCCAACCTGACATAAAAACGTGAAGCCTCTTGTTAGCCATTTCGCCGCAAGGATACCAGAAAGATCCGTGGAGATCTGTGGTCATATAAAAGCTAAAATACGGCACACTTTTAAGGACAACCCTTCAAGGATCAGTACCCGAAATGGCGAACCAAGTCACTGGATTTACCCGAATTTATAAAGCGGCCGGATATTCCTGGAAAGGATTGAAAGCCGCATGGCAGAACGAAGCGGCTTTTCGCCAGGAAGCCAGCGTGGCTATCCCGTTAATTTTGTTATCTTTCTGGCTCGATGTCAGCACGGTTGAACGCATTTTGCTTGTAAGCTCCGTGATGCTGGTCTGCGTCACCGAGTTGCTCAACAGTGCGGTGGAATGCGCGATTGACCGTATCGGCCCTGAGTTTCACGTGCTCTCAGGGCGGGCAAAAGATATCGGTTCTGCTGCCGTACTTCTGACCATCATATTGGCGATTTTTGTCTGGGTCAGTATCTTTTGGCCGCGATGGTTCTGATCTGGAATCTGTATTCCAGGAATCACCGTTATGCCCTGTTTTTATTCAATCTTAGGTTTTCATTGACCGTTTAGCTGTATATACTCACAGCAAGACTGTATAAACAACCAGGGGGCGGAATGAAAGCTTTAACGACCAGACAACAAGAGGTCTACGACCTTATTCGCGATCATATCTCCACCACCGGTATGCCACCGACTCGCGCAGAGATTGCATCGCGTCTGGGTTTCCGTTCTCCCAATGCGGCGGAAGAACACCTGAAAGCGCTGGCACGTAAAGGCGTTATCGAGATTGTCTCCGGTGCATCTCGTGGTATCCGTCTGCTGATGGAAGAAGAAGAAGGTTTACCGCTGATCGGCCGCGTTGCCGCCGGTGAGCCGCTGCTGGCACAGCAACATATCGAAGGGCATTATCAGGTTGATCCGGCGATGTTCAAGCCGAGCGCCGATTTCCTGCTGCGCGTCAGCGGGATGTCGATGCGTGACATTGGTATCCTCGACGGCGATTTGCTGGCCGTGCATAAAACGCAGGACGTGCGTAACGGCCAGGTTGTCGTGGCGCGTATCGATGATGAAGTCACCGTGAAACGCCTGAAAAAGCAGGGCAGCGTGGTGCAGTTATTGCCTGAGAACAGCGAATTCCAGCCGATCGTGGTGGATTTACGCGAACAGAATTTCAGCATTGAAGGGCTAGCCGTAGGCGTCATCCGTAACGGCAACTGGATCTGACCTTCGTACTTCGAGCTGCAGACGCGTTGGCTGCGTGCGTTTACCCGAATCACTGACTCATGTCAGCTCATCGGGATTCTCTTACTTGCCGCCTTCCTGCAACTCGAATTACTCGGTCAGAAATTGCTGAGTCAGAAATTGCTGTGTCAGATAGAGAAGACTAAAACTAATTGAATATGGATGGCGGCCGCCTCTGGCATCCATGTGAATTCAAAGAGAAATGCGTTTCTCTCATCATCGCCCCTTTCGGGGCGATGTCATTTTAGGCATAACCTGAACCTCCGGCATGAGATTCTCTATGCAACATCATTCCCTGCGACAATCATTCAAAAATACCTTTCTAAGCCCCGCGGATAAAGCACTCTGGACCCTGGCGTTACCGATGATTTTTTCCAATATCACGGTGCCTCTTCTTGGTCTGGTCGATACCGCAGTGATCGGTCATCTCGACAGTGCCGATTATCTCGGTGGTGTGGCGGTTGGTTCGATGGTCACGACTTTCCTCTTCATGATGCTGCTGTTTCTGCGCATGAGCACCACCGGCATGACCGCACAGGCGCTGGGCGCAAAAGACAATCAGTTGCTGGCACGTGCTTTTGTGCAGCCCTTTTTGCTGGCGGTGCTGGCCGGTGTCGTCATTCTGTTATTTCGCCATCCGCTGATGGAGCTGGCGTTTCATGTCGTGGGTGGCAGTCAGTCGGTGCTGGAACAGGCGAGGCTGTTTATCGAAATCCGCTGGTACAGTGCGCCTGCTTCTCTGGCGAATCTGGTGATCCTCGGCTGGTTGCTGGGGATCCAGTATATTCGCGGGCCGGTGATTTTGCTGATCGCGGGAAATCTGCTGAATATTATCCTGGATATCTGGCTGGTAATGGGGCTGGGGCTGAACGTACGTGGTGCGGCGATGGCAACTGCCAGTGCAGAGTATTTCACGTTGTTCATCGGGCTGTATTTTGTCTGGCGTGTCATGAAACGACGCGGTATCACCGGTTCAGAAATCACCAGTGCGTGGCGCGGTAATTTGCGCCGTCTTCTCGGACTTAACCGCGACATCATGCTGCGCTCATTGCTGTTGCAGCTATGCTTTGCCTCACTGACCATCCTGGGTGCGCGGCTGGGCAGCCACATTGTGGCGGTCAACGCTGTTCTGATGAACCTGCTGACCTTTACCGCATTTGCACTCGACGGCTTTGCGTATGCCATTGAAGCCCATTCCGGTGAGGCATTCGGTGCGCGCAATCGCGAAAAACTGCTCAACGTGTGGCATGCCGCGTGCCGTCAGGCCGGACTGGTGGCGCTGGCTTTTGCGCTAATTTATGCCGTAGCCGGCGGGGCGATTATAAATGCGCTCACCTCACTCCCCGAATTGCGTGAACTGGCGGATCATTACCTCGGCTGGCAAATTGTATTGCCGCTGGTGGCGGTCTGGTGTTATCTGCTCGATGGGATGTTTATCGGTGCCACACGCGGGCGGGATATGCGTAACAGCATGGTGGTTGCAGCGCTCGGATACGGGCTGACGCTTCTGACCTTACCAGTGCTGGGAAACCATGCGTTATGGCTGGCGCTGACCGTCTTCCTCGGCTTGCGCGGGATTGCACTGGGCTGGATATGGCGTCGTTACTGGCAGCGCGATACCTGGTTTTCTTCTCCCGGACACTGAATTGGCAGTGTTTTATCAAAGAGATAAATGTTCTTTTGCCGTTATTTCCTGCTTTGGAATAATCCTAATAATGGTTTTTATCCCTGTTCGGGGAGGATTAATCCAGATTCTCTACTAACCTTAGAAGTGTTAAGGACGAGCTGCAGGAACAAAACGCAGCTCCATAAACCCAAGGTAACAGGAGATATTTTATGAATAAGGACCAAGCCGACGGTAACTGGAAACAGTTCAAAGGGAAAGTGAAAGAAAAATGGGGCAAACTGACCGATGACGACCTGACAGTGGTTGAAGGTAAACGTGATCAGTTGGTTGGTAAGATTCAGGAGCGTTACGGCTATCAGAAAGATCAGGCCGAGAAAGAGCTCAAGGAATGGGAAACCAGCAACAAATATCACTGGTAATACGCGACTCCCCCTCGCGTGTCAGTGACGTATCCTGAGATTTAGCTGCTCCTACCCGGAACGCTTCAGGATACGGGTACACGGATGTACCCAACTTTATGTCTTCACTTCTTGGCTTTTGCACATACTTGCTTCAGTAAATCCCCGCACAAACACCAAAATCCCTTAGCGTTTTTTCACCACAATACTGTGGTCATGATCGCAGTGCTCATGGCTGTCACAGGTTTCCACGACCTTACATTCCCCGCATAAACCGTGGGCTTCCACGACAGAATGGCGAAGCTCAAAGCCGGATTCCGTTGCCAGTTTCGCCAGACGTTCTTCAATACCGTCAGTGGTTTTTTCCGTCACCAGCCCGCAGCGGTCGCAGATGAACAGCGCAGACGTGTGGCTCGGCTCTTCAAAATGATGGCAAAGCACGTAGCTGTTAGCCGATTCAACCCGGTGGATAAAGCCTTGTTCAAGCAGAAAATCCAGCGCGCGGTAAACGGTTGGCGGTTTTGCTTGTGGCTCGCTGACACGCAGCAGATCCAGCAAATCATAGGCGCTGATGGCACCGGGTTGTTGCGCCATCAGGCGCAGTACTTCCAGCCGCTGCGGCGTAAGACGAACATTGCGCTGCTGGCAAAGTTCTTCAGCTTGCGAAAGTAATTTTTCCGGATTATTCAGGGTCATAGCAACGTTCTCTGAGCGCAGATTGGGATCGACAGGCCACAACATGCGACCATTGTTGATTTTATCATGCTTAGGCTAAAACGACGAATTATGCGCCATTCATTAAGATGTATTGCGGCGACGTTATTTCTCTGCACGATGGCGCAGGATGCCGAATCTTTGTTCTGTGGTATAATCACCGATTAACTTCTCTCTGGCGTTGCGTCAGAGAGAGCGCCACGAACCCCTTCAGCGAATGTCAGGCCGATGTCAGAAACTCAACACGCAATGCCCCAGACCACTCCGTTTTCCGCTCAGCGTTTTTCCGTTGCGCCGATGCTCGACTGGACCGATCGCCACTGTCGCCATTTTCACCGGCTGATGACCGGCCAGACGTTGTTGTACACCGAAATGGTGACTACCGGTGCCATTATTCATGGTAAAGGGGATTATCTCGGGTTTGGCGACGCTGAACATCCGGTGTCATTGCAGCTTGGCGGTAGCAATCCTGCCGATCTGGCACATTGCGCTAAACTGGCAGAAGAACGCGGTTATGACGAAATTAACCTCAACGTCGGTTGCCCGTCGGATCGCGTGCAGAACGGCATGTTTGGTGCCTGTCTGATGGGGCAGGCGTCGCTGGTAGCGGACTGTATCAAAGCCATGCGCGATGTGGTTTCAATTCCGGTGACGGTCAAAACCCGTATCGGTATTGACGATCAGGACAGCTACGAATTTTTGTGCGATTTCATCCGTCAGGTGTCTGAAAACGGCGGCTGCGATACCTTTATTATCCATGCGCGTAAAGCCTGGCTTTCCGGTCTCAGCCCGAAAGAAAACCGTGAAATCCCGCCGCTCGATTACCCGCGTGTGTATCAGCTTAAGCGTGATTTCCCGCAGCTGACGATGGCGATTAACGGCGGCATTAAAACGCTCGAAGAAGCCAAAACGCATCTGCAATTTATGGATGGCGTGATGGTCGGTCGCGAGGCTTACCAGAATCCGGGCATGTTGCTGAACGTCGATCGCGAGCTGTTTGGCTCCGACGCGCCGCTGAAAACCGGGCCGGATATTATCCGCGCGCTGTATCCGTATATCGACGCGGAACTGAGTAAAGGCACCTATCTGGGCCACATTACCCGCCATATTCTTGGTCTGTTCCAGGGCGTGCCGGGCGCACGTCAGTTCCGTCGTCACCTGAGTGAGAACGCTCATAAAGCCGGCGCGGGCATTGATGTGGTTGAACAGGCATTGCAGATGGTCGCCCAGCAACAGGAAATGGCGGCACAGGCCTGAAAACCAGGTGAGGAAAATCACTATCTGTTAGTCAAATTTACTATCTTTTCGCAGGCCATTCGTGCCTGCGAAATATTTTCTTCTTGTAATTCAATCCATTATTTAACCCGTCACACTGGCACGTTTCTTGTAATAGCTAACGTGTGTTCTGACATCACGTCTTATTGCACATGGCTTATTAAGGAGCACCCGATGCTGGAAATTCTCTTCGTGCTTGGTTTTTTCTTTATGCTGATGCTGACCGGCATTTCGCTGCTGGGCATGATCGCTGCGCTGATCGTCGCATTCGCGGTAATGATGTTGGGTGGCTTTCTGGCGATTGTTATAAAAATGTTGCCTTGGCTGATTTTGGCCGTGGTTGCCGTGTGGATTTACCGGGCATTTATTAAACCGGATCAGCCAAAATATCGCCGCCGCCGTTTACCGTAATTTTTACTGTCGATAAGTAGTTTCTGTAACTGCATGAAATACTGGTGATTAGTGGTGGTCTTTTGAGCACAAAAAAATGTAACCGTTGCAGCGATAACTTTTGCTTATGTGCTAGCGATCACAAGCTGGGTCAGAATGTGCGGTCGAAATGCATAAATCATATTTTTTAACATGGGTGACTGTTAGGATGGAATTCATTGGCAGCCGTCAGGCTGTAAACCGAATTCATCAAGTCCGCTGAGGCACACAATAGTCGCTTAAGTGACATCGCCCTGCGGATTTACCCGGCAGTACCCTACAGCAGTACCCGTCTGAAATCAGAGGTCGTCTGAGTCAGACAGTAAGAAAGGCTTCCATATTCTGGAAGCCTTTTTTGCATTGGCTTAGGGAACTGTTATGGGATCAGTAAACTTGAGCCTTGCGTTACGCGGCTTTCCAGCGTTTCGTGCGCGCGTCTGGCTTCAGAGAGCGGGAATTTCTGCGCGTCGCTGACGTCCACTTTTATCGCGCCGCTGGCAATCAGCGAAAATAGCTCGCTGCTTGCGTGTGCCAGTTCTTCGCGGTTGGTCACGTAGCCATTCAGGGAAGGGCGCGTCACGAACAGCGAACCTTTCTGATTGAGGATCGCCAGATCCACGCCTTTCACCGGGCCGGAAGCATTGCCGAAACTGACCAGCAAACCACGGCGTTTCAGGCTGTTCAGCGATTTCTCGAAGGTGTCTTTACCGACAGAATCGTACACCACACCGACTTTTTCGCCGCCAGTCAGCTCCGCCACGCGGGACGCGATATCTTCTTTCTGATAATTAATCGTCGCCCACGCACCGGCCTGTTTCGCGCGTTCGGCTTTTTCGTCCGAACCCACAGTTCCGATCAGTTTAACGCCCAGCGCTTTCGCCCACTGGCAGGCAATCAGACCGACGCCACCGGCCGCAGCATGGAAAAGAATGGTTTCGCCGGCCTGCACTTCGTGGGTCTGGCGCAGTAAATAGTAAACCGTTAGCCCTTTAAGGAAGGACGCCGCCGCCTGTTCAAAACTGATGGCATCCGGCAGCAGGGCAATTTTTTCCTGCGGCACGTTATGGAATTCACTGTAAGCCCCGAGCGCCGATTGCGCGTAGACCACGCGGTCGCCCGGCTTAATACCGGTCACGTCGCTGCCGACTTTACTGACAATCCCTGCCGCTTCAGTCCCTAAACCGGCCGGAAAACTGGCGGGCGCATACAGACCGCTGCGCACGTAAGTGTCGATATAGTTGATACCGATGGCCTTATTCTCAACCTGAACTTCGCCAGCCTGCGGATCTTGTGGCTGATAATCAACGTATTGCAGAACGTCTGGAGTGCCTGTCTCAGAAAACTGGATGCGCTTTGCCATGTTTATCCCTCGTGATGGAGTCTGATTTCAACCCTAGGCTAAATGTCCGGGACAATCCAGATTTTCGGCACTAAGGGTTAATACCCTTTTGAAATGGTTTATACTGTCGCGCGAGTCTGGCTCTGATTTTTGGAAACCGGACGCTCATAAAACAGGCGCTTAGAGCAGGAACTATTCCACAGATGGCAGCAAAAAAACCGACCAATCAACAGAACGAAAACCGCGATCGCCAGATGGAAGGATTGAAACTTCCGCCGCATTCGCTGGAAGCTGAACAATCCGTTCTGGGCGGGCTGATGCTGGATAACGAACGCTGGGATAACGTCGCCGAGCGTGTGGTCAGCAATGACTTCTTCAGCCGCCCGCATCGCCTGATTTTCACCGAAATGCAGCGTTTGCTGGAGATGAGCAAACCGATCGACCTGATTACGCTTTCTGAATCCCTGGAACAGAAAGGCGAACTGGATTCCGTCGGCGGTTTCGCCTATCTGGCAGAGCTCTCGAAAAACACCCCAAGTGCGGCGAATATCGGCGCTTATGCCGACATCGTGCGTGAACGCGCAGTCGTTCGCGAAATGATTTCCGTCGCCAATGAAATTGCCGATGCGGGTTATGATCCGCAGGGGCGCAGCAGCGAAGACCTGCTGGACTTAGCCGAATCCCGCGTATTCCAGATTGCCGAATCCCGCGCCAGTAAAGACGAAGGCCCGAAAAGCATCGACCGTATTCTGGAAAGCACCGTTTCGCGTATCGAAGAACTGTTCCAGCGCCCGCACGACGGCGTAACCGGTGTGTCCACCGGCTATGCGGATCTCGATAAGAAAACCGCCGGTTTGCAAAAATCGGATCTGATCATCGTGGCGGCACGTCCGTCGATGGGTAAAACCACGTTTGCGATGAACCTCGCCGAAAATGCGGCGATGATGCAGGATAAACCGGTCTTAATCTTCAGTCTTGAGATGCCCGGCGACCAGATCATGATGCGTATGCTGGCGTCGCTTTCCCGCGTCGATCAGACCAAAATCCGTACCGGTCAGCTTGATGACGAAGACTGGGCGCGAATTTCCAGCACCATGGGGATCCTGCTCGAAAAACGTAACATGTATATCGATGACTCGTCCGGCCTGACGCCAACGGAAGTCCGTTCGCGCGCGCGCCGTATCTTCCGTGAACACGGCGGTCTGAGCCTGATCATGATTGACTATCTCCAGCTGATGCGCGTTCCGTCGCTGTCCGATAACCGTACGCTGGAAATCGCCGAAATCTCCCGCTCGCTTAAAGCGCTGGCGAAAGAATTGCAGGTGCCGGTGGTGGCGCTGTCGCAGCTTAACCGAAGCCTGGAGCAACGTGCCGATAAACGCCCGGTCAACTCCGACTTACGTGAATCAGGTTCCATCGAGCAGGACGCCGACTTAATCATGTTCATCTATCGTGACGAGGTTTATCACGATAACAGTGAAGAAAAAGGCATCGCGCAAATCATCCTCGGTAAACAACGTAACGGTCCGATCGGTACCGTCCGCCTGACCTTTAACGGTCAGTGGTCGCGATTTGATAATTACGGCGGCCCGCAATACGACGAAGACTAGTGCGGAGCTAGCTTACTTGCCATTTTGAACCCGGGCAGTGCTCACTTTTTTTGGAAAGATTGGCTCACGTACTTTGTGTACGCTCCGGTTTTTCCGCGCTGGCCGTGTCCAAACTGGCCGCGACGCTGACGCCCCTAAGCATTAGCGGTTAGGTTAACACTCTCAATTTCATGCAAAGGACTTAAAATGAAAGCGGCTACGGCTGTCATTGATCGCCGCGCTCTGCGACACAATCTGCAACGGGTGCGTCATCTGGCGCCACAAAGTCGTCTGGTTGCGGTAGTGAAAGCAAACGCTTATGGGCACGGTCTGTTAGAGACGGTGCATAGCTTGCAGGATGCCGATTATTACGGCGTTTCCCGTCTCAGCGAAGCACTGATGCTGCGCAAAGCCGGTGTCGTTAAACCTGTTCTTCTGCTCGAAGGCTTTTTCTCCGCCAGTGAATTACCGTTGCTGACTGAACATCAGCTGGATACCGCCGTTCACAGCATCGAACAGCTCGACGCGCTGGAAAGCGCTGACCTCGCGCGTCCGCTGAATGTCTGGCTGAAAATCGATACCGGTATGCACCGTTTGGGCGTCCATCCTGTACAGGCCGACGCGTTTTATCAGCGCCTCAGTGCCTGCAAAAATGTCGTTCAGCCGGTCAATATCATGAGCCATTTCTGCCGTGCCGATGAGCCGGAAAGCGATGCCACAACGAAGCAGCTGAACAGCTTTAACGCGTTTGCTGAAGGCAAGCCGGGGCAGAAATCGATCGCGGCTTCCGGCGGGATTTTGCTGTGGCCGGAATCGCATATGAATCTGGCTCGTCCCGGCATTATTTTGTACGGCGTCTCACCGATGGAAACCGGCACGGCCAGCGATTTCGGGCTGCAACCGGCCATGACGCTGACGTCCAGCCTGATCGCCGTGCGTGAGCACACTGCCGGTGAACCGGTCGGTTATGGCAGTACGTGGGTCAGCGATCGCGACACTCGTCTGGGCGTCGTGGCGATGGGGTATGGCGACGGGTATCCCCGCAGTGCGCCGAACGGTACGCCGGTGCTGGTCAATGGCCGCGAAGTGCCGGTTGCCGGGCGCGTGTCGATGGACATGATCACCGTGGATTTAGGGCCGGAATCGACAGATAACGTTGGTGATGAAGTGATTTTCTGGGGCGAAAAATTACCGGTTGAGCGCATTGCACAGGCAACCGGTATCAGTGCTTATGAGCTGATTACCCAGCTCAGCGAGCGCG
This sequence comes from Rahnella sp. JUb53, assembly GCF_004346065.1. Classification (NCBI taxonomy): domain Bacteria; kingdom Pseudomonadati; phylum Pseudomonadota; class Gammaproteobacteria; order Enterobacterales; family Yersiniaceae; genus Rahnella; species Rahnella sp. JUb53. The sequence continues at coordinate 38,601 of NZ_SLYT01000007.1, forward strand.
TTGCCCGCATATATACTGGCGACTAAACCTTACTTCTTCACGCCCAGCCACTGGCTGACAATCTTCTGATAGTCGCCGGTGGCTTTACTCAGGTGCAGCCACTGGTCGACATACATCTTCCAGCTCACGTCATCACGCGGCAACATGTAGGCTTTCTCGCCATATTGCAGCGGCTTTTTCGGATTCACCGCACACAGTTTCGGATAGTGTTTCTGCTGGAATAGCGCTTCCGACGCATCCGTAATCATCACATCGGCTTTCTTATCCATCAGCTTCTGGAAGATGGTGACGTTATCGCTCAGCGTCAGCGTGGCTTTTGGCAGGTGGCTGTGGACAAAGGCTTCGTTGGTGCCGCCCTCCGGTTCAATCAGGCGCACGGATGGCCGGTTCAGCTGTTCAACCGTCTGGTACTGACGCACATTTTCGCAGCGCACCAGCGGGATTTTCCCGTCCTGGTCCAACATGTTAGCGAACCAGGCTTTCTGCTGGCGTTTTAGCGTGACGGAAATTCCGCCCATGGCGATGTCACAATGACCGGCGCTCATTTCGTCCGGCAATGATTTCCAGGTGACCGGCACCCAGTTCACTTTAACGTCCAGACTCGCCGCCAGCGATTGCGCCATGGCGATATCAATGCCTTCATATTCCCCGTTTTCTTTCAAAAACGTATACGGCTTATAGTCGCCGGTGGTGCAAACATTCAGCGAACCTTTCTGTAATACGCGTTCAAGATGGGAAGAGGTGGTATCCGCCTGTGCGAAAACGGGTAAAGCAGACAGTAAGGCGAGAGAAAAGAGTACTTTTTTCATTATTTTTTCCTTGCGGTATGAATGTACGCAAGTATAAGAAAAAACAGCCGATAAGTATTTATAACTCGTTATAGTGGGAATGCTTTTTGCAATAATATTGCAACAGGAATGCGAACATAAAAAAATTAATACGACAGGAAAGGTGCCATGTACAGCGTTGATGATTATGACCTGAAAATTCTGACCCTATTACAAGCTAACGGAAGACTGACCAACCAGGAATTAAGCGAACTGGTCGGGCTGTCAGCTTCACAATGTTCACGCCGCCGGATTGGTCTGGAACAGGCTCAGTTAATCCTCGGTTATCACGCGCGTCTGGCACCGGAGGCGCTCGGTTTAGGCATGATTGGTCTGATTGAGGTCAGACTTATCAACCATTTGCCCGCACAGGTCGAGGCTTTCCACAGCATGCTGGGAGAAGTGGCTGCGATTATTGATGCCTATAAAACGACCGGAGATGCGGATTATTTGCTGAAGGTCGCGGTGAAAGATTTAGCCGGTTTAAGCACGTTGATCAGCCAAATCCTGTCAGTACATAAAAGTGTGGCGCATGTAAAAACATCGGTAGTCCTTAACCGGTTAAAAGAAAACGGCTTATTAACGCTGGGATAAGAATATTGACCCTGTATTTTGTGCGCACTGTTATGGTGATTTATTTTGGTGCAGCCTCACTTTAATGGTGCATTATTTTGAATTATTATGCGTACTCTGTGCATGTAAAGAATAATTAACGCGTCATAAAATCTTATTTTCGATTTTTAATGCAAATTCCGTGCGTGAATATTGCCTTAATTCCTCATCTCATTAATTATCTCAAAATCAGTCTTTAGTCTTATTATTTTGGGGTACAGGGAATTATGGCAAGTGTTGACGACATCAAACAGCCGGTTGAGCAGCCGCGCATCGGGCATACGCTGGTGGAAGATGCGCTGGCGATCATTATCGGTACGCTGATGGTTTCTTTTGGCGTGGTGATGTTACGGCAGGTTGGCGCACTGACCGGTGGCACCGCGGGAATGGCATTTCTGGCGCATTACGTGACACAAATTTCGTTCGGCACCGCTTTCTTTATCATCAACTTACCTTTCTATTACCTGTCTTTCCGCCGCATGGGCTTGCAGTTCACGCTGAAAACCTTCGCCGCCGTTGCGCTGGTTTCCGTCTTCTCCGACCTTCATCCGCTGTTTGTGCATTTCGATCATCTTCAGCCGTTCTACGCCACGTTATTTGCCAATGTAATCATGGGCATCGGCTTCATTGTGCTGTTCCGCCATAAAGCCAGCCTCGGCGGCGTGAACATTCTGGCGCTGTTTCTGCAGGACAAATACGGCATCCGCGCCGGCAAACTGCAAATGGGCGTGGACTGCTGCATCGTGCTGGCGTCGCTGTTTGTCGTCAGTTACGAAATGCTGATTGCCTCGGTGCTGGGCGCAGTGATTGTGAATCTGATTATCGCGATGAATCATCGTCCGGGGCGTTACAGCGTCTGAAGAAATCACCGCACAAAAAACGCCCGACAAATGACAACATAGTTGTCATCTTTTTTAACGAACTTTGATAGTCTGTGAAACAGTGGCGATCCACCCGAAAACCGGGACGGATCGCCGCGCCACTCAACCAAACCAAGGAGATGTATACCGTGTTCCAACATGTCGATGCCTATGCCGGTGACCCGATTTTGTCGCTGATGGAAAGTTTCAAGACCGATCCGAGACAAGATAAGGTAAACCTGAGCATCGGTCTTTATTACGACGAGCAGGGTATTATTCCGCAACTGGCTGCGGTGGAAAATGCAGAGAACCAGCTGAACGCGGGGCCACAGGCTGCATCAGTGTATCTGCCGATGGAAGGTCTGCCGGCATACCGCGCAGGCATTCAGGAATTGCTGTTTGGTGCCGATCATCCGGCGCTGAAACAACAGCGTATCGCAACCATTCAGACCGTCGGCGGTTCCGGCGCGCTGAAAGTGGGTGCGGATTTCCTCAAGTTTTATTTCCCGAATTCAGATGTTTACGTCAGTGATCCGACCTGGGAAAACCACGTGGCTATCTTTGGCGGCGCAGGCTTCAAAGTGCATACTTATCCGTACTTTGATGCAGAAACGCTGGGTGTGAATTTCACCGCGATGATCGAACGCCTGAAAACCTTACCGGCGCAAAGTATTGTATTGCTGCACCCTTGCTGTCATAACCCGACGGGTTCTGACCTGACGCCAGCGCAGTGGGATCAGGTGATTGAAGTCACCAAACAGCGCGAGCTGATCCCGTTCCTGGATATCGCTTATCAGGGCTTTGGCGCAGGCATTGATGACGACGCTTACGCCATCCGCGCGATGGCGGCGGCAGGCGTGAACTGCTTCGTCAGCAACTCCTTCTCGAAAATTTTCTCCCTGTACGGCGAACGCGTCGGCGGATTGTCCGTGGTCTGTGAAGACAGCGAAGCCGCAGGCCGCGTCCTGGGTCAGCTGAAAGCGACCGTGCGTCGTAACTACTCCAGCCCGCCGAATTTCGGTGCGAAAGTGGTGGCGAAAGTCCTGAGTGACAGCGCCCTGAACGCGCAATGGAAAGCCGAAGTCGAGAAAATGCGTACCCGTATTCTCGAAATGCGTCACACGCTGGTCGACAGCCTGAAAACCGCGTTGCCGGGCCGTAATTTTGACTACCTGCTGCAACAGCGCGGGATGTTCAGCTACACCGGATTCAGCGAAGCGCAGGTCGTGCGTCTGCGTGAAGAGTTCGGCGTGTATCTGATCCTCAGCGGTCGTGTCTGCATGGCGGGTTTAAATCACCACAATGTGAAGCAGGTGGCTGAAGCTTTCGCCGCCGTCCAGTAAATCCCCGTCATACTTCGGGCTACGGATGCGTTGGTTGCGTTCATTAAGGCTGACAGAAATGTCGGCCTTTTCCGTATTTGCGATCTGCTACCTTTCTTTTTTGCGATGTTGCTGCACACTAAATAGACGATTCCGGTTCGCGGGGTCGTCAACATCAGACAAGGAGAAAGGCCAAAATGACCAGTGCGGAATTGCTCGACTATTGCATGGGGAAACCCGGAGCAGAACAAAGTACCCAAAATCAGCACGGCGCGAATCAGATAAAAGTGGGCGGCGTGATGTTCGCCATGTTCTGCGATTGTCAGGGACATGAAGCGGTTTCGCTGAAAACCAGCACCGGCATGGCCGGCAAGTTACGCGCCGAACATACCTGTATTCTTCCGGGTAAGAATCTCAACAAAGCACACTGGAATACCGTGGTTCTGGATGGCACTTTGCCGGATTCTCAATTTTATTCCCTAATCGACAGTTCTTACCAGACGGTCATCTCCGGTTTAGAAGAGCATCTGCGTCAGGAAATTGGCAACTGACCGCCCGACCAGTGGCCGGTTTTCAGGGTCGCGGGGGAGAAATCGGCTGATGCTGCACGCCACGGTAACGCGGCACGAAAGCGCCACACGCGGGTGATGTCCAGACTCCAGTAGCGTTCCGCGCCTTGCGGGCCGGGAAATACTTCCGGCTGCCAGTGGATCTGCGTATGTCCCTGCAGATGCAAAATATCGCCGTTATCGAAATCCATAAACAGCAACGCTGCACGCGGCTCTGCCAGTAAATTTCCCAGCGTATTCATATAGCGGTTGCCGCGATAATCCGGCACCCACAAACGGTTTCCCACCAGATGTGCGAATCCCGGCTGACCACCGCGATGTGACACATCCGCGCCGCCGTGCGCGTGACTGGCGATGAAAAAAGTGTCCGAACGCCCAATCAGCGCACGCGCATCCGCATCCGGCTCCGTCATGTCCTCTCTTGCGGGCAATGGCAAACTGACTGGCACATCCGTCAGTTTGCGGATCTGGATATACTGCGGACAATTGCCAAAACTTTGATCGACCACGATCTCGATCCGATTTTTATCGATGCGCCCGATCCTGCCATTCACGCGATTACGCCGCCGGTTGGAAAAATCGATCCCCAGTCCGCCGATCTGTTTTCCCGGCTGTAAGGCCGTCAGCGCCGGATCATCCGTCCGTCTTGGCGCGTTAATCCGTAAATGCGTGTCATCCGGTGTGCGGATAAACCCGGCTGGTCCGGTCAGCAATGTCGCCACCGGCCAGCCGTTTTCATCCAGCGTTGAGATAAACAAATAAGGCAGCGCGGCGAAAAACAGCCGGTGCTGTTCCGGCATCGCTTCACGGATGCCGTGTGCTTCGACGTCAAACCCTGCCATGTCCTGAGCCAGGATTTCGTCTGCATGGAAAGGGTTCTTCATCGTCTTTATCCCGCAATTTCTGGCAACGGTAATGCCGGAAGCGGCGTAAAGCCGGGCAGACTTTCAATCCGTGCCAGCCAGCGCTGAATGGCCGGATAACCCGTCAGTGAAACGCCGCCTTCCGGTGCAGTCGCCACATAGCTGTAACAGGCCAGATCGGCAATGGTGGCGCGTTCCGTCGCCAGAAACTCATGGTTTTCCAGATGTTGTTCCAGCTGCGGCAGAAATTTCGCCGAAATCTGCAGTGCGCTTTCGTACACTTCCGGCGCAGAAAATTGTTTCACCATACGCGCAGAGGCCGGACCGAAACGCACTTCACCGGCGGCGCGGGATAACCATTTCTGCACCTCAGCGGCCTTCAGCGGATCTTCCGGCAACCAGTGGCTGTCCGGCGCGTAGCGTTTGACCAGATACACCAGGATCGCATTGCTGTCGGTGAGCACGTGCCCGCCGTCGATCAGAACGGGGATCTGACGCAGCGGATTCAGCCGCGCAAAATCCTCCGTCTGGCGCACGCCGGCACCAGCTTCAGTGGCCTCAAACGGCAGGTTGAGCATGTTCAGCAACAGGGTCACGCGGTGGCAGTGGCCGGAAAGTGGCGTGCTGTAAAGTTTGATGGCGGGCATGGGCTGTCTCCTTAAAGTGTCTGAACACAACATTACTCTTGCGCTAAACGATTGGGATCCACTCAATTGAAATTGAGTGTTTCACTTTGTGGAAGAATCTATGGATCGTTTGGATGAAATGGCGATTTTTGTCGCCGTACTTCAGTATGGCAGCCTGGCGGAAGCCGCCCGTAAACTTCACCGGTCGCCACCCGCGATCACCCGCGCCATTGCCTCACTGGAGCACCGTTTCGGCGCAAGGCTGGTCGAGCGCACCACGCGCAGTCTGGCACCGACAGAAGCGGGCACACGGCTGGCGGAAAAGGCCCGCCTGCTGCTCAGCCAGTATCAGGACGCAGTGGAAGACACCGCAGAAACTCAACTCAGCGGCCTGTTGCGTATCACCGCGCCGGTGCAGTTCGGGCGTAAACATGTCGCGCCGCTGGTGATGGAATTTCTGGCGCAACATCCTGATATGCAGATCGAAATGATGCTTAACGACCGCAATCTGGATCTGATCGACGAAGGATTGGATCTGGCGGTGCGTATCGGGCATCAGGAAGATTCAGGCAAAGTGGCGCGTAAGGTCGCCCAAGTGACCCGCGTACTGGTCGCCAGTCCGGCTTATCTGGCGCGGCATGGCGAACCGCAACATCCTTCGGAGCTGGCCGCGCACCAGACGGTGATGGGCACGCTGCGTACGCAAATCCGCGAATGGCGTTTCGGACCGCATGAGGATGATTTGCGTGTCCGGCTGTCACCGCGTCTGCTCTCAAACGACGTGGAATCACAGCTGCTGGCGGTACGCAGCGGGCAGGGGATTGCACGCTTACTGTCTTATCAGGTGAGCGACGATGTGCAGGCGGGTCGCATGGTGCGGCTTCTGGCGGAATTCGAACCACTGCCGTTGCCGGTACAACTGGTGGCGCAACAGGTGCAGCAGATGCCGCGCAAGGTCCGTACATTCTGGGATTTCGCCTGTCAGCGGCTGAGCGCACTTCCGCAACTTCATGCGCTGGACGCATCTTCTGAACAGTGACGCCGATCACGCTTGTATGCGGTAAAAATAACCTACTCTGAGAGTTGTGCAAAAACAGTGAGTTACTTCAGGACAGGTTGTCCGTTGCTCACGCCAACCCAGAAGGAAAGGATGATGACCCGTAACCGGCTGAATCTTGCCACGCTTTTGATACTGGCGCTCAGCGCGCCGATCTCCCTGACTGTCTCCGCGCAAAGTTTGCCACAGGATCCTGATGCTTCGGTGCCTGCGAAAAATTACATCACGGCAGTAAATCCTGATTTAACCATCACTTACCGCCTGTATGCACCGGCTGCTGAACACGTTGACGTGGTAACCGGCGCGACGGCGGTGACATACATTCCGCATCAGATGACCAAGGACGATAAAGGCGTCTGGAGCTGGACGTCGGATGCACAAAAACCTGATCTGTATGAATATTTCTTCAATGTCGATGGTTTGCGGATTGCCGACCCGGGCAGTGCGATGCCTAAGCCGCAGCGACAGGTGAACACCAGCCTGATCCTGGTGCCGGGCAGTATTCTGGATGTGAAAAGCGTTCCGCACGGCGAAGTCCGCACGCTGACCTATCATTCCGCTGCGCTGAATTCTGAGCGTCAGGTTGCGGTATGGACGCCGCCGGGTTACAGCGATGCGTCAAAGCCGTTGCCGGTACTGTATTTCTACCACGGCTTTGGTGACACCGGCCGCTCGGCGCTGGATCAGGGACGCATTCCGCAAATCATGGATAACCTGCTGGCGGAGAAAAAAATCGCGCCGATGTTAGTGGTCATTCCGGATACTGAAACCGACGCCAAAGGCGTGGTGCCGGAAGATTACGTCACCAAAGATCGCCGCAAGGAATTCTATCCCCGAAATGCGGCGGCGGCCGATAAAGAACTGACCGGCGACATTATCCCGCTGATTTCCAAAACCTTCCGCGTACGTGATGATGCCGCCGGACGTGCACTCGCGGGGCTTTCACAAGGCGGTTATCAGACGCTGGTCAGCGGCATGACGCATCTCGACCAGTTCGGCTGGCTGGCGACCTTTAGCGGCGTCAGCACCACGACAGTCCCGAATGCTGACGTCGAAAAACGCTTCGCCGAACCGGAAAAAATCAACGCACAGCTGAAAAACTTCACGTTAGTGGTGGGGGAAAAGGATGTGGTAACAGGCAAGGACATCGCCGGACTGAAGTCTGAACTGGAAGAGAAAAAGATTAAGTTCGATTATCACGAATACCCGAGTCTGGGCCATGAAATGGATGTCTGGCGTCCGGCCTACGCGGAGTTTGTGCAGAAGATATTTAAGTAAAAGATAAACAACGTCACGAAAGTGGCGTTGTTTATACTCATCAGAACCAGATGAATGAGGTATTCAGGCTGTAATCCATTGTTTTAAAATATTAACCATTACTGGTGAGAATGCCTCAAGATGATCGTCCATGGGTGTTGAGATATCTTCTATAACGGCTTGCAAAAGATCATCGTCCTCCAGTCCTTCCTCCGCATCGAGACCATTTTTCAGCATCAATGCACTGACTAACTGTTTTCGCTTTTCAATCAGGCTGCGATTATTCTGTTCGGTATCGCCTAGGTTAAGAACGCGGATTGTTTCTTGAGCACGGGCGCTTAAGCCTTCTATTCTTCCACTGATTTTAAAACGAAACTCAGTTTCACACTCGTTCATAAAAGGAGTAAGTGGTAGTGACTGAGAGCCATGTGATTTGTCACATTGATTGAGCCCCGTACAGCTGGCTACGATATTTGTGTAATCCAGACTGCGATGAGGAGCTAGCATTCGAGCCTCAACGTGCTCATTCATGCAGTCTTCATTCTGGCCAGTGATTGCCTGGCAGCAATACGCACAAATATAAAACTGTTCACGCAAACAGAAAAAGCGAATATCGACTCTTTCTCTATTTGTCAGGCCGGTGTAATTGCCGGCAGGATTTGCGACTTTCCAGTCGGTGAGACTGGGTGGCTCAATTCCTTTATCAACTTTCCTCACGGCGTAACTCCTGTTTACGCAGCAACAATCTTGCCCTGATTAATTCTATATTTGACGCAGGGAGTATGGTCTCAAGTTCGTTGATAATAGATCGGGCCGCGTCGATTTTTTTGTCATTAATCGCATCTAACAGGTCGTTCAAACGGATGTTGATACGACTATTGCGGATATCAGTGTCCATGACATCTAAAAGAACGGAGTTGGCATCCTGTCCATATTGGGTTGAGACTTCTTTGCTTTGGCCATTCTCTAAGGAGTAAACCAATACATCTTTATAATCGCTGATTACCAAAGGGGAGTGCGTTGATAAGATGAACTGACAATTTGGAAACGTTGAAGTTAAGCGCTCAATTAAGCTGCGTTGCCATTGCGGATGAAGGTGCATATCCACTTCATCAATTAAAATAATTCCATCACCCGATAACGGATTGTTTGAATCAGGATTCATTATCGCAAGGCGTCGTGCAATATCGCCAACCAACGCCATCAGGGACTTCTCTCCCTGTGACAGTTGTGAAACGCTTAATGTCTCGCCCTGTTTATCAATGGTCATATGCAGCCGGGGCTTACGCCTTACCCGCATATTTGTAAAACCTGGCATGAAGTGATGGATTGCAATACGTACAGCCGATAATTGCTTGTCTTTGGCTGCATCACGAAGTTCGTTAATTTTCACGATAGATTCATGATCACCACCAAGAATTTTGACCATTGCTTCAACAGATTCTTCAGTAAACCCCTGCTCATTTTCAGAATCTTCGCGTTCGCGAAACCACTCAAAGAATCGTCTGAAATCTACACCCTGACTCAATGAATTGTCGTATCCATCAAGCTGAGTAAAAGAATGTTTTTCTCTTATTTTAAGTGGGATATCTAACACTGCCCGTTCGACAGGGTAGAAAGCAATCAGTGGCAGTGCAGTTTTGTGATTATCTGAAAGCCTGGTCCTGTAGATATCAGTTAATGCGGACAAAGAACTCAAATGTGTCTGAAATACAGCTTTTCGCCCTGCACGGGTTTTTGCTATCGCCCATGTAAAAGATTTTCCAACGTGAGCGTCGAGGACTTCGAGTTCAATGGATGCCGAATTTTGTCCATTAAGGATGACATCTTCCGGAACAGGGCTTCCATTACCCTTTTCCGAACGAATGCGTGATACAAACCAGCTCAACGATGTTGCTATCGATTTAAGTAATGAGGTTTTCCCTGCCCCATTGTTACCAACAAAAACGGTCGTATTGCCAGGGCAATTTTCAGTCGGTGATAGCGCTATTTCCAAATCTTCAAAACGACCAACGTTAATCAGACGAATGTTTTTAATTTCCATAACGCTACCCTTTAACTTTAAAAATAAATTCGACGCATTATATCTGCTAATTCATGACATTAAGCGCTTTTCTTCGCCTGCTGGCTGTGGCGTTCCAGCAACGGTTTCAGGAAGCGCGCGGTATGCGATTCTTTGCATTCCGCGACGGTTTCCGGCGTACCGGCGACCAGAATCTGTCCGCCGCCCGCACCGCCTTCCGGCCCGAGATCGACAATCCAGTCCGCCGTTTTAATCACGTCCAGATTGTGTTCAATCACCACGATGGTGTTGCCCTGATCGCGCAGCTGATGCAGTACTTCCAGCAGTTGCTGAATGTCGGCAAAGTGCAGGCCCGTGGTCGGTTCGTCGAGAATATACAACGTCTGACCGGTGCCGCGTTTGGACAGCTCACGCGCCAGTTTCACGCGCTGCGCTTCACCACCGGACAGCGTGGTTGCTGACTGGCCGAGGCTGATGTAGGTCAGACCGACGTCGATCAGCGTCTGCAATTTACGCGCAAGGGCAGGGACGGCATCGAAGAAATCACGCGCTTCTTCAATGGTCATCTCCAGCACTTCGTGGATGCTCTTGCCTTTGTATTTAATTTCCAGCGTTTCGCGGTTATAGCGTTTACCTTTGCACTGATCGCACGGCACATAAATATCCGGCAGGAAGTGCATTTCGACTTTGATCACGCCGTCGCCCTGACAGGCTTCGCAGCGTCCGCCTTTGACGTTGAAACTGAAACGTCCCGGCGTATAACCGCGTGAACGGGATTCCGGTACACCGGCAAACAGTTCGCGAACCGGCGTGAAAATGCCGGTGTAGGTTGCCGGGTTAGAACGCGGCGTACGACCAATCGGGCTCTGATCGATGTCGATGACTTTATCGAAATGCCCCAGACCTTCGATTTCGCGATACGGTGCGGCTTCGGCAATTGTTGCGCCATTCAGTTCGCGCTGTGCCAGCGGGAACAATGTGTCGTTAATCAGCGTCGATTTACCCGAGCCGGACACGCCGGTGATACAGGTAAACAGGCCTACCGGCAGCGTCAGCGTGACGTCTTTCAGGTTGTTGCCTTTGGCGCCGGAAAGTTTCAGCACTTTGGTGGCATCCGCCGGAACGCGTTGTGCCGGTACAGAGATTTCACGTTTGCCGCTCAGGAACTGGCCGGTCAGTGAATTCTCGGTCGCCATAATGTCTTCAGCGGTGCCTTCTGCCACCACTTCGCCACCATGCACGCCCGCACCCGGACCGATATCAATAATATGGTCAGCGGCGCGGATCGCATCTTCGTCGTGCTCGACCACAATGACGGTATTACCCAGATCGCGAAGGTGGATCAGGGTTTCCAGCAGACGTTCGTTGTCGCGCTGGTGCAGGCCGATAGAGGGCTCATCCAGCACGTACATGACGCCCACCAGACCGGCACCAATCTGGCTCGCCAGACGGATACGCTGGGCTTCGCCGCCGGACAGCGTTTCCGCAGAACGGGACAGCGAGAGATAGTTCAGACCAACGTTCACCAGGAATTTCAGGCGATCGCCAATCTCTTTCAGCACTTTCTCAGCAATCTTGGCGCGCTGGCCGCTGAGTTTCATATTGCGGAAGAAATCCATCGCATGACCGATGCTGAAATCAGAGATTTCCGGCAACGTCGTTTCTTCCACGAACACGTTACGTGCTTCTTCACGCAGGCGTGTGCCACGGCAGGATGTACACGGACGGTTGCTGATGTATTTCGACAGTTCTTCACGTACCGCGCTGGATTCCGTTTCTTTATAACGGCGTTCCATATTGTGCAGCACACCTTCAAACGGATGGCGGCGGATAGACGTATCACCGCGATCGTTGATGTATTTGAATTCAATCGTAGTTTTGCCGGAGCCGTGCAGGATCGCGTGTTTTACGTCGCTGCTCAGTTCGTTAAACGGTGCTTCCACGTCGAAATCATAATGCTCGCCAAGAGAGCGCAGCATCTGGAAGTAATAGAAGTTACGGCGATCCCAGCCACGAATTGCGCCACCTGCCAGTGAAAGCTCAGGGTTTTGCACCACGCGTTCCGGGTCGAAGAATTGCTGCACGCCCAGCCCGTCGCAGGTCGGACAGGCACCGGCCGGGTTATTGAACGAGAACATACGCGGTTCCAGTTCGCGCATACTGTAGCCGCACACCGGACAGGCGAAGTTGGCAGAGAACAGCATCTCATCGGCTTTCGGGTCATCCATATCGGCGACCACGGCGGTACCGCCGGAAAGCTCGAGCGCGGTTTCAAACGATTCCGCCAGACGCTGCGCCAGATCATCACGCACTTTAAAGCGGTCAACGACCACTTCAATGGTATGCTTTTTCTGCAATTCTAATTTCGGCGGATCGGACAGATCACACACTTCGCCATCGATACGCGCACGGATATAGCCCTGCGACGCCAGGTTTTCCAGCGTCTTGGTGTGCTCGCCTTTGCGGTCTTTAACAATGGTCGCCAGCAGCATCAGACGCTGGCCTTCCGGCTGCGCGAGGACGTTATCCACCATCTGACTGACGGTCTGGGCTGACAGCGGAATATTATGATCCGGGCAGCGCGGCTCGCCCACGCGGGCAAACAGCAGACGCAGGTAGTCGTGGATTTCGGTGATCGTCCCGACGGTTGAACGCGGGTTGTGTGACGTTGATTTTTGCTCAATCGAAATCGCCGGAGACAGACCTTCAATATGGTCGACGTCCGGTTTTTCCATTAAGGATAAAAATTGGCGTGCATAGGCAGACAGCGACTCGACGTAGCGGCGCTGGCCTTCGGCGTACAGCGTATCGAACGCCAGAGAGGACTTGCCTGAACCGGATAAGCCGGTGACAACAATCAGTTTGTCGCGCGGGATAATCAGGTTGATATTCTTGAGATTATGGGTGCGTGCGCCCCGAACTTCGATCTTATCCATTCATCATTCCCGGATTAACTTGATAGCTCACCGTGCCGGTAACCGCCGTGAAAACCTGTTTCGCGCCAGCCATCGAATCGGGCACAGAGAAGAACGTAACGCGCAATTATGACACAAATCACAATCTGTGCCACCCCAAAACCTGAATGTATATCCAGTACTCGATGTAACGATGGAATGTTTGCTGAACAATCTGGAAAGAATGCCGCATCCTCAGACATCCATGGTACGAAGGTATCGTTTTATGGTTATAATGCTGCAAAGTGTGACCTTCCACACCTCGGATTGTGGTTTCAACCACGACATACATCATCAGGAGAATCCACATGGCCAGCAGAGGCGTAAACAAAGTTATTCTCGTCGGTAATCTGGGACAAGACCCGGAAGTCCGCTACATGCCTAACGGCGGCGCGGTTGCCAACATCACTCTGGCAACGTCTGAAAGCTGGCGTGACAAAGCCACCGGCGAGCAGAAAGAAAAAACGGAATGGCACCGTGTGGTGTTGTTCGGCAAATTAGCAGAAGTCGCAGGCGAATACCTGAAGAAAGGTTCTCAGGTCTACATCGAAGGCGCACTGCAAACCCGTAAATGGACCGATCAGGCTGGCGTTGAAAAATACACCACCGAAGTCGTCGTTAACGTGGGCGGCACCATGCAGATGCTCGGCGGCCGTGCCGGCGGCGGCGCACCAGCAGGTGGCGGTCAGCCATCCGCAGGCGGCCAGCAAGGCGGTTGGGGTCAGCCTCAGCAGCCACAAGGCGGCAACCAGTTCAGCGGCGGCCAGCAGGCTCGTCCGGCTGCGCAAAACAACGCGCCAGCACAGAACAACGAACCACCAATGGATTTCGACGACGATATCCCGTTCTGATTGTTTGCCTTCGGGCATCAACGTTCAGAACAGCAAAAAGCCCCGAAAGGGGCTTTTTGCTATCCGGCATTCAGGGGTCTCTGATACCTCACACTTTCCCAACAGCACCGAACACTAATCTGCCCTGATGGAATGTCGCTTTCACCTCCGACACCCGCGCCACCGCTTCGGCGGAGCAACTGGCGTCGACCAGGATCATTTCGGCGTTATCGTTCACCGCAGGCCACTGGCGTTTGCCGCTGTCGTCGAGCGGCAGGACGTTACCGGTGGCGATAGCGAGGGAGCGCGTCAGGCCAAATTCGTCGGAGTTGCCGTAGAGCTGGGCGTAGAGGCTGGCTTTTTCAAGCATGCTGCCGGTACCGAACGGCGACCAGTGGTCGATCACGCTGTCGGTGCCGGTCATAACAAATACGCCGTTCTGGCTGAGTTGCGGCAGCGGCATGTTCAGTTTACCGAGCGGAATGGTGGAGGCGATGGTGAACTGCTGTTCGGCAAGCCCGTTGATTACCTCGTCGAGTTCTGCGCCCTGCATCATCGCCAGTGCGAAACCGTGGCTGAGCGTCACTTTGCCTTTCAGCTGCGGGTTTTTCTCCACCGTCTGAATCATGTATTTCACCGCTGCAATCCCGGCTGGCGTGGTTTCATGCAGATGAATATCCACGCCCTTGTTGGTATCGAGCGCAATCTGGAACATCGCGTCGAGGGATTTTTCCATCGCGCCGTCCACGTTGGTCGGATCCAGCCCGCCGACGTACTGCACGCCCATTTGCATCGCTTCGCGCATCAGGCCATCGACTTTCGAATGCAGTAAACCGTGCTGCGGGAACGCCACAATTTCACAACTGAAATCCTGCTGATGCTTTTCCAGCGCAATCTTCAGATGCTCAAGGCTTTTCAGGCCACTGACCGGGTCGATATTGCAGTGGCTGCGCGCAACAGTCGTGCCTTTGGAATGCAGCAGGCCAATGATTGCTTCGGCGTGTTCCACCGATGTCGGTAACAGTTGGGGGATCAGCACCTGTTCGCGGGCAATCATATCCATGATGGTTTTGCCTTTACGCGGGCGGGGTGCTTCCCATTTGCCGCCGTAGAAGGTCTTGTCGAGGTGAATATGCATGTCGCGTGTGGCGGGCAGCAGAAGTAATCCTCTGGCATCAAAAGCAGGCAAGTTACTGGCCGGGGCGTCTTTTGCTGGCTGGATCGCCACGATTTTGCCGTTATTGATTTCCAGGTTGTACAGCCCGGTTTGGGTGGCGACAACGATATCGCCTTCGCGCTCAAAACCCTCTTCCAGCCGCACATTGCGCAGCTGGTAATGCGGTGCAGAAATCGCGTTGATCTGGCTGACATCGTCACCTTTTTCGTCCATCGCGCCCGCTTTAAACGGCGCGGCTGATGCGATTCCGGAGGACATTCCTGCGGTGAGCAATGCGCCGGTGGCGGTGATTTTGGCGCTATGAGAGAGAAAGTTTCTGCGGCTTTGTTGCTGAGGATTTTGCACGTCGAATTCCTTAATCATGATGCGGGAGGATGCTGTTTCCCTTTCACCCTAAAAGATATCGCCGGTTCCGGCTGCGATTTTTCCCACTGCCTGTCAGTGGGAAACGTAATGGCTAACTGAGCTGACAAAAATCCTTTAGTTTTCCGGCCAGTGCGATTTGTGCCGGCGTCGCATCGGGGCGATAAAACAGCGCCAGTTCGACGTTATCCACCGGCGGCAAGCCGCTCTCGGTGCCTAAAATCCGGTGTTCCGGCAGGCGGCAGCTGGCAGGCAATAAGGTAACGCCCAGTCCGGCGGCACTGGCGGCGACCAGCGCCGCGAGGCTGGCGCTGCTGTAACTGATGCGCCAGCTGCGTCCGAGAGTATCCAGCGCCTGACACAGTTCTTCGCGGTATAACCCGTTGAGCGGAAACAGCACCAGCGGGATCGGATCCCGTTCAAACGCCGGAAACGCGGCGCTGTCGAGCCACAGCATCGGCTCGGGGCGCGAGGCATTGGCTTTCTCGCCGGAGAGTTGTTTCACCAGAATAATATCCAGCATCTCCTGCTGCCAGGCGCGGCGCAGTTCGTGGCTCAGGCCGCTGGTCACATCGAGGCGGATATGCGGATGGGCGCGGCTGAACTGGGCCAGCAACGATGTGGTGGCGGCGGCAAAATCTTCCGGCACGCCAAGACGCACCACGCCGTCCGGCCACTGGTCACTCAGCGCGTCGTGCGCTTCACCGTTCAGGGCAATAATCCGCCGCGCATAACCCAGCAACCGTTCGCCTTCTTCGGTGAGCTGAACCTGATGTGAGGTGCGTTCCAGCAGCGGTTTACCCAGCGCCTCTTCCAGCCGGCGGATTTGCTGGCTGACGGTGGATTGCGAGAGATAAACGCGGTCGGCAGCACGGGTAAAACTGCCGGTTTCGCAGACGGCGACAAAACTAAGCAACTGCTGCGGGCTGAACATCGGATAGCGATTCATTTTATAAATACTTATGTTTTACGTATTCAAAATATCAATACTACCCAGAGTACCAACCTTCGCCCGTGCGCACCAGACCAGGGGCTGAGAACACTTCAGAAGGCAAGGTTTTCTTTCTGTTTTCTTAATTATTCATGTCCGACATTGAAAGTCTTATTTCTTTATCATTTGAAAAAATTTTATTAATGATGGAATGAAGTGATTTATGAGAATTGATTCAGTCAGACTGATACAAGATTCTAATGGGATATATAATAAATTCAGGCAGGGTGAATATATTAAGAAAAACAAGTGGGATCATTGCGATTCACTAAAACGTAAGGGGGCATGGACCGGGAATAGTTATGACCGTGCAGGACGGGTGGTGGAATATGGTTTTGAAAGCGGTGTGTGTCAGGGGTTGATTGGTGCATACCTGATCTCAGGTCAAAGCTGGAGCCAGTTCAGTTCGTATATCAGCAGTGAGCGGGGTAAGACACTGGTGCGTGGAATTATGAATTTTCAGGAGCACCTGAGCGCCAGCGGGAATATGAAAGAAATGAAAAACGTTTTTCATGGCATCCTTAAACCGCATAGCGTTAATTTCATTCGTGAAGAGATCCGGCTGACAGAAAACACGCCAATAAAAATGTCTCAGGCAATATTGAATAATGTCCGTCAGGGCTATGGCTATCATATATCCATTAAAAAATCGTCCGGTGGGCATTCTTTAGGTATAAGGGCTGAGGCAAATCAAATTAAATTTCTCGACCCCAATTATGGGGAAACCGTTTTTCCCTATAACAAGGGCGTTAATGATGAAATGGAAAGATTTCTGACGCATGTTTTTTCACAATACTACAGCCAGTACTTTATGTTAACGGTGGAGCACTACGCCGTTCCCTGAGGGAAAGCGGTGAAAAAGGTCGACGCACCAGACTGGTTCATTTCGTGCTGGTTGCGACACGTTTGCTCCAAAAGTGCGCCTCGTTTTAGCGCATTCCGTCCACGCTTTGGCAGTGGTTGATTTCACTTAAGATTGACTACAAGGCTTTGGCGGCAAATCGTCTTTCTGGTACAGAAATTGCTTTTCCCTAAAGAGACTCAGGGGAGAAAAATATGAAAGCGATCGTGATTGGTGGCGGTATTGGCGGGGCGTGTGCGGCGATTGCGCTGAAGCGTTTTGGCATCGAAACGGCGGTATACGAGGCAGTGAAAGAGATCAAACCGGTCGGCGCGGCGATCTCCATCTGGCCTAACGGCGTGAAGTGCCTAAATTATCTCGGTATGAAAGATGCGCTGCGCGAACTTGGCGGCAACATGCGTTTTATGGCCTACAAAGAATATCAGCAGGGTCAGACCATGACGCGTTTCAGTATGGATCCGCTGATCCAAAGCGTCGGCGAGCAGCCGTATCCGGTGGCGCGTGCGGAACTTCAGTCGATGTTGCTCGAGACGTATGGCCGCGATCAGGTGCAGTTTGGCAAGCGCGTAACGCATGTTGAAGAATCCGCCGACAGCGTGACCGCCTGGTTTGACGACGGCACGTCTGCGACCGGTGATTTACTGATTGCCGCCGACGGCACCCATTCTGTTATCCGCCAGCACGTTCTGGGCTATGCGACGGAGCGCCGGTACGCCGGTTACGTCAACTGGAACGGCCTGGTGGAAATCGACGAAAGCATCGCGCCTGCCGATCAATGGACGACGTTTGTCGGCGAAGGCAAACGCGTTTCGCTGATGCCGGTGAGCGGCAACCGTTTTTACTTCTTCTTTGATGTGCCGCTGCCGAAAGGTTTGCCGCAGGATCGCACCACCGTGCGCGAGGATTTGCAGGGCTACTTTGCGGGCTGGGCGGAACCGGTGCAAAAGCTGATCAGCCAGATCAATCCTGAAACTACTAACCGCGTTGAAATCCACGATATCGAACCCTTTATGCAACTGGTCAAAGGCCGTATTGCGCTGCTCGGCGATTCCGGCCACAGCACCACGCCGGATATCGGGCAGGGTGGTTGTGCGGCGATGGAAGATGCGGTGGTGCTGGCGAACATGCTGCAAACCAATTCATTAGGCATTGAAGATGCACTGCTGCGTTATCAGGAAAAACGCGCATGTCGCGTGAAGGATCTGGTACTGAAAGCGCGTAAACGCTGCGATGTCACCCACGGCAAAGAAATGGCCGTGACCGAACAATGGTATGAGGATTTGAAAACTGAAACCGGTGAACGCATTCTTTCCGGAATGTGTGAAACCATTCTGGGCGGCCCGCTGGAATAGCGCGGTGACTGGCAGGAAATAACTTTTTACACATCCTTAAAGTTTCCTGTGTTTTTGCCGAAAATAGCATCAGAAGGATCAAGGTATCCACTGGCGCTTTGACGCAAAAACATAGGGACTCATCAGGATGACAGTTATCTCTGCGACAGGTAATCAGGCGCTTAATACGCTGGTTACGTCAACAAAATCACTGACGGCAGTCACTACTACAGCCAGTCAGCAGCAGGCTTCAACGACACAATCCACCGCAGTGATGATCGGCCAGACGGAATCTGCGTCGCCGGTATACAGCATCACCAAACCGGCACTGGTCTGGGAACGTTCTTCCAGTGATCTGATGTCTTCAAAGCTCGCATCCAATTTCAGCAACGCCGGCAATGCGGCGCGTTTTACCGGACTCGGTGCGGCGCTGCTTGAACGATTTACTACCTACAGCAGCAGTTATTCCCAGTCGGTGATGAAGCAGACTTCCGCTCAGTCAGCCAGTTCTGCGGCCAACGTCGCCGCCCAAACCCAGCTTCATACCAAAGCCGATAACCAGATAAGCCTGAGCATTAAAACCGCCAGCGGCGCGCTGGTGGATATCACGCTGGGCAGCAATGATGACGGTCTCGGCGTGCAGGTGAATGTCAGCAAAGGCACGCTCAGCGATGCGGATCGCAAAGCGCTGGCCGGTCTTGCAGAAGGTTTTCAGAAAGCGATTGATGGCCTGACGGCGCAGCCGCCGAAGCTGGATCTGAGCGGCCTGACAAAATTCGATACCTCGGTGCTGTCGTCGGTGGATTTGCACGCCACGCTGGGCACCACTAATACCCAGACGCTGGATTTTCATGCTGATGCGAATACGCGCTCAGTCAAATCGACCGGTGTGGCTGGCACGGTAGATATCAGCGTGGACATGAGTCAACGCGCACTGCTGGGCACCGATAATCAGCAGAAACAGGCGCTGAACAGTTATCTGAAGCAAATCAACAGCGCAGGCAATCGCGGCAATGCCGATGAATCGCTGATGGCCATGTTCAAAGATGCCTTTACCGCCCTGAACAGCAATTACGGCGATACGGCGACGACATACAAAACCCGTGGCTCAGAGCCGGTGTATTTCTCGCTGACCAAAACCGATAAAAACATGATGACGGGGCTGGCGGATTTCACGGCGTCCATCTCACAGACGCCGGTCGATACCACCAATCCGATGCGCCCGGACGAAACCGATACGTTCTCTTATCAGGTTTCTCAAACCAGCAGCATCACCGGTACGGGTACGCAGGATCGCAATATCACCCAGAAGCAGCAGTCGCATCTGGTCGCCAGTTACCATCAGTCGCTGACGCCGGGTTTACAGCTGAACCTGACCAGCGACCGGAATTCGCAGAATTACCTGTACTATCAGATTGATGACTCGGCAGAAAGCACGACGTCCGTGCAGTATCACAAAGGGGCGCTGGTGAGTGCGTCAGTGACTCAGTCCGCCAGCAACTCAACACATATTCAGAAATATGTGAAAGGCGCACTGGAATCCGACACCACCACGCCGGAATCTGTGTCGAAGACCACTAACCTGCTCGGCAAGCTGCAATCCGCCTGGGAAAATAATGCCCCGCGGATGTCGTTCCAGGATTACCTGAATCATCAGACCCTGCCTGATCTCAGCGGGATGGTACTGATGGAATCTGAACCTGCGGTATTGAAAAATAATTAATATTTTGCAGTAACGTTATTAAATAAACGGAAACTATAAGCCTCTCTGAATATTTCAGAGAGGCTTTTTATTTCTGGAAGTGTGATATTTCTTCAGTTAAAAATCATTTTTACCAATATCATATAAATGAAGTTATTTGATGGGTCATGTGAATGTATTTATTATGAATGATATATTTCAATAATAGCTGAGGTCTAAAATGATAGAATGTGGTGGAGGTTCCGTAACTTTCGGCCAGCAGAGTATCAATACCATTGAAGAAATACGTCGAAAGAGAAAATTGGGAACATTACTTCAGGCACTGAATGCAACTAGTGTTCTTTATTCTATTTTCGTTAAAAATAATTCATTAACCAGTAGTTTTTACGTTACACAACAAGATTTCTTTATGTTTTCTCAGGCAGCGAAAGGAACCGGTGACCTTGTCAGGAACTTGATATATAGAGATATCGAAATGCTAATATTAACAACTGGATTGCAAGGTGAGGAACGTGCTTTTTGGATGTGTATGAAGGACAGTCTTCGTTAAACATTTAAGGAATGAATGTGAAGCTTTTACCATTAACCGCACTCTTACTCTTTTTTCCTCTGTGCGTATTTGCTACTCAGAGTATCTCGCCGGAACAATTAAGACTAAAGCAGGCAATGCAATCTGCGATGGACAGCCTGGGCAGACAAACCACGCTGTGTGACAAAAAAGAGCAACAAAAGCCGAAAGTCACCGCAGAAGATCTGAAGCCTTTTGATCGGGAAACGATATCTACTGCGCTTATTTACTTTAAAAATGAATCGCTGAAATCCTGTATTCAACAGCAAGAATATGAATATATGCTGAGTATGATTGCCTATGCGGGCAGTTTTCCTGAAAGCACACATAGCGGGCAAGATTATCAAACAGTGATCGAATCTTTGATTGTCCTTTCGCCGGGCGCAAATCCCTCTGTGATAAAAACAGAAGGTCGGTTTTTAGCTTTACCAGCACCTTTACAGGAAAAACTTAAACAGACATTCCAGTCGAAAACCTTCGATCTCGAATTCGTGCTCAATTATTACGACACCCACGGGCAGGGAAAAAGTAAATCCTGATCCAGTGCTAACGTATTAACAGCCCCATCCGGGGCTGTTCTTTTCTCTTTAGTGCTTACCTGGGTATCTCAAATTTCGTCCCTTTCACCACGATTTCATCAAATTGCAGGTGATGCATAAATTCGCGCAAAATAAGCAGCGTGGCGGCGAAATCATTACCGTCCGGGATGCCTTCGAAATGGGCAGGACGGCCATTAATCACCAGCGCCAGCCGGTCGAAAGTGCGTTCAACGGCGTCGAGGGATAAGGTCATTATTTCGTTTTCTGCTTCACCGGCAATGCGGGCCAGCGCGCGGATATCGTTGTCTGTGCTGAACAGTTTGGCGTCCGGCGGAATGTCATGCCGGATACGAATTACTTCGTCCTCGACCACCATAATGGCGGTTTCCATTTCATCCGGCGTCGGCGGCGAATGGCGGAAATACCCGACGGATGTCAGTTGTGAGCCCAGTGTCAGGAGCAAACTTTTATCTTCGTTATCATCACTACGGACGATAACTTGCGTTTCTTCGCTGCCGATATGCAGCAATACAGCAGGTGTGGTCATCGGCATCTCCCAATCGTTAACGTTATGACGTCAGGCTTTCTGAGCAGAAAAACTATCATGTCAGATGCGGATCGCGCCGCGCAAATTCTTTCACCATCCAGTCGATAAACACCCGCACCCGTGGCGAAAGCTGGCGGTTACGCGGGTAAAGCAGGGAAACCGGTAACGTACCGGCCGGAAAATTAGTCAGGATCTGCACCAGACTTCCCTGCGCGAGATCTTCCAGCAGGCCGTAATGCGGCACCTGAATAATCCCCATTCCGCGCCGTGCCGCTTCTTTCATGCTTTCCGCGCCGTTGACCGACAAACTGGTCGGCAGCAGGATTTCACGCGTTTTGCCTTGGTCCTGAAACACTAATGGCAACAGGCCTCCGGTGGCACTGGAACGAAAACCAATCATCCGGTGACCGGCGAGATCTTCCGGTGTTTCCGGTATGCCAAAACGTTGCAGATACTCCGGGCTGGCGCAGGTAATTTCCGGCAGCGTACCGAGCGGGCGCGCCACCATATCGCTGTCTTTCAGCTCTCCTGCGCGGATCACGCAATCAATCCCTTCGCGCACCAGATCCACCAGCCGGTCGCCTTCGCTCATGTAAAACTCAATGTCGGGATACTGCGCCAGAAAGTCCGGCAGTCCTGGCAGCAGAAAATGTCGCGCCATCGAACCGTGGACATCCACCCGCAATAACCCTTTCGGCTGCGCACCGGCAAAGGCCATTTCGGCATCTTCCACATCCGCCAGAATACGCAGACAGCGCTGGTAATAGGCTTCGCCGTCCAGTGTCGGGCTGACGTGACGGGTAGTGCGTTGCAGAAGCCGGATGTTCAGCCGCGTTTCCAGCTGCTTAATCGCGTCGGTCACCGTCGAGCGTTTCAGGTTCAGCGCCTGTGCGGCCTGCGTAAAACTGCGCAGTTCCACCACGCGGGTGAATAACTGCATACTGTCGAGTTTATCCATGATGATTGTTCGCCTTTTCCGGATAGTGATAACGAATATCGGGTAATTATCCGGCAGCGTCAATCGGCTACGCTTTCTTCAGCAGCAACGAATCCGGACAACTCAAAAGGAAACACCTCATGACTTCATCTAAACAGAAAGTCGCCCTGGTCACCGGCGCATCCCGTGGTATCGGCGCAGCGATTGCGCAGCGTCTGGCGCAGGACGGTTTTACCGTGATTTTGAACTATTCACGCGGTGCGGCAGAAGCTGACGCGGTGGTCAGTAAAATCGTACAGGCAGGCGGCAAGGCCATCAGCGGGCAGGCGGATGTCAGCGACGCTGCGGCGGTCAGCCGGATGTTTGCCAGCGCGGAACAGGCGTTTGGTGGTGTTGATGTGCTGGTGAATAACGCGGGGATCATGACACTTTCCGCCATTGCCGACACAGACGATGCAGCGTTCGATCGCCTTATCGACATTAACCTGAAAGGCACTTTTAACACGCTGCGTGAAGCGGCGAAACATCTGCACGACGGCGGGCGAATCATCAATTTCTCATCGACCGTGGTTGGGTTATACCAGCCGACGTACGGCGTGTATGCCGCGACCAAAGCAGCTGTCGAAGCACTGAGCCGCGTGCTAACCAAAGAAATGCGCGGACGCCAGATAACCGTCAACACCGTGGCGCCCGGCCCGACGGCAACGGATTTATTCCTCAACGGCAAATCGGATCAACTGGTGGAAACGATCGCCAAAACCTCACCGCTTGAGCGCCTCGGCCAGCCGGAAGATATTGCCTCCGTCGTCGCCTTCCTCGCCGGTGCCGATGGCGCATGGGTTAACGGCCAGACGCTGAAGGCGAATGGCGGGATTATTTAACACTCCCGATTAACGGTTTAACGATGTGCTTGCCCGGATTATTCCGCTGATTGGCGGTGAGAGCTTACTGGCCTGAAGTTAATCTTCAGGCAAGGGATCACGCGTATTGTGCTTCGCCGTTGCCGAAGGACCAGTTTTCTTTCGGCACTTCCACCAGACTGATGAACACATCTTCGAGGCGTAGTCCGGTTTTTTCGTGCAGCCCGTACGCCACGGCGTGATAGAAAGCTTTTTTCATCTCTGTCGTGCGGCCTGCGTTGAGGGTTATCTGGATAACGATGCAGTTCGGACTGCGCTGGATATCCAGATAGTCCGGTGAAATCATCATTTCTGCCGGAGAGTGTTCGGAGATGACGATAAACTTGTCATTTTCCGGCACATTCAGCGTGGTGCGCATGGCGTCGTAGACCACATCGCCAACGGTTTTGCGGTAGGTTTCGGGTTTTCCTTCGACCATATCAATACGTACAAAAGGCATTTTATTCTCCTCATTATTTTCTGTAGGGCACGCATCTTCGGGGATGCGGCCTTTCAGGTATGCAACACGAAGAGCCAGTGTGTCGAGCGATTTTTTGTACGCACCGGTATTCTACGTACACTTCCTCATTAGCCCTTGTTTATCTCATGATACTTAAAAGTATAATAATAACTTAGGTAAAATAGTTCGTTTTCAGTGAAAGTAATAATCCGTTGTAAATGATATTTATCATGCCTTTATTGCAACTTTCTTGGTATTTTATGTCCCCTTTTTCTGATAACGATTGTTTTCAGAATTCACAGCAATAGTTAATTCAAGCATAGCCTTTCGGCGTTTGCTTCTTTCATGTTCCAAAAGGATCACAATGCTGTCAAAAGTGCTGGAATCTTTGTTAAGTGCAATGGATTCATCAACGATAACCGATTGTTTTATTTGGGCTGTTGTACTCGTTTTTTTTGGTGCTTTATATGCCAGATATAAGAGTAAATCACCCCGTTTTTTGGAATACGCACCGACTTTAATGACTGCGCTTGGGATCTTGGGGACCTTCGTAGGGGTCGTGATTGGACTTTTGCATTTCGATACAACCAATATAGAACGCAGCATTCCTGTCTTATTGGGGGGATTAAAAACAGCATTTATTACAAGTATTGTCGGTATGTTAGGTGCTCTAGCATTTAATATTTTAGATACGATGCTCTCCTCCCCCCGGCCAAACGGTATGAATGTAGCCCAGCCAGAAGCGGTGACGCCTGATCATATTCACCAGGTTCTCCAGTCGCAGCACAAGCTTTTAGAACGAATTGCGTTCGGTTTTGATGGAAATGATGAGGTCTCTTTAGTGGGGCAATTGAAATTGTTGCGCACTGACATGGGTGATATTTCTAAACTGCAAAGAAATCATCATGAAGAGTTCAGTCAGAAATTATGGGCTGAATTGACTCACTTTGGCGATTTGATGGCAAAAGGCGCAACAGAGCAAATCATCGATGCCCTGAGAAAAGTCATTGTCGATTTTAATAATAACCTTACGGAACAATTTGGTGAGAATTTTAAGGCCTTAGACAGTTCTGTTAAAAAACTCGTTGAATGGCAAGGTGCTTATAAAGACCAAGTCGAAGTGATGAGTGAGCAATATAAGCAAAGTGTTGATTCGCTTATGGAGACAAAAAATTCTGTCGCGGGTATTTGGGAAGAGTGCAAAGAAATCCCTCTCGCAATGGCAGAACTGCAAAATGTATTGAAGGTCAATCAGCATCAGATTGATGAACTTTCAAGGCATTTAGACGCTTTCGCGACCTTAAGAGATAAAGCCACCGAAGCTGTCCCTGCAATTCAAATGAAACTGGATGAAGTTGGGGAACAATTAAAAGCCGGTGCTTTAAGTGTCAGTGCTTCGCTGGAACAGACTGGCGGACAGTTGTTGGTCAATGCTAACTCTATGCGTGTTGCTCTGGATGAAGGTGCAGAAGGTTTCAGAAACTCCGTAACGCAAACCCAGCAATCTTTTGCTTCTATGGCACATGACGTAGCGAACTCCTCAGAAGTCCTGACATCCTCTCTTGGAGAAACTGTGGAGGAAATGAAGTCCAGCGCCATTGAACTTCTTACTTCGATGCAAATCTCTGTATCCGACATGGGAGGAAAACTGAAAGATCATTCTGCGGACCTTTCCGCAATGATGAAAACTCAGTCTGATGAACTTTCTGGGGCGTTGAAAAGTAATTCGAGCAATATGCTGGATACTCTGCAGAGTTCGTTTGATAAGGCAAACTCCGGACTTACCGAACATGTTAATGATTCCCTAGGTCGTTTTGGAGAGGCAATCAATAGTCAGCTCAAAGCCTTCGGAGAGGCAACCGATCGTGAAATGAATCGTGAATTACAAATCCTGGCTGATTCACTTATTTCGATCAGTAAAGGCTTCATAAATAACTATGACCAGTTAATTAGAGAATATCAGGTTGTTATGGGGCAACTTAAGTCGATGATTAACAGCAATGAGCGCAGGTAAAAAATGGAGAAATTCTTAGGTAAACCTGTGGAAGTTAAAAAACAGGACAATGAACACTGGATATCCATGTCAGATCTGATGGCGGGGTTAATGATGGTGTTCCTTTTTATTTCTGTTGCTTATATGCACTATGTTCAGGTAGAAAAAAATAAGATCAAAGAAGTCGCCGTTGCTTATCAGAATGCACAAATAGAACTTTATAATGCGCTTGAAGTGGAGTTTGCCAAAGATCTGCCTGATTGGGATGCTGAAATTGATAAGCAAACATTAGAATTTCGTTTCAAATCCCCAGATGTATTGTTCAGAACAGGTAGCTCGGATCTTCAATTAGGATTTAAGTCTACTCTCGATAACTTCTTTCCCCGGTATCTTACCGTACTTGATAAATTTAAAGAACATATTACTGAAGTCAGAATTGAAGGCCATACCAGTAGTGACTGGACCGGGACATCTGACCGTGATGTTGCTTATTTTAACAATATGGAATTGTCGCAAGGTAGAACCCGAACAGTACTGGAATATGTCTATGAAATGGATGAAATTAAAAGCCAGCGGCCTTGGATAAAATCTCATTTTTCAGCAGTAGGTTACTCATCATCACACCCCGTGCTTAACGCTTCTGGCAGAGAAGACCCGAGCCGCTCAAGACGAGTCACCTTTAAAGTCGTCACTAATGCTGAGTTGCAGATTCGACGGATAATTCAGGAGTAATATAATGAAACTTAATATTAACTTATCTGAATTAATCCGGCTGGGAAAACGCATGCTACCAGAAGGATCGGGTTTTATTTTGGGCGAAAAGTCAGTGAGTTTTGAACCTTTAGATGTTGAATTGGAAAGCGGTATAAAAATCAACATTAGTGAGTTGGATGCCGGCACAGGGTTGATTTCATTTAAGGGACGTCAGGTTCTACTTTATATACGAGATCATAGTCAAATATATGATTCTGCAATAGCTGATCCTGGTAGAGGCAATAAATTTCATATTGCATGGTGTAAAACGCTGGATACTATGCGGCAGGACGGTCGTTTTGGTCGCTATCATGCAACAAACCGACTTGATGGATTTTTCGAAATCGACGATGGTCATGGAAAACATCAGGATATCGAACTTAAAGTCTGTAAAAATTGTCTGGAGAAATTGAATTATCGTGAAAGCGCTAATAAGGCCGTTAGACATATTGTGTTTGCTTCTTTTGTGCTCAAAGATTTCTTTTCTCATTACAGTACTTGTTTTAGCTATATGCCTAAAGGTTTATATAACGCCACAAATAGCGGCTATACTGAAGACTGGAAAGAAATATCTAACAGGATAAGAAACAGAAGTGGTTTTGTATGCAGTGACTGTGGTGTTGATATGAGTTCACACCGTAATTTGTGCGACGTACATCACAAAGATGGTGTGAAATATAATAATACGGAAGAAAATCTAGAAGTCGTTTGTCGCGATTGTCACCGGAAAAAACCGCAGCATGGATGGATGTTCCTTTCATCATCGGATATGCAAGTTATAAAGGCTTGCCGACTACAACAAGGCGTTAATAACGTCAATACCTGGAGTGACGTTTATTCCCTTACTGATACTTCTATTCATGGCGATATTAATATATTAGAAATGAAGAAATATCCGTTACCCAAGCTGGGTTATCAGGTAGAAAATGCGGGGCAGGGTAGAGAAATAACTCTGGATGCTGCCTGGGTATCGGAAAAAATTGCTGTAAATCTGGAGCCCGTTTTTTTGCCCGGTTGGACTATTTTTACAGTCAGTGAAGCTGTGTCCTATATCAATGAGGGTTAAGGCTGTCGGTTTGCGGCAACCTTGCCAACTGCGTGACGTTACTGAATTTTCTTAAACTACTACCACCTTCTTCCTGAACACCCCCAGCCAGTCCGGGCGGCAGAACATCACCAGATTGCCCAGCAGGATAAGCGCCAGCCCGATAACTGCATTGGCGTGCCACTGATAACCTTCATAAACCGTGGACACGGTCAGTGCGACCAGCGGGAACAGCAGGGTGCTGTAGGCCGCCTGACTGGCACCGATGCGCCCGACCAGTGTGAAGTAAATACCGAAGGCCAGCACTGAGCCAAACACCGAAAGATAGACCAGCGAGCCGAGATAGTGCGATGTCAGGTCGATGGCGAATGACGCGCCTTGTATCAGACTCAGTACGCCCATCACCGCGGTGCCGTAAAACATCGCGTAAGTATTGGTGGAAAGTACGTCCAGCCCGTGGCGCTGATGGCGGGAGCTGATCATGTTGCCGAGTGAAAATCCGTAGGTGCCGAGCAGGCTGAGGCCGATGCCTTTGAGCAGTTCCGGCGCGATATGCGCGGCGCTGAGATCATGCCAGAACAGTGTGATAATGCCCGCCAGCCCGAGAGTTGACGCCGGAATCACTGCCGGTGCCAGCTTCTGGCGGAAAAACAGCATGCCGTTGAAGGCATTAAATAACACGGCCATTGAGAAGATCACTGACTCCAGCCCGCTGGTGATGTAAGCCGCTGCGTGATAGAAGCAGTAAAAATTGAAGCAAAAAACACAGCAGCCCTGAATCATGCAGAACAGATGATCTTTCAGCGCCAGACGTCGTAACCGGCGCGTTGCCAGCAAAGCCACCAGCATGATCACCGCGGCCAGCAGGAAACGGTAGAAAATCGACACCGTCACTGGCACGTCGCCTTGTTGCAGATAGATGGCAAACCAGGTGGTGCCCCAGATAATTATCACCAGAATATAAAGCAAAGCGTTCATGGGTTTCTCTCACTCAAAAAAGATAATGGCTGAGAGAAGTCTGCCGGAACGGGAGATTGCAGGCTTTCAGCGACCTGCGCTGAGTTGCATATTCTTGCGCATTTTTTGCGGCGGCGGCCTGCAAAATGTGGCTCTGTGACGGTGAAAAACCGTAAACTGAACCTCTTCTTCCCTCCACACGGACATGCCATGACGAAGGTTTATCAGGCTTTTGAAACGCTGCGTCAGCACAAAGCGGTTCTGCATGACAGTGTGGAGCTGGGTTCCGGCATTCAGCTGGCGGCGTGGTCGAACAAAAATGACATCGTGAATCAGGAAAGCGCCGATCACCACACGCTGAGCCTGTACGTTGCCGACGGTTACGAGTGCTATCACAAAACCCGTGGCGGCTGGCGTAACGGCGGCGGGCCGGATCGCTTTTGTCTGATGCCGAAAGGCAGCATGTCGAGCTGGGACGTGCGCGACAATTTGTCGTTTGTACATCTGTACTGCTCCGACGACCATCTGCGGTATCTGGTCGAGCAAACCTGGGATCGCAGCCCGGCGGCAATTGAGCTGGAGGAACGCACGTTTGAAGAAGATCCGCAGATTACGCTGTTGTATCGCCACTTTTTGCTCAGCAGTCAGTGGCAGGAAAACAGCAATCAGCTGATGCTGAGCAGCGCCGCCAATCTGCTGCTGGCGCATCTGGTCAAAAATTATACCCATCTGCAATGGGCGCTGCCGACGGTGCGCGGCGGGCTGGCACCGCATATTCTCAATCGCGTGAAAGATTACATTCACACCCATCTGGCTGAGCCTTTATTGCTGCCGGAACTGGCTGCGCTGGCACAACTCAGCGAATTCCATTTTGCACGTATGTTCAGGCAAAGCATGGGGCTGGCGCCGCATCAGTACGTAATGAACGCCCGGCTGATCCACGCAGAAAATCTGCTGAAAACCAGCCAGATGAACATCACGGCTATCGCGCTTGAGTGCGGATTCAGTTCCACCAGTCATTTTAGTAACCGCTTTAAATCCGTCCGCGGTATCACGCCGTCGGCGCTGCGCGGCGGCATTATCGTCTGATTTTCATTCCGCGTTAAAACCCTTCTTCCGGTCTGTCTGATTCCAGTGCTAATTTAATGGAAATTCACTTTATTCAGGGAAAACCATGCTGACCCAGGCACCTGTTATCGAAACCGAACGTCTGATTTTACGCGCCCATCACGTTGATGATTTTGAACATATTGCCGCGCAATGGGCTGATCCTGCGGTGGTGAAATATATCGGCGGCACACCGTCGGGTCGCGAAACCAGCTGGAGCCGTCTGCTGCGTTATCCCGGCCACTGGCAGATGCTCGGTTTCGGCTACTGGATTGTGTTTGAAAAAACCGATGGTGCAGAAGGCGCGTTTATCGGCGAAATTGGTCTGGCAGATTATCAGCGTGACATTACTCCCTCGCTCAGCGGCATGGCAGAAATGGGCTGGGTGGTTTCTCCGGCGTTTCATGGCAAAGGTTACGCGTTTGAAGCGGCGCAGGCGGTGATCCGCTGGGCTGAAACAAATCTGGATCGTCAGCTATGCTGCATTATTGCGCCGGAGCATCAGGCTTCAATTCGGCTGGCGGAAAAATGTGGTTTCGTGGCGAAAACCGACACCACTTATCACGGCTCTGCCACGCGGATTTTTGTTCGTCCGTCGTGACCGGCCATTTGCGTTCCACCTGACAGGGGAAATCATGCTGAAGATTCTGGGTAAATCACCGTCGATCAATGTGCGTAAAGTGTTGTGGACCTGCCATGAACTGGGGCTGGATTACGAGCAGGAGCAGTTTGGTTCAGGTTTTCAGTCCACGCAGACAGCGGAATTTAAAGCGCTGAATCCGAATGCGATGGTGCCGGTGGTGCTCGACGGCGAGTTCGTGCTGTGGGAATCCAACGTGATTTGCCGGTATCTGGCGGCGCGGGAAGGGCGCGAGGATTTGCTGTCCTCTGACCCGAAACGTCGCGCGCTGACGGAACAGTGGATGGACTGGCAGGCCGGTGAGCTGAATAACGCCTGGCGCTATGCGTTTCCGGCGCTGGCGCGCAACAGTGCGCAACATCAGGATCCGGCGCTGATTGATGCCGGTGTCAGCGAATGGAACCGTCACATGCAGATGCTGGAAGAACAACTTCAGCGCAGCGGCGATTACGTGCTGGGAGATAATCTTACGCTGGCAGATATTCCGCTCGGGCTGGCGGTGAACCGCTGGTCAATGACGCCGATGCCACGTCCGGCGTTACCGGCAGTGACGGCGTATTACGACAGGCTGAATCAGCGCGAAGGTTTCAGGCTGTATGGCCGAAACGGCCTGGTATAATCCCCGTCATCCTTCACGCTGCTTCTGCGTTGGCTGCGTTACTCGGCCCATCCATGGACCTCGCTCCTGAAGGAGCCGCTGCAAGCAGCGTTCCAATCTGCTCCCTGCAGATTGGTCACTCACCCCGGTCACTTACTTATGTAAGCTCCGGGGATTCATTCCGTTGCCGCCTTGATGCAACGAGAATGATTTAGGGGAGTGTTTAATATTTAACAGACATCGTGTTTATTTAAAATCAACCCGCATCAGTTCGCTGATAGATTGTCCACGGGTAGAGGAAACACATTTATCAATATAACTTTTAAAGGCCGCAGGTTTAGGAATACCCATATTCAATAAGCGTGAGTTATCAAATTTCACGTTTAACTGGGCAAAGCCGCCGTAAAGTTTAATGGCGCGTAAAATGATTTTGTCATTACACGGACCAAGCACATCTTTAAATTGCTTACGGATACCGGTGAAGTCCTGATAACTGATCTGCTCATATTCGCTGATAATCCGTGGCGAATTATTCGCTTTTGCCACCGAGGTATCAATTTCATGGAAGGGTGTACACATCTCTTCGCCGGAAGAAATATGATAAAAATTATGGCTGAGTTCGGTCGCCAGACATAATTTTGCCAGCACCATCGCACAATAATCTACCGGGATCACATCCACCTGGTCGTCGAGCGTACAGGTAAATTTCTTCAGTTTGATCGCCATCATAAAGACCCAGAAAATGCTGCTCGAAGGCTGGCAACCGTACTGGGTATGACCGACGATAATCGACGGACGTGCGACGACAAACGGCAGTGACGGACATTCTTCCCGCACCAGATTCTCGATGGCGCGCTTGGACGCGGTATATTGCACCAGGTCTTCGTTCTGCTCGTTGTCCGGCATCCCTTCATAGAATACGCTGTCTTTATCAGGCATTGAGGCCATCGCCGTGCCAACATGCACAAATCTTTGCAGCCCTTTGACCTGTGCCATACGTTTGGCAAACACCAGTGAGCCTTCAACATTCACCCGCCACATGGCCGGATTATTACCGAATGACGCAATGGCGGCACAGTTAATGACATGCGTGACATTATCTAAACGCGGGTCATGAATAAAACTTTCCGGCTCAGCTAAGTCACCGGTTAATATTGACTGTTCGCTCAGAGAAGAAAGCTGTTCATCACTGAGTTCAAATTTCTTTAAGTTATCGATAATTCTGGCGAGTCCCGTCGTATTATCGTCAGCCCTGACTAAAAGTAATAGTTTATTTCTGGTGGTTAATTGCTGACGCAGAAAATATTCAACAACAGCTCCGCCAACGAAACCAGTGGCACCGGTAATTAATAGAGTGTTCATAAGAGACAACCTGCAACGGGAAATTACCGGCACAGTACCACCAAAATTCTAAACGGAGCGTATACCATTTCATGCCGTTATTAAACCTCAGCTAAACAGCACGAAAAGCTCAATTGAGAGAAAAAGTTCCGGCGATATGAAAATATAATAACTGGCAGGACTTATTTACAGTAAGAAATAATTATCAGGCCTGAAGTCATCATTTAAGTCAAATTCCCGGCGATGATGATCAGAAGGAAAACACCCACAATGTCCGTGTGCTTTTTTACGCAGAATGACAATAACTTGTGCGCAGAAAGTATCCACTCCATCGCCACTACGTTAAACTGTACTCCTGAAGGCAGTAAGCGATAAGGATCAAGAAAGGATGACGCGAACGGCGTGTCTGGTGTGTAATGAAGGGAATATTGCGCAGGTCATTCCCTCATGCGCTGAAATAAGGTACAAGGCTGCATGAAAATCCCAAATAGAATCCAACCTCTGGTGGATGACGGCCTGATTGATGATGTGGTCCGTCGACTGAAAAGTGGCAAAGAGGCCGACGTGTACACCGTGTTATGCGGTGAAGAGATCCGTTGTGCCAAGGTTTATAAAGAAGCGACGCAGCGTAGCTTCAAGCAGGCCGTACAGTATCAGGAAGGCCGTAAAGTCCGTAACAGCCGCAACGCGCGTGCGATGCAAAAGGGCACTAAGTTCGGACGTAAACAGCAGGAAGAGTCCTGGCAGACGGCGGAAGTCGATGCGCTGTTCCGTCTGGCGAATGCCGGTGTGCGCGTGCCGCAGCCTTACATTTGTCTCGATGGCGTGTTGCTGATGGAGCTAATCACCGACGCTGACGGTGTGGTCGCGCCGCGCCTCAGTGATGTCATCCTCAGCGAAGAAGAAGCGGTGGCTGATTTCGAAACCATGATCCGTAATATCGTGCGCATGTTGTGTGCCGGTATCGTGCATGGCGATTTATCAGAGTTTAACGTGCTGATGGATGCCGACGGGCCGGTGATTATCGACCTGCCGCAGGCCGTGGATGCGGCCGCCAATAACCATGCCGAATCGATGTTTGAGCGCGATGTGAATAACATGACCGAGTATTACGGTCAGTTCGCGCCGAAGTTGCTGGAAACGCGCTATGCCAAAGAGATCTGGGCATTGTACGAAGACGGCAAACTGACGCCGGAATCGCCGCTGACCGGCCTGTTTGCCGAAGATACGCATAAAGCCGATGTGGATTCCCTGCTGGATGAAATCATTGCCGCCGAAGATGAGTATTACGATCGTCAGCGGGCAATGAAGGAACGCGATTTAGATCATTAGTCTTTATTCCGGCATCACCGAATGCTTTCCGCAAAAACCGGCGTTCTGCAAAATATGCTGGCCGGTTTCTGAAAGAATAAATTCCGCCAGCGGTTTGCCTTTTTCGGTGCAGGTGGCCAGCGCGTAGATGGCGCGGACATTGTAATCGGCCGGCACGTTGAACACTTCCAGCTCGTCATTTTCACGCAGCAGCGTGGCATAACTGGTATAGCCGATAAATACATCGGCTTGTCCGCTGCAAATCAGCCATTCCGCAGCCAGTTTTCCTTCCGGCACTTTTGCTGAATTTTCACCGCCCACCAGCCGTAAGGCTTTATTGCGCAAGGTTTCTCCCGCGCCCGGATGGCGACGCTCAATATTTTCAAACATCTGCCAGGTATAGTCGCCGGAAGGATCACTTTTTGGCGTCGAAGTCGCCAGCCGGAAACGCGAATCGAGCAGCACTTTCAGCCAGTTAAGTGTGTCCAGTTCTGGTACTTTACGCGCCGTCACGCACAGGCTGTTGCCGCAAAAACTGTCCACTGACAGCGCTTTACCATGCTGCTGTAAGGCCAGCGGGTGAGAAGTATTGGCGGAAGCAAACAGATCGACTTTCTCACCCTGTTCGATGCGTTCACGTAACAACCCGGCGGGGCCGAATTCCGCAATTACTTTCGTGCCTGTTTTTTCCGTAAATGCTTCACACAACGGCTGCCATGCCCGGCGCAGGCTACCTGCGGCCAGCACTTTGATTGAATTTGTCATCAGGTCTCCTTGTCACATTGCCTCAACAATAAACGCCGGGGACGAGGTTATTTTCCCGCGCGCGCCGCGTCTGCCGCGGGTTTAAAATCCGTCCGGTAGAAGCGCTGGTAATAAGCGTCTGCCTGTTTTTGCATATCGATATCGGCGAATTTTTGTGGATACAGTTTTTTCGCCATCCACAGTTCACCTATCGCCAGCGCTTCGGGCATCGGGTAGCCCCAGGCTTTGGCGTATTCCGGCATCAGATAGACCCGATGATGTTTAACGGCATCAGTACTTTGCCATTTCGGATCACCGTTGATCTGCCCCACCACTTCCGGATATCTGTCCTGCACGAAGATCACCTGTGGATCCCAGGCAATCACCTGTTCCATCGCCACTTGTTTAAACCCTTTCACGGTCGCGGCGGCCACATTCATCGCGCCGGCATGGGACATCATCAGGCCGGTATATTTGCCGGAACCGTAAGTGGTCAGATCGGGATTTGCCATGTATGTGCGGATCCGCTGTTCAGGCGGAATGCTTTTCAGACGTTCGGCGGTGAGCTTGCGCTCTGAAAAAGTATAGTCGATCAATGCCTGAGCCTGTTTCTGGTGATTAACCACTTCGCCAATCAGCGCGATACCTTTCTTCAGCCCTTCGGTGTACGCCTTATCTTCATCAGGCAGCACCGGATTCATTTTATGTTCTTCGCCTTTCGGATCGTCACGCAGTGAGATCGCCACCACCGCGA
Organism: Rahnella sp. JUb53; assembly: GCF_004346065.1. Lineage (NCBI taxonomy): Bacteria > Pseudomonadati > Pseudomonadota > Gammaproteobacteria > Enterobacterales > Yersiniaceae > Rahnella > Rahnella sp. JUb53. The sequence goes on from NZ_SLYT01000007.1 coordinate 74,020, forward strand.
TGCCGGTCTGGCTGATCTGGTCGATCATTTCCTGCGGCGCATAGTTGGTGACGAAAACCACCTGCGGATGCAGCGCGACCACGCTTTCCAGATTCACACTGGTCAGGTCACCCACTTCCGGCGTTTTCAGAAGCTCTGGCGCAAGGCGCGCATAACCGCTGCCCAGTTGTTTCTGCCAGTTATTCAGCACGCCAACAATGTCTTTGGTGGCATCCAGCTGAACCAGCAAATTCAGGGTCTGATGTTGCAGAACAACCACGCGATCCACGTTATCGGGGATCGTGACCTGACGGCCTAACTGGTCAGTAATCTGGCGTGCAGCCAGAGCGGAAGGGGAAGCAAAACTCAGGGCCAGCCCGAGCAGGGCGAGTGAAGGTAAAAAGCGGGATGATAATGCGCGCACGGATAAATCCTCTGGTTACGTTATACAGAGGATTATATAGCGTTATGTCATAGCTGAATATGACCGGTGATAAAGGACCGGTTGTCATTTTTTATTCATCGATTCCGATGCATTCTATGGCAATAACTTTTCGCCTTCAGACTGAATATTCAGGATTTATGATGACCAACACGACGATGTCTCCCCGTCTGGCGATGGCCAGTCAGATCGCGGCGCAGGCGGCTGAACTGGCGCTGGGCTTTTTTAACCGCCGGGACACCATTGAAGTCAGCAGCAAACGCACGCAGGATTTCGTCTCTGAGGCGGATGTGGCGGTCGAGCAGTTTATCCGTCGCCAGCTTGCAGAGCATTTCCCGCAGGATGCCATTATCGGTGAGGAACTGGGTGGCGTGCTGACTGACGCGCCTTGCTGGGTGATCGACCCGATTGACGGTACCTCGAATTTCCTGCGCGGTTCGCCGCTATGGGGCGTGTCGCTCGGCCTGGTCGAGAACAAAAAGCCAGTGGTGGGCATTGTGGCGTTGCCGGTATTAAACGACCTGTTTGCCGCAGAATCCGGAAAGGGGATTTTCCTGAACGGAAAGCCATTCCGTCGCGATGACCGTTTTGGCGACGTGCAGATTGTATCGCTGGGCGACAGCTCGGACGATAAACTGGACGAAGCTTCAGCATTTTATCAGGGGCTTCGCGCCGCAGACTGGTCGGTGCATTGTTATCGCTGCACGACCATCGGTATGGTGTTTGCCGCAAAGGGCATTATCGACGGCCATCTGCAACGGCGCACGACGCTGTGGGACATTGCAGGAGGCGCCGTGCTGTGTCAGGAAGCCGGACTGCACACGGTGGTGAAATTCGCGAAAACGCCGGATGGTACCGACAACTACCGGCATATGGCAGTGGCAGCCGGAACCCCGAATCTGATGTCTGACATCGCGCCGTTATGGCCGGATTTTGAACCACGCTGAAATTAAGTAGCCTGAAATAAAGCATTGATGGTGCTCTCTCGTCAGGAGAGGGCAAAAATCCCAATCTGCGTTGCAGATCATCTTTTTAGCCGCGTGGATAACATGAAAAATTTGTCCGGTAACCGTGGAATTACATTTTGAAAGCCAGTGCTTAACAAAATGAAATATAGTTTCATTTTGCCATAAAGTTCCCTTTTTTCCGGCCGTTATGAGAGTTTCCTTTCACTGACTTTCTGATGTGTCCAGATGAAAAAATTCACCAGTCTCTCTGTTCTTACCCGTTTACTCGGCGCTTTTGCCCTCGTGATGGCGCTGATGCTCACCCTTGCCGCCATGTCCGCCTGGTTGCTCAACAGCAGTAATCAGCAGATCGAAAACTACCGTGCCTATCGTCTTCCCGGTGTGCAATATCCGCTGGTGATGCGCGGCACACTGGCGGAATTACGCCTGCAGCAGGTGCAATACATTGCTTCGCCGCAAGGGGCACCGCGCGACGGGCACCGGGTGGAAATTCAGCAAGCCGTCGATACCTTTAAGACCGCCGAAAATGCGTATCAGAAGCTGAACAGCGGAGGCAGTAAATCAGACCTCTTTAAGAAAATCGTCAGGAATTTCGAACAGTTTTCGCTGGCAAATGATGAAGTTATTGCAGCAGTGGAACGCAACGATATTGCGCAGGCCACACAAATCAGCGGTGACAATTCACGTAAATACCGCACCCAGCTGATGGCAGATCTGGCGAAACTGGTCAGTGACGAACTTGCCAACAGCGAGAAGGCGGCCGCACAGACGCACAGCAGTTATCGGAATGCCAGTGTGATGTTTTTAGTGCTGGTCGCCGTGGCCTTTATTATTTCCCTGCTTATGGCGCTTTTGCTGGCACGAAATCTGATCACCCAGCTGGGCGGAGAACCGGCTTATGCGGCTTCGATTATGCATGAGATTTCGACCGGTAATCTGGCCGCCAAAATTGCCCTTAAGCCGGGAGATGAGAGCAGTTTGCTGGCTTCGCTGAATGCCATGAATCTCCAACTGAACAAAACCATTCATCAGATCATGCAGGGCAGCGAGTCGATAAATCACGCCGCCAGTGAAATTGAGCAGGGCAACGTCGATCTGTCGCAGCGCACGGAAGAGCAGGCGGCATCGCTGGTGCAAACCAGTTCGAATATGCAGAACCTGACCGCGACCGTCAGCCAGAATGCTGAGAATGCGCGGCAGGCCAGCCAGCTGGCACACGAAACCTCGAAAACGGCCTCGCAGGGCGGGGCGATTGTCAGCGGTATGCAGGCGCATATGCGCGATGTCTCCGGGAGCTCCAGCGAAATCATTAATATTATCAGCGTCATTGAAGGCATCGCTTTTCAGACCAATTTACTGGCGCTCAACGCCGCCGTGGAAGCGGCGCGCGCGGGGACGCAGGGTAAAGGTTTTGCGGTGGTGGCGAGTGAAGTCCGCGTGCTGGCACAGAAAAGCGGGCAGGCGGCAAAAGAGATTAAAGATCTTATTCAGGATACGGTGAGTAAAATTTCCGAAGGTTCAGATCAGGCCGATCGTGCCAGTAAAGCGATGAGCGAAATCGTGATTTCGGTGAATAAGGTGGCGGAGATTGTGAGTGAAATTTCGACCGCCAGTTCGGAGCAACACAGCGGGATCCATGAAGTGGGGATTGCGGTCGGTCAGATGGATCAGGTGACGCAGCAAAATGCGGCGCTGGTTGAACAGGCTGCCGCCGCCGCGCAATCGCTGACGGAACAAAGCGTCGAACTGCGCAACGCTGTGCGATTTTTCCGCACAGCGACCGCGTGATGTACGACGCCCTGGGTTAGTCAGGTTTATGATTGATGGAGAGCTGCGGTTCCCAGTCGGTATCGGGATGCTGGGCAATCTGTTGCGGTGTCATCGGACGTCCCAGCAGATAGCCCTGCAACGTGTCGCAACCCAGCTGCGTCAGGAAATCCTGCTGCTGGGTGGTCTCCACGCCTTCGGCCACCACTTTCAGATTAAGGGTCTGGCCCAGAGCGATAATCGCCGCAACAATGCTGGCGTCTTCGCTGCCGGCGATCAGGTCATTGATAAAGGCCCCGTCGATTTTCAGTTCGCTGGCCGGCAGACGTTTCAGATACAGCAGGCTGGAATAGCCGGTGCCGAAATCGTCAATCGAGGCCTTCACACCGTACTGGGTCAGGCGTTCGAGAATTGCCACGCTGACGTCCGGATTGCGCATTGCAGTGGTTTCGGTGACTTCCAGCGTCAGCATTTCCGGTGGGATCTGATGACGTTCAATCGTCTCAATCACCATTTCGACCAAATTCGACTGCTCAAATTGCAGCGTGGACAGATTGACCGCCACCGTCCAGGTGGTGTGTCCTTGCAGATGCCATTCGCGCAGCTGGCGGCAGGCTTCATTCAGCACCCATTCGCCAATCGGAATGATCAGACCGGTTTTCTCTGCCAGTGGCAGGAATACATCCGGGCTCAGCGTTTTGCCGTCACGCTCCCAGCGCAGCAGCGCCTCGAACCCGCTGACCGGCCCGTAAGGCGCAATAAATTTCGGCTGATAGTGCAACCGCAGTTCATGGTGCTCGATAGCCAGACGCAAATCATTGAGCATCTGCAGCTGGTTTTGCGCATTGGCATTCATCGAAGGCTGAAAGAAACTGTGCCCGTTGCGGCCAGAATTTTTGGTGTGATACATCGCTGCGTCAGCATTGAGCATCAGCTCGCGTTCATTTTCACCGTCGCCCGGATACACCGCGATACCGACACTGGCGGACACCAGCAGTTCGTAGCGGGACACGTAAAACGGACGGGCAATCAGATGCACCAGTTTATCGGCTAACTGAGAAGCATCTGTCGGTTCAGCGATTTCCACCAGCAGGACAAATTCATCACCGCCGAGACGTGCCAGCGTGTCTGTCGCGCGCAGCTGGGATTTCAGCCGCTCAGTGACAGAAATTAACAGCTGATCGCCGATGTGATGGCCAAAAGCATCGTTAACGGCTTTGAACCCGTCGAGATCTATAAACAGCACCGCAAACTGAGATTCTCCCCGCGAGGCTTTCTGAAACGCCTGACTGAGGCGGTCTTCCAGTAACAGGCGGTTCGGTAAACGGGTGAGATTGTCGTGCAGCGCCAGCTGAGTCAGCTCGCGGTTAGCCTGCGCCAGCGACGACGCCAGAATCGACGTGCGTGCCTGCATCCGGCCATCAAGAATAGAAATAATCAGGGTGATCGCCAGAATAGCCAGCGTCACTACAATCACCAGCAGCGCCAGCCAGTTATTATCCACGCCGCTGAAGGCCGCCATGCTGTGGCTGTCGATGGGGAATTGCGCAGCGGCCATACCGATATAGTGCATACCGACAATCGCCGTGCCCATCACCACGGCGGCACTGATGCGCAACAGGCGCACATTCGGCGACTGCTGGCGCAGATGGAACGCCATCCACAGTGCTGCGCCGGAGGCAACAATGGCGACCACGACGGATAATGTGACCCAGCGGAAGTCATAAACAATCGGCGGCATCATCAGCATCGCTGACATTCCGGTGTAATGCATGGCCGCAATGCCGCCACCCATCAGTAACGCGCCGGCCAGCAATCGCCGCAGCGGCAACTCTTGCAGGCATACCAGCCAGAGCGCAAACGCCGAGGAAATAATCGCAATCAGCATGGAAAGCAATGTAATGACCGGGTCGTAACCCATTGGCATAGAGGAATTAAAAGCCAGCATGCCGATGAAATGCATGGACCAGATACCGATGCCCATTGCAATGGCGCCACCAATTAACCAAAGTCGGGAAGCCCTTCCCTCCGTGGTGGCAACCCGGCCAGCCATATCAAGCGCGGTATAAGAGGCAAGCATTGCAACAATGAACGAAAACATGACAAGCACATTGTTGTAATTACTGGAAAACATGTGAGGCTCCACAAACATAGAGTCGAAAGCGACGGGCTGATTTTTTTATCCGGCGATAATGGCATTAAGAATTATTAAAGGCGAATGAAGTTACGATAATTTTTTTCGTGTAATTAAGATTAATCCGTAAGTAATTTTAATCAAATAAAAAGATTTTTTGCGGTATTAATCCGGATGAAAGAAAGGGTTTTTAAACGAATGTGATACGGCCTGCGAAACCGTTGTCTATAGTTAACAGATAATTAAATACGACAGGGCAGAAGACGTTTATGTTAACAGTTCATCATTTGGATAACTCCCGATCACAGCGAATCTTATGGATGCTCGAAGAACTGAGCGTACCTTACGAAATCAAACAGTATCAACGTGATAAGAAATCCATGCTGGCACCGGAATCGCTGAAAAAAGTGCATCCTCTCGGCAAATCACCGGTACTGGAAGATAACGGCATGATCCTCGCGGAATCTGGCGCCATTATTGAGTATCTGCAGGAAGTGTACGATGAGGCAGGCACGCTGAAACCGACGGCGTTCGCGGAGCGCCAGCAGTATCGCTACTGGATGCATTATGCCGAAGGTTCGCTGATGCCGCTGCTGGTCATGAAGCTGATTTTCAGCCGTCTGGGCAAGCCGCCAATGCCGTGGCTGATCCGCCCGATTGCCGGTGCGATCGGACAGGGTGTGCAGAAAAACTATCTGGATAAACAGATTTATACCCACATGGATTATCTGGAACAACATCTGACCACGCATCCTTATTTCGCGGGTTATCAGTTCAGCGCAGCGGACATTCAGATGAGTTTCCCGGTAGAAGCCATAAACGCCCGCACCGGTCTGGGAAAATACCCACATTTAAATGCATGGCTTTCCAATGTGACAGCCCGACCGGCTTATCAGCGGGCTCTGGAAACCGGTGGCCCTTTGAATATCCTGCGTTAATGGTTTTTAAGTCCTCAGAAATTTAAAGGGGGAAGCGTTTTGGTTTTTTATCGCCGGAACGTATTCCCTTTTTATATTTCACAGCGGGCTCTTTGCGGGTGTGGAATTTGCCCAATGAACGCCATCAGAAAATAAACCTTAATAAACGTCCTGTTATTTTTATCTCCGGTCTTTTACCTCCCGGCATAGCCTATTCATCCTGATTTGCTGTCTCTCTTTCTCATCGCCACGAAGCGTGCGCAACCGTTACCGCACAGCAAATCGCCAGGCGGACAGATTTGCACCACAACCGCGTTTTTATTGACCAGACAACGGTAAATTGTCGTCATTCACAGTTGATGTGTGGTAATTAAAAACGAGATAATCGTTTGCGTTAATTTTTGTCCCGCCATACGCGATGCGAGTTAAACGTTTGCCTTGCCGTTCTGACGCCCGTTTCGGCGATTTCAGGCGACAAATAGGGAAGTGAACGTGCAGAAACGGTTTCATAATGACCACGCCGGCTAATCAGCAGAGACATTCAGAGGAATTTTCATGTCGAGTCAACACACTCAGACGGGCAGCGCCGTTGCGCCAAAGGGCCCGTTTGATGCTTTTTTCAAAATCAGTGCGCGTGGCAGTAACGTTCGCCAGGAAGTGATCGCCGGCTTAACGACGTTTCTGGCGATGGTGTATTCGGTCATCGTTGTACCGTCAATGCTTGGCAAAGCGGGTTTCTCGCCAAGCGCCGTGTTTGTCGCGACCTGTCTGGTAGCCGGTTTCGGCTCCCTGCTGATGGGCCTGTGGGCTAATCTGCCGCTGGCGATTGGTTGCGCCATCTCTCTGACTGCCTTTACCGCCTTTAGTCTGGTGCTCGGCCAGCACATCAGCGTGCCGGTTGCCCTCGGCGCGGTATTCCTGATGGGCGTATTGTTCACCATTATCTCGATGACCGGCATCCGGTCGTGGATTTTGCGCAACCTGCCAACCGGCGTTGCGCACGGAACCGGCATCGGTATCGGCCTGTTCCTGTTGCTGATCGCGGCCAACGGCGTCGGCCTGGTGGTGAAAAACCCGCTGGACGGTTTACCTGTCGCGCTTGGCGCCTTTACTTCTTTCCCGGTGATCATGACATTGCTCGGACTGGCGGTGATTTTCGGCCTTGAGAAACTGCGTGTGCCCGGCGGCATTTTGCTGGTGATTATCGCGATTTCCATTATTGGTCTGATTTTCGATCCTGCCGTGAAATATCAGGGTTTGTTCGCGATGCCTTCTCTGGCAGGTGCTGACGGCAAATCGGTGATTTTCGATCTCGACATCATGGGCGCGCTGAAAGCGGCGGTATTGCCAAGCGTTCTGGCGCTGGTGATGACCGCGGTGTTTGATGCCACCGGCACTATCCGCGCAGTAGCCGGTCAGGCAAACCTGCTGGATGAAAACGGCCAGATCATCAGCGGCGGCAAAGCGCTGACCGCAGACTCCGTGAGCAGCATTTTTGCCTCGCTGGTTGGCGCATCACCGGCAGCGGTTTACATCGAATCGGCAGCCGGTACGGCAGCGGGCGGCAAAACCGGCCTGACCGCAACGGTCGTCGGCGTGCTGTTCCTGCTGATGTTGTTCCTGTCTCCATTGTCTTATCTGGTACCGGCTTACGCTACCGCACCGGCGCTGATGTACGTCGGTCTGCTGATGCTCAGCAACGTGACCAAACTGGATTTCACCGATTTCGTGGATGCGATGTCAGGATTGCTGTGCGCGGTGTTCATCGTGCTGACCTGTAACATCGTGACCGGCATCATGCTCGGTTTCAGCTCGCTGGTGATTGGCCGTATTTTCTCCGGCGAATGGCGGAAACTGAACGTGGGCACGGTGGTGATCGCCGTGGCGCTGGTGGTGTTTTATGCGGGCGGCTGGGCGATTTGATGCCAGGCCGGGTATCAGGCGGATTTGGCCGGTTGCACTGGCGGGCTGACTGAGAAAATTTTGGTTTTTGCCGGTTGCACCGGCGGGCCGAGAAAATTTCGGTTTCTCACGTGCGGTGATCGCTTAACGCGCTGCGCCCAAACCGACCAGAGGGGAAAGGCTTTTCCCCTCTGAACTCCCCTCGCTTTTTTCAACAAGCGCTTCGCTCGCTGGCTATGTTTCAGCAACCGCTGCGACAGGCTGGAAATCTTGCCGCTGCGCGGTTCCCTCTCTCGGTCCTGAAGCCCTGGGTCTTCAGGCCGCTACGTTCGGCAAGATTTCTGAATCGCCCTCACAATCTTAAATTCAAAACCAATCTGCTTTTCAGAGAGTGAAATGGCGTGATTAAAAATTTTGCTGAACGGAGCGGCTTCGAGACCAGTGGCTCGAAGACCGAGAGAAGGAACCGCGTAGCGGCAATATTTTGCGCCACTCACAAATGTACCGAAACATGTCCATCGTACCTGCGACAGCGCGCAGTGAAAGAGCCTGGGATTCTTAAGGGCGGCGGCGATAAGCCGCCCTTAAGGCCAGTGTGGGTGGCAACCCACGGTGTTGACCTTGAAGCCAGTGTGGGTGGCAACCCACGATGTTGACCTTGAAGCCAGTGTGGGTGGCAACCCACGGTGTTGACCTTAAGGCCAGTCTGGGTACCTTGACTTGGGTTTAAAAGCGGCTTTAAGCACGCTCTGATTTAAAAGTACGCTTTTTTTGATCTACTATTCCCCCTGTACGTGTCAGACCCTGTCTGATTGAAATCATAAAAACAAGAGTCTAAGGAAAGCATGGAAATATTCTTTACCATTCTGATTTTGATTCTGGTGGTGTCGCTATCCGGTGTCGTCACCAGAATGTTGCCGTTTCAGGTTCCTCTTCCATTGATGCAGATTGCCGTCGGTGCTTTGCTGGCATGGCCCAATTTTGGCCTGCACGTGGACTTCGATCCGGAACTGTTTCTCGTTCTGTTCATCCCGCCATTGCTGTTCGCCGATGGCTGGAAAACCCCGACCCGTGAATTCCTCCACCACGGTCGCGAAATTCTTGGGCTGGCGCTGGTGCTGGTATTACTCACCGTCGTCGGTATCGGCTATCTGATTTATATGATGGTGCCGGATATTCCGCTGGTGGCTGCGTTCGCGCTGGCTGCGGTGCTTTCACCCACCGATGCCGTGGCATTAGGCGGGATTGTCGGCAAGGGCCGTATTCCGAAGTCGATCATGAGCGTGCTGGAAGGTGAAGCGCTGATGAATGACGCGTCCGGTCTGGTGTCGCTGAAATTCGCTATCGCTGTGGCGATGGGCACGATGATCTTTACCGTCGGCGGTGCCAGCGTTGAGTTCCTTAAAGTGGCGATCGGTGGCCTGATGGCCGGTGTGGCGGTGACGTGGTTGTACAGTAAATCGCTGCGTATCATGAGCCGCTGGAGCGGTGATGATCCGGCAACGCAAATCGTCTTCCTGTTGCTGCTGCCGTTTGCGTCGTATCTGATTGCCGAACACATTGGCGTATCGGGCATTCTGGCCGCAGTGGCCGCCGGTATGACCATCAGCCAGTCGGGCATTATCCGTAACGCACCGCTGGCGATGCGTCTGCGTGCCAACAGCGTCTGGGCGATGCTGGAATTTGTGTTCAACGGCATGGTGTTCATTATGCTGGGCCTGCAATTGCCGGGCATCCTTGAGAACTCAATTGATCAGGCGACACACGATCCGTCTATCGTGACGTGGCATCTGTTCGCAGACGTCGGGATTATCTACTTTGCGCTGCTGATCCTGCGTTTTGTCTGGCTGTGGGTGATGAAAAATTTCAGCAACCGTTTCCTGAAAAAGAAACCGCTGCTGTTTGGCAGCTACAGTACGCGTGAGCTGTGGGTGGCATCCTTCGCCGGTGTGCGCGGGGCGATTACGCTGGCGGGTGTGCTGTCAATTCCGCTGTTCCTCGCCGATGGTTCGGCCTTCCCGTCGCGCTATCAGCTGGTGTTCCTGGCGACCGGCGTCATTCTGTTCTCGCTGATTGCGGGCGTGATTGCCTTGCCGTTCCTGCTCAAAGGCGTGGTGGTGGCGGATGGCACCGCGTATCGCGAAGAAGAACGCATGGCGAAATCTATCGCGGCGGAAGTGGCGATAGAAAGCCTGCATAAGATGGAGGAACGTCTGGCGGCGGATACTGAAGAAAACATCGACGAGCAGACGCTGAAGGAAATCAGCTCGCGGGTTATCGGGACTCTGCGACGACGCACGGCCAACCGCGATGATATGGAAACCGCGCTGAAGCTGGAAAACCTCGAGCGCCGCTTCCGTCTGACCGCGCTGCGCGCTGAACGTGGTGAGCTGTATCACCTGCGCGCCACGCAGAAAATCAGTAATGAGACGCTGCAAAAACTGCTGCATGATCTCGATTTACTTGAAGCGCTTCTTGTAGAAAAAGAAGTTTAACTTCTGTCAGAAATAAAAACCGCGTGCGCTGCAAAGTTCACGCGGTTTTTTATTGCCTGCTATTTCCCGTCACTTCCCGTTGCTTCCCGCTATTTCCAGTAATCTCTGCACAGCGTGATCCACGCCTGGGCGCTGTGTGAAAGATAACTGCCCTGATGCCAGATAAGCCCCAGTTGCCACGGCATCAGCGGATCCAGCGGCAGCCACATCAGCGCGTTTTTATCCAGCCGCTGACAGACAGGTTCCGGCAAAATCGCCACGCCCATGCCGGTTTGCACCATCGCGGCTAAGAAATCCCACTGACCGCTGCGTGCGGCAATTTTGGGCGTAAAACCGTGAGCGGAAAACGCATCCATCAGCTGGCGATACAGTGCAAAATCTTCGTTATAAATCAGAATACTTTCATCCGCCAGATCACTGAACCCGATGCGCGTGCGGTTCAGCCAGTGCGGCGTGCGCGGTACCACCACGCACAGCGGATGACTGAACAGCAGCAACGAGGCGATGGAAGGCACAGCGTCGGCGGGCAGGGCGGTGAGCGCCAGATCCAGCTCGCCGGAGATCACCGCCTGTTGCACGGTCAGTCCGCCAAATTCGGAAATAATCAGTTCGATACCCGGATATTGCTGGCGGAAACTGCTAATAAGCGGCGCGATTTGTGTGCCCACCATCGGCGGAATGCCCAGCCGCAGGTGACCGGATTTAAGTGAGTTGATATCTTCGAGTTCGGCTTCCAGCTGGCGGAATTCTTCAAGGATATTCAGCCCGCGCTGATACAGCGCCTGACCGCTGTCAGTCAGCCGCAAACGCCGTCCTTCACGAACAATCAGCGTGCATTCCAGTTCTTCTTCCAGATGACGCAGCATTTTGCTGATCGTCGGTTGCGTGACGAACAGCTTTTCCGCCGCGCGGGTAAAGCTCTGCTGGCGAACCACTTCGACAAAATAGCGTAAGGTACGGACGTCCATGGGCTGATGTTTCCCCGGTCAGATCGGCGAGTAACAAAGTATTCCAAACTGGAATCATTTTTATGATTTTAATTCATTTCTTTACCGGTTTCCTGCCAGCGTATACTTCATTTTCACTCTTTTCCCTCTTTCGAGGTCGTCCCCATGTTGCTGGCGTTGCGCACGAAAGCGCCGTCCCTGCTGACCCGCTGTCAGATCCCCGTTCAGGTGGTGCTGTACGCGGTGTTATTCGTTATCGCCGATCGTCTGGTCACCGCATTACATCTGCCGTTACCTGCCAATATTGTCGGCATGCTGATGCTTTTACTGCTGATTATGTTCCGCATTTTGCCGGTGAAATGGGTGAAAGCCGGTTCCCGCTGGCTGCTGGCGGAAATGTTGTTGTTCTTCGTGCCTGCCGTGGTGGCGGTGGTGAATTACGCCCAGTTGCTGATGATCGAGGGCTGGAAAATTTTTCTGGTGATTGGTGTCAGTACCGTACTGACCCTCGGTGCGACGGCGGTGGTGGTTGATAAAGTTTATCGTCTGGAACAACGTCTGGCGGCAAGGAAGGCGAGCCGTGACTGATCTTCTTATCAGCATTCTGTGTTTTGTCATCACGCTCGGGCTGTATTACGCCAACAAGAAACTTTACCGCCAGAAACGCACGTTGCTGCTGATGCCGCTGGTATTCACGCCGATTGTGCTGGTTGTCTTGCTGGTGGTGACGCACACCTCGTATCAGGATTACATCGGCGAAACGCACTGGTTGTTATGGCTGCTTGGGCCTTCAACCATCGCGTTTGCGGTGCCTGTTTACGAGAATATGGCGGTGATCCGCCGTCACTGGATGTCGCTGAGTGCGGGCGTGCTGACCGCGATTGTGGTGGCGGTCAGCAGCTCCGTCTGGCTGGCGCGGATGCTGACCTTGCCTGAAGAGATTCAGCGCAGTCTGGCGGTGCGTTCCATCACCACACCGTTCGCGCTGGCAGCGGCGAAGCAAATGGGCGGTCAGCCGGATCTGGTCGCGTTGTTTGTGGTGATCACCGGCGTATTCGGCATGGCGGTCGGCGATATGCTGTTTCTGCGTCTGGCAGTGAAAAGCGGACTGGCAAAAGGCGCCGGGTTTGGTGCGGCGTCGCACGGTGCGGGTACGGCGAGAGCCTATGAGCTGGGCGCGGAAGAAGGCGTGGTATCGAGTCTGGTAATGATGCTGGCGGGAGTTGTCACCGTGGTGATTGCGCCGGTGATCGGGGGAGTGATGTGGTGATGATCTTTTGAAAAAGATCTGAAACTTTAAATTCAAATTCAAATTCAAATTCAAGGTCGTGGGCGTCGGCCCACACCGACCAGAGACCCGGTAACGCGCGGGCCTCTGGACTCCGCGCTTTTTTTTAACTGCGTGCTCCGCTCGCTGGCTATGTTTCAGGTGCCGCAGCGATAGCCGCAAAATCCCGCCGCTGCGCGGTGCCCTACGTTCGGGTTACAACCCGCGCAAAAAGACGCGCGGTTTTCCACCTCTCCTCCGGCGGTATTTTGGAACCGGCCTCAACGTTAACTTCACAACCTCACGGATTTTAATATGAAAAACCTATTGGTTTTGAATTTAAGATCGTGCGGGCGTTTCAGAAAGCTTGCTGAATGAGAGGTTGCAGACCTGAGGCTGCAATCCCGAAATGAAGGAACCTCGCAGCGGCAAGATTTCCAGCCTGTCACTGTGGTGGCTGAAACATGGCCAGCGAGCGATAGCGCCGTAAAAAGACGCGGGAGATCCAAGAGGGGCCCGTCCTGGCCCCTTTTGGGCGGTTTCGGCGCAGCGCGATAAGTGATCATCGCTATTGAGAAACCGAAATTTTCACACTTCTGCTCTTAAACGGCGCGCTTAAACACCGCCCGGTGTTTAATGAATCACCTGGGACAGGAACTCCCTTGTCCTCGCCGACTTCGGATTCGCAAAGAACTCCAGCGGTGGCGCCTGCTCAACGATCTCCCCGCGATCCATAAAGATCACCCGGTCGGCGACGGTTCGCGCAAATCCCATTTCGTGCGTCACGCACAACATGGTCATGCCTTCTTCCGCCAGCGTGATCATGGTATCCAGCACCTCTTTCACCATTTCCGGATCGAGCGCCGATGTCGGTTCATCAAACAGCATGATTTTTGGCTTCATGCACAGCGAACGGGCGATCGCCACACGCTGTTGCTGGCCGCCGGAAAGCTGGCCGGGAAATTTATTGGCATGTTCGGCGATACGCACACGTTTCAGATAATGCATCGCCAGTTCTTCGGCTTCTTTCTTCGGCATCTTGCGTACCCAGCACGGTGCCAGAGTGCAGTTTTGCAACACGGTCAGATGTGGGAACAAATTGAAGTGCTGGAACACCATGCCGACTTCGGTACGTACGCGTTCGATATTGCGCAGATCATCATTCAGTTCAGTGCCGTCCACCACGATGCGCCCTTGCTGGTGCTCTTCCAGATGGTTAATGCAACGAATGGTCGTTGATTTCCCTGAACCGGAAGGGCCGCAAAGGACGATACGTTCGCGCGGTTTGACGCTCAGATTAATGTCTTTCAATACGTGGAATTGTCCGTACCACTTATTCACGTTTTCCAGCGTGATCATCATATTTTGGTTTTCAGTGACTTGATGGTCGCTCATGGTTTACCTCAGTGTGCGGAACGTCCGGTGTGAAAGCGTCTTTCCAGATGCTGGCTATAACGCGACATGCTAAAACAGAAAATCCAGTAAACGGCGGCGGCGAAGACGTAGCCTTCGGTCGACATACCCAGCCATTCCGGATCGACGGTGGCTTGCTGTACGCTGCTGAACAGGTCAAACAGGCCGATGATGATCACCAGACTGGTATCTTTAAACAGCGCGATGATGGTGTTCACCAGACCCGGTATCACCATTTTCAGCGCCTGCGGCAGAATGACTAATCCCTGCGTTTTCCAGTAACCCAGCGCCAGTGATTCGGCGGCTTCAGTCTGGCCTTTCGGCAGCGCCTGTAGCCCGCCGCGCACCACTTCCGCGACGTACGCCGACTGGAACAGCACCACACCCACCAGCGCGCGCACCAGTTTGTCGATGCTCGTTCCTTCGGTCATAAACAGCGGCAGCATCACCGAGGACATAAACAGCACGGTGATCAGCGGCACACCACGCCAGAACTCAATGAAAACGACCGACAGAATACGCACGATGGGCAGACGTGAACGACGTGCCAGCGCGAGCATAATGCCCAGCGGTAATGCCCCGGCAATACCGACAGCGGCGATAATCAGCGTCAGCGTCAGGCCGCCCCACTGGCGGGTCTCGACGCGGCTCAGACCAAAGAATCCGCCATACAACATGAACCAGGTGAAAATCGGGAACAGCACCATCCAGCAGGCGATATAACGTCCGCGGTGTGGCGTGGCTTTGAAAAAAATCGGCGCAAGGGTCAGCAGGCCGACAATCAGCGTGACGTTGATGCGCCAGCGCTGATCAAACGGATATAACCCATACATAAACTGGCCGAAACGTGCGTGGATAAACACCCAGCAGGCACCGGCTTTGGTGCAGTCAGTGCGCGCCGTGCCGACCCAGTTAGCCTGGAAAATCACCCAGTTCAGAAGCGGAGGGATAAGCAGCCACATCAGCCATAAACAAAACAGTGTCAGCAAACTGTTGAACCAACTGGAGAACAGGTTTTTACGCGCCCAGAGCACGGCGGTACCGAGCGGCGTTCCGGGTTTCACGGCTCTGACTCCGGGAGGAAGTGTTGTCATCGTCATGGGTTTCCCTTAACGCTCGACCAGCGCGATACGCCGGTTGTAAATATTCATCAGGAACGAAATCACCAGACTGATGATCAGGTAAACCGACATGGTGATAGCAATGGTTTCAATCGCCTGACCGGTCTGGTTGAGCACTGTACCGGCGAACAGCGACACCATATCCGGATAACCGATAGCGGCGGCCAGAGAGGAGTTTTTCACGATGTTCAGATACTGGCTGGTCAGCGGGGGGATGATCACCCGCATCGCCTGCGGCAAAATCACTTGTCGCAGCGTGACCGGATTCGGCAGACCGAGCGAACGGGCGGCTTCGTGCTGGCCGTGCGAAACAGACTGAATACCGGAGCGGATCACTTCGGCGATAAACGTCGAGGTATACACCGATAACGCCAGCGTTAACGCCGCCAGTTCCGGGATCAAAACCATGCCGCCGCGGAAGTTAAAACCGCGCAGCGCAGGCACATCCCAGTGCAGCGCAGGCCCGAAAATCAGGTGCGCCAGCGCCGGAAACACAACCAGCATCACAATCGCCCATGGCCAGATATGCCAGACGCGTCCGGTATGGATCTGGCGGAAGTGGTTGTAGCGTTGCAGCGCGACGATGCCAAAAATCGCCAGCACCAGGGCGATAAATCCCGCCAGACTGCCCGGCGCCAGTTCCGGCGACGGCAAATACAGGCCGCGGTTACTGACGAAAGCCAGGTCGAACGCATTCAGGCTCTGACGCGGGCCCGGCAGGTTGCGCAGTACGGCGAAGTACCAGAAGAAGATTTGCAGCAGCGGTGGAATGTTACGGAACGTCTCGATATAGACGGTCGAGACTTTACGGATCAGCCAGTTATCGGAAAGGCGTCCTAAGCCGATAATGAACCCGAGGATGGAAGCAAAAACGATACACAGCGCGGAAACCAGCAGCGTATTCAGCAGACCGATAACAAATACGCGGGCGTAGGTGTCGCCTTCCTGGTAGTCGATAAGATGCTGAACAATGCCGAAACCGGCACCCTTTTCAAGAAACGCAAATCCCGAGGTGATCCCTCGTGTAGTCAGATTGGTAATGGTGTTGTGGAGCAGGTAACCCAGACAGGCTACCAGCAACACCACCGCGAAAATTTGGTAAATCCAGGCCCGTACCGCTGGGTTGGTCAGCGAGAACGAGACTTTTCCGGTTGGGCGTTGCGACATTTTAACCTCGACCTGCAGGTAAAACAGTGGAAGTGATGCGCCGGGGAACGACCGGTGCATCAGCTTCCTTTCTCAGACTGAACTTTTGTTTATCCAAAGTAACTGGCGTTGCAGCAAGGGAGGAAATCCCGATGAGCTGACACGGGTCAGTGATTCGGGTGACCGAGTGCCGCCAACGCCGGTGCAACGTCAGGTACGAAGGATAAAATTAGCGGACAGGTGGTGCGTATTGGATCCCGCCTTTATTCCACAATGCGTTCTGACCACGCTTGATTTTCAGCTCGCTGCCCTGACCGACGTTACGCTCAAAGCTTTCGCCGTAGTTGCCGACCTGTTTAACGATTTTAACCACCCAGTCATTAGGCACTTTCAGATCCGCGCCGTAAGTGCCGGTTTTGCCCAGCAGGTTGCTCATGTCAGGCGTGGTCGGGTTTGCCGCCAGTTGATCGACGTTGGCAGACGTCACGCCCATTTCTTCGGCGTTCAGCATCGCGAACAGTGACCAGCGCACGATAGCCAGCCAGTCTTCGTCACCACGGCGAACGACCGGACCCAGAGGTTCTTTAGAAATGACTTCTGGCAGAACGATGAAGTCATCCGGCTTGCCCAGTTTGATACGCAGTGCGTACAGCTGAGACTGGTCAGAGGCCAGAGTGTCACAACGGCCTGAGTCCAGCGCTTTGGCGCTTTCGTCTGAACGGTCGAAGGTGACCGGGGTGTAAGTCATTTTGTTGGCTTTGAAGTAGTCAGCTACGTTCAGCTCGGTATCCGTACCGGCCTGCAGACAGACGGTGGCGCCATCAAGTTCTTTGGCGCTTTTCAGGCCGGCTTTCTGGTGAGTCAGGAAGCCGATACCGTCGTAATAGTTTACGCCGGCGAAAATCATGCCCATGCCCGCATCGCGGGAAGAGGTCCAGGTGGTATTACGTGACAGGATGTCCACTTCGCCAGACTGCAGCGCGGTGAAACGCTCTTTTGCGGTCAGCGGGGTGTATTTCACTTTCTCAGCGTCACCAAATACGGCAGCAGCTACTGCGCGGCAGAGGTCAACGTCGATACCGGTGAATTTGCCTTTGGAGTCAGCGTAAGAGAAGCCTGGCAGGCCATCGCTGATACCGCATTGAACAAATCCTTTCTTTTTAACTGCATCCAGAGTGGTACCTGCGTGAGCCTGACCAGCCAGTGTCACGAAGCTTGCTGCGGCAATCAGCGTTGAGAGCAATATTTTTTTCATTAAGCGTCCTGTGAGACAAAATTGAAAATTATTATTGTGTGAGTGCCGGAGCACCCTGTCTGTTTATGGGGCAACGCCCTCTGCACCTGTCTTTGCAAAGGGAGTGCCAACATCGAAAACACCCCATCAATCAAGTCGCGTAGAGGAATTGCTCAGTAACATTGATGAGGTGTATAAAATTTATTGCCCTGTTTCGGTGCGCGGTCAATGTGGCTGCTTTAAAAGGGAGCGGATTATTTCAATATTGGAGTGCAGATCGCGGTCTTTGAAGGGAAGTGAAATACGGTGTCATATTGGGTAAAAAAATGAGGCAAAACGATGAGTAAATCTCTCAGACAGGATAGCCTGAGAGATATTCAGAAACAGGCAGACTCAGAGAGCGGACTTTATCAGTGCAGCCACCAGCGGCGGAAGCTGACCTTTTAGTGCGGCGCGTTCCGGCTGAAATAAGGTCGCGACAAAAAACGGATGTCCGGGCAATTCGATGGCGCGAACTTCGCCGGTGGCATCATGACCCACCATCCGCAACGGCTGTGCCTCAAGCGCCGCCTGAAATTCGGTATTGATGCCGTAACGGCAGTGATAACCCTCTTCGACTTCCAGCCTGCCATAGGCGCGTGCTGGCAGGCTGTCTGGGATAAAGGTGAGGGTGTTTTTAACTTCCACCATTTCGCACGACAGGGCGCTGATCACCAGCCGGCCTTCGGTATCGGTTTCGCCATGTCCTGCATCCTGCCAGGCCATCACGTTACGGGCGTATTCGATGATCGCATGCTGAAAACCGCCGCAGGTTCCGAGGAAAGGCTTGTGGTTTTCGCGGGCAAAACGGATAGCGCTCAGGGCACCTTCGGTGGAGTGATACGGGCTGCCGGGGACACACCAGAAAGCGTCGTAGTTTTGTAAAATCTCAGGGGTAATGGTGTCGGTTGCGAGCCAGTCGGCGTGAATTTCAGTGCTGAAGTGTTGTGCTGCAAGGTCGATAGCAAGGGGGATAGCTTGGTGGGCCGTGATCGCGGAGTGGTAGTCTCCGACCAGCGCCAGACGAACAGAGGTTTTCATCACTTCTCTCCAGGGCAGGTAAAAAGAGAGGTTACAGAAAAGCGATTAATCTGTCGTGAGAATTATTTTCATCAGCCTGTTTGTGCAGATAAAAGCCATAAAAAACCCACATAGAGTGGGTTTCTGTCAGGCGATGTTTTCACATCATTCGCTCTTGTCGGTATTGCCTTTGATAAGCTTACGTGCGGCGGCAATCTGCTCGTTATCCGGCGCTTTAGGTTTGGCTTTGTTCAGTGCAGTGCTGAGGCCGGAGCGTCCCCAGAGGTCAAAGCTGTCTTCCTCTTTGAGATGGTCAAAGATGGAAGGTGTCGCGTCAGGTTTTTTAGCCATGAAAATTACAAATCTCTTATGGATGCTGTTCAATGAAAAAGCCCGACGCATTGCATCGGGCTTCTGTTTTATCACGTCTGGCACTTAGCTATAAAGAGAAGGCGTTCCTGCCGGACGGGTTTTAAAGCGGCGGTGCAACCAGAGATACTGATCGGGCGCACGCATAATCTCTTTCTCGATAACGCGATTCATGTAAGCCGCAGCCGCCATTTCGTCATCGATCGGGTAATCCTGCAACTCAGGTTGGATCACCAGCTCATAGCCTTTACCTAAGGCTTTGCGCACCAGTACTACGGTGACCAGCGCCGGTTTCGCCAGACGCGCCAGCATGAAGGTGCCGCTGGTGGTGGCAGCCTGATCGACGGCAAACAGGGGGGCAAAGACGCTGCCGCGCGGGCCGTAGTCCTGATCCGGCGCAAACCAGACCGCTTCGCCTTTTTTCAGAGCGTGAACCATACCGCGTAAATCTTTGCGATCGAGCATTGCCTTGTTAGACCGCATACGGCCCCAGGTTTGCACAAATTCCATCGCTTTATTGTTGTGCGGACGGTACATCGCCATCATCGGCTGACATAAGCCCATCGCACGGCCACCCAGTTCCAGCGACATGAAATGCACGCCTATCACCAGTACGCCTTTTTTGTTTTCCTGCGCCTTTTTCAGGTTGTGCAGGCCGCTGACATCAAACCAGCGTTTCACACGGGCATCCGACCAGAACCAGGCCATGCCGGTTTCCAGTAAGCCCATACCGAGGGATTCAAAATTGCTGACAATGCGGGCTTCAACCTGATCAGAAGGCAGATCCGGGAAGCACAATTGCAGATTACGGCGCGTTATTGACACGCGGCGTTTCAGGAAACGCATCGACGTTCGGCCAAGCCAGATACCCAGACGGTTTAACACCGGATAAGGCAGCTGAACCAGCAGGAACAGTACACCCAGGCCAAACCAGGTCAGCCAGTAACGTGGATGTAAAAATGAAGCACGAAAGCGAGGAGAAGTCATAAAAGCCTAATCATCTGCATAAAAAACCGGGGTAACGCGTAAGGAGTTGGCTCATTCGCGATACGGATTGTCTGACATAGAGTGGGACAGCATGTGCCGGCAAACGTTTTTGAAAAGACACAAGTTGACGCAATTTTTACTCTAAGAAGACACTTTTAAAAGGCGGGATCGCGAAGCTGAAGGGCTGTCCGTAGGCGTTGAGCGAGCGAATACGACTCTTGCACAGAGTATAACATGCTGCTTGATCTAACCGGAGGGGGAAATTGTCCGATAAACGGACTCTTTACTGATTTTTTACGAGTGGGCTCAGACCATAAAATGAAAACACTACGGAAAGAAGGGATTAGCTTTTGGAAACTGCAGCCTCGTGTGCATGATATTTCAGCATGCTCCTTCCTAGAAGCATGCTGAAAGGGAATATCAGCGGTAGAGCGGGTTGCTCATAATGGAATAACGCCCGCTACCGTACAGCGCGATCACGATGGCTGCCATGAAGTAATACACGATGTCTTCAATGGCCCAGGCACCCACCGGTGACAATGCAAACGTATGGTGGATACCGACCATCAGCCAGGCCACGACCATCGTCGCTGCAGCAGACAGAGCGGCGAGACGGGTGAAGATCCCCAATATCATCATGATCGGGGCGATGACCTCACCGATAATTACGCCGTAGGCGACAAACGCCGGAATACCATAACCTGCCAGCATCCCCTGTATACCGCCCAGTCCGTCATGCAGCTTATGCCAGCCATGAAAAATCAGCAGACCGTAAGTGATACGCAGCAGTAAAATAGCCAGATCAGGTTTATTCATTGCCGCGGTAAAACGTAGATAAAGTGGCTTCATCAGTGTGACTCCCGGAGACGTTTTTATTGTCTGTATAAGGTAGTGCTTTATCGCGAAATGCAGGGGAGAATTATTCTCATTTGGGTTGATCTGGGTTAGGTTTTGCGCAAATTTTGGGCTAAAGGTTTGCTGCTAAAGAATCGGTAAATATAAAAAACAGAAAACAAAAAGGCGCTCCCCTTGCGGAAAAGCGCCTTTTTAAGACATCGACTGATTAGTATCAGTTCATGCCGTATTTTTTCAATTTCTTACGCAGCGTACCGCGGTTGATACCCATCATCAGGGCCGCACGAGTCTGGTTGCCACGGGTATACTGCATCACCATGTCTAACAGTGGCTGTTCAACTTCAGCCAATACCAACTCATACAGGTCATTCACGTCCTGACCATTCAATTGAGCAAAATAGCCCTTAAGTGCTTGTTTTACCGAGTCACGCAGGGGTTTTTGGGTTACCTGATCCTGAGAATTAACGGTAGAAACGGTCAGTACGTCAGAATTCACGCGTTGTTCGAACATAGTTCTGTCAGCTCTTTTTTGTTACGCAAGATTTTCGAAATATGCTTCCAACGCCTCCAGCTGTTCGCTGGCATCCTCTATGGCGTTGAAGGAGCGCCGAAACTGGTCATTTGGGGCATGCTCCTGGAGATACCAGGAAACATGCTTACGAGCGATACGAAATCCCTTGCCTTGACCGTAAAAGTCGTGCAATTCCCGTACGTGCCCTAGTAACAAGCGCTGAACCTCACCCATAGGCGGTGGAGGTAACAGCTCCCCTGTGTCCAGATAATGCTGGATTTCCCGGAAGATCCAGGGTCTCCCCTGAGCGGCACGTCCTATCATCAGAGCATCAGCTCCGGTGTAGTCGAGCACCGCTCTGGCTTTATGCGGGTCAGTTATGTCGCCATTCGCGATAATCGGAATGGAAACACTCTGCTTAACTGTCCGAATACTGTCGTACTCTGCTTCTCCATTGAAGAGACAGGCACGGGTTCGGCCATGAATAGTCAGGGCCTGAATTCCACAGTCTTCAGCCAATTGGGCAATTTGTACACAGTTACGGTGTTCCGGTGCCCAACCAGTACGAATTTTCAACGTGACTGGCACATCTACCGCATTCACTACGGTAGTGAGGATTTGTTTGACCAAATCCGGATACTGCAATAATGCAGAACCTGCCAGTTTGCGGTTCACTTTCTTGGCCGGGCAGCCCATATTGATATCAATGATTTGCGCACCGCTTTCCACGTTAATTCGTGCAGCAGCCGCCATATCTTCGGGGTCACAACCGGCAATTTGCACGGCGCGGATCCCCGGTTCATCGTTATGTACCATGCGCAAACGTGACTTATCCGTCCGCCACACCTCCGGATTGGAGGAGAGCATTTCAGATACTGCCATTCCAGCCCCCATCGCATGACATAAGGCACGAAATGGTCGGTCAGTGATACCGGCCATCGGGGCCGCAATCAGGCAATTTGTAAGCTGGTGGTGTCCGATGCGCATGAACTAGGAATGACCATACTGATGTCCGCAAGGGCGCGTATATTACGCATTTTCGTTGCGATATGAAAGGCCAAACTTTGAGCAATTAGCTAAGAAAATACCTTGCCAATGGTGAAATTGAGCGCAATTAGATTTTTTGTCTTGGTTTTACATTGAGTTATGTGACGTAGGTCAAATTGTGCGCTTATGCAAATTCCTAATATCTCTCTGAAACATCCTGTTATATCAGTTGAATCTAAGGGCAGATTTGACGTTTTAAGCAGCAATCACCACAAAATTCCGTGACGCAGATCGTCTTTTGGTTAAAAAGTGACTGATTTTCAGAAACTAAGAAAGGCAACAGAAAGAGACGCAGAAGCCCTGTCTGCGTCTCCGGGTTCAGGCTAGATTATTCGTCGACCACCACGCGGCCATGCAGACCCTGCACAGGACGGTTATTTGCATGATGCATAACATGCTGGAATTTTTCCAGTTGCGCTTCAGACAGCGTCTGAGGCTGTTTCACGACCAGCCAGCGAACGCCTTCAGTGCATGGCGGGGTGGTCAGCGATCCGCTGAAGCGGTAATGGGTGAGATCTTTAGGCAGCAGTCCATCAAGACTGACTTTCTCTTTCAGCATGACCGATTCGCCCGCTTTTTCTGGCATCTGTTGCCAGATCTTTTCCAGTTCCGGATTGGCCTTACCGGTCTCGAACATCACCGCAATCACCGCAACTTCACCCTCAGCATCCATATGCACAAAGTGCGCTTCCATCGGGAAGGATTTACCGTTGAGAGTGTTTTCGCTCGGGGAGTGGAAGTGGAACTGCTGAAGGACGAATTTATCCCCGTCCAGCGTGGCAAAATCACCCTGCTGAACATTGACCTGCACGCTATGGCCGTTATTAATGACACTCACCGGCGGTAACTCGTAGCTGAGTTTAAGCGGGCGGGGATGCACCGGTAACGCTTCTTTGATATCGATAGGCGACTGTGCTTTGCCCTGTTCGCACAGATGGAAATCCGGGCTGAGTTTAGACCAGTTTTGCGGGGCGGCATCGCCGTCATAGGACCAGTGTGGCGCATCGGCCGCAGCCGCAGACACCGAAAATGCAGCGAGTGCAATAAACAGCAATTTTCCTTTCAAAAGATATCCCTTTCGTTCGTTGAGTAATAAAAACCATGCGAAGTTTAAGGGTTTGGTGCGGCAGGATAAATATAAGAAAAGGTCAGAAAAGGTTTTTGGGGGGAAACCCGCTCTTTATGCACAAAAAGAAAGAGCGGGTGACGGCTATCAGGCTTTTTTAACGCCTGTAATGCGGCACCATTCTTCTTTCTCGGCCACCGCATCCAGTTCAAATTTATCTTTGTACGCATCCGCCACACTTTGCGCCTGGCTGGCCAGAACGCCGGAAAGCCCCAGATGACCGCCTGCAACCGGCAGCACGCTGATAAGCGGTGCCAGTTCGCGCAGAGGGCCAGCAAGGATGTTAGCGACGACCACGTCGGCTGACAGGTTCTCTGGCTGGTCTTTCGGCAGGTACAACGACAGACGCTCTGAAACGCCGTTACGCTCGGCGTTATCACGGCTGGCCTGAATCGCCTGCGGATCGATGTCGATCCCAACGACGTGTTTTGCGCCAAGTTTCAGCGCAGCGATCGCCAGAATGCCCGACCCGCAGCCGAAGTCGATCACCGTTTTATCGGTCAGATCCAGACTGTCGAGCCATTGCAGACACATCGCGGTGGTCGGATGGGTGCCGGTGCCAAATGCCAGGCCCGGATCGAGCATCACGTTGACAGCATTCGGATCCGGCACATCGCGCCAGCTTGGGCAAATCCACAGACGCTCGCCAAAACGCATCGGGTGGAAGTTATCCATCCATTCGCGTTCCCAGTCTTTGTCTTCCAGTTGTTCGATTTTGTGCACGAAACCTTTGCCCAGCAGCGGTTCGTTTTCCAGCATGGCGACCACTTCTTCCATGTCGGTTTCCGCATCGTACAGGCCGATAGCGTCGGTATCGCCCCACAGCAAGGTTTCGCCAGGCAGGGGTTCGAACACCGGATTATCGTGGGTATCCTGGAAAGTCACGGACACGGCGCCACTTTCGATAAGCGCGTCGCTCAGCGTTTCCGCGTCGTTACCGGTGGTATTAATTTTCAGTTGGATCCAAGGCATAGCCATTCTCTTCTTAACAATCTGTAAAATCAGTGCCGCCCGGTCAGGACGGCTTGAGTACGGTTTCGCGTGGCTGTTTACCAAACTTATTGCCGACATAAAACGCCAGCAGGCTCAGCAACAGCGACGGCACAATCGGATGCAGACCACCAATATGCAGGTCGATACTGGCAAGCAGGGTATAACAAACTGCGCCAACAATCATTGAGCTCAGCGCCCCGGCAGCATTGGCGCGCTCCCAGTACAAACCGAGCACCAGCGGCCACAGGAACACCGCTTCCAGCCCGCCAAACGCCAGCAGGTTCAGCCAGATAATCATTTCCGGCGGACGCCATGCGGCCAGTAATACCAGCAATCCCAGCACAAAGGTCGCCCAGCTCGAGAACCGCTTCAGCTTACGCTCGTTGGTTAACTGCTCCGGTTTAATGCCGAGGTATAAGTCTTTAACGATAGTCGCTGATGACTGTAAAAGCTGTGCGTTGATGGTCGACATAATGGCAGCCATCGGTGCGGCCAGAAAAATCCCGGCGGCGTAAGGTGGCAGCACGGTGATCATCAGCGTCGGGATCACCTGATCGGGAATTTTAAGATCAGGTAAAACCGCACGCCCGAGTGCGCCAGCCAGATGCATACCGAACATCAGTACGGCGACCACAATCGTGCCCAGCACAATGCCGCGGTGCACGGCTTTGCTGTCTTTGTATGAGATACAACGCACGGCAGTGTGCGGCAGGCCAATCACGCCAAAGCACACTAAAATCCAGAACGAGGCCATGAATGGCAGCGACAGCACGTCATCTCCGCCATGAACGGAAACCAGTTTCGGGTCGATTTGCTGAAGTTTATCAACGGCACTGTGCAGCCCTCCGGCGGCATGGATCACCGCTACCAGCAGCAAAATGGTGCCCAGAAGCATCACCAGACCCTGCATGGCATCATTGAGCACGCTGGCACGAAAGCCACCAAACGCGGTATACAGCGCGATACTGATGCCGAAAATCAGCAGACCGGTGTCGTAAGGGATACCGGCGGCGGTTTCCAGCAGACGCGCACCACCGATGAACTGCACGGTCATCGCACCCAGAAATGCCACCAGCAGGCTCAGACTTGCCAGCCAGACCAGCAGGCGGCTCTGGTAGCGCGCAAACAGCATGTCATTCAGGGTAACTGCGTTATAGCGGCGCGCCAGAATGGCGAATTTTTTGCCCAGCACGCCCAGTGAAAGCCAGACAGCAGGCAGCTGGATCATCGCCAGCAACACCCAACCAAGGCCAAACTTGTATGCAGCACCGGGACCGCCGATAAACGAACTGGCGCTGATGTAGGTAGCGGTAAGAGTCATGGCCAGTACGAAGCCGCCCATCGAGCGGTTACCGAGGAAATACTCGGTGAGGAAGTTGCCCTGTTCGCGACGCGTGTAGGCATACACAGACAGCCCGAATACCAGCAGCAGATAGGCAATCAGCGGCAACAAGACTTCAGTCTGCATGATGATCCTCCAGCGGAATATCGCGATAAATCACGCGAACCATCAGCCAGCTTAAAAGAACGAATATCAGCGGTACCAGCAGACAGGCCATTTCAAACCAGTGCGGCAGGCCGGTGATGCCCTGTTTATCGTCAGGAATATAAGCGGCAAAACTCCATGCCAGCAGATAGGCAATCGTCAGCCCAAAAGCCCAGCGGGCTTCGCGGTTGGCTTGTAAGAAACGTTGATCCATAGGTTCACCGTAAATTGAAAATAAGGGGGGATTTTACGGATTATGGCATTTTTCGCAGTAACTATTTGCCAGGCGAGGAATTCACCTGGCAGGCAGGATTATTTGACGATATTAAGGTTGATCTTTATCTCAGAAGCCCATGTTGGCTTATGCCAGTCACGGCCTGATAAATGTGTTGTTCCATGGTAAGTGCCCGCCGGAAGCTGAGTGTTATCCTCTTTGCGGAAATCGAAACGCAGGAAGCTTGTTGAGCCGGAAACACAGTTAGCAGCAGAGTTGAGGGTATAATTTGCACATTGTCCTACGGATTTTTTGCCGTGAAGTTTTACTCTAAATGCGCGCTGCTGGCTGTCGGTCACATCTGCATAAAACTGCGTGTCGCCTGATTTGCTCCACACTAATGATGTTGGCCCCTGGGCTGAGGTTGGCAGAACGAAGCCAATATTTTTAGCAACAGGATCAACCATGGTTGTGGTGGCATAAGAAGAGGAATAATCACTGTTAAGTGTTATCTCTTGTGTTTGTGCGGGTTGATAAGGTTTCGGCAGTTTCATTGCGTTTACCGCATCGCTGGCTTGCGAAGAATAGGTGAGTCCCCAGTGGTCATAAAACTCACGAAGATCGTTCTTAGAATACTTACTGGTATTCACTACAAACCAATCTTTTAACTCCTGAGAAGAATCGAGGTTGGAGCGGTTTTTAGCGTAGTTGTATTCTTCGCGGAACGCTTTACCTAATTGCGGATAAAGTTCCGGGTAGCTGAAGAGCAATTGGGCAAACAGAGTCGCCCTTTTAAATTCGGTGCCAGACCCCGAATTATCAAAGTTATAATGTTCCCCGGAAGCAATAAAGTTCCCGACAGCGTAAGTGCTCCAGTCTAACGCTTTTATATTGCTATTAGAATGGCACGAGGGGGTAGGTGCTTCTCCGCGTAAAAGGGTGCAGTTTGCGACAGAGTAGAGATTCACCGTCACTTCATTTAATGCCGACCATGACCAACCCTGTTGGTTGTGATGACCAAATTCATGCCAGTCGCCCCAGTCAGTATCGTCGGCAAGCTTGCTGTTGAACCCTATTGCGGTAAAGCCCTGACCACCGGTAGCGTAGCAACAGTCATTATATGTGGCGACGATTAAACCGCGAGATGGTTGGTTTAAAGGATCAGTACCGTCAAAGCCATTAAGCGAGTCATCCTTAATTGTCATCGCAAGATATTGGCTCATTGAATGAACCATATTTGTATCAGCCGATTTTTTAGCAATTGCGGTCTTTACATTCATTCTGGAACGACCCGAGAACATAAATATCTGACCCGATTTAGAATTGCTCTGGCTTAATGTTTTCCAGTCTGCCTGTGTACTTTGTCCGAAAATAAAGAAGGGTTGATTGACACCGCCTTCCAGAATTTCAATATTAACGGCCTTATCTACATTAGGCATTGTAATATCTTGATCGTTGCAGGCTAATAATATTGTTCCATCCTGCTTTAATGTGTAGGTATTGACTGAAGCACTTTTCAGACCTTGAGAATCCAACATATGGTTTTCTTTGGCAAAGCCCACCCCGGTTGCTATGGAGCAAGACACTCCCTGAGGCATCTCACCGACCATGAGTTTGATGTTTTGCCCAGCAGTCGCGAAATCGCGGGTCAGGAAATAACCATTGCGCCCGTTTGCACCGGTTCTGTTTTTGCCCTGGCTATGAATTTCTGTTACGGGAATATTGTAAGCATTTTCGTTGTCAGCAGGGTATATATCGAGATTTCTTTTCAGCCAGAATAAGGGGTCGTTAACATTATTCCCCCTGGCAATCGTGTTTTTTATATCTGCATTTAATTCAACTGGGGTGGTGCCTAATTCAAATAAGGCTTCCCTGAATCCTTCGCTGTCAGAATAATTATCCCACCAGTTTTGTGATGGACTTGCCATATCCGCAAAAGATGACGTGCAGGCCGTAACTGAAAGTAATGATATTACGGATGTGAATAATAGATTCCTTTTGGATAATTTTTTAATATGCATTGACTCTTCCTTGCTCTAAATGATGGGGTCGGAAGATTAGCAGATTAACAAGGCGGTTTTAACTATAGATTTATTAGTCGAAATTTTATGAATATATTATTTATATCAATATAAATAAAAAAACCTCAACGGATTCGTTGAGGTTTTATCGAGGAATTATTTTTCCTGCAGACCGAGTTTTTTCTCCAGATAGTGGATGTTAGTCCCACCGTGCTGGAAGTTCTCGTCGTCCATAATGCGCATTTGCAGATCAATGTTGGTTTTGATGCCGTCGATGATCAGTTCTGCCAGTGCATTTTTCATGCGGGCAATCGCCACTTCACGGGTTTCGCCGTAAGTGATCAGTTTACCAATCATGGAATCGTAGTACGGAGGCACAGTGTAGCCTGCGTAAATGTGCGATTCCCAACGAACACCGAAGCCGCCAGGTGCGTGGAAACGAGTGATTTTGCCCGGGCTTGGCAGGAAGGTGTTAGGGTCTTCCGCGTTAATACGGCATTCCACCGCATGGCCTTTGACTTTCACTTCGCTTTGTTTGATCGACAGTGGCTGGCCGGACGCAATGCGCAGCTGCTCTTTGATCAAATCCACACCAGTGATCATCTCGGTAACCGGATGCTCAACCTGGATACGGGTGTTCATTTCGATGAAGAAGAACTCACCGTTTTCATACAGGAACTCGAAAGTACCTGCGCCACGGTAGCCGATATCCACACAGGCTTTTGAACAACGTTCGCCGATGAAACGACGCAGTTCTTCAGTGATGCCCGGTGCTGGCGCTTCTTCCACGACTTTCTGGTGACGACGCTGCATAGAGCAGTCACGTTCAGCCAGATAAACCGCATTGCCCTGACCGTCAGCCAGTACCTGAATTTCCACGTGACGTGGGTTTTCCAGGTATTTTTCCATGTAAACCATGTCGTTGTTGAAAGCCGCTTTGGCTTCCGCACGGGTCATGTTGATGGATTGCTCAAGGTCTTTGTCGCTGCGCACAACACGCATACCACGACCACCGCCGCCGCCAGAAGCTTTGATGATGACCGGATAGCCGATGCGTTTAGCGAAGGCACGGTTTTGATCCATGTCGTCGCCCAGCGGGCCGTCAGAGCCAGGTACGCAAGGTACGCCAGCCGCTTTCATCGCGTGGATCGCAGAAACTTTGTCGCCCATCAGGCGGATAGTTTCAGCTTTCGGGCCGATGAAGATAAAACCAGAACGCTCAACCTGCTCTGCAAAATCAGCATTCTCGGACAGGAAACCATAGCCAGGGTGAATAGCCACCGCTCCAGTGATTTCTGCCGCCGCGATAATGGCAGGGATGTTCAGATAGCTTTTTACTGAAGGTGCAGGACCGATACAGACGGTTTCGTCTGCCAGCAGCACGTGTTTCAGGTCACGGTCAGCAGTGGAGTGCACAGCAACGGTTTTGATGCCCATTTCTTTACAGGCACGCAAAATACGCAGGGCAATCTCGCCGCGGTTCGCGATAACAATTTTATCTACCATGGTACGCCTCGTTATTCGATGACGACCAGCGGCTCGTCGAACTCAACCGGTTGGCCGCTTTCTACCAGAATTGCTTTAACAACACCGGATTTGTCTGCTTCGATTTGGTTCATCATTTTCATCGCTTCAACGATACACAGGGTATCGCCAGCGTTCACTTTCTGACCCACTTCGATGAAGGCTTTAGCGTCCGGGCTTGGCGTACGGTAGAAGGTACCTACCATCGGTGAGCGAACGATATGACCGCTGATGGCAGCCGGAGCCGCTTCTGCAGGCGCAGCAGCTGGCGCGACCGCAGCAGCCAGACCTGGCTGTTGTTGTACAGGCATAGCATAAGCCTGTTGCATCATTGGATAAGCCTGCGCAGGTGCAGCACGGCTGATACGTACTGATTCTTCGCCTTCAGAAATTTCCAGTTCAGAAATGCCTGATTCTTCAACCAGTTCGATCAGTTTTTTAATTTTACGAATATCCATGGGTGTGATTCCGTACTCTTTTTGCGTAGAAATTAGTGGGTTTTTGACAAGCGATTAACCGCTGCCTGTAATGCAAAGTGGTAGCCATCTGCGCCAAGTCCGCAAATAACGCCCACTGCGATGTCGGAAAGATAGGAATGATGCCGGAACGCTTCGCGGGCATGTACATTCGACAGATGGATCTCGATAAACGGAATCGACACCCCCAGTAATGCATCGCGCAGCGCCACGCTGGTATGGGTAAAGGCCGCGGGATTGATCAGAATAAAATCGACGTTTCCGCGTGCCTGATGAATGCGTTCAATCAGGACATGTTCTGCGTTGGATTGCAGATGGCTGAGTGCTACATCAGCAGCAGCAGCCTGAACTTCCAAACCTTTAACAATATCGTTGAGCGTGGTGTGTCCGTACGTTTCAGGCTCACGGGTGCCTAACAAATTCAGGTTAGGACCGTTCAGTAGCAAAATGTCAAACTTATGCGCCATTGTGAGCCTATCTCCGGCAATTAGACAAAGATTGTAGAAAATACCCTGATGTCACCGATTTGTCACCTATTTCGCGGCAAATCGGCCCGTCTCTTCGGCATGAGGTCGGGCATTATAATGATATCGTGGCAATTCGCAGCTAAATACTGGTCTTATCAGCGAAGATAATCAACCCTCGCCCGGAGAATGTGAGTGTGATTGCCGGAATTATGAGGGGCAGAACACAGAAAAGTTCCACCGCTTATCGCAGCCACTGGCGGAATTTTTTATAACGAAATGCCAACAAGATGACCGCCAGTAATGCGTAAATGACGGGTTGCGGCGATAACACTTTTACCGACCAAAGGTAGTGGATCGGCGCAAGTACCGCGATCAGATAAATGAAATTGTGCAACTTCTGCCATTTTGACCCCAATTTGCGCTGTGCCCACATGGGAGAAGTGCAGGCCAGTGCCAGCAGGAGAACCCAGCAGATGATACCGAGCGTCAGATACGGACGTGATATCAGTTCACTGCCGAGCAGGCGAAGATTACTGATGCCCAGTTCAAGGAAGGAATAGCTGAGAAGATGCAGCGTTCCCCACGCGAAACACCATAAACCCAGCAAACGACGGGTGCGGATCAGCAGCGGCTGTTTTCCGTAACGTGCGACAGGCGTAACCAGCAGAGTGACCAGTAAAAATTTCAGAGTCATCCTACCGGTAAAATGCTGAATATCTTTGGCGGGATCGGCGCTGAACCAGCCCTGATTAATCGAAAGCACAATCCAGAAAAAAGGCAAAATAGCGCAAAGATAGATGATCACCTTCAGCCAGGTAATATTTGCAGGGCTTAAACGACGCATAGGTGAAGCTTCCCCTTCCTTAATAGAACTTACGCAAGTCCATACCGTGATACATCGACGCCACCTGTTCGGCATAACCGTTGAACAATAAGGTGGGCTGACGCTGCACGTCGAGCAATCCGCCCGAACCGATAAATCGCTCCGTCGCCTGCGACCAGCGCGGGTGATCAACTTGCGGGTTCACATTGGCGTAAAATCCGTATTCATTCGAGGCAATCTGGTTCCAGGTGGTCGGCGGCTCATCTTTGGTGAATTTGATGTTCACGATGGATTTAATCCCCTTGAAGCCGTACTTCCACGGAATGGTCAGGCGGATGGGCGCGCCGTTTTGCGGCGGAAGTGCCTTGCCATACACGCCGACCGTCATCATCGCCAGCGGGTTCATCGCTTCATCTATACGCAATCCTTCAACGTACGGGTAATTCAGCCCGCCGCCGATAAACCGGTCTTTTTGCCCCGGCATATGCTCAGGGTCATATAAGGTGGTAAACGCGACATAACGCGCATTGCTGGTCGGCTCGGCGAGTTTGAGTATTTCACTGAGCTGGAATCCGACCCACGGCACCACCATTGACCAGGCTTCGACGCAACGCATGCGGTAGATCCGCTGCTCGAGCGGGAAACGCTTCATAATGTCGTCCATATCCAGTGTCATCGGTTTAGCGACTTCACCTTCAATTTTTAACGTCCATGGCGATGTGACCAGTTGCCCGGCATTCGCTGCCGGATCCGCTTTATCCAGTCCGAATTCATAGAAATTGTTATAGCCGGACACCTTATCTTCCGGTGTCAGCGGCAGATCATTCTGGTATGCGGCTGGTTTGGTGAAATCCAGCGGCTTGCCCGCAGGTGCGGACGGGCGGTCATGGCCTTTAAACCAGGAAAGCAGATCAGCCCGGGCATCTTGCGGGATGGCCAGTGCCGCCGCACTGATACCCAGCGCCTGTAATACTTTGCGCCGGTCATGGAAGATGTCTTCGGGTGTGACATCGGCTTCCGTTAGTTTGCGGGGTTTGAACATAGCATTCTCCGGCATTCTCTTTTATATGGTTCATTTTTATGGTTATAGACAGAGCATGGCGTGAAATTGGGGGTTTTGCGAGATGAACCCTGCAAATACCCGATTTTAAAAAAACGCCTTTGGCTGATTTTTATCCATTTGCATAAGAATTCTGAATTGATTGTTTTTTGCGTTGCTATGCTATCAATGTATGCAAAGGGCACTTTTCGGCCTGATAAAGGAATGAAATGGTGCCCGATGTGGCAGAAATAACGAAATATGCGAGTAATCCTTTTTCGTAAATTTCTCCAGTCCCTCCCTTTTTCTGTTTTATAGTAGCGGCGTTTTTACGCAGCAGGCTCAGACAACGGGTTTGTGTTCACCTAACCGTAGCGAGTAAGGCACAGGGATGCGATTTACTACCAGACTATCGGCACTGATTTCGATGTTAGTCGCGCTGGCAATGCTGTTGATGTTGCTGGGCGTCACTTTCAGTTTTCTCTATCTCAATAAACAAAGTACAGAGCAACATCTTCAGGCGCTGGCGGCGACCTATGATCAGGCGCTTCTGACCCATACCCCTGCGGAAGCCGAACGCTGGATGCCACCGGCGATGCGCATGCTTGATATCACGGATGTTGAGCTCAAACTCAATAACACCACTGTTTATGAGTATCATGAAAAGCCTAATTTACGCCGTTCCTGGGACAGCGTAATCCCTGAATTCGAGACGGCAATTTTCCCGCTGATGCAGAACCATGCGATGTCTCTGCAGATGTCCTATATCGATCCGATCAGCACTTATATCCGCTCCCTGCGCTCAACATTTGCGATTGGTCTCGCCATTCTGGTGATGCTGGGCATGCTGATGCTCAGTTTCCGCTGGCTGCGTCAGGAAACCGATGGCGTGGAAAAACTGGAAGACCGCGCAGTGCGCATTTTACGCGGAGAACGCGAGGGTCTGACCGGTGATGTTGGTGAATGGCCTCATTCTGCCAGCAGTGCTATCGATGTGTTGCTGACTGACCTGAACGAAGCCCGTGAACAGCGTAGCCGCGTGGACACGCTGATACGCGCGTATGCGCAGCAGGACGCACAAACCGGGCTGAGTAACCGCCTGTTCTTTGATAACCAGCTCGCCACACAGCTGGAAGAAAAGGGCGCGCATGGCGTGGTGATGCTGCTGCGTTTACCTGATTTCGATATGATGCGCGAGACCCACGGTCAGGCGGTGGTTGAAGAACTACGTTCGGCGATGGTGAATTTATTATCGACGTTTGTTATGCGCCACGTTGACGCTTTACTGGCCCGCTATTTCCACAGTGATTTTGCGGTGCTGCTGCCGCATCGCACCCTGAAAGAAGCGGAAGTGATGGCGGCCCAGCTGGTGAATGCGCTGGGCGTGTTGCCGACGTCTTCGCTGATCGACCGCGACGCACTGATGTACATCGGCATCAGTGCGTACCGTTTCGGGCAGACGCCGGATCAGGTCATGGATATGGTTGAGCAGGCCACCCGTCACGCGGCGTTCCAGGGAAGTAACAGCTGGTTTATCTACGATAAAAACGTGCCGGAAAAGGGCCGGGGAAGCGTGCGCTGGCGGACTTTGCTGGAGAATACCCTGGCGCGTGGCGGCCCGCGTTTATACCAGAAACCGTCATTCTCAAAAGGCGGCAAGCTTGACCACCGGGAAGTGCAGCGTCGCGTCTTTGACGGAGAACAGGAACTGCTGGCCGCAGAATTTATTCCTCTGGTGGTTCAGTTTGGCCTGTCTCAGAGCTTTGACCGGGTCATGTTAAGTCAGATTATTCCGTTACTTAACCGCTGGCCGGATGAAACGTTGGCATTTCACCTGACGGTTGATTCATTATTGCAGCGCTCGTTTGTTCGCTGGCTGCGCGATACGTTGCTTCAGTGCGAAAGAACCCAACGAAATCGAATTTTGATTGAACTTGCAGAGGCAGATCTCTGTCAACATACCGACCGGCTGCGTCCGGCTATCAGGCTATTGCAAGGTTTAGGCTGTCGTCTGGCCGTGACGCAGGCAGGATTGTCGGTCGTCAGCACCTCTTATCTGAAAACTTTCCCGGTGGAGAGAGTCAAGCTTCACCCGGGATTAGTGCGCGATATTGATAAAAGGGTGGAAAATCAGCTTTTTGTACAAAGTTTGCTCAGTGCATGTGAAGGAACTCAGGCCCTGGTTTTTGCCTCCGGAGTGAGGACAAAAGAGGAGTGGGCCGTCCTGCTGAAAAGTGGGATCCACGGCGGTCAGGGCGATTTATTTGCTGTGCCGGAGCCTGTTGACCCGGTCGGTAAAAAATATTCACATAACCGCGATGTTTAAGTGACCGTTATGGGATTATTTAACGTAGAATGAGCCAGCTTTTGACCGACTCCCTTGCCTGGCCTCCGGTGCTTATTATCAGGCCGCAGATGAGCGGAAAATTTCGGTAAAAGTGTAAGAATTTATGTGCGGTGTTGCTACTTCGCCTGGGTGCCTGCCCGAGGTAAACCGAGCCTGCGATAAAGAATTATTTCGCAGTGCCATCAGCCTCAAAAAGTAACAACAAGTGAATGGCGACATCGCTGACAATTTTCACGGAAGCAGGACGTTTTTGCGCCTTGTCGCTGCTTCGCGTGGTTGGTAAAGTAGGCGGATTTTATTTTCCGCCCCCAGCTTGCAGGATTATCCTTTCGTTATGTTTAAGAAATTTCGTGGCATGTTTTCCAACGACTTGTCCATCGACCTGGGTACCGCCAATACCCTTATCTATGTAAAAGGACAAGGCATCGTGTTGAATGAGCCATCTGTAGTGGCTATTCGTCAGGATCGTGCTGGTTCACCTAAAAGCGTTGCTGCTGTTGGTCACGACGCTAAACAGATGCTGGGTCGTACTCCTGGCAATATCGCAGCCATTCGTCCAATGAAAGACGGCGTTATCGCCGATTTCTTCGTGACTGAGAAAATGCTGCAACACTTCATCAAGCAAGTTCACAGCAACAGCTTCATGCGCCCAAGTCCGCGCGTGCTGGTGTGTGTGCCAGTCGGTGCAACGCAAGTTGAACGCCGTGCTATCCGTGAATCTGCACAAGGTGCAGGCGCGCGTGAAGTGTTCCTAATTGAAGAACCGATGGCTGCGGCAATCGGTGCAGGCCTGCCAGTATCTGAAGCGACCGGTTCAATGGTGGTGGATATCGGTGGTGGTACGACGGAAGTTGCGGTGATCTCCCTTAACGGCGTGGTGTATTCCTCTTCTGTACGTATTGGTGGTGACCGTTTCGACGAAGCTATCATTAACTACGTTCGTCGTAACTACGGTTCACTGATTGGTGAAGCGACTGCCGAACGTATTAAGCACAGCATTGGTTCTGCTTATCCTGGCGATGAAGTGCACGAAATCGAAGTTCGTGGCCGTAACCTGGCTGAAGGTGTTCCACGTGGCTTCACGCTGAACTCCAACGAAATCCTGGAAGCCCTGCAGGAACCGCTGACCGGTATCGTCAGCGCCGTGATGGTTGCACTGGAACAGTGTCCGCCAGAACTGGCTTCTGATATTTCCGAGCGCGGCATGGTGCTGACCGGCGGTGGCGCATTACTGCGTAACCTGGATCGTCTGCTGATGGAAGAAACCGGTATTCCGGTTGTCGTCGCAGAAGATCCGCTGACTTGCGTAGCCCGCGGCGGTGGTAAAGCATTAGAAATGATCGACATGCACGGCGGCGACTTATTCAGCGAAGAGTAATCTGAGCGAAGACTTGTGGTTTTGGGCAGGGCTTGTTGTCAGCAAGCCTTGTCGTAGTGAACAAAATCAGTCTGCCCGGGAAGGTGGTTGTCCGTCAGGTAAAACCTGCAACGTGAAGTGTGCAGTGTTCAATGTGGATCCGCGCAAACACTGGCTGAGCGATAAACGCTTTGCCGGTGTTTTGTCTATCCCATGAGATTGCCGCCTTTTCTGTCAGGGGAAGTCTTTACTTCGACTGGCTGAAACCTTCTGTTGCCGAGGAACTCGCATATTTTATGAAGCCAATTTTTAGCAGGGGACCTTCCCTGCAACTGCGACTTTTTTTGGCTATTCTCACGGCCATTGTCCTGATTGTTGCCGACAGTAAAATAGGTACGTTTGTTAAAATTCGCACCTATATGGATACTGCCGTCAGTCCCTTCTATTTTTTGTCCAATGCCCCGCGTGAATTCTTAGATCAGGTCTCTTCAACATTTGCCACTCGTGGTCAGATGGAGCTCGAAAACCGCGCTTTGCGTCAGGAACTGTTGCTGAAAAACAGCGACCTGATGCTGCTTGGCCAATACAAACAAGAAAACGCCCGTCTGCGCGAACTGTTAGGGTCGCCGTTGCGTCAGGACGAGCACAAGATGGTGACGCAGGTTCTTTCTACCAGCAACGATCCGTACAGTGATCAGGTGGTGATCGACAAAGGCAGCAACAATGGCGTCTATATCGGGCAACCGGTGATCAGCGACAAAGGTGTTGTCGGTCAGGTTGTTGCCGTTGCCGCTCTGACCAGCCGCGTATTGCTGATTTGCGATGCGTCGCACGCATTACCGATTCAGGTGCTGCGTAACGACATCCGCGTGATTGCAGCCGGTAGCGGCTGTGCCGATGACCTGCAACTCGAGCATCTGCCAAGCAATACCGACATTCGTGTCGGCGATGTGCTGGTCACGTCAGGTCTTGGCGGCCGCTTCCCTGAAGGCTATCCGGTGGGTGTGGTGTCCTCTGTTAAAGTGGACAACCAGCGTGCGTATACCGTGATTCAGGCGCGTCCGACCGCCGGTCTGCAACGTCTGCGTTATTTGCTGCTGTTATGGGGTTCCGACCGTAATGGTGAACATCCTCTGCCGCCTGACGAAGTCCATCGCGTCGCCAACGAACGTCTGATGCAAATGATGCCGCAAGTCCTGCCACCTCCGGGTGATATGGGGCCTCCTGCACCGGTTCCACCACCGGCTACCGGTACGGTGACCGCGCCTGTCAGCACCCCTGCTGTTCAGGGAGCGACACGATGAACAGTTACCGGAGCCACGGGCGTTGGATTATTTGGCTATCCTTCTTAATAGCCATGCTGTTGCAGGTCATGCCGTGGCCGGAACAAATTTACATGTTCAGGCCGTCATGGCTGATGCTGATCCTGATTTACTGGGTGATGGCGTTACCGCATCGCGTCAACGTGGGTACCGGTTTTATTGTCGGCTTCATCATGGACTTGATCCTGGGATCGACGCTCGGCATCCGGGCGCTGGCATTTGCTATCACCGCCTATCTGGTCGCGTTCAAATTCCAGTTATTCCGTAATCTGGCGCTATGGCAACAGGCGCTGATTGTCATGGTGCTTTCACTGGCCGTGGACGTGATGGTGTTCTGGGGTGAATTCCTGGTCGTTAACGTTTCGTTCCGGCCTGAAGTTTTCTGGAGTAGTGTGGTTGACGGTATTCTGTGGCCATGGCTGTTCCTGCTGATGCGTAAAATTCGTCGTCAGTTTGCCGTGCAATGAGGATGTTATGACCGCACTTTATCTGGCCTCCGGGTCACCGCGCCGCCGTGAATTACTGACGTTGCTGGAGTTGCCTTTCGAGCGCCTGTCTACGGACGTGGCAGAAGAACGTCAGCCCGGCGAAGCGCCGCAAGATTATGTTTTGCGGCTGGCGAAAGACAAGGCGCAGGCCGGTGTGGCGGTAGCAGCAGAAGATTTGCCGGTGCTGGGCGCAGATACGATTGTGGTACTTGACGGTAATGTGTTGGAAAAGCCACGTGACGAAGCGCAAGCCGCTGTTATGCTTAATGCATTGTCTGGGAGACAGCATCAGGTGATGACCGCGATTGCGTTTGCCGACCGGCAGGATTGTCTCAATACGTTGGTTGTGACAGATGTCACTTTCCGTTCACTATCCTCCGACGACATTGCACACTATATTCTGAGCGGTGAGCCCATGGATAAAGCGGGCGCTTATGGTATTCAGGGAAAGGGCGGTTGTTTCGTCCGTGAAATTCGCGGCAGTTACTATGCAGTTGTGGGTCTTCCTTTGGTGGAAACTCAGGAACTGCTAAATGAATTTTCTGCCTTACGCGAGCTTAGGAGAAAACATGACAGCTGAATTACTGGTCAATGTCACCCCGTCTGAAACCCGCGTGGCCTACATTGACGGTGGCATTCTGCAGGAAATCCATATTGAGCGTGAGACCAAACGCGGGATTGCCGGCAATATTTATAAAGGACGTATCAGCCGGGTTCTGCCAGGTATGCAGGCAGCATTCGTGGATATCGGCCTTGAGAAAGCAGCGTTCTTACACGCTTCAGACATCATGCCTCACACCGAATGTGTGGCGCGTGACGAGCAGAAAAATTTCCATGTGCGTGATATCGCAGAGCTGGTGCATCAGGGCCAGGATCTGATGGTGCAGGTGGTGAAAGACCCGCTTGGCACCAAAGGCGCGCGCCTGACGACTGACATTACGTTGCCTTCCCGCTATCTGGTGTTCATGCCCGGGGCTTCTCACGTTGGGGTTTCCCAGCGTATTGAAAGCGAGGCGGAACGCGACCGTCTGAAACGTATCGTCTCCGAATATTGCGACGAGCACGGTGGTTACATTATTCGTACCGCCGCCGAAGGCGTGGGCGAAGAAGAACTTAAGCAGGATGCCGCCTACTTAAAACGCTTGTGGACTAAGGTGATGGAGCGTAAACGTCGCAACAAAACCAAGTGCAAGTTGTATGGCGAACTGGCGCTGGCGCATCGCGTTTTACGTGATTTTGCCGGTGAAGCGCTGGATCGTATCCGCGTTGACTCCCGTCTGACCTACGAATTGCTGGTGGAATTCACCAGCGAATACATGCCTGAAATGACCAGCAAGCTGGAGCATTACAGCGGCAAGCAACCTATTTTCGATTTGTTCGATGTTGAGAATGAAATCCAGCGTGCGCTGGAGCGCAAGGTGGAACTCAAATCCGGCGGCTACCTGATTATCGATCAGACCGAAGCCATGACCACCGTGGATATCAATACCGGTGCGTTTGTCGGCCATCGCAATCTCGAAGACACTATTTTTAACACCAATACTGAAGCGACACAGGCGATTGCCCGTCAGCTGCGTCTGCGCAATCTCGGCGGCATTATCATCATCGACTTCATTGATATGTCGAATGAAGATCACCGCCGTCGCGTATTGCACAGCCTCGAGCAGGCGCTGGCGAAAGACCGCGTGAAGACCGGCATTCACGGTTTCTCTGCGCTCGGTCTGGTGGAAATGACCCGTAAGCGTACGCGTGAAAGCGTCGAGCATGTTCTGTGCAGCGACTGTCCGACATGCCATGCACGCGGTACGGTGAAAACCGTTGAAACCGTCTGCTATGAAATTCTGCGTGAGATCGTACGTGTGCATCATGCCTACGATTCCGACCGTTTCCTGGTTTACGCGTCTGCTGCCGTGGGGGAAGCCCTCAAGGGAGAAGAATCCCATGCGCTGGCCGAAGTGGAAATCTTCGTCGGTAAGCAGGTTAAGGTGCAGATTGAGCCGCTCTACAGTCAGGAACAGTTCGACGTCGTCATGATGTGATCTGCGGATGACTGGCTTGAAGCATCTGGGTGTTAAAGGTTTCCATTGCCGTCTGTGCGGGTGAAACCAGCATGGAATGGAAAACAAGGAGAGAGGTTTGAGGCGACTGCCCGGTATTTTATTAACCACCAGCGCAACCCTTGTCGTGATAGTGGCTTTGGTGATCAGCGGCTTGCGTCTCGCATTGCCGCAGCTTAGCCGCTTTCAGGATCAACTGGTCGGGAAAGTAGAGGCGGTCACCGGCGTACCGATTGAACTGTCGCAAATCAGCGCCAGCTGGAAAACCTTTGGCCCGATCATGGAAGTCCGTGGTCTTCAGGTCACATTACCCGAGGCCAAATGGCGGGTTCAGCGCATCACGATGGCGCTGGACGTCTGGCAATCACTGCTGCATTTTCGCTGGCAGTTTCGCGATCTCACTTTCTATAACCTGCAACTGGATTTAAACACCCCGCTCGGTGGCGAGGCCAATAAAGGCAACGGCATCAAGCCCGGTCGTGTCAGCGATATTTTTCTGCGTCAGGTTGACCATTTTGACCTGCGCAACAGCCGCATTACGTTCCCTACGCCTTCCGGTT
This sequence comes from Rahnella sp. JUb53, assembly GCF_004346065.1. Classification (NCBI taxonomy): domain Bacteria; kingdom Pseudomonadati; phylum Pseudomonadota; class Gammaproteobacteria; order Enterobacterales; family Yersiniaceae; genus Rahnella; species Rahnella sp. JUb53. Next base: position 114,880 of record NZ_SLYT01000007.1, read on the forward strand.
CGCGTGCCGAATTCGATATTCCCCAGCTCACCTGGCTGAACAGCCGTAACCGCCACCGCGCCGAAGGGCAGCTCAGCCTCTCGAGCTTTAACGGTCAGCACGGCGTTGTGCAACTGCGTATGGATCTCAACGACTCAAACGGTCTGCTCAATAACGGCAAGATTTATATGCAAGCCGATGATATTGATATGAAACCGTGGTTCAGCCGGTGGCTGCGCAGTAACACCGGTCTGGAAAGCGCTAACTTTAGCCTGGCGGCATGGCTCACAGTCCACAATGGCGATATTTATGCCGGTGATGCGCTGCTGAAAACGGGGTCCGCCACCTGGAAAACCGGTGACGATGAGCACCGCCTCGATGTTGATAATCTCACCTTGCACGGCAGCCGTCAGGGAAATGGCTGGCAGGTCGGCACGCAGCAACTGAATCTGAAAACGGATGGCGTCGCGTGGCCAAAAGGTCGCCTTGAAGCGCTTTATCTGCCTGAAAATAATGATTTCCTCGGCCCCTCGCAGGGCGAAGAATTGCGTATCCGTGGCGCCAATCTGCAACTCGAACGTTTAGGACCGGTGATCCCGACCTTCTCATTCCTGACGCCCGCCTTGCTGGAACGCTGGCAGGATTTAAAACCTGCCGGTAACGTCGACAGGCTTGCGCTGGATATCCCGATCAAACAGCCGGATCAGACCCGCTTTGATGCAAGCTGGCACGATGTCAGCTGGCAGCTCTGGAAGATGCTGCCGGGCGTCAGTCATTTCAGCGGCAGCCTCAAAGGCAGCGTGGCGGGCGGCCAGCTGGCGGTGAATCTCAAAGACAGCGTCTTACCTTATGGCGACATGTTCCGTGCGCCGCTGGAGATAGGCGCCGCGACCGGGACATTTAACTGGACTAACACTCAGGACGGCTGGGCGCTGTCGGGCAAAGATGTGGACGTCCAGGCTAACGCGTTGTGGGCGAAAGGCGACTTCCGTTACCACCAGCCCGTTAAAGGCGAGCCGTGGCTGAATATTCTGGCGGGTATCCGTTTATATGACGCCGGACAGGCGTGGCGCTATTTCCCTGAGCCGCTGATGGGTAAACATCTGGTGGATTATCTGAGCGGTGCCATAAAGGCCGGTCAGGTCGATAACGCGACGTTAACGTTCAACGGCAATCCGCATGATTTCCCGTTCAAAAAGAACGAAGGGCAGTTTGAAGTTTGGGTGCCTTTGCGCCACTCAACTTTCGAATTCCAGCCAGGCTGGCCGGCACTGACTGATCTGGATATTGATCTCGATTTCCTCAATGACGGCCTGTTTATGAAAGCCGCGCACACCAGACTGGGCAATGTTGATGGCAACAATGTGGTCGCCAATATTCCTGATTACCTGAAAGAAAAGCTGTTTATCGATGCCGACCTGCGCGGTCAGGGCAAAGATATCGGCGACTACTTCATGGGTACGCCGCTGCATGATTCGCTGGGTTCGGCGCTACAGGAATTGCAGATTGGCGGCGAAGTGAATGGTCGCTTACATCTGGATATTCCGCTGGATGGTGAGATGGTTCGTGCCTCAGGCGGGGTAACGTTAAAAGACAACAGTCTGTTTATTAAACCGCTGGACAGCAAAATCAGCCATCTCAGCGGTCAGTTCAGCTATGACAACGGCAACCTGCAAAGTAACCGTCTTACCGGTGAATGGTTCGGCCAGCCGGTAAATGTGATGTTCAGCACGCAGGAACTGGCGGATGACTTTAAGGTGCAGGTTGGTCTGGATGCTAACTGGCAGCTGGCAAAAATCCCGGGTCTGCCGGCCGCGGTAGCCAGCAAAATTTCTGGCGGTACACCGTGGAAAGGCGATGTGAATATCACGCTGCCGCACAAAGGCACTCCGACTTATACCGTCGATGTGAACGCCGACCTGAAAGATGTGAGCAGTCACTTACCCGATCCGCTGAGCAAAAAGGCCGGGCACGCAATGCCGCTGGTGGTCAATGTGAAAGGCGATCTGCACAGTTTTAATCTGGAAGGCGTACTGGCCGGAAAAGACCGCTTCAACAGCCGCTGGCTGCTGGGCAAACAGCTGAAACTGGATCGCGCATCCTGGCAGGCTAACGCGAAGAAAACGCCACCCCTGCCGGCAGACAGCAGCCTGACACTTAATCTGCCGCCGCTGGATGGCGAAAACTGGCTGGGCCTGCTCTCGCCGGATAAAGCGGCGCAAAGCACCCGGGGCAACAGCAGCAAAATGGCCGGTTTCAGCTTCCCGCATCAGATAACCCTGACTACGCCAGCACTGACGCTGGGTGGACAGGTGTGGAATGATCTGGCCCTGACTTCGGTGCAGGGGCGTCAGGGAATGGAAATCATCGCCAAAGGCAAAGAAATTGATGGTCAGCTGAATATGAATGACAACGGACCGTGGCTGGCGAACCTGAAATATGTGTATTTCAATCCGCAATGGACCGTGGCTGATGTTACCAGCAGCGGTCAGCCGGGCGGAAATCCGTTCGCGACCAGTAAGATTTCCTTCGCTAACTGGCCTGCGCTGCAACTGCGTTGCCAGGCCTGCTGGTTCCTCGGACAGAACTTCCGCAAAGTGAACGCCGATCTCACCCCGCAGGGCGATCAGCTGATGCTGCGCAACGGCCTGATCGACACCGGCGTAGCGCGCCTCAACGTTCAGGGCGACTGGAAGCAGAACGCACAGGGCGAAAGTACCGGCCTGAAAGGCAAACTGGCGGGTAAAAACATTGAACAGGCGATGTCATTCTTTGGTGTGACCACGCCACTGAAAGGCGCGCCGTTCGACATTAACTTCGACCTGCACTGGAAATCCGTGCCGTGGAAACCGGATATCAGCACGCTCAACGGCACGCTGAAAAACACGCTGGGCAAAGGCGAAATCGCTGATGTCGGCACCGGCCGGGCCGGGCAATTGCTGCGTCTGGTCAGTTTCGACGCCTTGCTGCGTAAACTGCGCCTCGATTTCAGTGATACCTTCGGTCAGGGATTCTATTTCGATTCGATCAAATCCACCGCCTGGATTAAAGACGGCGTATTGCATACCGATGACTTGCTGGTTGATGGTCTGGAAGCGGATATTGCCATTACCGGTCAGGTGAATTTTGTTAATCAGCGCCTCGATCTGGAAGCGGTTATCGCGCCTGAAATCTCAGCGACCGTCGGCGTGGCCACCGCCTTCGTCATCAACCCGGTGGTGGGCGTGGCGGTATTTGCTGCCAGTAAAGTGCTGGCGCCGCTGTGGAATAAAATTTCGCTGATTCGCTATCAGATTAGCGGCACTATCGCAGATCCACACATCAACGAAATTCTGCGTAAACCGGTAGAACATCCAAAAGCCGCTGCCGCTCAGTAATGTCACCGGCGAAGGTGGCAGGAAACCTCGTTCGGGCTGTGTTAGGCTGTAAATAACCTTGTAACAATGGATTGTCCGGCGGGTTGACGTTTTTATAACGCTCAGCCCGCCGGATTTTCGTCTAAAAAGAGAGTGAACATTTATGAGTCTGGCCTTAGTCAGTGAGCAGTTACTAACTGCTAATAATCTGAGTCATCAGGATTTGTTTTCCGTTTTGGGCCAGTTGTCTGAACGTCGCCTTGATTATGCCGATCTCTTTTTCCAGTCCAGTTTCCACGAAGCCTGGGTTATCGAAGACAGCATCATCAAAGATGGTTCTTACAATATCGATCAGGGCGTCGGCGTCCGTGCGGTAAGCGGTGAAAAAACCGGTTTCGCCTATGCTGACCAGATTACCCTGAATGCCCTGAACCTGAGCGCAACAGCGGCCCGCAGCATTGTCCGTGAGCAGGGCAATGGCAAAGCGCACACGCTGGGCGAAATTGCGTACAAATCTCTTTATTCTCCGCTGGATCCGCTGCAAAGCCTGCCGCGTGAAGCGAAAATCGACCTGCTGCACCGCGTAGACAAAATCGCCCGTGCGGCAGATAAGCGCGTGCAGGAAGTCAGTGCCAGCATTACCGGCGTGTACGAAACCGTGCTGGTTGCGGCGACAGATGGCACGCTGGCGGCGGATATCCGTCCGCTGGTGCGTTTGTCTGTCAGCGTTCTGGTCGAACAGGACGGACGTCGCGAACGCGGCTCAAGCGGCGGCGGCGGTCGTGTCGGTTATGACTACTTCCTGGAAACCGTTAACGGCGAAGTTCGTGCCGAAGCTTTCGCCCGTGACGCCGTGCGCATGGCGCTGCTGAACCTGACCGCGGTAGCCGCTCCGGCTGGCGGAATGCCGGTAGTACTCGGTGCAGGCTGGCCGGGCGTGCTGTTGCACGAAGCGGTCGGTCACGGTCTGGAAGGTGATTTCAACCGTCGCGGCACGTCAGTTTTCAGCGGCCAGATGGGCAAACTGGTGGCGTCTGAGCTGTGTACCGTGGTCGATGACGGCACTATGCCGGGTCTGCGCGGTTCACTGGCGATTGACGATGAAGGTGTGCCGGGCCAGTACAACGTACTGATCGAAAACGGCGTGCTGAAAGGTTACATGCAGGACAAACTGAATGCGCGCCTGATGGGTGTCGCGCCGACCGGCAACGGCCGCCGTGAGTCTTATGCGCATCTGCCGATGCCACGTATGACCAACACCTACATGCTTGCCGGGAAATCGACGCCGGAAGATATCATCAGCAGCGTGGAATTTGGTCTGTATGCGCCAAACTTCGGTGGCGGCCAGGTGGATATCACGTCGGGTAAATTTGTGTTCTCGACTTCAGAAGCCTATCTGATCGAAAAAGGCCGGATCACTAAACCGGTGAAAGGCGCAACGCTGATTGGCTCCGGTATTGAAGCCATGCAGCAGATTTCTATGGTCGGTAACGATCTGGCGCTCGATAAAGGCGTCGGCGTGTGCGGTAAAGAAGGTCAGAGTTTGCCTGTCGGTGTCGGTCAGCCAACCCTGAAACTGGATAATCTGACCGTCGGCGGTACTGCTTAAGTTTTGTTGTTGCATTTCAGTCTCCCCTTTCACAAGGGGAGACTGGTGGGCTTTAATTGAGTTTTGCGGGTTTTGATACAAACTCAACTCCACTGCGTACCCTTTTTCCCCTGCCGGTATCCCTGATACACCTTGCTGACCCGTTTGAAATAATCCGTCAGATAATCAATGCAGACCTGCACTTTCAGCGGCAGTTTGTCCTTTTCGGTATACAGCGCGTAGACCGGTCGCGGATCGGACTGATAGCTTCTGAACAAAATCTCCACTTCGCCTGCGTTAATTTCCTCGATCACCCACATCAGCGGCACATACGCGATCCCGACACCGGCTTTCAGCCAGCGGATCATGGTTTGCGAATCGTTGGTGACGAAGCGCCCTTGCGGTGTAATACGGGTCGAAATGCCTTCAGGGGCGATCAGCTCAAATTCGCTGTCGGGGCGCACGCTGTATTCCAGCCATGAGAAATTCACCATATCAGCCGGCTTTTCCGGTGTACCGTGCTGGGCCAGATAACTGCGCGCTGCGCACACCACCATCGGCATTGAGCCTAAGCGGGTGCAGAACAGGCTGGAATCCTGTAACGCGCCGACGCGGATCACCACATCCAGACCGTCGGCGATTAAATCGGGTGCGGGTATGCCGGTCACCAGATTCACCGTCAGGCCGGGATATTCGCTGAGCATTTCGGCAGTCATCGCAGCAAGAACATTTTGTGCCATTGTTGATGAACTGCCGATGCGCAAGGTCCCGGTTGGCGTGTTGTTGAAGGCATACAATTGTTCATGCACTTCACGCACATCGTGCAGCATTTTCCGGCAACCCTGATAGTAAAGCTTGCCCGCTTCCGTCAGACCAATACTGCGCGTGCTGCGGTTTAATAGTTTGATTTGTAACTCGTTTTCCAGCTTTGACACAGTCTGGCTGATGGCGGATACGCTCATGTCGAGGCGCCGCGCAGCGGCAGTAAAAGAACCGCTTTCCACCACCTGAGCGAAAATCGACATGCGTTTTAATCGGTCCATTGTTAACTCTGGCTTAAAAGTGATTTAGATCACAGAACGTTGATTACTTGATAATAAGCACGCTAATATACCCTTCCGGGCGATAATGCTCAGGTTTCAGTTTTCCTGACATAATGCTTACCTTCGCACACTTCCCTGGCAACTCCACGGCTTCATTGATCTGCTCCCGCTGAATTATTTTCCACCGGGGTCGCGTGCCGTTGCCTAAAATAATGAATAATGCGTGCGCGGGACGATACGTGTTTGTCCGTCGTCATAATGTAAGGAATTTTTGATGAGTTTGCTTCCGGTAATGGTGATTTTCGGATTGTCGTTTCCTCCGGTGTTTTTTGAAATACTGCTGGCGCTGGTGGTGTTTTTCGTGCTGCGGCGTGTACTGCAACCCACCGGTATCTATGACTTTGTCTGGCATCCGGCGTTGTTCAACACAGCTTTGTACTGCTGTCTTTTTTACCTGATCTCCTGCATGTTCGTCTGAGGGCGTTGTGAAAAATTTCTCTATAAAAATAATACGTTATGCAATAACGTTGATTCTGGTCGTGCTGGCTGTCATCGCAATTTTCAAAGCCTGGGCGTTCTATACCGAATCTCCGTGGACCCGTGATGCCAAATTTACCGCTGATGTCGTGTCTATCGCGCCCGATGTTACCGGTCTGATTACCGATGTGCCTGTGGTCGATAACCAGCTGGTGAAGAAGGGCCAGGTGTTGTTTAAAATCGACCAGCCGCGCTACCAGCAGGCGCTGGACGAAGCGAGTGCTGACGTCGCGTATTATCAGGCGCTGGCAGCAGAGAAAAAACGTGAAGCCGGACGTCGTGTAAAACTGGGCGTGCAGGCCATGTCGCAGGAAGAAATCGATCAGGCCAATAACGTCCTGCAAACCGCTGAACATCAGCTGGCAAAAGCGCAGGCGGCACGTGATCTGGCCGTGCTGGATCTGGAACGTACCGTGGTGGTTGCACCTGCCGATGGCTGGGTCACTAACCTGACCGTTCATCCGGGTAACTACATCAACCGTGGTTCGACTGCTGTGGCGCTGGTGAAGAAAAACTCCTTCTACATTCTCGCCTATCTGGAAGAAACCAAATTGCCAGGGCTGAACAAAGGCGACCGTGCGGAAATCACCCCGCTGGGCAGTAACCGTATCATGCACGGCACCGTGGACAGCGTGGCCGCGGCGGTCACCAACAGCTCTTCTTCTGCTGCAACGAATGGTCTGGCGACCATCGACAGCAACCTCGAGTGGGTGCGTCTGGCGCAGCGCGTGCCGGTGAAAATCCTGCTCGATGATGAAGACCAGCAACATCCTTATCCGGCAGGGACGACCGCGACCGTGGTTATCACCGGTCAGCATGACCGCAAACAAGATGAAGGTTCTCCTTTCCTTCGTCTCCTGCATCGCCTGAGAGAGTTTGGCTAAGGCCGGAAAGATGAATAGCGTACTTATCCCGCGCGTGCGTTTTGCCTGCAAGCTGACGTTCGCGATCCTCGGCGCGCTGGTTCTCGGGTTCTATCTGCAACTCGAGACACCGCGCTGGTCGGCCATGACCGCCGCCATTGTGACCTCCGGCCCGGCGCTGGTGGCGGGTGGCGAACCCTTTGCCGGTGCTATTCGTCACCGTGGTTTTCTGCGTGTTATTGGCACATTTATCGGCTGTATCGCGGCGCTGGTGATTGTTATCGCCACTGCCCGCGCACCGGTTGTGATGCTGCTTTTATGCTGTATCTGGGCGGGGGTCTGCACCTGGTGGTCTTCACTGGTGCGCATCGAGAATTCCTACGCACTTGGGCTGGCGGGTTATACCGCGCTGATTATCGTGGTGACCTCAGCCAGTGCGCCGCTACAGACACCGCAGTTCGCCGTCGAGCGTTGCAGTGAAATCGTTATAGGGATTTGCTGCGCCATCGTGGCTGATCTGCTGTTTTCTCCCCGTTCCATCAAAAAAGATATTGATCGCGCCGTCAGTCAGCTGATGTTGGATCAGTTTGCGCTGATGCGGATTTGCGTGAATAACGGCACCAAAGAAGACATCGATAAGTCCTGGAACAACCTGGTGAAAAGCACCACGGCGCTGAATGGCATGCGCGGCAGCCTGATGATGGAATCCTCGCGCTGGCAGCGCTGCAACCAGCGTCTGAAAGCGCTGCACAGCACCTCGCTGAGTATGATCACCCAGGCCTGCGAAACCTATCTGATTATGCAAGACACGCCGGAAAGGCTGTCGCCTGAGCTTAAAGCGCTGTTTGCTGAACCGGCAGAAACCGTTGCCGATGTTCACCGCCGCCTGAAACAACTGCGCCAGATTATTACCGGCATGCACAGCGATAATGTGCTGGTGACGCTCAGTGCCTGGACCGGCGCTGGCACGCGTGCGCTGTTGCTGATGAAAGGCGTCCAGACCAACAGCAGCATCAGCAGTATTGAAAGCGGTGTGCTGGAAGGTGAAGTGGTGGTTCGTCCGGTGTCGGCTGAGCGGCATCATGCGCTGATCAACGGCCTGCGTACGTTTACCGCGACGGCGATAGGTTGTCTGATGTGGCTATGGACCGGCTGGACGTCAGCCAGCGGCTGCGTGATTATTATCGCCGTGGTGACCTCGCTGGCGATGCGTACCCCGAACCCGAAAGGCATGGCGATGGACTTTATTGTCGGCATGTTGCTGGCGATCCCGGTCGGCTCGATGATGTTTATGTTGATCATGCCTTCGACGCAGCAAAGTTTGTTCCTGCTGTGTCTGATGCTGGGGATTTTCACCTTCTTTATCGGTATCGAAGTGACCAAGCGCCGTCTCGGCATGCTCGGTTTGCTGGCGGGCACCATCAACATTCTGGTGCTCAGTAACCCGATGAAATTCAACGTAACCTCTTTTCTCGACAACGCGCTGGGGCAGGCGATCGGTACGGTGATTGCGATGGCGGTGTTGCTGATTATTCGCGATAAGTCCCGCGATAAAACCGGGCGCACGTTGCTGAACCGCTTTATGAGCAGTGCGGTATCGGCGCTGACCACCAAAGCGTACCGTCGTCGTGAAAACCACCTGCCGGCGCTTTATCATCAGCTCAATCAGCTGCTGGTGATGTTCCCGAATGACATCGGTAAATACCGTCTGGCGCTGATGCTTATTATCGCTCATCAGCGCATGAAACTTGCTGAAGTGCCGGTAAATGATGAGCTGTCGGCGTTCCACAAAAAAATCCGTAACACCGCCGATCACGTGGTTTCGGCGTCAGGCGAAGGTAAGCGGACATACTATTATCAGCGTCTGCTGAAAGAGCTGGGTGAGTATCAGCAAAAGCTGGTCGATTACGACGCGCCCCTGAAAGTGACTGAGCCGGTGCGACGTCTGACCGAGATGCTGCATCGTTATCAGCATTCGTTTGTGGCGTAACAGCCCGTAATAAACAAAGGCCGGTGTTTAAACGCACGGGCCTTTTTTATCGCCAAAATCCGGGCATCATTTCATGAATGTTTCGCGGTCAGCGGCGGTGATCGGGCGTATTACCCGGCACGGTACGCCAGCCGCCACCACATCGGCGGGAATGGATTTTGTCACTACGCTTCCCGCACCAATCACGCTGTTACGCCCGATGGTCACACCCGGATTTACCATCACACCCATGCCCAGCCAGACGTTATCTTCAATGACGATCGGCAGGGAGAATTGCTGTCCGGTGGCGCGGATTTCCGGATCGATCGGATGTCCGGCTGTCGCCAGGGTGACGTTCGGCGCAATCATCACGTTATCGCCGATGGTGATGATTGCGTCATCCACCACCGTGAGATTGAAATTGGCGTAAAAGTTGTTGCCGATATGAATATGCGTGCCATACGCGACACGCAGCGGCGGCTCAATCCAGCCGTTTTCGCCCAGGCTGCCCATCATGTCTTTCAGCATCCGCTGGCGTTTTTCTTCCTCTGAAGGACGGGTCAGGTTGTAGTCGTACACCCGCTCTTTTCCGGCGCGGCGCTCCTCCGGCAATCCTTCGCCCATGTCTGTATACAGTTCACCGATATTCATTTTTTCGCGCGTCGACATGCCTTATTCCTTTGTAAAAATGGGGTGGAGTTCACCGCAGTTTACTGAGGGATGCGGAAACTGTGAACGTATGACAATTCACTTTGCGATCTGTGTCTCTCAGTGCTGTCTGACAGACGCTTCTGCTCAAGCCGCTATACTTACCTGATAGTTCGCTTAAAACGGCATAAATCAGGAGGATCCTCATGTCAGCCCAACCTCATAAACTCTCCACGCATCCATTATTTAAGACTGGCTATTTTGTCGGCGGTAAATGGCTCGAAGCCAAAGACACCTTCGATGTGCTGGATCCGGCGACCGGCGATGTGGTCGCCAAAGTCTCTAAGTCAGGAAAAGCGGAAACAGAAGCCGCCGTCAAAGCCGCCAGCGACGCTTTCCCGGCCTGGCGCAAAACCACCGCCAAAGAACGCTCCGAAATTTTGCACCGCTGGTATGAACTGATGCTGGAAAACAAACAGTTTCTCGGCGAGCTGATGGTGGCCGAACAAGGCAAGCCACTGAAAGAAGCGCTGGGCGAGGTCGATTACGCCGCCAGTTATCTGCAATGGTTCAGCGAAGAAGCCAAACGCGCCAACGGGGAAATCATTCCTCCGGCCAAATCCGGTTCGCGCATTCTGGCGACACGTGAACCGGTCGGCGTAGTGGCGGCGATCACGCCGTGGAATTTCCCGCTGGCGATGCTGACCCGCAAACTCGGTCCCGCGCTGGCTGCAGGTTGTACCGGCCTGATCAAACCGGCCAGTAATACGCCGCTGTCGGCCTTTGCTCTGCTGCAACTGGCAAAAGATGCCGGTGTGCCGGATGGCGTGATCAACGGCGTGGCGGGTGATACGAGCGCCATCAGCCAGGTGATTATGGCGAGCGATGCGGTACGTAAAGTGTCGTTCACCGGCTCTACAGAAATCGGCAAAACGCTGGTGCGTAACAGCGCTGACACCATGAAAAAGGTGTCAATGGAACTCGGTGGTAACGCGCCGTATATCGTCTTTGATGATGCGGATATCGAGGCTGCCGTGAAGGGCGCCATTACCTGTAAATTCCGTAACACCGGACAGGTTTGCGTGTGTATCAACCGCATCTACGTGCAGGACGGCGTTTATGAGGCGTTCACCTCACGTCTGGCGGAAGAAGTGCGCAAGCTGAAAGTCGGCAATGGTATGGACGAAGGTGTGATTGTCGGCCCGCTGATTAACATTCAGGGGCTGGAGAAAGTCGAGGAGCATGTTAAAGACGCGCTGGAGAAAGGCGGGCGTCTGATGGAAGGCGGTGAGCGCCATAAACTTGGCGGCAACTTCTTCCAGCCGACGGTCATTATTGATGCCACCGATGACATGAAAGTGGCGCATGAAGAAACCTTCGGCCCGCTGGCGGCCTGTTTCCGTTTCAAAACGGAAGAAGAAGTGATTAAACGCGCCAACGACACGCCTTTCGGGCTGGCGGCGTATTTCTATAGCCAGAATCTGCAACGTATTTTCCGCGTGGCTGATGCAATTGAAAGCGGCATGATCGGGATAAACGAGTGTGCGATTTCCAACGAAGCCGCGCCGTTCGGTGGTGTGAAAGAATCTGGTCTGGGACGCGAAGGGTCGGTGCTGGGGCTGGAAGAATATCTGCAGGTGAAAACGCTGCATTTAGGAAATCTTTAAGTCAGCTTTCCAGATACAGCGTTTTAAGAAACAATAAACAGGAACAGATCGATGCGGGCTAAACACAAAGGACGTCAATGAAGGCATTTAACTGGCTGCGTTCGCGCAAACTGATGATGGCGGTCGCCGTGATCGCGGGACTGTGTGGCATCGCAGGACAGATTGTCGCGAAAACGACACACAACCCGGGCACTATCGTGACGGGGACTGAAGAGAAAACGGTGATCAGCTATTTGCGCCAGAATCATCAATTGCCGGAAAACTACATCACCAAGAAAAAGGCACGGGAAGCCGGATGGGATGCGCGTTCCGGCAACCTGTGTGATGTGTTGCCGGGCAAAGCCATTGGCGGCGACCGGTTCTCAAACCGTGAAGGTCGTCTGCCATCGGCCAACAAACGGGTATGGCGCGAGGCAGATATCAACTATCGCTGCGGGCGTCGCGGGGCAGACCGCGTGCTGTTTGCCAGCGACGGGCTGATTTACGTCAGTAAAGACCATTATCAGAACTTCGTTCGGGTGGAGTAATGTCGATGAATAAAGTGAGCTTCGATTTTAATCACATCCCGGATTTACCCGCATTCTACGCCGAGTTTGTCCGTCAGTTTGGTCTGACCGACAGCTTCGGTGCGAATCTGGATGCACTCTGGGATGAGGTAACAGGCGGGATTGCGCTGCCGGTTGAGATAGATTTCATCAATCTGAATGCCAGCCGCAAGCGGCGTTTCGGCGCACTGATTTTACTGTTTGAAGAGGCCGAAGAGGAGCTGGAAGGGGATCTGCGGCTGAATCTGCTGGAGAAACCGGCAGTAAAGGCCAAAGGCTGAAAAGAAAAAACCCGCCATTTTCTGTTAAGTAAAAAGGCGGGTTTTTGTTTTTTTAGTCCTGACCTTCAGCCAGTTCGCGCAGATACTGGAAGATCTGGCGGTAAGATTTCGGCGGCTTGTTAGCGGCTTTCTCTTTCTGCGCGTTGCGGATCAGCGCACGCAGCTGCTGACGGTCGGCTTCCGGATACAGTTCCAGCACCGGCGGGATTGCATCATCACCTTCTTCAACCAGACGGTCACGCAGCATTTCCAGTTTATGGAACAGCGAAACCTGCTGGTTGTGGCGGTTTTTCAGCTTATCCAGCGCAGTCTGAATCGGCTCGACATCGCGGGAACGCAGCATTTTACCGATCAGCTGAAGCTGACGGCGGCGGCCTTCTTTTTTGATCTTCTGCGCTAAGTCGATCGCAGCGCGCAGATCGTCATCCAGCGGCAGTTTGTCCAGCGAGTTTTTACCCAGCTCAACCATTTCTGCACCGAGATCTTTCAGCGCCTCGGCGTCACGTTTGATTTCACTTTTACTGACCCAGATGATTTCTTCTTCATCTTCGTTCTCGTTGGTTTCGGGAACGTCATCGTGCCAGTCGTCAATTTTCTTTGTCATGGGCGCTTCCTCTTAACGAGGTAATCCTGTCAGTTTGATTGTGCTTTATTGCTTCGGCGGCATTATGCAGGGTTATGCCGCATACATCCATGTTCTGTTGCAACTTTGGGCATAACAACGCCGGAGGGAATGCGAAATTGTGGCGAGTCTCTGTTAGACTCAAAGGTATAAGTTTCTTAATACCAGTGTAGAACAATCCCTTTTCTCTCATAAGCGATGACATGCCGATGAACGTAGTGAATCAAGTAGCGCAGCAGCGTAAAACTCTGGAACAGGCCGTATCTCAGGCTCTGGAACTGGCGAAAGCGGGTTCAGATGCCGCAGAAGTGGCGGTCAGCAAAACCACCGGTATCGGCGTCAGCACCCGTTTTGGTGAAGTCGAGAATGTGGAATTCAACAGCGACGGCGCACTGGGCATCACCGTTTATTATCAGAATCGTAAAGGCAGCGCGTCCTCCACCGATTTAAGCCCGGACGCTATTTCCCGCACCGTGCAGGCGGCGCTGGATATCGCCCGTTACACGTCACCGGATCCGTTCGCGGGCGTGGCTGATAAAGAGATGCTGGCGTTTGACGCGCCGGATCTGGATTTATTCCACCCGGAAGAGCTGGATCCCGATCGCAGCATTGAGCTGGCTGCCCGTGCTGAACAGGCTGCCTTGCAGGCTGACAAATGCATCACCAACACTGAAGGCGGCAGCTTTAACAGCCATTACGGCATCCGCGTTTTCGGTAACAGTCACGGCATGTTGCAGAGCTATTGCTCGACGCGCCATTCGATTTCCGCCTCCGTGATTGCTGAACACGAAGGCGACATGGAGCGTGATTACGCCTATTCCATCGCCCGTAAGATGAGTGACCTGAAAGATCCGGAATGGGTTGGCGCAGAGTGCGCACGCCGCACCTTATCGCGTCTGGCACCACGTAAATTACCGACCATGCAGGCACCGGTGTTGTTCGCCTCCGAAGTGGCGACCGGCCTGTTCGGTCATCTGGTCGGGGCGATCAGCGGCGGCAGCATTTACCGTAAATCGTCCTTCCTGCTCGACAGCCTCGGCAAGCAAATCCTGCCGGAGTGGCTGACCATCGAAGAACATCCGCATCTGTTGCAGGGTCTGGCTTCCACGCCGTTCGACAGCGAAGGTGTGCGCACCGAGCGTCGCGATATCGTCAAGGACGGCGTGCTGCAAAACTGGCTGATGACCTGTTATTCCGCGCGTAAACTCGGTTTGCAAACCACCGGCCACGCAGGCGGTATCCACAACTGGCGCATCGCCGGTCAGGGTGATGATTTCGCCGGTATGCTGCGTAAGCTCGACAAAGGCCTGGTCGTCACCGAACTGATGGGACAGGGCGTCAGCGGTGTGACCGGCGACTACTCTCGTGGCGCAGCAGGTTTCTGGGTTGAGAATGGTGAGATTCAGTATCCGGTAAGCGAAATCACCATCGCCGGTAACCTGAAAGACATGTGGCGCAATATGGTCGCCATCGGCAGCGATATCGAAACCCGCAGCAACATTCAGTGCGGTTCCGTGCTGTTACCGGCAATGAAAATCGCCGGCGAATAACGCTTCCAAAGCAGCGGTCGCCCGATCGCTGCTGCTTCTTCCGCTACCATTCTTTACAAAAAATTCATGCCGTTTTCCTCTCTCTCAGCCTATTTTTATAAAGCCTTACAAGCAATGTCGTTTTATCTAACAAATAAATAACAATAGAGAGAAAGCTCATGCGTAAACAACTGATGGCGTTAGCGGTAGTCGCAATGCTGGGAAGCAGCACGGTGGCACTGGCGGCAGATTTAGAAACGGACATGGACACGATTGCTGATAACTACGGCAAGGTGTTGAAAACCAACGATCAGGCCGAACTGACTACCGGTCTGGCTAATATGAAAGCCGCTGCCGAAGACGCGAAAAAAGCCACACCACCGAAACTGGAAGGCAAAGCACCGGACAGCCCGGAAATGCAGGATTATCACAAAGGGCTGGATACGCTGATTGGCCAGATTGACAAGGCCTCCGCTTTAGCCAAAGCGGGTAAGATCGATGAAGCGAAGAAAGAAGCCGAAGGGTTCAAGGCGACAAGGAATGAGAACCACAAGAAGTTTAAGTAAGCAGATGACCGGTGTCTGAGCGGCATTCTCAATGCTGCGGGCGGTGAAAATTTCGGTTTCTCAATCGCGGGGATCACACGGCCTCTCGCGCCGAAACCGACCAAAGAGGGCTAAGACGAGCCCTCTTTGGAATCTCCACGTCTTAAACTGCGCGCTCCGCTTGCTGGCTATGTTTCAGATACCACCGCGACAGGCTGGAAATCTTGCCGCTGCGCGGTGCCTTCCTTTCGGGATTGCAGCCTAAGGTCTGCAACCTCTCACTCAGCAAGATTTCTGAATCGCCCGTGAGATCTTAAATTCAACGGCAAATTGTTTTATCTTTTAGATAAGTTTATTGGCGTGCTCAAAAATGGCACCGAATGAACGGCTCGAGACCTATGGCTCGAAGCCTGAAATGAGGGAATCGCGCAGCGATGACATTTTGCGCCACTCACCGATGCAGCAGAACATGTCCGTTGTGCCAGCGACAGCGCGCAGTAAAAAAGCGGAGGGAGATCCAAGAGGGAGAAAGCACTTCTCCCTCTTGGGCGGTTTCGGCGCTGCGAGTCAAGCGATCACCGCACGTGAGAAACCGAAACTGTCTCATTCTCAAGTAAAGCCGCCGTGCAGCGGCCTCTGCAAAAGAAAACCCTTAACGTCTCAACTCTCCCGCCGCTTCCGGCTGAAACAACAATTCCAGCACTTCAATCCGGCTATTCTCGCCATTTGGCATTTCCCACGTGATGCTTCCGCCTACGCGCAGCCCCAGCAGGGCGGCACCTAACGGCGCCATCACCGACAGTTGCTCGTTGCTGTCTTTGAGCGCAGCCGGATACACCAGCGTGCGGATGTGTTCTTCGCCGTCTTTACCTTCAGTAAAGCGAACCTTGCTGTTCATCGTAACCACGTCGGCCGGGATTTGCTCGGGTGGCAAAATCTCTGCGCGATCCAACTCTTCATTCAGTGCGTCGGCGACCGGGCTGTTGGCAAAAGCAGGTTGCGCCAGCAGTGTGTCCAGGCGTTCTGCGTCAAGTTCATTGATGATCAGTGTCGGTTTACTCATAACATTCTCCGTGGTTCCTTTTGCATCACCCGCTTCATGCGAGTGGGGTGCCGGTCGGCAAAAAATAACACCCCCGCGCGTTAACGCAGGGGTGTCAGTGATTTGCATGTGTTCTTTGATACTAGGCACTCTTAAGCGGAAATGAAAGCGTTGTGAGGGAATTAATCCGCATTGCGAAAAATCCGATTACCAGTGAAATACGCTGCTACAGACAGCAATATTCAGTGATATGCCGACTTAACTTTTCGTTTTGCGAATTGGATCTGCTCAGCTCATCGTATTTCCACTTTGAACTGGAAAAAGACCCACTACACAGGAAATCTTCCCGGAGTTAGGGTAAAGACAGACGAAATAAACGGCTGAAATAGTGAGTCAGGTAAGGAGAGAGGTAATCGCGAGTGAATAACGCAAGCGCATCTGTGAAAGGGATCGGGCGGATTGAATTGAAAGATGCTCCGGCCACAACAGAGCAAGTATTAAAAGATATTCAGACAATGCAAAGCGCGAAGAATATCTACACCACAGATGTTCAGTTGCAGATGTTAACGTCTCACGTAAAAGCCATGGTATTACGCGCCATTACCAGCGAGCCGTTACCTGAAGTCGAAAAAGATTTATTTGATGAAATATCTGCCGAATCCATGCAAATGGCAGAAGAAGTGGTCAGCTGGTTCGGAAATTTACCGATTGAGGAAGCCTATTTGCTCTCGGTGCATTTTGAAGTCGCAAGAGACAACGAACCGAAATAACTTTTTTAGAATACCGCGAATTAATTAATCTGGAGATGTGAATTATGGGACAAGTATTAGTTGTGATCGGCGACCGTTTAGGTAAAGGCCAGAAAGTGGCGGCAGGCGTGGAAGCAGCTGGTGGCAAAGCCATTGTTGTCCCGGGTATGGCAGCAGATATGAAACTCGGCGACGTGATGAAAGCAGAAGGTGCCAGCTTAGGTATTTCCTTCTGCGGCAGTGGCGGCGCGGGTGCGATTACCGCACAAAATAAATATGGATATAAAGCCAAGTACGGGATGCGCTCAGTGGATGAAGGCGTCACGGCAATTAACGAAGGCTGTCTGGTATTAGGGTTCGGATTTATGGATAAAGAAGAACTGGGTCAGCGTCTGGTTGAAGCGTTTAACAAGAAGTATGGTCAGGCGTAATGAAGCAACAATTAACCACGACAGTTCGGGTTGAAGGAAAAGGCGAAAATAAGGCTGCCGCCTTTTCTTCCGCACTGAGTCAGGTTCAGAGGACTGTTCTCAAATCTTCCGCCAATAATGTCTTGCTGCGTATTGAACCGCAGGACGTCAAGGTAATAAAAGCAGAAGAGTCAGTGAAAAGAGAAAAGTTTCTGTTCTTTTTTCTGGCCAGGGAAAGAAAGAGTTATTACGTGGCGTTAGACATTATCGTCAACCTGACTGTTATTAATACGGAACAGGTAGTTTTTGTCACGAAATAAAAACGTTAGCTATAAATGACAAGGATATACTGATGTTTTTAATTATTTTATTTAAGTCGCTTATTATCGGCGGACTGGTTGGCGTGGGCGTAGGTGCGGGTGCCGCACGTATGTTCCATGCGCCAACCGTGCAAGGAATGGGGGCTTTTCGTACACTTGGGGAATTAAACTCCTGTGAAGGCGATCCGGCTTCGCATTTCTCATTCGGTCTGGGCTTCTTCTTTAACGCCTGGGCATCTTCCGTTGCAGCAGGTTCTTTCACGCAGGACGTTGACCACCGCATTATCCCTCACTGGGCTACCGCGGCGCTGATGTTCAAAAACCGCAATGTCGCCGAAACCATGCATGATCCACGCAAGATGGCGATTGCCGGCGGCATCATCGGCATGATTGTGGTGGCCTTCCTCAACACCACCGCGTCCGCCGTTCCTCCGGCGTTACAGGTTACCGCGATTAAAGTGCTGGTACCGGCGGCCAACCTGCTGGTGAACACTGTCATGCCGGTGATTTTCTGGCTGGCGGCGATTGATGCAGGGCGTCGTTCCGGTTTCTGGGCCACCATTTTTGGCGGTCTGGCGCAGATGATCATGGGTAACGCCGTACCGGGTCTGGTGCTGGGTATCCTGATCGGTAAAGGCGTCGAAGAAAGCGGCTGGAACCACGTGACCAAAGTGATGATGGCGGCGATTATCGCGCTGTTCGTCCTCAGCGGTTTCTTCCGTGGTTTCGACGTCAAACTGTTGCAGTCATTCATGCTGGACGTCCCGACATGGCTGAACGGCATTCACAATTCACTCAGCGGTAAGTAAGGGAGCATGACAATGGAAGAACAAGCCAAACGTGGTTTCTGGTACGCCGAGTGGTCGTTCCCGATTTTTGTCGGACTGCTGTCTTCCGGCGTTTTCGCCGGGACACACATGTATTACCTGTACGGCATCGGCGCATTTAACGAAGTGGCGTTTGTGTCGATGTTGCGCTCGGGCATGGACACCGGTGTGTACGGCGCTGTGGCGGCCTTCGGTGCCAGCTTCCTGTTTGCCCGCATCATCGAAGGTTCACTGGTCGGTATTCTCGATATCGGCGGCGCAATCCAGACCGGTATTGGTCTGGGCGTTCCGGCGATGCTGCTGGGTGCAGGGTTTATTTTCCCGGTGGCGAACTTCGCCGCTTCGCTGGTCACCGGCCTGATCCTCGGTTTAGCCGTCGGTTACATCATCATTCTGGCGCGTAAATTCACCATCAATCAGAGCAATTCAACCTACGGCGCTGACGTGATGATGGGCGCGGGTAATGCCTCCGGCCGCTTCCTCGGGCCGTTGATTATCCTGTCAGCGATGGCGGCCTCGATTCCGATCGGTCTGGGTTCACTGCTCGGCGCACTGGGTTTCTATCTGTGGCAGAAGCCTATCACCGGGGGGGCGATCCTGGGTGCCATGATCCTGGGCGCTATCTTCCCGGTTTCATTGTAAGAACAGCAACATAGAAGAAAATCAGCAGTAAAGCGGGCGTCGGGAATATTCCTGACGCCCGGATTATGGAGAACGTCGTATGTATGACTTAATCATCCGGCAGGCATTACGCACAGACGGCAGCCTGACTGATATTGCAATTCAGGACGGCAAATTCGCCGCCATTGGCACGCTGGCAGCCGATGCCACTGCCCGCCAGACTCTCAATCTTCAGGGCAAGGTTTATGCCAGCGCAGGCTGGATTGACTCCCACGTTCACTGTTACCCCAAATCGCCGATTTATCATGACGACGCCGATCTGATTGGCGTCGCCTGTGGTGTCACCACTGTGGCGGATGCCGGCAGCACCGGCGCGAATGATGTCGACGATTTCTATCAGATAACCCGTGCGGCGAAAACCAACGTCTACGCGTTTCTGAATATCGCCCGCACCGGCATTGTCACGCAGAACGAACTGGCGGATATGACGCAGATCGACAAAGTCGGCGTGCGTGACGCCATCGCGCGAAATCCCGGTTTTATCATCGGTATTAAAGCGCGCATGAGCAGCAGCGTGGTCGGCCAGAACGGCATCAAGCCACTGGTGCGCGCAAAAGAAATTCAGCAGGAAAACGACGACCTGCCGCTGATGGTGCATATCGGTAATAACCCGCCGAACCTCGATGAGATCGCGGATTTGCTGACGTCGGGCGACATTATCACCCACTGCTACAACGGCAAACCGAACCGCATTCTCTCGCCGGACGGTGTGCTGCGCGATTCCATTAAACGTGCGCTGAGCCGCGGCGTATTGCTGGATGTCGGTCACGGCACCGCGAGTTTCAGTTTCGACGTGGCAGAACTGGCGATTAAGCAGGGCATTTTGCCGCACACCATCAGTTCCGATATTTACTGCCGTAACCGTATGAAGGGCCCGGTGCATAGCCTTGCGACCGTCATGTCGAAGTTCTTTAGCGTCGGTATGACCCTGACGCAGGTGATTGACTGCGTCACCTCACGCGCCGCTGACGCGCTGCGCCTGCCGGCTAAAGGCCGCCTGGAAGCCGGCGCTGATGCCGACCTGACCCTGTTCGAGCAGCGTTTTGCGCCACAGGTGTTTGTCGATTCCGAAGGACAGTCCGTGAAGGGCGAAAGTTTGCTGGTGCCTCTGGCCGCTGTGGTCGCGGGCGTCCCCCTGTTAACTGAAGAAGGGAAATCTGCTCATGTCTTCTGAACAATCTTTATATGAAAAATATGATTTAAAACAGGTTATTAACGCATCTGGTCGTATGACGGCGCTGGGCGTTTCCACGCCGCGCGAGGAAGTCGCCGCAGTAGTGAATACCGGTCTGAATCATTACTTCGAGATGAAAGATCTGGTGAATAAAACCGGCGCTTACATTGCGAAACTGCTGAACGTAGAAAACGCCGTGGTGGTGTCCTGTGCTTCCGCCGGGATCGCGCAGTCCGTAGCGGCGGTGATCGTCAAAGATGATGCGTGGCTGCTGGAAAACCTGCACGCCGCACCGCTGGAAATCCCGCACGATATCGTGCTGCCAAAAGGCCATAACGTGAATTACGGTGCGCCGGTGGGCACGATGGTCACCATGGGCGGCGGCAAAGTGGTGGAAGCCGGTTACGCCAATGAATGTTCTGCCGCGCAGCTTGCTGCCTGCATCACGCCGCGTACCGCCGCCATCATGTACATCAAATCGCACCACTCAGTGCAGAAAAGCATTCTGTCGGTAGCGGAAGCTGCTGAAGTGGCGCGTGCGCATAATCTGCCGCTGATCGTCGATGCGGCCGCAGAAGAAGACCTGACCTGCTACTACGAGATGGGCGCAGATCTGGTGATTTACAGCGGCGCGAAAGCCATTGAAGGGCCAACCAGCGGTCTGGTACTCGGCAAAAAACAGTACGTCGAATGGGTAAAACTGCAATCGGGCGGGATTGGCCGTGCGATGAAAGTCGGCAAAGAAGGCATTCTTGGCCTGACGCAGGCGATCGAAAGCTACATCACGCTGCCGAAAACCACCGGGCAGGAAATGGTCGACAAGATGACGCCATTTATCGCCAGCCTGAATGAAATCAACGGCGTTACTGGTCGCGTAGTCTGGGACAGCGCCGGACGTGATATCGCCCGCACGGAAATCACTTTCGATGAAGCGGTGCTGGGCTGGAAAACCAAAGACATTGTGGACGCCATGAAAAACGGCGATATCGCGATTTATTTCCGTGGCTACCGCGCCAACGAAGGCAAGATTGAAGTCGATGTGCGCAGCGTGACGCCACCGCAACTCGCCGTTGTCGCACAACGTTTTAAACAACTTTTTAGCGGAGAGAAAGCATGAAGCTGACCCCAAATTTCTACCGTGACCGCGTGTGCCTGAATGTGCTGGCGGGCTCGAAAGACAATGCCCGTGACATCTACGAAGCGGCAGAAGGTCATGTGCTGGTCGGCGTGCTTTCCAAAAATTATCCGGATGTCGCGAGCGCAGTGGCGGACATGAAAGAGTATGCCGCTCTGATTGAAAACGCGTTGTCCGTCGGTCTGGGCGCGGGCGATCCACGTCAGTCGCTGATGGTCAGCCAGATTTCTGCGCAGGTTCAGCCGCAGCACGTCAATCAGGTCTTTACCGGCGTCGGTACCAGCCGTGGAATGCTTGGGCAAAACGACAGCGTGGTCAACGGTCTGATTTCACCGACCGGTAAACCCGGCTTTGTGAAGATCAATACCGGACCACTGAGTTCTGCTTCTGCGGACGCCATTGTGCCGGTGGAAACCGCCATTGCACTGCTGAAAGATATGGGCGGCAGCTCGGTGAAATATTTCCCGATGGGCGGCCTGAAAACCCGCGATGAATTCGCTGCCGTGGCCCGTGCCTGTGCGGAACAGGATTTCTGGCTGGAACCGACCGGCGGCATCGATTTAGAAAACTTCGAGCCGATTATGAAAATCGCGCTGTCGGCGGGCGTGACCAAAATCATCCCGCATATTTACAGCTCAATCATCGACAGCGCATCGGGTAACACCCGTCCTGAAGATGTGAAAACCCTGCTGGCCAGCGTCAAAAAGCTGCTGGGCTGAGGGTTCTGTCCTTTCCTGCGCGGTAAGCCGTCTGCGCGGTTAAACACCCTGCATCTCTCAGCGACTGAGCGGGTGCAGGGTTCTCTCGTTTGTCTGATATCCCAAATTCTGAGGAAATGTATGAGAAACTGGTTTCTGATTTCAGGTTTAACCTCCGCGATGCTGGCAGTGTCTGCCATGCCGCTCTATGCAGCAGAAAAAACAATGACTTCGATGACTCCGCATTTTGCTTACGTCGGCACTTACAACCCGAACGGGGAAGGTGTTTACCGCTTTAAATTCGATCCGAAAACCGGCGCGCTGAGTGATAAAACGCTCGCCAGCCAGCTGCCGAATCAGGCGCAGATGGTGCTCAGCCACGACGGCAAAACGCTGTTTATCGGCAGTGAAATTGATAATTACAACGGCGGCAAACATGGCGCTGTGGCGGCCTACCGCATTGCACCGGAAGACGGCAGCCTGACGCTGATTAACCAGGTGGATTCGCAGGGTGCAGGGCCGGTGTATTTGTCGCTGACGCCAAAAGGTGACCATCTGCTGGTGGCGAACTACATCAGCGGCGTGGTGGCAGTGTTCCCGGTGGATGCCAGTGGAAAACTGAGCGAAGCAAGCAACAGCCAGCAGGATTCCGGTCCGGCGGGGGCAGGCAAACCGGCAGCGGCGGCGGAGGGTAGTTTTGCCATCAGCGACCATAACGGGCCGCACGCGCACATGATCGCCACCGATCCTTCCGGCAAATTTGTGTTCTCCACCGATCTCGGGCTTGACCGGATCTATCAGTGGAAGCTCAACAGCGAAACCGGCGTGCTGGAAGCCAACGATCCGCCGTTCATCAAGGCCTCTTCAGAAGGTGCAGGACCGCGCCATTTTGTGTTCCATCCGAACGGCAAAGTGGTTTTCCTGATCAACGAGGAAGCCTCGACCCTGACCAGTTATCGCTTTGATACCACCAAAGGCACGCTGACGGAGTTGCACAGCCTGTCATCGCTGCCGGCCGGTTTCAAAGGCACCAACTTTGCGGCAGGGATTGTGCTGAGCAAAGACGGCAGGCATCTGTACGTGGCGAACCGCCTGCATAACAGCATCGCGCAGATTAACGTGACCGGCGAAGGCGCAATGACCTGGAGTGATGAAACCTGGACGCGTGGCGATTATCCACGAACGCTGACGTTGTCACCGGACGGCAAATATATTTACGCAATGAATCAACGAAGCGATAACATCACCAGATTCAAGGTTTCTGGCGAAAACGGCAAACTGTCATTCGTTGATAATTATGTGGCTGTGGGCAGTCCGTCACAGATGGTGATCTTGCCCTGATAACGTACTGCGTCTGAACTAAACCTTCTGCGTGGAAACTTTCCCGGTGACTGCGCAGAGGGCGTATCCGCAATAATATGGAAGAACAATGGTGAGATTTCCCAATCAACGTCTGGCGCAACTGTTTGATGCGCTGCAAACCGAAACCCTTCCTCAGGATGAGCTGGCAAAACGACTGTCTGTGTCGACGCGCACGGTGCGTGCCGATATTACTGCGCTGAATGAAATCATCGCCGATTTTGGCGCGACCTTTGTTCACAGCCGTGGCAGCGGGTATCAGCTGCGGATTGACGATCAGACGCTTTTCTCAACGTTACAGCAATCGACGCAACGCAAACCGAATCCGACGCCGCGCACTGCCGCTGAGCGGGTGAAAACGTTGCTGATCCGCTTTTTGACCTCAGCTTTTTCATTGAAGCTGGAAGATCTGGCCGATGAATGGTTTGTCAGCCGGGGAACCCTGCAAAATGATATGGCTGAGGTGAGGGAGCATCTGGCTCGCTATCACCTGAATATCGAAACCAAGCCGCGCTACGGCATGAAACTGTTCGGTGCAGAACTGGCGATCCGCGCCTGTCTGACCGATCTGCTGTTCCAGCTGGATGCCGAGGAACAGGCGAATCCGCTGCTGAAGGCGGAAAGTCTGGAGCCGGAAGCGCTGGTCCCGCTGACACGCTTTATGCATCAGGTGCTGACGCAGTCTTCTGTTCAACTGACCGATGAGGGCGAGCAGTATCTGATCTTGTACTGCGCGGTGGCGATTAAGCGCATTACCGGCGGTTACCCGCTGACCGATTTTGATGCGGAAGACGGTGACCCGGCGGTGAAGCAGGTTTCCGTACGACTGGCAGCTGAGCTCAGAAATCTCGTCGGCAAGGAAATTCCTGCCTCTGAGGAAGCTTATCTGCGGGTGAATATCGCCGCACGCCGCGTGCAGAAAATCCTGCCGACCGACATTAACGCCGACGATGACGAAGCGCTGGTCGATTACATTCTGTCGTATATCAATTCGCACTATAACTATGATTTGCAGGGCGATAAGCAACTGCGTGCTGACCTACTGACGCACATTAAGACCATGATTACCCGGGTGAAATATCAGATAAATATCCCGAACCCGCTGCTGAACAATATCAAACAGCATTATCCGATGGCCTATGACGTCACGCTGGCGGCGGTCTCCAGCTGGGGAAAATACACGCCGTATACGCTGAGTGAAAACGAGATTGGTTTTCTGGTGCTGCATATCGGCGTCGGGCTGGAGCGGCATTACAATATCGGCTACCAGCGGCATCCGCAGGTGATGCTGGTGTGCGACACCGGCAATTCAACCATCCGCATGATCCAGGCGCAGATTAACCGTAAGTATCCGCAACTGGTGATGAAACAGGTGGTTTCGCTGCGTGATTACGAGCAGCTGGAGCATATCGACGAAGATTTTATTATTTCCAACGCCCGCATTACCGAGAAGAATAAGCCGGTGGTGGTGTTGTCGCCGTTTCCGACCGAATACCAGATGGAACAGCTCGGCAAGCTGGTGCTGGTCGACCGCACACGGCCTTATATGCTGGAAAAATTCTTCGACGAAAAGCACTTCATGATCGTCAACGAACCGATGACGCAGGCGGAGTTGTTCCGTCATGTGTGTTCACAGCTGGAAGAAGAAGGATATGTCGATCAGGCGTTTTACCCGTCAGTGGTCGAGCGTGAAGAGATTGTCTCGACCATGCTGGGCGAAGGGATTGCGCTGCCGCACTCGCTGGGACTGCTGGCGAAGAAAACCGTGGTGATTACGTTGCTTTCGCCGCAGGGCATTGCCTGGGGAGAAGGGGAAACCGCGCACGTGATTTTTCTGCTGGCGATCAGCAAGGCGGATTACGAAGAAGCGATGGCGATTTACGATTTGTTCGTGACGTTTGTGCGGGAACGCTCAATGAGCCGTTTGCTGAGCAGTGAGAATTTTGAAAGCTTCAAGGCCATTGCAATAGATTGTTTAAGCCGCATTTAATACGGCTCAAATAGTGCTTTAATTATTAGTCTTCGTCAAAACCTGAATTGATCAGATTTACCACTGCCGTCAGTGCCTGTTCTTCATCTGGACCGGTGGCTTCGATTTCGATTTTCTGACCTTTCGGGGAATCGAGCATCAGCAGCGCGATCACGCTGCTGGCTTCCGCTTCAATGCCTGTGCCGTTGCGCAGCATCACTTCTGATTCAAAGCTCTGCACCAGTTCAAACAACTTCATCGCCGGACGGGCATGCATCCCTAACCGGTTTTTGATTTCTACCGTTTGTTTTACCGTCATGATTTACGTTTTTCCAGCGTGCGATGGCGGGATTGCACGTTCTTCCCGCGGGAACGGAAATAGTCGGCCAGTTGCTCTGCGATATACACCGAACGGTGTTTACCGCCGGTACAACCAATGGCGACGGTCAGATAGCTGCGGTTGTTGGTTTCCAGCATCGGCAGCCATTGTTCAAGGTAGCTGCGGGTCTGGTAGATAAAGTTGTGCACTTCGGTATGACGGTCGAGGAACGCCGCCACCGGTTTGTCTAGGCCGGTCATCGGACGCAGTTTCGGATCCCAGTGCGGGTTCGGCAGGAAGCGTACATCGAACACGTAATCCGCATCAATCGGAATGCCGTGTTTGAAACCAAAGGATTCGAAGACCATCGTCAGCTCACGTTCGCGTTTACCCAGCAGGCGGGTACGCAGCATTTCTGCCAGTTCGTGAACGGACATTTCGGACGTGTCGATGATGAGATCAGCGGAAGAACGCAGAGGCTCGAGCAGATCGGCTTCTTCATCAATGGCACTTTCGAGGGAGAGATTTTTGCTGGAAAGCGGGTGCAGACGACGGGTGTCGCTGTAGCGGCGGATCAGCGTGTTGCGGTCGGCATCAAGGAACAACAGCTGCGGTGAGAAGCTCTCCGGCAGTTGTGACATCGCGTACTCATAAACTTCCGGGGTTTCCGGCATGTTACGCACGTCGATGCTGACGGCCGCTGACGTATTACGTTCAACGAGGGTCTGGGCAAGCTGCGGCAATAAAACCACCGGCAGGTTATCCACACAGTAAAAACCCATGTCTTCCAATGCCCGTAGGGCAACCGATTTCCCGGAACCGGAACGGCCGCTGACAATCATCAGCACCATGGTGTCACTCCCCTGGCATTCAGTGTTCAGAATTCATTTTCCCGGCACCGTACCGGGAATCAGCAATTTATTCGTTTTCAGTCATTATCTGGAACAGTTCTTCATCGCTCTGCGCACCACGAAGGCGGCGACACACTGTTTTATCAGCTAATTTCTTAGCCACCAAAGATAATGTATGTAAATGGGTTTTACATTGATCTGCCGGTACCAGCAAGGCAAAAAGTAAGTCTACCGGCTGATTATCGATGGCATCAAAAGCGATCGGTTGTTCCAGCTGAATGAACACGCCGACGGCACGTAACGTATCTTCTTCCAGCTTACCGTGCGGGATGGCGATCCCGGCACCGATCCCGGTGCTGCCCATACGTTCACGGGTCAAAATAGCGTCGAAAATCACCTGTGGCGACAAATTAAGTTGTCTGGCGGCCAGTTCGCTGATGATTTCCAGTGCGCGTTTTTTGCTGGCGCAATGAACGCCGCTTTTGGTGCATTCGGCATTAAGCACCGACGTTAATTGCATTGCTATATCGTTGATCATGTCATCTTTCACTTTTGCGCTGTTTCACCCTTAAAGCTATATCGGCTCGTTTCCCGAAGGTCACAAGCCGATGCCCGAAGGTTTGTAGCACAGGGTTGGCTACATGAATGTCAGTGCTGTTTCAGTTTGTCTTTATGTTTATTCAGCTGGCGGGCCAGTTTATCAACCAGTCCGTCAATCGCTGCGTACATATCCTGATGTTCCGAGGTGGCATGTAACTCGCCTCCATTCACATGCAAAGTCGCTTCGGCAACTTTTTGCACCTTTTCCACGCTCAACACCACATACACCTGATTAATCCTGTCGAAATACTGCTCTAGCTTGGCCAGCTTCGACGTGATGAACTCTCTCAGGGGATCCGTGATCTCAATGTGATGTCCGGTAATGTTGAGCTGCATAATGTCTTCCTTCTCTGTTGAGGTCAAACTAACTGTTTACGTTGGTTTGAGGGCGGGATGGACAAAGACTCTCGGTATTTGGCGACGGTTCGTCGTGCAACCATAATTCCCTGATCGGAAAGCAGGGTCGCTAACTTACTGTCACTGAGCGGTTTTACAGGATTCTCCGCTGCGATTAATTTCTTCACCAGCGCCCGGATGGCGGTTGACGATGCCTCGCCGCCGCTGTCTGTACTGACATGGCTGGAAAAGAAATACTTCAGTTCGAAAATGCCACGCGGGCTGTGCAGAAACTTCTGCGTCGTGACGCGTGAAATCGTCGATTCGTGCATTTCTACGGCGCTGGCGATATCAGCCAGCACCATAGGTTTCATAAATTCTTCACCCAGTTCAAAGAACGCCTGCTGCTGCTCAACGATACAGCGCGTGACTTTCAACAGCGTGTCGTTACGGCTTTCCAGGCTTTTGATTAACCATTTGGCTTCCTGCAGGTTGCTGCGGATAAACTGCCCGTCGCTGTCGCTGCGTGCGGAATTCCCCATCGCGGCGTACTGCTGGTTAATCTTCAGACGCGGAATGCTGTCCGAATTGAGTTCAACCGTCCAGACTCCTGACACTTTGCGCACCAGCACATCCGGGATCACGTATTCAGATTCGCCGGTATTGATCGACTGGCCCGGACGCGGATCAAGAGACTGGATCAGGAGCATCGCTCCTTTCAGTGTATCTTCTTTTAACCGGGTTGATCGCATAAGTGCGCGGAAATCATGGTTCGCCAGCAAATCCAGATGTTCGCTGATGATAAGACGGGCTTCGGTGATGAAAGGCGTGTCGGTCACATACTGGGAAAGCTGGATCAGCAGGCAGTCGCGCAGGTCGCGCGCGGCCACGCCGACCGGGTCAAAACGCTGTACGCGTTTGAGCACGGCTTCCACTTCGTCCATCGTGACGTTTTCATCCCCGATGCTTTCCAGAATGTCGTCAAGAGAAACGGTGAGGTAACCGGTGTCATCGACCGCATCGACAATGGATGTCGCAATCGCCGCATCAGTATCTGAGAACGGCGTCAGCTCGACCTGCCACATCAGGTAATCCTGAAGGGTCTGGGTGGTTTCACCCTGATAAATCGGCAGCTCGTCGTCGCTGTAATCATTACCGGTGCCGGAAGGCGTGCCCGCGGTATAGATTTCATCCCAGGTCGCATCCAGCGGCAGCTCTTCGGGCATGTCTTTTTGCTCGAGTGCTTCGCGGGTATCTAACCCTTCGCTGTCGGTGGCTTCTACCGAGTCGATTTCTTCATGAAGGTCGGTTTGTTCCAGCAGAGGGTTGCTCTCCAGCGCAAGTTGGATCTCCTGTTGGAGCTCAAGCGTGGACAATTGCAACAGGCGGATGGCCTGTTGTAACTGTGGAGTCATTGCCAGTTGTTGGCTGAATCTGAGTTGCAAACCTTGCTTCATATCTTGGCTTTATTTCCGTTGATGAGTGAAAACGGCAACACTTCTGTCAGAGACGGCCTGTTTCATTTTAAAGTGAAACAGGCACGGTTCCGGCGGCACAGATCACAGACGGAATTCTTCACCAAGATAAACGCGTTTAACTTGTTCATCAGCAAGAATATCGGCTGGCGTGCCGTGGGCGATTAACTTGCCCTGACTGACGATGTAAGCGCGTTCACACACGTCGAGCGTTTCGCGAACGTTATGGTCGGTGATCAGTACGCCGAGGCCACTGTCACGCAAATGCTCAATGATTTTTTTGATGTCGATAACTGAAATCGGGTCAACACCGGCGAACGGTTCATCCAGCAGAATGAATTTAGGGTTCGCCGCCAGCGCGCGGGCGATTTCAACACGACGGCGTTCACCACCGGACAGTGACTGACCGAGGTTATCGCGCAAATGAGAAATATGGAACTCTTCCATCAGTTCATTGGCGCGATCGTTACGCTGTTCTTTGTTCAGATCGTCGCGGATCTGCAACACGGCCATCAGGTTATCAAACACGCTGAGGCGGCGGAAAATGGACGCTTCCTGAGGAAGATAGCCAATACCGCGACGGGCGCGGGTATGCAATGGCAACAAGCTGATGTCTTCGTCATCAACGATAATACGGCCTGCATCACGCTGCACAATGCCGACGACCATGTAGAAGGTCGTGGTTTTACCGGCACCGTTTGGCCCTAATAACCCGACGATTTCGCCGGAGTTGACCATCAGGCTGACATCTTCAACGACCTTGCGGCCTTTGTAGGCTTTTGCCAGATTCTCTGCGATTAATTTAGCCATAAAAATCAGTTACTCTTTTTGGTCGGCTGGCCCGCCGCTGCAGGTGTTTTCTGTTGCAGCTGCGAAGGAACCAGAACGGTCGTCACACGGTTGCCTTTATCACTGAAGGCTTCCATTTGCTGTTTCTGCACCAGATACGTAATACGGTCGCCTTTCACGTTGCTGTCGAGCTGTTCAAGGTAAGCGTTACCGGTCAGGGTCACCAGATCGTTTTCCACTTCATAGCGGACTTTCTGCGCATGGCCTTTTACCGGCTTGCCGTTGTCCTGCATCTGATAGAAGGTCACCGGGTTACCGTAACCTTCAACCACTTCTTTGCCGGAAACGCCTTGCGGGCGGATGACGACAACTTTGTCCGCTTTAACCTGGATCGTGCCCTGGTTTACCACCACATTACCGGTAAAGGTCGCGGTATTGGTGTTCACGTCCAGCGCCTGATTAGCCGAATCAATGGTAATCGGTTTGGTCGTGTCATCTTTCAGGGCGAATGCCGGAACGCTGACGGCTAACAATGAGCTGACGATCAGGAGATTACGGATTTTATTTTTTGCTTTGAATTTCATAAGAGGTCGTTACCTTTTCGATCAGCTCTGCTGTTTTATCACGCAGATTACCACGCATTTTCATGCCGTTAGATGTAAAACCTGTGCCATAAAGCGTTACTTCATCATCTGAGGCAACGTCCTGTGTCGTCAGGTTAACCCGTGCATTGTCCGTTTTGATTCTTTGCAACTGAGAAGTCTCAGGTGTCAGGCTGTCTGCCTGCACATGCCCGTAAAGATAGAGCATTTTATCCTGAGTCAGCTTGGCCTTGTCAGAATGCAGCACCCACGTCGGGACTTTGTTCTTGTCGTACATGGTCGCTACCGGATTGGTAAACCATGTCACCTGATCAGTGGTGTAATATTTCACCTGATCTGAAACCAGTTTATACGTCAGGCTACCCAGCGGATCGTACACCATCGTGACGGTGTGGGAGCTCTGGTAGGTCGGATCCTGATCGTTGACCGCCGGCTGGACGTCATCGCTGTTGTCAGACATTGACCAGCCGATCAGCACCAGAACGATGGCTGTCAGCGCCAGAATAATCCAAAGTCTTGTTTTACTCATATCGACAGCCCTTTGGCGTCCTCCAGCTTACCCTGTGCCAGTAAAATCAAATCGCACAATTCGCGTACTGCACCACGTCCGCCGGCAATTCGGGTGACATAATGCGCTTTCGGCAACAAGATGGGATGCGCGTCCTGAACGGCCACGGAAAGACCAACTTCAGCCATAACCGGCCAGTCGATCAGGTCATCACCGATGTAGGCCACTTCTTCGGCCCGCAAAGACAGTGTATCTAACAGTTCGCGGAAGGCCAAAAGCTTATCCGATTGTCCCTGATACAAGTGGCGTATACCGAGGGTTTCAGCGCGATCTTCCAGTAATTTCGCATTGCGGCCTGTAATAATCGCAACCTCAATGTCAGAAGTCAGCAGGCAGCGGATACCGTAACCGTCGCGAACGTTAAAACTTTTCAGCTCTTCTCCCTGATTTCCCATGTAGATCAGGCCATCAGACATCACGCCATCTACATCGCAAATCAGCAGGCGGATAGCTTTCGCCCGTTCCAGCACTTGCGTGCTGACCGGACCGTAGCAAGTTTCCACCAGGGCTGCGCTATTACTCATTCAGGGGATTCCTCAATTAAACTACGCCAGCGCGCAGCATGTCGTGCATATGTAACACACCCAGCAACTGGTCACCATCAGCAACCATCACGCAGGTTATGTTTTTTTCCTGCATTAAATTCAGCGCATCCACCGCCAGAAGAGAAGGGCGGACGCGGATGCCCCCGGTCGTCATGACATCGGCAATCGAGGCTTCGTTGATGTTAACGCCCATATCGAAGATGCGGCGTAAATCACCATCGGTAAAGATACCTTCGATCCGCATCAGGTCGTTGCAGATAACCGTCATGCCGAGATTCTTGCGGGTGATTTCCAGCAAGGCGTCACGCAAAGACGCGTCGCGGCTGACATGCGGAATTTCATCACCGGTGTGCATGATATCGCTCACGCGCAGTAAGAGCTTGCGACCCAGTGCTCCGCCCGGATGGGAAAGGGCGAAATCTTCGGGTGTGAAACCGCGGGCTTCCAGCAGAGCCACCGCCAGTGCATCGCCCATGACCAGTACCGCCGTGGTGCTGCTGGTCGGTGCCAGACCGAGCGGGCAGGCTTCTTTGGGGACTTTCACGCAAAGATGCACATCGGCCGCTTTGCCCATGGTGCTTTCCGGATTAGACGTCATGCAAATAAGCGTGATGTCCAGACGCTTGAGTACCGGGATCAGCCCGAGAATTTCATGCGCCTCACCGGAATTGGAAATCAGGATCACAACGTCCTGTTTCGATACCATGCCCAGATCACCGTGGCTGGCTTCGCCCGGATGGACAAAGAAAGCCGGTGTGCCAGTGCTGGCAAAGGTCGCGGCCATCTTGCGACCAATGTGGCCGGATTTGCCCATGCCCATCACGACGACTTTGCCGTTGCAGGCGAAGATTTTTTCGCATGCACGGGTAAAATCGCCGTTAATGTATTGATCTAACTGCTCAAGTCCTTCACGTTCTGTTTTCAGCACATCACGCCCGACGGCCTGAAAATCAAAGTCGGAGGCGAAGTTAACGTTAGCCATAGTCAGTTCCTGACAAAGTTCAGAAGGCAATGCTGTCCGGCAACAGGAACAGAACCGCCATATAGGCGATAAATCCACACAGTAACAGTGCGCCGGCGAGATGGCCGATACGATGTTTACGCATCAGACACAGCCCGGAAAGCACGATACTGACCGCCAGCATGACCCAGTAATCGCGATGAAACGCGTCCGGGTTGAACGAGCCTGGCGCAACCAGCGCAGGTAATCCCAGCACCAGACAGGTATTAAAAATATTCGCACCAATGATATTGCCCAGTGCGATATCATCTTCGCCCTTAATGGCACCTGCGATAAACGTCGCGAGTTCCGGCAGGCTGGTGCCGATGGCGATGACGGTCAGGCCAATCACCAGTTCGCTGACGCCAAAGTAACGGGCAATCACTGTACTGTTGTCGACAATCATGCCCGACGCCAGCGGCATGATGATAAAGCCCAGTGCCAGCCACAGAAATGCCACGGTGTTGCTGCTGTCCTGAGGAAGTTCGGACATCTGCTCGTATGTCAGCGTATCCAGCCCTTCTTTTTCGGCCGCGCGGGCGATTTTTATCACCAGCATCATAAACACGGCAGCACTGGCCAGCAGCAAAACGCCGTCAAACCGGCTGAGTTCTCCGTCACTTAGCACAAAACCACAGAGTGCTGTGACCAGTAACAATAAAGGGAGTTCGCGGCGTAATATATCAGAACGAACGGAAAGTGGATGAATCAGGGCTGCACCGCCCAAAATCAGAAGAATATTAATGATATTCGAACCAATTGCGTTTCCGACGGCCAAATCCATCTGATCATTGATGGCGGCTGTGGTAGAAACCACCAGTTCCGGGAGAGATATTCCGACGCCGACGACGGTCATGCCAATCACCAGCGGAGGTATGCCTATTGAGCGTGCCAACACTGCGGCTCCGTACACCAGACGATCGGCGGCGTAAACTAACAGTAACAAGCCGACAATCATCAGTACGATAGCGAGAAGCATGAAACATCCTTTATTGGGTATAATGCGAGGTTCGTTGCCTTTGCAGGCAGGCGATTCCTTCGTCAACATGAGCTAAGGCAACATTTTCTCTGAAAACAAGGCCTGCAGGTTCCTGTATGTTAGACGATGAGGGCTTTTAATTTAAAATGATAATTCATCGATTTTGACCGTCTGTGGCGGAAAAGTAAAACGATGGCAACTTTGGTAACGAAACCGGGGTAAGTTTTTGTAAAAATACCAAAGTTATACGACACCCCATCTGGGTCAGACGTATTCTTAGCGAAAGTATTCCGAAGGGATAAACTGAATGAGTCAAAGCGAATCGAATCTGGTAGAGATCAAGGGCATGAGCTTCGTGCGCGGCGATCGTCCCATTTTCGAAGAGATCAATATGACCGTGCCACGCGGCAAAGTCACCGCCATTATGGGGCCTTCGGGGATCGGTAAAACCACCTTGCTGCGCCTGATCGGCGGGCAACTTGCGCCAAGTAGTGGGGAAATCTGGTTCGACGGAGACAACATTCCGACGTTGTCACGCCGTAAGCTGTACGAATCCCGCAAGAAAATGAGCATGTTGTTTCAATCCGGTGCATTGTTTACTGACCTGACGGTGTTCGAGAATGTGGCATTCCCGTTGCGTGAGCACAGTAAATTACCGGAAGAACTGCTGCGCAGCACCGTGACCATGAAACTCGAAGCGGTAGGGTTACGCGGTGCCGGTGACCTGATGCCTGCTGAGTTGTCTGGCGGGATGGCGCGTCGTGTGGCGCTGGCGCGTGCGATTGCGCTTGATCCGGAACTCATCATGTTTGATGAGCCTTTTGTGGGTCAGGATCCGATCACGATGGGCGTGCTGGTGAAGCTTATCGATGAACTTAACCATGCGCTGGGCGTGACCTGTATCGTCGTCTCTCATGACGTACCTGAAGTACTCAGTATTGCGGATTATGCATATATTGTGGCGGCACAGCATGTCATTGCTGAAGGTACACCAGAGGAATTGCAAAATAACCCTGATCCGCGAGTTCGCCAGTTCCTCGACGGTATTGCCGACGGACCGGTGCCTTTCCGTTTTCCTGCCGGTGATTACAAAACCGAGCTGCTCGGATAATGGAGTTCCTGATAAATGTACCTTGTTTTGAAAATAAATAGGGCCTTAGCCTCTGTCGGGCGCCGCGGAATAAACACCTGTGCGTCTTTTGGCCGTGCCGGTCTGATGCTCTTTCGGGCGTTGGTCGGTAAGCCGCAATTTGCCAAACAATGGCCGCTGCTGATCAAACAGCTCTACAGCGTTGGCGTGCTTTCCCTGCTGATCATCCTGGTTTCCGGCCTGTTTATCGGCATGGTACTGGGCTTGCAGGGATACCTGATTTTAACCACCTACAGCGCTGAGGCCAGCCTCGGCATGATGGTGGCGCTTTCCCTGCTGCGTGAGCTGGGTCCTGTGGTGACGGCGCTCCTGTTCGCCGGTCGTGCGGGTTCTGCGCTGACCGCTGAGCTGGGTCTGATGAAAGCTACCGAGCAGATTTCCAGTCTGGAAATGATGGCTATCGATCCGCTGCGCCGCGTTGTGGCACCGCGTTTCTGGGCTGGCCTGATTTCCATGCCTCTGCTGACGGCGATTTTTGTCGCAGTCGGGATCTGGGGCGGCTCGCTGGTCGGCGTGGACTGGAAAGGCATCGATAGCGGATTCTTCTGGTCAGCGATGCAAACTTCCGTAGACTGGCGGACTGACCTGCTTAACTGCCTGATTAAAAGCCTTGTTTTCGCTATCACCGTGACCTGGATTGCGTTGTTCAATGGCTATGATGCGATACCGACGTCCGAAGGGATCAGCCGGGCAACGACACGTACTGTAGTGCATTCGTCACTGGCGGTGCTGGGATTGGATTTTGTGCTGACAGCACTGATGTTTGGAAATTAAACCATGCAAACGAAAAAGAGTGAAATCTGGGTAGGCGCATTTTTGATCATCGCACTGATTGCGGTGTTATTCCTGTGTCTGAAAGTGGCCGACATCCGTTCTATCGGCTCTGACCCGACTTACCGCATTTCTGCGGACTTCGACAATATCGGCGGCCTGAAAAGCGGTTCTCCGGTCAAAGTCGGCGGTGTGGTGATTGGTCGCGTCAGCAGCATTACGCTTGATAAAAACTATTCTCCACGCGTAGAAATGGACATTGACCAGAAGTACAACCAGATCCCGAGTACCAGTACGCTGGCTATCCGC
Source organism: Rahnella sp. JUb53 (assembly GCF_004346065.1). Taxonomy (NCBI): domain Bacteria; kingdom Pseudomonadati; phylum Pseudomonadota; class Gammaproteobacteria; order Enterobacterales; family Yersiniaceae; genus Rahnella; species Rahnella sp. JUb53. The sequence goes on from NZ_SLYT01000007.1 coordinate 150,710, forward strand.
ACCTCGGGTTTACTGGGAGAGCAATTCCTGGCGCTGAACATTGGTTTTGAAGACCCTGACATGGGAACGACTATCCTTAAAAACGGTGGCGTCATTCAGGACACCAAATCGGCGCTGGTTCTCGAAGACCTGATTGGCCAGTTCCTTTATAAGAGCGGCGACGGGAAAGCGGATCCGGATGCAGGGTCTGCGACCGCAGCACCCGCGGGCGATTCTGCCCCTGCGCCAGACGCTAACACGGCTCCACAACCGGCTGCTCATTAAGAACTTGCTACTACGGATTCTCCATCAAAGAGGAAATGATTATGTTTAAACGTTTAGTGATCGCCGCACTGCTGGTGGTTATGGCTCCGCTGGCCAATGCCGCGGTTGATAAAACCAACCCTTACAGCGTGATGAATGAAGCGGCGAACAAAACCTTCACCCGCCTCAAAACCGAACAGCCGAAAATCAAGCAGGATCCTAACTACCTGCGCCAGATCGTGCGTGAAGAACTGCTGCCGTACGTGCAGATCAAATACGCCGGTGCGCTGGTGTTAGGTCGTTACTATCAACAGGCGACCCCTGCACAACGTGAGGCGTATTTCGCCGCGTTCTCTGACTATCTGCAACAGGCATATGGCCAGGCGCTGGCGATGTACAACGGCCAGAACTATACCGTGCAGCCGGAACAGTCTTACGCAGATAAAGACATCATTGCTATCCGCGTGACCATTACCGATCCGAACGGTCGTCCGCCAGTGCGTCTGGATTTCCAGTGGCGTAAAAACAGCCGTACCGGAGAATGGCAGGCATACGACATGATCGCCGAAGGCGTCAGTATGATTTCGACCAAGCAAAACGAATGGGCGGATATCCTGCGTCAGAAAGGGATTGATGGTCTGACTGCGCGTCTGAAACAAGCTGCCGCAGAACCGATTACCCTGGATAAAAAATGAGTGAAGCATTGCGCTGGGAATCGCAGCCGCCGCGACTGACGTTGCACGGTGAACTGGATCGCGAAACGCTGGTCCCCTTCTGGGATGCGCGCAAAAAGCTGATGTCCGGGATTACCTGTCTGGATGTTTCCGGGCTGGAGCGTGTGGATTCTTCCGGTCTGGCGCTGTTAGTGCATTTGCGTGAAGAGGCCAGCCAGCAGGGCGTTTCTCTGACGGTGGCTGGTATCACCGACAGACTGAATACTCTGATTGCGCTCTACAATCTGCAGGATATTATTCCGGCTGCCTGAGCAAATAAGCCAGCAGTTCCGGTAAGTTAGGCGGCTGAAGACGTACCGTCGCCTGACGCTCTCCAAAGCCCCTGTGCGAAACTCTTGCTCAGGGGCTTTTTCGTGGTTTAAGAATTGCGCCGATCCCTATAAGATATCGGGCTGTTATGATTCTTCAGAAGAATAGAGCCCCTATGGAAACGAGTGAAATTAAAGACGTGCTGATGAACGCATTGGCACTGGACGAAGCCCACATTACTGGCGATGGCAGTCATTTTCAGGCCATTGTCGTTGGTGCGATGTTTGATGGCATGAGCCGCGTGAAAAAACAACAGACCGTTTACGCCCCGCTGATGGAATACATCGCCGACAACCGAATCCATGCACTGTCTATCAAGGCTTATACCCCTGAAGAATGGGCGCGTGACCGTAAACTGAGCGGTTTATAAGACTGCCGGAGTTCCGGCAGCTTCCTCATATCTGACCTGTCGTTTAAATGAATAGAGAGCAGTCATAATGGATAAATTTCGTGTACAGGGTGGGACTCGTCTAAGCGGCGAAGTCACTATCTCTGGTGCAAAAAATGCAGCACTTCCTATTTTGTTTGCCGCACTGCTTGCTGAAGAACCTGTTGAACTCCAGAACGTTCCTCACCTGAAAGATATCGATACCACCATCAAACTGCTGAGCCAGCTGGGCACCAAAATCGAACGTAACGGTTCGGTCTTTGTGGATGCCAGTGCGGTAAACGAGTTTTGTGCGCCCTACGATCTGGTGAAAACCATGCGTGCTTCCATCTGGGCGCTGGGTCCGCTGGTGGCGCGTTTTGGTCGTGGCGAAGTTTCCCTGCCGGGCGGTTGTGCTATCGGCGCGCGTCCTGTTGACCTGCACATCACCGGTCTGGAACAACTGGGCGCAACGATCGTGCTGGAAGAAGGCTACGTGAAAGCGTCCGTAGACGGTCGGCTGAAAGGCGCACACATCGTGATGGATAAAGTCAGCGTTGGCGCGACAGTCACCATCATGAGTGCCGCCACACTGGCCGAAGGCACCACCATTATTGAAAACGCCGCACGTGAGCCGGAAATCGTTGATACTGCGAATTTCCTGAATACGCTGGGCGCGAAAATCACCGGCGCGGGCACCGACAGAATCACCATCGAAGGCGTTGCACGTCTGGGTGGCGGTGTTTATCGCGTAGTGCCGGACCGTATTGAAACCGGGACTTTCCTGGTGGCGGCGGCGATTTCCGGTGGAAAAATTGTCTGCCGTGAAGCCCGTCCTGATACGCTGGATGCCGTTCTGGCAAAACTGCGTGAAGCTGGTGCGGAAATCGAAGTGGGCGAGGACTGGATCAGTCTCGACATGCATGGCAAACGTGCTAAAGCGGTGACGTTCCGCACTGCGCCGCATCCGGGCTTCCCGACTGACATGCAGGCACAGTTCAGCCTGCTGAACCTGGTGGCTGAAGGCACCGGCGTTATCACCGAAACCATCTTCGAAAACCGTTTCATGCATATTCCTGAGCTGATCCGTATGGGCGCTCACGCTGAAATCGAAGGCAGCACTCTGATTTGTCATGGCGTTGAAAAACTGTCTGGCGCTCAGGTGATGGCGACCGATTTGCGCGCTTCCGCCAGCCTGGTTCTGGCCGGCTGTATTGCAGAAGGCGTGACAGTCGTTGACCGTATTTATCACATCGATCGTGGCTATGAGCGTATCGAAGATAAGCTGCGTCAGCTGGGTGCAAAAATCGAGCGTTTTAAAGGCGAGTAATTCCTGAGCCTGACGCAATAAAAAAGCCGGAAGGGGAGACCTTTCCGGCTTTTTCGTTTCTGTCTTCAGCAGTTATCAGTGATCAGGGTATTCCTGCACGGTGACCTGCAAGGTCAGCTGCTGACCATCACGGATGATTTTAACCGGGATCACCGTGCCAGGGCGGACTTCTGCCACCTGGTCCATTGTCTCAATCGCGGAAACAGCCGGTTTATTATTCACGTTAACAATCACATCGCGCACCTGCATACCCGCATTTGCCGCCGGACCGTTCGGGGTGACTTCATTAACCACAATCCCCTGAATGCGATCCAGTCCGCTGTTCGGCCCGTGCAGAGGCGATACCTCGCGGCCGCTGATGCCGATATAACCGCGAATGACGCGACCATCACGAATAAGCTTGCCCATCACTTTGGTGGCCAGCGCTGTCGGGATTGCAAAGCCAATGCCTTCCGGCGTCGCACCGTCATTACTCTGGTCAAATGACAGCGTGTTAATCCCCATCAGCTCACCCAGTGAGTTCACCAGCGCACCGCCGGAGTTCCCCTGGTTGATTGAGGCATCGGTTTGCAGGAAATTCTGGCGACCGGACGGGCTCAGACCGATACGACCGGTGGCACTGATAATGCCTTGTGTGACGGTCTGCCCGAGGTTATACGGGTTACCAATCGCCATCACCACATCACCGACATGCGGAGTCCGGTGTGAGTTAATCGGGATCACCGGCAGATTTCCGGCGTTGATTTTGAGTACCGCCAGGTCAGTCAGGCTGTCAGAACCGACCAGCAAGGCTTCAAATACGCGGCCATCTTGTAGCGCCACGATGATCTGATCGGCATTATTAATGACGTGCTTGTTGGTCAGGATATAGCCGTTGTCATTCATGATAACGCCGGAACCCAGCGTGCGAATGGCCAGTTCGTTTTGCGAACTGTTACCCATGTTGCGGTTATAGACGTTCACGACGGCAGGAGCAGCGTGACGAACGCCCGAGTTATAGCTGACAGGTTCTTCGCTGGTTTGGGTGAAATTGCGTTCGAACAGCGGGTCTGTGATGTTTTTACGCAACATAGGTACCGCCGCCAGCAAAATGCCAGCAACAATCAGGCCGATAACAGCGGATCTCAATAGCTTAACAAACATGGGTGTATGGGATGCGAGATAAAAAGTGAGGGAAGAATAGCATGAGTTAATCGGACGCAGCAGCACCTGCGTCCGATTTTCAACGCTTTACGGCATGAATAAGTAGATATTCTGCCCTTTACGCACAATGCTCAGCGCAATCAGGTCCGGTTTGCTTTCCAGAATTTTGCGGAAGGCGGCAAGATTCTCAAGCGGCTCACGGTTTACGCCGATAATCACATCGTCTTTTTGCAGACCTATCTGATCAGCCGGTGTGCCTTTCTTCACGTCATCGACATGTACGCCTTTAGCATTTTTATCTGCCGGATCACTGAGTGTCACACCCTGCAAGGCAGGATTGAGTTTCTCAATGCTGACTTCCACGGCCGGGCTTTTATCCAGCGTGACGTTCACGGTCATCGGTTTGCCATCGCGCAGCAAACCAATCTGCATGGTAACGCCCGGACCGGCGGTACCGACTTTTGCACGTAATTCTGCAAAGCTGCTGAGCTTTTTGCCCTGAAGTGTGACCAGCACGTCACCGGATTTAATCCCGGCTTTTGCTGCCGCCGAATCAGGCAGCACTTCATTGACGAACGCGCCACGCTGGCTGTCGAGTTTAAATGCCTGTGCCAGTTCCGCCGTCATTTCACTGCCGCGGATCCCCAGCAGGCCACGTTTCACTTCGCCGAATTCAATCAGCTGATGGCTGAGGTTTTTCGCCATGTTAACCGGGATAGCAAAGCCGATACCGACGCTGCCACCCTGGGAAGAAATAATGGCGGTATTGATGCCAATCAGTTCACCTTTCAGGTCGAGCAGGGCTCCGCCGGAGTTGCCGCGGTTAATCGAGGCATCGGTCTGAATAAAGTTTTCCAGCCCTTCAAGGTTCAGGCCGCTGCGACCGAGAGCAGACACAATACCGGACGTCACGGTCTGACCGAGCCCGAACGGGTTGCCGACGGCGACCGCAAAATCGCCCACGCGCAGATTATCTGAATCGGCCATGGTGATTTGTGTGAGATTTTTCGCATCGATCAACTGGATGACAGCGATGTCAGACTGATCGTCTTTACCGATGAGCTTGGCTTTATATTCGCGGCCATCGTTGAGCTGAACGCTGATCTTGTCAGCGTTATTCACGACGTGATTGTTAGTCAGCACGTAGCCTTTAGCGGCATCAATAATAACGCCCGAGCCCAGACCTTCAAAAGGCTGCGGCCCTGCATTTGGCTCCGGATCTTGCTGACCAAAGAAGAATTTGTATTCCGGTGGCACATCCGCACTTGGCGGCTGCGTGCCGGAAACCTGAACGCCCACGACGGCCGGCAGCACTTTATCCAGCATCGGTGCCAGGCTCGGCAAAGGTTGTCCCTGAACTTGTGTCGGTAAAGCAGCATTCGCCATAGGCGCAGAAGCGAAAGTTAATCCAAGGCTAACAGCTAACACACTGAGCAAAAATGACTTTTTCTTCATCACGATAACTCTCTCGCTTTCTGTAAGGGACGTCAGTTATGGACAATAGAACGATGATTCACTACACGGGAAGGGGCTTGAGAACGGCACATGCACGAAACATGTGCCGTAAATACGCCTGCACAAAGATTATCATGCAGGCAGGAGCGTCTGTTATTTACGAACCGGACGCTCGCCACGCAGCAAACCCGATGCGCCATCAGAATAATCACGCGGCATTTGTACCGGCACCTGATCGTTATCGGCTTCAGAACCGGTCAGGCGATAGTTGAACGGATTATCCTGCTCTGGCATATCAGGCAGCAGATTGTTGGAGCTCTTCGCCATATGCTGATAAAGCTGACGGTAATCTGTCGCCATGTTATCGAGCAACTCAGCGCTGCGGGCAAAATGGCCCACCAGCTCCTGACGGTATTCGTCGAGTTCGGCTTTGCTTTTCTCCAGTTCGTTTTTCATGACTTGTTGATCACGTAATTTACGATTACCAAAGCGCATCGCTACCGCACCAATCGCGATACCGACCACTAATCCAATGAGTGCATACTCCCAGGTCATAATGACTCCTATTTTGACTTCGTTGTCCCGCAGGGCTTTTTCACGTAACTTTTATGACTTAACTTTTTTACACAATGGTTTTAACGTAATTGTCACACGCATTCGTCATGCAATAGCTCCACTATAACCGTTAACCTTGTCAGAGTGGAATCCTGCCGGGAAAATCGCTGCCGTCTGATGGTTTTTTAGCACACAGACAGCCGGGAAAAGCGGCGAACCTACGGCAAAAAAGCGGCTAAACGACGTGAAAAACTTAAAATTTTTTTCTCAGGGACGTTAACTAAGATGCAACCCAAATCACCACTTTTCGTTTATCAGAACGCCGTTGATGCTGGCGAGTTCCAGCCGGACGCGGTTCAGAAACAGGCTGTTGCCCAGCTCGACGCTATTTACCAGGCCTTATCTTCCCGTCCGGCGGCGGAACCTGCGACCAGCCGGGGTGGCTTGCTGGGGCGACTGTTTGGCAAAAGTGCGCCAAAAACCGCGCAACGCCCGGTTCAGGGCTTATATATGTGGGGTGGCGTCGGGCGCGGCAAAACCTGGCTTATGGATTTGTTTTTCCACAGTCTGCCGGGCGAGCGCAAACTTCGTCTCCACTTTCACCGCTTTATGTTGCGCGTTCACGAAGAACTGACGCAGCTCCAGGGGCAGGAAGATCCGCTGGAAGTGATTGCCGACCGTTTCAAAGCGGAAACCGACGTGCTGTGTTTCGACGAGTTTTTTGTCTCGGATATCACCGACGCGATGCTGCTGGCGACATTGCTACAGGCGCTGTTCGCACGTGGGATCACGTTAATCGCCACGTCCAACATTCCACCTGACTCGCTTTACCGGAACGGCCTGCAACGCGCGCGTTTCCTGCCAGCTATCGATCTGATTAAAGAATATTGCGATGTCCTGAATGTGGATGCCGGAATTGATTACCGCCTGCGTACGCTGACTCAGGCCAATTTATGGCTGACTCCGGCGGGCGGGGATACGACGGCCGCCATGCAAAGTATGCTGGGAAAACTGACCGGTAATCACAGCGGTTCGGCGGGTACTGAGGCGGTCACGCTGGAAGTGAATCACCGCCCGATGCGGGCGATTGCCGCCGTTGATGGCGTGCTGGCGATAGAATTCCATACGCTTTGTGAAGAGGCGCGCAGCCAGCTTGACTACATTGCGCTGTCAAAAATCTATCACAGCGTGCTGCTGCACAATGTGCCGGTGATGAAGGCGGACAATGAAAATTCGGCGCGACGTTTTCTGGCTCTGGTGGATGAGTTTTATGAGCGCCACGTCAAACTGGTGGTTTCTGCCGCGGCGCCGATGTTTGAGATTTATCAGGGCGAGCGGCTGAAATTCGAGTATCAGCGCTGCCTGTCCCGTCTGCAGGAAATGCAAAGTGAGGAATACCTCAAGCGACCGCACCTGCCGTGATTTTTAGCTGATTATTTTTTGTTCTATTTGTGATATAAGAACACGCAGTACATCCTGCATGGCGAGCCCTTCTGCTGTCGTGAAGGAAATCTTCCTTTTCGTCGAAAAAGGGTTCGATCTTTGCAGGAGACTTCTCTATAATCTTGCGACCCCACGTTACTACAAAGTTTTTTTCCCGAAACTTTATAAGTGCCAGCATTGGCTATTCGAAGGGGTAGGTTTGCTGGACGATGGTCGTGTGAACCTCCAATACTTATTTTATAAACCTGGGTTCTTATGTGGTTTATAAAAACATATAGGCGTTTGGGTGTTCGCCAACGTGTAACTTTAATTGGGTAAGCTTTTAATGAAAACTTTTACAGCTAAACCGGAAACCGTACAACGTGACTGGTTCGTAGTTGACGCTACCGGCAAGACCTTAGGTCGCCTGGCCACTGAACTGGCTCGCCGTCTGCGTGGCAAACATAAAGCGGAATACACTCCGCACGTTGATACTGGTGATTACATCATCGTTCTGAACGCAGAAAAAGTTGCTGTAACCGGCAACAAGCGTAACGACAAGATTTATTACCATCACACCGGCCACATCGGTGGTATCAAGCAAGCGACCTTTGAAGAGATGATCGCTCGCCGTCCTGAACGCGTGATCGAACTCGCGGTTAAAGGCATGTTGCCAAAGGGCCCGCTGGGTCGTGCAATGTACCGCAAAATGAAAGTTTACGCGGGTAACGAGCACACTCATGCGGCGCAACAACCGCAAGTTCTTGACATTTAATTCGGGATTATAGGCAATGGCTGAAAATCAATACTACGGCACTGGTCGCCGCAAAAGCTCCGCCGCTCGTGTTTTCATCAAACCGGGTAGTGGTAACATCGTAATTAACCAGCGTAGCCTGGAACAGTACTTTGGTCGTGAAACTGCCCGCATGGTAGTTCGTCAACCACTGGAACTGGTCGACATGGTTGAGAAATTCGACCTGTACATCACCGTTAAAGGTGGTGGTATCTCCGGTCAAGCTGGTGCTATCCGTCACGGTATTACCCGTGCACTGATGGAATATGACGAAAATCTTCGTGGCGAACTGCGTAAAGCTGGCTTCGTTACTCGTGATGCTCGTCAGGTTGAACGTAAGAAAGTCGGTCTGCGTAAAGCACGTCGTCGTCCTCAGTTCTCCAAACGTTAATTTTCTGCTGCTTTGCAGCTCAGTGCTTCGGCACGAAAATCAGCGTCAAAAACCCGGTGCTTCACCGGGTTTTTTTATGCCTTTTTTTCAGCAATCGCAGGCGAAATGATCTCCTGACACACAATTCCCCACGAAATCGTCTCACCGTCCACCACAGCCCGCGTAAAATCTGGTAAACTATCACACACTTTTGTGCCTATTCGCCGAGCAGTTGACGTTGCCGCGCTTCCTGGCTGGGTTCGCCTTGCCGATGGTTGTCTATGAAACTACGGGACAAAAACTGCAGGCTGGCGATAACTCGCTGTAATATTCTAGATAAACTTGGAGGTTTTCATGGCTGTCGCTGCCAACAAACGTTCGGTAATGACGCTGTTTTCCGGCCCGACCGACATTTTTAGCCATCAAGTACGTATCGTACTGGCGGAAAAAGGTGTCAGTGTCGAGATCGAGCAGGTTGAGATGGATCACCTGCCGCAGGATCTTATTGACCTCAACCCTTACCGCACTGTACCGACGCTGGTTGATCGTGAGCTGACCCTGTTCGAATCCCGCATCATCATGGAATATCTTGATGAGCGTTTCCCGCATCCACCGCTGATGCCGGTTTATCCGGTTGCCCGTGGTGAGAGCCGTCTGATGATGCACCGCATCGAAAACGACTGGTATTCGCTGATGCGTCAGGTCGAGCAAGGTTCTGCGACTGAAGCGGACGCTGCGCGTAAGCAACTGCGTGAAGAGCTGCTGGCGATTGCGCCAATCTTCTCGTACATGCCTTACTTCAAAAGCGAAGAGTTCAGCCTGGTCGATTGCTACCTGGCTCCGCTGCTGTGGCGTTTGCCAGAGCTGGGCATTGAGCTGTCAGGTGCTGGTTCTAAAGAGCTGAAAGGCTATATGACCCGCGTCTTCGAACGTGATGCTTTCCTGGCTTCCCTGACCGAAGCAGAGCGCGAAATGCGTTTGCATACCCGAGGCTAAGGTATGGAGATGACCGACATGTCTCCGCGTCGCCCCTATCTGCTGCGGGCTTTTTATGACTGGTTGCTCGACAACCAGTTAACCCCGCATCTGGTGGTTGACGTGACGATGCCTGGCGTGATGGTGCCGATGGAGTTTGCGCGTGACGGACAAATCGTTCTGAACGTAGCGCCGCGTGCTGTCGGCAATCTCGAACTGGGTAACGATGATGTACGCTTTAACGCCCGTTTTGGCGGCGTGCCGCGTAACGTATTTGTACCGATCGCTGCCGTTCTGGCGATTTACGCCCGTGAAAACGGTGCCGGTACCATGTTCGAACCTGAACCTGCTTATGAAGCTGAAGGCGCCTTTGATGGCGACCTGAGCGCGGATGAGCCGACAGAGCCGACCATGTCAGTCATTGATGGCGATTTGCCGGATGTGGCTGAAGAAGATCCGGATGATGAGCCGCCGACTCCGCCACGCGGTGGTCGCCCGGCATTGCGTGTTGTGAAATAACAACCCGATTCAGCCCGGTTTCATGCTTAAACCCTGCGATGTTCGCGGGGTTTTTTATTACCCTGAATCATGGGCCTCTCATTTCGCCTGTACTGATTGCGTTCGGTTAAAAAAAACGGGGCTGCCATCGCTGGCAGCCCCGTTTTTACGACAGACCGGATCAGACTTCGAGGAAGTTCATGATGCCTTCTGCTGCCTTACGGCCTTCGGCAATCGCCGTGACGACCAGATCGGAACCGCGAACCGCATCGCCACCGGCGAAGATTTTCGGGTTGCTGGTCTGGAAGGCGTTGTCGCTGCCTTCAGGGGCTACGATACGTCCCTGCGTGTCCAGCTCGACGTCATGGGCTGCCAGCCATTCCATTTTATGTGGGCGGAAACCAAACGCCATCACCACGGCATCCGCTTCCATCACATGTTCGGAACCCGCCACGATTTCTGCACGACGGCGGCCATGTGCATCCGGAGCGCCCAGCTCGGTACGCGCCATACGCACGCCACATACGCGGCCTGAATCGTTCAGTTCAATGCTCAGCGGTTGCAGGTTGAATTTGAAATCCACACCTTCTTCGCGCGCATTCTTCACTTCACGACGCGAGCCCGGCATGTTCTCTTCATCACGACGGTACGCACAGGTCACATGGGTTGCGCCCTGACGAATTGACGTACGCACGCAGTCCATTGCGGTATCACCACCGCCCAGCACCACGACGCGTTTCTTGTCCATCGTCACGTAAGGCTCTTCCTGGCTGTCATCATAGCCCATCAGCTGCTTGGTGTTAGCGATGAGGAACGGCAGGGCATCGTACACGCCCGGCGCATCTTCGTTCGCCAGACCACCGCGCATGGACTGATAAGTGCCAACGCCGAGGAATACAGAATCGTATTCCGCCAGCAGCGCATCAATGGTGATGTCTTTGCCGACTTCGGTATTGAGCTGGAACTCGATACCCATCTCAGTGAAGATTTCGCGACGCTTGGTCATCACTGATTTTTCCAGCTTGAAGGCCGGAATACCGAAAGTCAGCAGGCCGCCGATTTCCGGATGGCGATCGTAAACCACCGCTTTCACACCGTTACGGGTCAGCACGTCCGCACAAGCCAGACCTGCCGGACCTGCACCGATGATCGCTACACGTTTGCCGGTTGGCTGCACGTGAGACATATCCGGACGCCAGCCCATCTCGATGGCTTTGTCGTTGATGTAGCGCTCGATATTACCGATGGTCACCGCACCGAACTCATCGTTCAGGGTGCAGGAACCTTCGCACAGACGGTCCTGCGGGCAAACGCGTCCGCAGACTTCCGGCAGGCTGTTGGTCTGGTGCGCGAGGTCGGCGGCTTCCATGATGCGACCTTCGTTCGCCAGCTTCAGCCAGTTCGGAATGTAGTTGTGAACCGGGCATTTCCATTCGCAGTAAGGGTTACCACAGGACAAACAGCGGTCTGCCTGAGATGCGGCCTGAGTTGCTGAGAACGGCTCGTAAATTTCCACAAACTCAATTTTACGGATCTTCAGCGCTTTTTTCGGCGGATCAACACGCTGTAAGTCGACAAATTGATAAACGTTTTGACTCATCTTAACCTCTTACTGCGCTTGTACCCGCAGCTCAGCTGCGGAACGACTACGGTGACCCAACAATGCTTTGACATCACTGGACTTCGGTTTTACCAGGGCAAATTTAGGCGCCCATTCCGGCCAGTTCGCCAAAATCTCTTCACCACGGGTCGATGCGGTCAACTGTACGTGTTCGATGATCAAACCGCGCAGATGCTCTTCATGGATAGCCAGTTCGGCCACTTCCAGGACTTCAACCAGTTCCGGGTTAACACGTTTGCGGAATTCGCCGTCTTCATCAAGAACGTAAGCGAAACCGCCGGTCATGCCTGCGCCAAAGTTGACGCCGGTACGACCCAGCACACACACAATGCCGCCGGTCATGTATTCACAACCATTATCGCCAATGCCTTCGACGACAGTGATCGCACCGGAGTTACGCACTGCGAAGCGTTCACCCGCACGACCCGCTGCAAACAACTTGCCGCCGGTTGCGCCGTACAGACAGGTGTTACCGATGATGCTGGCTTCGTGGCTGCGGAACGCTGAACCGATTGGTGGACGGATGGCAATGCGGCCACCGGCCATGCCTTTGCCCACGTAGTCGTTCGCGTCGCCGGTCAGCATTAAATCGACGCCGCCTGCGTTCCAGACGCCGAAGCTCTGGCCCGCGGTACCGTTGAAGTTAATACGCACCGGATCAGCCGCCATGCCTTGATCGCCATGTTTCTCAGCAATTGCACCTGACAACATTGCACCCACAGAGCGGTCAGTGTTGCGGATATCAAAGTAGAACGCTTTGCTCTGCTTAGAATCGATGTGCGGCGCGGCCTGTTCCAGAATGTCTTTGTTAAGCTGACCCTTGTCGAACGCCGGGTTGCTTTCGGTGCAGTACACCGCTTTGCCTTCATGCGGCGTGGCAGTCGCCAGCATCGCAGAAAGGTCGAGATTGTTTTGCTTGGCGGTGAAACCGTCCAGCTCAGTCAGCAAATCGGTGCGACCAATCAGATCCACCAGCTGGCTGACGCCCAGTTCGGCCATGATTTCACGGGTTTCCTGCGTGATGAACTTGAAGTAGTTCACTACGCGTTCTGGCAGGCCGTGATAATGGTTGCGACGCAGTTTGTCGTCCTGGGTTGCCACGCCTGTTGCGCAGTTGTTCAGGTGACAAATACGCAGGTATTTACAACCCAGCGCGACCATCGGTCCGGTACCGAAACCGAAGCTTTCTGCACCCAGAATCGCGGCCTTGATGATGTCGAGACCCGTTTTCAGACCGCCATCCACCTGCAGACGGATTTTGTGGCGCAGGCCGTTGGCGACCAGTGCCTGTTGTGTTTCCACCAGACCCAGTTCCCATGGACAACCGGCGTATTTCACCGAGGACAGCGGGCTTGCGCCGGTGCCGCCATCGTAGCCGGCAATAGTGATGAGATCCGCATAGGCTTTCGCCACACCGACCGCGATAGTGCCGACGCCCGGTTCAGACACCAGTTTCACCGAAATCATCGCTTTCGGGTTGACCTGTTTCAGGTCGAAAATCAGCTGTGCCAGATCCTCGATAGAATAGATATCGTGGTGCGGAGGTGGAGAAATCAGGGTCACGCCCGGCACGGAATAACGAAGTTTCGCGATGTACGGCGTCACTTTGTCACCCGGCAACTGACCACCTTCGCCTGGTTTTGCACCCTGTGCGACTTTAATCTGAATAACGTCAGCATTCACCAGATACGCCGGTGTCACACCGAAACGACCGGAAGCCACCTGTTTGATACGGGACACTTTATTGGTGCCGTAACGCGCAGGATCTTCGCCGCCTTCGCCGGAGTTAGAGCGTCCGCCGATGCTGTTCATCGCTTCAGCCAGAGACTCATGCGCTTCCGGGCTTAACGCACCGATAGACATCGCTGCGGTATCGAAACGGGTATACAAACCTTCCGCCGGTTCAACCTGATCCACAGGGATTGGCTGACCTTTTGGTGTCACTTTCAGCAGGTCACGCAATGTCGCAACCGGACGTTCATTAACCAGTTTGGCGTACTTTTTGTAATCGTCGTAATCACCACTGTTCACTGCGGCTTGCAGGGTAGTGACCACGTCCGGGTTATAGGAGTGATATTCGCCGCCGTGGACAAATTTCAGCAGGCCGCCCTGATCCAGTGTTTTGCGTTTCAGCCACGCACGTTTGGACAGGTTCAGCAAATCCTGTTCGAAATCGCTGTAACCGGCACCGCCGATACGGCTGACCACGCCGTTGAAACAGGTGTTGCACAGATCCTTCGCCAGACCGACTGCTTCAAACAGTTTTGAGCAGCGGTAAGAGGCGACGGTTGAGATGCCCATTTTGGACATGATCTTGTACAGACCTTTGTTGATGCCGTTACGGTAGTTCAGCATCACTTCACGGTATTTCTTCTCGATAACCTGCGTATCGACCAGTTTGGCCAGCGTCTCGTAGGCCAGATACGGGTAAACCGCGGTCGCACCGAAACCAATCAGTACGGCGAAATGGTGCGGGTCGCGGGCACTGGCGGTTTCAACAATGATGTTGGCATCGCAGCGCAGGCTTTTCTCAACCAGACGCAGTTGCAGCGCGCCGACGGCCATTGGCGCAGGCAGTGGCAGACGGTTCGGCGCGATATTGCGGTCAGACAGCACCAGCAGAACCGCGCCGTTACGCACTTTCTGTTCGCCTTCGTCACAGAGTTTCTGGACGAATTGCTCCATGTTTTGTTCGCTCGGATCGTAAGTCAGATCCAGCGTTTCAGCGCGATAGTGTTTGCTGTCGAGCGTGGTGAGCTGTTTAAAGTCAGACCACAGCAGAATTGGCGATTTAAAGCTCAGACGGTGCGCCTGACCTTCGGCTTCGCAGAACACGTTCATCTCGCGGCCAATGCTGGTCGCCAGAGACATCACGTGCGCTTCACGCAGCGGATCGATTGGCGGGTTGGTGACCTGCGCAAACTGCTGACGGAAGTAGTCATATACAATACGCGGACGGCTGGAAAGCACGGCGAATGGCGTGTCGTCGCCCATTGAGCCGACGGCTTCCTGACCGTTTTCACCCAGTACGCGGATGATCTGATCGAGTTCTTCGCTGCTATAGCCGAACTGTTTCTGGAACGTTTCCAGTAATGTGTCTTCCATCTCGCGGCTGCCGACCTGATCTTCCGGCAGGTCTTCGAACGGCACCAGACGCTGAACGTTTTTCTCCATCCATTGCTTATAAGGATGGCGGCCTTTCAGGTCGTTATCGGTTTCCGCGGAGTGGTGGATCTTGCCGCTGCGGGTGTCGATCACCATCAGTTCGCCCGGTCCGACGCGGCCTTTTTCGACCACTTCGTCCGGCTGATAATCCCAGATCCCGACTTCGGAGGCACAGGTGATCAGCTTATCTTTGGTGATGACATAACGCGCAGGGCGCAGACCGTTACGGTCGAGGTTACAGGCGGCGTAACGGCCGTCTGACATCACGATACCGGCCGGACCGTCCCAAGGCTCCATGTGCATGGAGTTAAAGTCGAAGAACGCCCGCAGGTCATCGTCCATATCCGGGTTTTGCTGCCAGGCTGGCGGTACCAGTAAACGCATCGCGCGCAGCAAATCCATCCCGCCGGCCAGGAAAAGTTCCAGCATGTTATCCAGCGAGCTGGAATCCGAACCGGTTTCGTTGACGAAAGGCGATGCGTCCTGCAAATCGGGGATCAGCGGCGTTTTAAATTTGTATGCACGGGCACGCGCCCACTGACGGTTACCGGTGATGGTGTTGATTTCACCATTGTGCGCCAGATAGCGGAAAGGTTGAGCCAGTTGCCAGCGCGGAACCGTGTTGGTTGAAAAACGTTGGTGGAACAGGCAGATGGCTGATTCCAGACGCAGGTCGGCCAGATCTAAATAGAAGCGTGGCAGATCCGCAGGCATACACAGGCCTTTATAGATCGTGACCACGTTGGAGAAACTGCACACATAGAAGTCTTTATCCTGAATGCGTTTCTCAATGCGGCGGCGCGCCATATACAGGCGGCGCTCCATGTCACGCGGACGCCAACCGGCAGGCGCGTTGACAAAAATTTGTTCGATACGAGGCAGGGAGGAAAGCGCGATTTCACCGAGTACGTCCGGATTGGTCGGAACGTCACGCCAGCCCACCACGGACAGCGTCTCGTTTTGCAATTCTTCTTCTACAATGCGGCGGCTCGCCTCAGCTTCTTTTTCATCTTTGCTGAGGAACAACATGCCCACGGCGTAGTTTTTCGCCAGACGCCAGCCACGTTCTTCGGCAATCATGCGGAAGAAGCGATCAGGTTTCTGTAAATGAAGGCCACAGCCGTCGCCGGTCTTGCCGTCAGCAAGGATCGCGCCACGGTGTTGCATACGGGCCAGTGCATGAATTGCAGTACGCACGACCTTATGGCTAGGTTCGCCTTCTATATGGGCGATCAGGCCGAAACCACAGTTGTCCCTCTCTTGGGATTTATCGTACAACATAACGTGAACCTCCCCAGGCTCTGCGAGACTCTCACACCAATCGCGAGCGGTCTTATTCACAGAGTTTGTCCGCAATTTCGCGCACTCTTGCGGTGCGTTGATTGCCCGGACATCTCCGTCAAAGGCCTCTCGTGATGGTTCTCACAAGTGGTGGTTGACTTGTTTTAATGAGGGAGTCTTCAATTACTGCATAAATATGACGAGTTGCTCACCCGTCGAGATTGCTTCCAGCGGACTCCCAACTTAGCGAGAAAGCCCCATCAGGTCAAATGGCGAATTAACTTATATTAAAAGTGATATAAAAGAGTTTAACTCATTGATATATAAAAATTAGATTGCCTTTTTAATGGCATTATATCGGTGTGGTAAAGCGTGCAAAGTGTGAGCTGACTCACTATAGGAAAAGCTTCAGATCTCCGCACCGTGCTGGCAGGTGCTTAATTACCAGTATTTTATACTGGAAAACACTGCGGGCATGCGGTTTGTCACTGTTTTTAACGTGACAGTAATAATGTGTATGAGCGGGGTTTGTAATAAGAATTATTCATATTGCCGGGAATGACTTTATTTGCAGTAATAATGAATAGTTATGCCTGCGCGAAAAGCGCCGAGAAGGAAAGAATTCGGAGGATTAAAGGAAAAGATGTTAGCCACAGGGCATTTGGCGACTTTATCAGCCTGATAAAGCCGGCCGATATTAATAATATCACCCTGCAAAATAGTCAATAACTCTGCCCTTATTTCCTGCATTGCACCATGACCAGCCCTTGTACGGTGCATCTCACAAACTTCACGCTCAATGATGACCCCGCCATCACGCCGGGTAGGTTTTGCGGTATGATTCAGGCGTCTTCGTTTTAAGGGAACCGTTATGAAGCAAATCCGGGTTTTAGCGCAGTATTATGTCGATCTGATGGTCAAGCTGGGGCTGGTGAGATTCTCACTGCTGCTGGCGTCTGCGCTGGTGGTGCTGGCGATGATTGTCCAGATGGCCGTCACCATGCTCCTGCGCGGGCAGGTGGAAAGTATCGACGTCGTTCGTTCCATCTTCTTTGGTTTGCTGATCACGCCCTGGGCAGTCTACTTCCTGTCGGTGGTGGTCGAGCAGCTCGAAGAGTCGCGTCAGCGTTTAGCGCGTCTGGTGGATAAGCTGGAAGAGATGCGTCACCGCGACCTCGAACTGAATCAGCAGCTCAAAGACAACATTACCCAACTGAATCAGGAAATCGCCGACCGTGTGAAAGCGGAAGAAGCGCGTCTGGCAGTGGTCGATAAGCTGAAACTGGAAATGCACCACCGCGAACAGGCGCAGATCGAACTGAGCCAGCAATCTGCATTATTACGCTCTTTCCTCGATGCCTCACCAGATCTGGTGTATTACCGCAACGAAGACAAAGAATTCTCCGGCTGTAACCGGGCGATGGAACTGCTGACCGGTAAAAGCGAGAAGCAGCTGGTCGGCCTCACCCCTAACGACGTCTATACTCCGGACATCGCCGAGAAAGTGGTCGAAACGGACGAGAAGGTATTCCGTCACAACGTTTCCCTGACGTACGAACAATGGCTGGTCTATCCGGACGGGCGTAAAGCCTGCTTTGAACTGCGCAAAGTGCCGTTCTATGACCGTATCGGTAAACGACATGGCCTGATGGGCTTTGGACGCGATATTACCGAGCGTAAGCGCTATCAGGATGCGTTAGAGAATGCCAGCCGTGAGAAGACCACCTTTATTTCCACGATCAGCCACGAGCTGCGTACGCCGCTTAACGGCATTGTCGGGCTGAGCCGCATTCTGCTCGATACCGAGCTGGACAAAGAACAGCACAGCTATCTGAAAACGATTCACGTCAGTGCGATCACCCTCGGCAATATCTTCAACGACATTATCGAAATGGACAAAATCGAGCGCCGCAAAGTGCAGCTCGATAATCAGCCGGTGGATTTCACGGAATTCCTGTCAGATTTGGAAAACCTCTCCGGTCTGCTGGCGCAGCCGAAAGGGCTGAAGTTTGTGATGGAACCGGATCTGCCGCTGCCGCGCAGCATCACCACGGATGGCACGCGCCTGCGCCAGATCTTGTGGAACCTGATCGGCAATGCCGTCAAGTTCACCCGTGAAGGCGAAATTGTCCTGAGCGTCCATTACGAGCCGAACGATATGCTGCGTTTTGTGGTGCGCGATTCCGGGATGGGGATCCCGCAGGACGAGCAGGACAAAATTTTCGCCATGTATTATCAGGTGAAAGATCAGAACGGCGGCAAACCGGCGACCGGTACGGGCATCGGGCTGGCGGTATCCAAACGTCTGGCGCAGACGATGGGCGGCGATATTACTGTCAGCAGCGTGCCGGGTCAGGGCTCCAGCTTCACGCTCACCGTGCGAGCGCCTAAACTGGATGCACCGGCAGAACAGGTGGACGAAGAAGAAGATATGCCACTCCCGGCGCTGCATGTGCTGCTGGTGGAAGATATCGAGCTGAACGTCATCGTGGCGCGTTCGGTGCTGGAGAAACTGGGCAACAGCGTAGAAGTGGCCATGAACGGGCACGACGCGCTGGAGATGTTTGATCCTGACGAGTTTGATCTGGTCTTGCTGGATATTCAGCTGCCGGATATGACCGGTCTGGATATCGCCCGTACGTTACGCACCGATTACGCCGGTAAGCATCTGCCGCCGCTGATTGCGCTGACGGCGAACGTGTTGAAAGACAAAAAAGAATATCTTGATGCAGGAATGGACGACGTGCTGAGCAAGCCGCTGTCTGTTTCCGCGCTGACTGCGATGATCCAGCAGTTTTGGGATCATCAGCCTGAAGTTTCCGTTTCAGAAAAGGAGCCTGTAGTGATGAAAGACAGCGAATCGTTGCTTGATACCGCCATGCTTGAGCAGTACATCGATCTGGTGGGCGCGAAACTGATTTATCAAAGTGCAGATATGTTTGAAAAGATGATGCCGGGTTATCTCGCGGTTCTCGATTCAAACATGACGGCGCGCGACCAAAAAGGCATTGCAGAGGAAGGGCACAAAATCAAAGGCGCTGCGGGTTCCGTTGGCCTGAAGCATTTACAGCAACTGGCGCAACAGATTCAGACCCCGACGCTGCCGGCTTGGTGGGATAACGTACAGGAATGGATTGATGAGCTGAAGGCCGAGTGGCGCAATGACATCAAAGTGTTACGCGACTGGACGGCAAACGCTGAAAAAAAATAACCCCAGCCGAGGCCGGGGTGCGCGAATACTGCGCCAACACCAGGGAAAGAGGTAACCCACGATAGTTTTTAGGGTTCGGTTTTCGCAGGTCTTGGAATTCAGTCTTAAAGTCTAATACATCCTGTAGCAATCAACATAACAAATATAAGCAGAACTGTTACAACATTCATTAAAAACTGTGATGTAGATTAGTCTTTGTCTATACAAAACATCAAGCCTTTATCGCAGGATTTTTGACAGAATACAAATGAACCCTACTGATGTTGTACTGGTGACATGCAATTTTACTTATGGAAGTGAACAATCACAGGCCGTTTAGCCAGTGATTTTGCAATGTAAACGGCTATGAAACCGGTTGTCTAAAATGCAAAATCACTGGCAAGTGACTGTAATTCATCGTTTATGTGTGATTTTTTCTGAAATGCTATTTTCGGAGCCAAAAGAGATCTGAAATTTATTTCAAATGAAAAAATTTCACTTAGGTTACTGGATTTTTTGTCTGTGAAAAAGACGTACATACTGCTGATTTGTTATGGTTTACAGGTGGCGGATTTGGCTTAGGGGGTTCGCTGGATGTGGAATAATCGATGAGAATTTATTCACTTTCTCAATTGCTATTCATAAGTATGACTTACGTATTTTTTGTGTATCTATTCACAAGTATTTTACTTTATCGCTTAAAAATGCATCAGCATAAAAAAAGCAGGAATTTCAGGCGGTTTTCCGGAACTCCTTGATGGTAGTGGTTAAATAGGAATTTTCTGCTCTGAATGTAAGCAAAAGTTTCATTTTTATTGCTCAATTGTTAGCACTATTAATCTGCATTTCGCTAGCCTGATCTTGCAGGTTATTCTCGAGATTGATTAGATGGTCGGATGTGTTGTGGAAAGCACTAAATGAATAAAATTACTCGAAAGGGCCTTTTGCGCAAGCCAGTCTTATGGCTGAAACGTGCGCTGATACTGTTACTCTGCTTATGGGTAGCGGGCATTCTTCTTTTTTCATTTCTGCCGGTCCCTTTCTCCGCAGTCATGGTGGAGCGGCAGGTTTCGGCCTGGCTGACTGGTGATTTTGGCTATGTCGCACATTCAGACTGGGTGCCGATGAGTGAGATTTCCTCACCAATGGCGCTTGCAGTGATGGCTGCTGAAGATCAGAAATTCCCTGAGCACTGGGGTTTTGATGTGGATGCAATCCAGTCCGTTCTGGATAAAGATGGCGGCAAAATGCGCGGTGCTTCTACGTTATCCCAGCAGACTGCCAAGAACCTGTTCCTTTGGGATGGCCGCAGTTGGGTGAGAAAAGGGCTTGAAGCGGGCCTGACCGTCGGTATTGAAACGGTGTGGACCAAACGCCGGATACTCACTGTGTATCTGAATATCGTGGAATTTGGTGACGGCGTATTTGGTGTGGAGCAGGCGTCGCAGCATTTCTTCCATAAACCTGCCAGCCGCCTTACGGCTTCTCAGGCGGCGTTGCTGGCAGCAGTGTTGCCTAATCCGCACCTGTACAAAGTGAATGCGCCTTCCGCTTATGTGCTGCGTCGCCAGCAGTGGATACTGCGCCAGATGAGCCAGCTGGGCGGTGAGTCTTTCCTGCAAGAGCATAAGCTTCATTAGCCCCTGACGTTTTTGAGGAATAAAAAAAGGACAGCCTGAGCTGTCCTTTTTCGTTATTGCGTTCACGCCATTATTTAACGTAGGTAAACGCCGTAGTGACGTGTTTAACACCGCTGATACCCGCCGCAATGCCTGCCGCCGATTTACCTTCTTCCTGAGTGACCAGACCCAGCAGGAAGACTTCACCGTTTTCAGTGGTCACTTTCACGTTAGAGGATTTCACCGAATCGCTGGTCAGCAACTGAGAGCGAACTTTGGTGGTGATCCACGTATCCGTTGAAGCAGTGCCCATACTGACTGGCTTGCCTGTACGGATCTCGTTATACACTTCTGTCGCACCGTCTACACCCACAGCAATCTGTTTGGCGCGGGCAGCCATGTCCGGAGTCGGAGCCTGGCCAGTCAGCAGAACTTTACCCTGATAGGCAGTCGCCACAATACGGGCTTCATCTTTCAGCTGTTTGTCTTTACTGATGGCATTGGAAACACGCGCTTCCAGAGTGCTGTCATCAACCTGAGTGCCCACGGTACGCGGGTCAGTGGTCGTTTTGGTGGCCACGCCAGCCACACCAACCACGGCGGCTGCAACACAGCCTTGTAACAGAAGGGCGCTTAACAATACAGCAAAGAGAGGACTCGCCTTCATTGGATCTCCTTAATCGTCCTGGTGTGGGAACAGCGTATTATCTATCAGGTCACAGAGACAGTTAACTGTGAGCATATGCATTTCCTGAATACGGGCGCTGCGATGGGAGGGAATACGGATCTCAACATCGTGAGGCCCCAGTAAACCCGCCAGTTCGCCGCCGTCATAACCCGTCAATGCGACAATCGTCATATCGCGGGTCACCGCTGCTTCAACGGCTTTGACAATATCACGGCTGTTGCCGCGGGTAGAAATAGCCAGCAGAACATCACCCGCCTGACCTAAGGCGCGAACCTGTTTGGCATAGATTTCTTCATGCAGACGATCGTTAGCAATCGCGGTCAGCACAATGTTATCTGCACATAGTGAGATTGCAGGAAGGCTCGGACGTTCAGTTTCAAAACGATTAATCAGACTGGCGGAAAAATGCTGAGCATTCGCCGCAGAGGTGCCGTTGCCGCAGCACAGAATTTTATTGCCGTTGAGCAGCGATTGCACCAACGTCATCGCGGCGCGTGAAATCGCGTCAGGCAAGGCTTCTGCCGCTGCAATCTGAGTTTGAATACTTTCTGTAAAGCAGACTTTGATTCTATCCAGCACGGGTTTTCGTCCAGTCAGTCGTCGTAATATTTATTCCGCATTGAATGCATCACGCAGCCATTCTACCTGGCTGCCGGTGATGGCAAAAACATCAAAACGGCAAGATGATGTGTCAAAGCTTGCATTCTTTCCTGCAAGCCAGAAAGACGCCGCGCGTAACAGGCGCTGCTGTTTTGGAACGGTCACGCTGGCCGCCGCACCGCCAAAATCAGCGTTACGCCGGTAGCGGACTTCTACAAACACCCAGGTCTGCTGGTCACGCATGATGAGGTCAATCTCACCTGCACGGCAGGCCACGTTGGCCGCCACGAAGATTAACCCGGCTCTTTCAAGATAACGACGGGCAAAGGCTTCGTACTTATCGCCGCATGCCCGCGTTTTAGATAAAAAAGAGTTCATCAGTACGTCCTTGTACTTGTTATGGCTGGACGTTCCCGTCTCAGCGGCGCGGCCGGGTTTCTTTTATGAAGAAACCGGCACCAGCGAGCCCTGACGGTATTGCAGCCAAGGCAGTTTGCGATGGATAACACAATTCTCATTGGCACTCAGGTCGCCGGTGCTGCCGGAAACCTGGAAGCCAGGCAGGGTGCGCATCTGCGAGAAATGATTTGCCAGACTCCAGGCATCAATCCCCATCGCGTAGAGGCGAACCAGCGAATAGTCATTACCAAATTTTGCGGTGGCCTGCTGCATCAGCGCCGGGTTACCGCCCGCCAGCAATGGAATATCGCTGAACTGCACGCCTTCCATTTCCAGACGATAGTCCGGGCCGGCACCTGCCTGATAGCTGCGGGAACTTGCGTATACGGAAGGATGTACGCGACCATTTACGGCCAGATCCAGCATCGGTTTAATCAGCGTCAGTTCGCTCTGCGTCGCCACCACGTAAACGGAATCCACGCTGCCACCGGTGCTGCCTTGCGTAATCTGGGCATCTGTCGGCGGAGCCGGGATGGTAATGCCACCAATCGTCACGCCCTGCGCTTGTGCCGGCGCGGCGGCATCAGTGGCGATGACCGGTGTACCGGTCAGACGGATACCGCTGCCGATAGAAGAACGCAATTCGCTGCCTGAACCGAGACCTTGTTTCAGAACGGTGCCGCCGCCCAGTTTCTGCCACTCGTTAGCAAAAGCCTGTGCGATACGGTCGCCGAAGTTGCCACGCGGAACCAGTAACAACGGCAACCGTTTCTGCTCAGACCACATGTGGCGTGCAGCATCCTGTGCCTCGTCTTCCGGCGAGAGCGCAAAGTAACAGATATTCGGGCTGTTTTTCTCAGTTTCTGGCTGATTAAGCGCTAAAACATTCAGCGGAGTCTGATCTGAAGAGAGTTCGTTGACCTGATCTTTGAGCAGCGGTCCGACAACCAGTGTGGCGCCATCCTGCTGAGCCTGTGTCAGAAGCGCTGCCAGGGGCTGACCGTTGGTGTCATAGACTTTCACCTGCGCATTGCTGCTGGCAACAGGCGCTGGCGCAGCTGGTGTTGCAGCCGGCTGAGCCTGAGCAGCATCGGTTTGCGGCTGGCTGGCATCCGGCGCGGAAGTACTCACCGCGGCGTTCGGGTCTGCCGGTGGTTGTGTCTGTGCATTCGGATCAGCCGGCGCGGCTTGCGGTACTGGCTGGCTCAACTGACCGTTCATTGCCGCGTTGAAACCTTGCGAAATCGCATTCCCGTAAACCTGCGCCGGACCGCTCATCGGCAGGAAAAGCGCAATTTTGCCGGTAGAGGCTGGCTGGAAGCTCAGCACATTATTCAGCTGAGTCGGCAGGGTTTTCGCTGCCGGATTTACCGGATAACGACGCTGCCAGTCTTTGATTCCGGCTTTCAGCAGATCAGGATCCTGCTTGTTACTCTGCCAGACGCTCAGTAAATCCAGCCATCCCTGCAACGTGTTTTCATCAGCATTAATCACAATACTGTTGACGTCCTGCGCGGACATTTGCGTCAGCGCGGTCCAGCTCTCGTCAATATTGTCCTGATGCAGTTTGCCCTGCAACAGCGGTTCCTGTGCGATATATGCGCGGATCAGTCCGAGACTGGTGCGTCCCTGGCTGGCATCAATTTGCGCCTGGTAGTAACGCGCTTTCTGATCGTTGGTCAGATTGGTCGGGTCTATCTTGCTCAGGCTGGTGGCCGCGGCCTGAACGTTTTTCTGCGCAACCTGTACTTCCGCGCTGGTCAGTTGTTGCTCGAGAGTTTGTGCGGCGGTCAGATTTTGCGGTACTTTTGCCAGTTGTTCAGCGGCCTGCGGCACTTTGCCTTCACGTATCAGGGCACGCACTGCAAGCAATTGCCAGTCAGCCTTGTTATCATCACCGCTTTGCTGTGCCTGTTGCAGATAATAGTCAGAGCTGCCGGACGCTGCACCCTGGACACTTTCTGTCGGCGCCTGTGGTGCCTGACCGGAACAGCTGGCGAGAAGCATAGCCACGATAATGGCAGGGAGTAAACGTCCCGAACGGGTACGAAAGGTCATTGAGGAAGGCATTCAGTTTCCAGTGATGTTTTTTCAAGATGCTCAATATTAAATCGGCAATCCGGATGAAACAATGAATCAAGACGATCAAGCAGATATTTCTGCCTCAACGCTGTATATCGTACCGACGCCAATTGGCAATTTAGGGGATATTACCCAACGCGCGCTGGCCGTACTGAACAGTGTAGATTTGATTGCCGCAGAAGACACCCGCCATACCGGATTGCTGCTGCAACATTTCGCGATCACCGCCAAAATGTTCCCGCTGCACGATCATAATGAACAGCAGAAAGCCGAGCATTTGCTGTCAAAATTGCAGGAAGGCCAGACCATTGCGCTGGTGTCCGATGCCGGTACGCCACTTATCAACGATCCCGGTTACCATCTGGTGCGTCGTTGTCGTGAGGCAGGTATCCGTGTGGTGCCGTTACCGGGTGCCTGTGCGGCGATCACCGCATTATGTGCCGCAGGTTTGCCTTCTGACCGTTTCTGTTACGAAGGATTTCTGCCGGCCAAAACCAAATCACGTAAAGATACGTTGCAGGCATTAATCGAAGAGCCGCGCACGTTGATTTTCTACGAATCGACTCACCGTCTGATCGACAGTTTACAGGATATGGTGGAAGTGTGGGGGCCGCAGCGTTATGTGGTGCTGGCGCGCGAACTGACTAAAACCTGGGAAAATATTCACGGTGCGCCTGTGGGCGAACTGCTGGCCTGGGTACAGGAAGTTGAAACGCGCAGACGCGGTGAAATGGTGCTGATTGTTGAAGGCCATAAACTCGATACCGAAGCGTTACCGGCGGAAGCCTTACGCACACTGGCGTTACTGCAAAAAGAACTGCCACTGAAAAAAGCCGCCGCGCTGGCCGCGGAAATCCACGGCGTGAAAAAGAATGCGTTGTATAAATACGCGCTTGATGAGCAAGAGGGTGACAAATAGGGCGTAATACCCTATTATCCGCCGCGGAGTTGACCAGACAGTCGCCGCTTCTTTGCCGTCCCTTTCGGGGGAGACAGAAGGAGGGGAGGAAAGTCCGGGCTCCATAGGGCAGGGTGCCAGGTAACGCCTGGGAAGCGCGAGCTTACGACAAGTGCAACAGAGAGCAAACCGCCGATGGCCCGCGCAAGTGGGATCAGGTAAGGGTGAAAGGGTGCGGTAAGAGCGCACCGCGCGGCTGGCAACAGTTCGTGGCATGGTAAACTCCACCCGGAGCAAGGCCAAATAGGGGTTCACATGGTACGGCCCGTACTGAACCCGGGTAGGCTGCTTGAGCCAGTGAGCGATTGCTGGCCTAGACGAATGACTGTCCACGACAGAACCCGGCTTAACGGTCAACTCCCTCGTCAAAAGAAAGCCCGCGTAGTTTACACTACGCGGGCTTTCGTCTTTTTCCCGTCATCATTTAAACTCCCATCTATATATAAATATCACTGGTATTTTGCGTTCAGCCGGGTTTAGAGACTTATCACGATTAAATCCTGCCTAAGAATTTTGCAAAGTTTTGTCATGTTCAGTTAAATAAATCAGATTCGGCAAAAGTTTTATCGAAATAAACCGATATTGTTCTTATTGATTCTTTTATTAGGGAAGAAAGAGGACATGTTATTAAGTCGCATGAAAATTGTAACGAGTTTGATGGTTATTGTTTGTTTATTTGGATTTCTGCAATTAACGTCTGCCGGGTTGTTCTTAAAGTCGCTGAAGCATGACAATGAAAATTTCAACGCTTTACAAACTATCCGTCAGCAGCAGTCTTCTCTGAACAACACCTGGGTGGCCCTTTTGGATGCGCGGAGTAGTATCAGCATTGCCGCGATCCAATATCTTGTGGATGGGCAAAAAGGCGATGCTGATATTGATGTGGATGATGTCCTTAATCTGGCCAGTAATTCGCTTAAAGACGCAGAAAATAATTGGAATTCCTACTTATTACAGTCTAAGGGAGCCGGAAATAATTCGGCAGAAATTCAACAAAAGTATGAAGCCTTCCACAGTGCTTTGATTGAACTTCTCGGTTATATGAAAGAGGGGAATATTACCGCCGCCAATAATCAGCCCACAGGGAAATATCAGAAAGAATTTAGCGATGAATATGATCAATATCTCGCGCAAATCGACAGCAATTTCGCAAACGCAATGGTGGATAGTCACCAGTCATACCACACAGCTATTTGGATTACGCTGAGTGTACTGGTGGTAGTTCTCGCGATATCCGTCGTTGTCTGGAAAGGCATCCAAAACGCGCTCATTGTACCCCTGAATAAAGCGATTGATTGCCTCCGTCTGATCGCCTCAGGGAAGCTAAACACCCCGATAGACATTCACTGCGCGAATGAAATAAACCAGCTTGTCAGTACAATTCGTCATATGCAGGATGAGCTGTCCCGAACCGTCGGCAATGTGCGTACAAGTGCTAGCGTGATCCTCAGCGGTGCGGTTGATATTTCTACGGGGAACAAAGACCTCTCATCACGTACTGAACAACAGGCTGTCGCTCTGGAAGAAACGGCGGCCAGCATGGTTGAGCTGTCAGCAACGGTAAAACAGAATGCCGAAAATGCTTCACAGGCCAGCAAGCTTGCACTCAATGCATCGGATATTGCCAGCCACGGCGGTAAATTAGTGGATAACGTTGTTCTGACGATGGGGGAGATCGCCAGCAGTTCGCAGAAAATTGCTGATATCACCAATATTATCGACAGTATTGCGTTTCAGACCAATATTCTCGCGCTGAATGCCGCAGTTGAAGCGGCGCGCGCAGGAGAAGAAGGGAGAGGATTTGCCGTGGTGGCGGGTGAAGTACGAAATCTGGCCCAGCGCAGTGCAGAAGCAGCGAAACAAATTAAAACGCTGATCATTGATTCAGTTGATAAAGTGGGCACGGGTTCTGAGCTGGTGGAAAGTGCGGGTGAAACTATGCATGAGATTGTGCGTGCCGTTACCCGGGTGACTGACATTATGTCGGAAATTGCCTCAGCATCTGATGAACAAAGCCGCGGTATTGATCAGATAGGCATTGCCGTAACAGAAATGGATGGAGTGACGCAGCAAAACTCACTGCTGGTGCAGGAATCGGCGACCGCCGCGGTGTCACTTGAAGAGCAGGCAATGAGCCTGACAGAGGCTGTATCGGTATTTGTCATCAACACGCAGTCTGAGAGTGCAGCTGAATTCAACCAGCTCAGAGACAGAATCGTGGACACGCCGGTGATACTTCCGGCATCTGTTTAAATGCCGTGTGGATTGGCGGGGAATCTTAACGATTAACGCCACTCCAGTGAAAACAATGGTTGGGTCCATTCCTTTGAGCTGGCCCCCTTTTTCTCTTCAGGACATTTTTTGTAACCGGTACCTGCCATTCTTCAGGATCACCTTATAATTGCCGAAAACTCTCTGATCAGTACTGGCATAGACTGTTTTTCCGTTATACCTCACCATCACTTTTTCCTGACCGGCTATTTCAGTCACCAGCATGATTTTCGGTACGGAAATTGTCGAAACACTGACGTCGGCAGCTTGCCTGTATGAAACATCGGAAGATGAAAGCAGCTTCGCCGCGTCCATTGCCTGTCCCTGATATATCAACTCAAAATGCAAATGTGGCCCCGTGCTGCGTCCGGTATTACCTGAATAAGCAAGGATATCGCCACGTGCTATCTTCTGTCCGGCGATAACCTTTAGTTTGGTCAGATGCAGGTAGCGGCTTCTCCACCCCTGCGGGTGGCTTACTACCACGTAATTTCCGGCGGTGGGATGATACATCGCTTCCACGACAATCCCTTTTTCCGTGGCGAATACCGGTGTTAAAAGCGGGGCTGCATAATCAGTACCTTCATGCCGGGAGAGACGCTGCATGATGGGATGCCAGCGCAGACTGAATGCGGAAGTGACCCGCAAAGGAATATTCATTGGCGAGAGAAAATGCGGGTAGCGAATCGGTGAGCTTCTAGTGTTCAGCTTACTTGCTTCTGATGTTTTCTCTTCTCTGGTCGTAAGCAGCGTCGTCGGAGAAAAATGATCATTATTCACCTCCAAATCGGAACGCGTAGCATGAATCAATGCCAGCGTGACAGCTGCATTGCCAGCAGCCTGTGCAAACAACGGAATGAGCAGCAGGAAAGGCAGTGTCCGGTGCATAGTTTAAAGTTGCTCAATAAAAAATATCACCAGTCCGGCCATGCAGATTGAAGGGCCGAAAGGGATGTAATGCTTTTCAGCGGTGGGATTATCTTCATTCAGCGATCGGCGCTGGTTCAGCAGTGTACAGAGCAGATACACCATCATTCCTGAGGCCGCCGACCCGATAATCAGTTCCGGGATTTTTTCCATTCCCAGCCAGGCGGTGATTGCAGCTAACAGTTTGACATCGCCATAGCCCAGCCCTTCACGCCCGCGCAATTTCTCATATGCCGCCATCACGACATAAAGTAATAGCCATGCTGCCACCGCGCCAAAAATAGCAGAGCGGGGTTCGATATCGGTGATACCGGATACTGAACAGAGTAAGCCACTCCATAGCAGTAAAGACACCAGACTGTCTGGCAAAATCAGATGCTGAAAATCAATCACCGACAAGCTGTAGAGCAAACAGAAATACAGAAAGAAACTGCAAATCTGAATTTCTGTGAACTGCGGCAGGGCAATAATTGCCAGGCCGGTGAAGACGATTGCGCACAGGACCTCGGAAATCAAATACTGTGCGGAAATTGCACTTTCGCAATGGCGACATTTTCCCTTAAGCCATAACCAGCTCAGAACTGGAATATTGTCACGCTTCAAAACCCGCGCACCACATGCCGGGCAATGAGAGGGGGGCCACCAGAGACTGACTTTGACAGCATCAGGCTCAGTGCCGCATTGTGCAAAAATCATTAACGGTAACCGGTAAATTAACACATTAATAAAACTGCCGATAAACAGGCCGAAAATTAATGCCATGAACGGATAAAACCACAGATAAAATGTAATCATAATAATCTCATGCTATTTCGATAATTATTTATCGCGGTGTGACGTCAGTATGTAATTCCATAAAGTCTGTTTGCGTAGTAGGCCCGCCATCGGGCGTATTGACCGTAAGACGTGAAGAAAATAATTGAGTGCCGTTGGTGTCACAAATATAGGCATTATTAGATGTCGGTTTTTTGTCAAACATTTCTTCAAAAGTAAATCCTTTCCTTCCCTCTGGAAGGGAATAGGTTTTTCCCTGCTTTATGATTTTTTTAAAAGAAGCCGGATCTTCAAATTTC
This sequence comes from Rahnella sp. JUb53, assembly GCF_004346065.1. Classification (NCBI taxonomy): domain Bacteria; kingdom Pseudomonadati; phylum Pseudomonadota; class Gammaproteobacteria; order Enterobacterales; family Yersiniaceae; genus Rahnella; species Rahnella sp. JUb53. Next base: position 180,778 of record NZ_SLYT01000007.1, read on the forward strand.
ACTAAATTAGTATAATCATCTATTGAGTTTTTACCTTTCACGCCGTTCATACACATGAAAATATCTCCTCCACGTGCCCATCCCAATGCGTCATACCAAAGACTTGTCCATTTCAAACCTCCTCCAATACGTGTATGAATCGCAGCAACTTCAATAACAGGCACAGATTCATTCTCGTATTTGTTCAGTAATCCTATGCCCATGAAACCATTATACGCATCAGGGTTTCCGGTTGAGACAAGTGCTGGAGCGGGATAATGGCTCTGACTGTTACCCTCAGGCCCTTTATAATAGGTGAAGCTTTCGCCGTCATTGCTTTCTAATGTCCATGCAGTGAGTACCTGATGCATACCCGACGTTCCTTCCAGTAATATCGCCTCCAGATGGATCAGTGACATATGTCGGTGCGGAAGATAAACCACTAATTCATGCCCCTCACCACCTGTACCGATACTACTGGTAGAACCTTCGGGACCTGCAGAAGCGCGTGGAAAAACCAGCGTGCCAACCCACAAGGTCTTATTTTGTTTTGTCGCTACATCAAGAAGTTCATCATATAATGAAAGTGTGCGCGACCCTGAAGTCATGCCTGGCTTACATTTGTAACGCTGTTCTTTAAGTGTTGCCGGTGTTCCGGAACAGGCGGTAATCGCCGGAAACGGATCATTTTTTGTATAGGGTTTTGCATTAATGACGGGCAATCCCCAGTCGCCTTCCTTACCTCCGCTGACCCAACTGTATTTATCACCTGACGCATAATGAAGATAATGTTGTGAAAAATCATAATTGTCATCGGTGATCTCTGGCAAGCGTGATGCTGGGATTTGCATGTCATCTGATTCGATATACATAATATTAACAGCGATCGGAGAGGAACTTTTTTCATCGTAATAATAAGAATTGCCACTCACGGCATAACCAAAAAAATTGGCAACAGGCAATGCCAGCGGCATGTCCAGGGGTTGTGCGGCTCCGCCACCCCCATCAGGTTCAGTAAATTTGAAAACGCCACCCTGAGGTATCGTTGCAGAGAATGCACTGATCGGCAGCAAACAGAGTGTTGCGAAAATAAGCGTTATTTTTCTCATGGTATAATCCTTTAAAAAGAGCCGCTCGAACCCATTTTTCCCAGCGTGTCCGACAGAGCGAAAAGGGCAGCAAAAACCCAAATTACACATCCTCCCAGTATCAACGTGGAGAGTGACTTCAATACCCCGGATAAGCTTTTTATATATTCCTGAACATGTTCACGGGATTTAGCCGAGACGGAACTCAGTACTTCATTAAATGATGGTAATTCGGCGTACAAACTAATATTCAGCAGCGTTTCAGGTCCAAATAATCCGGTGTTCAGCGCTTCACCGTAACCGAGTCCGGTTGCCATATTCTCGCGCATAATGTTTATATGGTGCTTTAACCATCGGTTAGAGTTTAATAAAATAATCCCGAGACCATCATTTAAAGGGATGCCATTTTTCAACATTAGTGCCAGATTGTTTAAAAAAATAGATCCCACAATTTGTTTATACGTTGAGAAAGGCAGTATCCGGTCGAGCACCTGATTTCTAAGTTTGCCGCTAACGTTTGAGATGACCATCTTTATAAAAAAAACGATTGCTGAAATAACAATGAGTATATAAATCCACAAGCCCGCGACTAAAGCATTTCCGAATGAATACAATGATTGTGTGATCCCCGGCCATTTGCTGACAGGAACCACACCTTCGAACGCAGGGAATACTTTCATTGAGTACCCCGCAATAACAATAAGAGACAAAATTATCATAATGACCGGAAAAAGCACTGCCGAGATGAGTTTACTCTTCAATTCGCTGTTATAGTTTATGACATTAACTAACGTCATAAATCCATCAGCAAGGCTTCCGCTTTGTTCGGCTGCATTAATTACACTCAGTTCACTCTGCGGAACAAGTCCTTTAAACATTACGGCGATAGAAGCCCCTGTAAGACCGGCTTTCATATTGTTAGTTAATACGCCAATATTCTTCGCAAATGCTGAACCCAGGAGGCTTTTTCCCTCAACTTGAAGTTTGACCAATGAGTCGTAAAGTGGCAGTTCTGTGCTGATCATGTCAGCACAGAACTTATAAAGAAAAAGCCTTTGTTTTTTACCGAACTTTGCCATGGATAATCTCCCTATTATCTTTATCTACATCGCCAAATTCCATGTTGAACCATGTCGCACACACCCGGCCTCGCAGAACCTCAGCAAATACTTTTTCTTTTATTTCAAAGCCTTCGCTCATTCCTGGTGCCGAAAGGCGCTTTTCCCGCCATAGCGTGTAGACTTGCAACCACTCTTGCTTAGATATTGCGGCCAGCTCATCGTAGGTTGGTCGCATATACTCCATCACCAGTTGCCTGCCACCGATGCCGGTATATTTGCATCTCTCACAGCCATCCTCATATTGCTCGTACAGAGACATCAACTCCCCACCGAATGATATATCGACAGGGCGATGACAATGGGAGCAAATAACGGGGACAAGTTTTTGACATTGCAGTCCGGCAATGAACCCTGGCGTGGAAAGCTTATCGCTGGTGATACCCATGGCAGATAAGCGTTGTAATAAGGAGACAATATTCCCCGCATGAACTGTAGTGAAACAATAGTGACCACTTTCCACAGCCCCGGCCAGAGCGTTGGCAGATATGGTGTCGCGGATTTCGCCGACCATCAGAACATCTGGATCACGTCGCAATGCGGATTTGATGGCTGAATGGAAGCCGCCTCCTTCAACACTGACCACTGAGCTTTGTTTCGCTCCGTATATCTGATATTCGACAGGATCCTCAACCGTGAGAAAGCACCCTTTGTTGCCATAACGATTGATTTGTAACCACTCCATCAGGTTCTTCAATGTTGTGGATTTCCCCGACCCCGTGGTTCCTGCAATAAAATAGGCACCATAAGGGTTGCTGAGGATCTTTTTGAGATCGTCTAATTCTTCGTTCGATATGCCCAGTTTATTAAGATTGGCGACTGCACTTTTTGACAATCCGGAAGGAATAATTCGCAGCACCGCGTGGTAACAATCGTTCGTTTCACCAAAAATCGGAAAGTGGGCATAGCGGAAGCGAAAGCTTAATGCGTTCAGCGTATAGAGAATATTGGCACTTTGCGGAATAGTGCGGTTCCAGGTGGTATCGCGGGTACTGGCTTGTACGTTGTACAGGACGAACACCAGCTCATCACATTTGCTGGCAGGCATCTGCATCATGGGCAACAGCATACCGTTAACCCGAACCTCCAGTTGCGCAAGAATATCATTGCGTGTGATGTGAAGGTCACTGGCCCCCATATTCACGGCTTCAATCAGTATGGCTTCGAGTTCTTTCTGCGTTTCACTAATATCCAGCGCGACACGACTCAGTTTCTGCAAAGAAACCAGTTCATAGATTTTGAAATACACGGCCTCGGTGACCCCACCGATCCCGGCAATCTTATGATGATGGATATCATTCATCTTACGAACTTCATACTGCAGAATATGCAGCTCTTCGATTAATGAACGCTGAGAAACGAGATACTCTTGCGTACCCGAGCGGGCAATCAGCATACGATCTTCAATTTCAGCAAAAATCCATTCGCCACTGTGAATGGAATCCTCCGTAAGCCGTATGAAATCCAGGATCACCGGGAGACTTCCCTTACAAATGACTGCTGTGCGTTACTGCCCTGATGGACAGCATAGCGCTTACCGTTCGCCGTAAAAATTTCGCCAATACGTACAAATACGGTTTTTGAACCTACAGCTACTGCGGCTTGGGTGATGCCCGCAATCTGCGATAACATCATAACTCTGGGCTCTGCGGCGGCAGGTAACGGTGTGGGTTGAATATCTTTGTCCGCAGATTCATTATTCATATTGAGGATCGGCCCTTGTGTCAGGTCGGCCGCCTCACTTTTTATTTTTGCCATTTCGAGGCGCAACTTGGCGAGAGTCAGCTGCTGTGACAGCTGATGCTCTGCCTGATTAAACGCTACGTCATCTTCCATCAACCTCGATATATGATCCTGAATGGGCGCAGGAAGTCCCCCGGCATTCTCGCCAGTGGCTTGAATGTCATCGGCAAAACTGCCAGAAGAGAACAAAGTCATCAGTGCAGTTATTATTAATTTCCGGTTTTGCATACCATAACTCCTGTAATTTTATTATCCTTAACGCTGTCTATTTTCTGGATGATGAAAGCATCCCTGAAAGCTTGTCTCTCTAACAGGCTGGCGGTGTACAATAGCGCCATATAGTTTTTAGACTGTTTAGGGATTTCCATTTCCCAACTCAGTACATTAATCCCATAATTTTTCCCCCTCCCTTTTGCTGCTATTTTATTTTCGATAGCCTGTACAGCAGAGCCTGGTGGCGAGACGATCTTCACTATTTCCCTGGGGTCAGATACTGAGTTATAAGAATAAAGATAGTTCAGCACATCACCGCAAGAGGGCGGGTAAATATCCTTTTTACTCTTGTATGCAGACAATATCGGGTTGTCATCCAGCCCTGATTTAATTCCTGTGAAATCAATGGAAGTATCTGAAAAACTGGCAGTGTAAACTTCATCAAAAAATATTTTTTGTGCGAGCGTAAACACGCTACCTTTTTTTAATTGATAACTGAATGAACAATTCTTTGCATCGCAGGTATAGACTTCATTGACGTAATTAAAATCAGACAGAATACGCTGACTTTTGGAAATCTCTGCAGCTAATGTTGTAAATTTGGAAATGCTCCCGCCTGACAAATTACTCAAATAGAATTTATCAACCGTACTTATGTCATTAGCTAACTGCTGCGCTTCGCGACGTTTTATCTCATCTCGTTGTTGCGCGGGTTCATAAGCAAAAAAATACCAGCCTGCAATACCGCCGGCAATGAGGAGTAATAGCACTCCGATGGCAATTCCAGCTTTGATTCTGCGGGAAACTGGCCGGGAATTTTTGCGTAATTTAAGTCCCTTTATCATATCGTCATCCAGAAATTATACTGTACAAAAATATTGAAGATGCAATGAGTAGAATTAATACGCCACAGGCAACACCCGACCAGAACAGCCTTTGTCTTCTTTTATAAATTAGTTGGTTTTCTTTGCATGATTCAGCAATGCAGTCCAGTTGTGCCGGCGTGATTTCCGATACCTGTAGTCGTGAGTATTTCGATGTAGGTAAGGTTTCCACGATTTCAGTAAAAAAATTCTCTGTAATGATGCTGTCGCTTCCACTAATGATGATGCCATCCATAATTATTAATAGATAAGTTTTATGATCACCTGCATCGAAATGATAAATACCATCGCCGTAAAGGTTTCGGAGATGAACTGCAAAAGATTCACAGCCTGGTGCTGTCTTTACAGAATAGCCAATCAGTTCATTTGTATTAGCTTCATCCTGTACGCGGTAAACATACATGCGGTGACTTCGCCGTATATTCACCATCCACCTCATATAACCGGCATCCATATTGTCGTGACCGGATGGTTCCCAGATTAACCCTGTCAATATATTATTACGTGACAATGTATTTAACATGATAGCCATCTCAATAAATTAACGATTTAAAGGCGCACGGTAATAGTCAATTCCTACGACCATGACAACGGTATGTTCATTGTCCTCAGCACTTTGTCCATAACCCAACATCTGGTACTGTTTATTTTTATTCAGTTCGTTCATTTCATATTTTGCAACCATGAGTAAACTGCCAGGGTTAACCGCCGTGGAGTTAAACATTTCCGTCGTTGTCACATTAGGTAACTGTACGGTATCAAATACATCTATCGAGTTTAACTGGCTCTTGGTAAATCCACTGGTGACTTCCACACGGCCATCCGTCATGACACGCGGAGTGATAATAAAACTGGTGCCGGTGATTATTTCAGCTGTTTCGATCTCGACATCTTCATCACCGCTGTCTTTATTCACCGTCCGTGTACGTCCGGAGACATAGTGCTGAGAATTGGTCATATTGAGCGGAATTGGGGTGTTATTACGTGTCACAAATGAACCACTCTGCAACACTTTGCTCCCGGTAAGGGAATACAGTGCGTTAAGTTTAGCGTCGATGCTCAGTGCGCGGTCAGCCCCGCCCGCGATAGTCATGCCCCCTCCCAGCATATCCATCATTGCTGTATCGATAATGACGCTGCTCCCCCCATCCACGTATGACATATTCAGGCCGGCACCATATTCTTCCATTTTTTCTTTATTAAGAGTGAAGATTTTGTAAGTAACGACGAATTGACGGTTATTGTCATCCTGGTATTTTTTTAATACATCACTCAATATCTTATATTCTGATGGGCGACCGGTCAGCGTAACGATTGAAGCATCCTTAAAGACGCTGTACATGCCGCTTGAAACATATTTTTCTGCCATGTTCTCAACGTCATCCCAAAAAGAGGATTCAAATTTAGTTTCAGATTTCCCTGCCAGGCCGCCACTACTGACTGCATCATTGGATAAGTCCAGGCTGGCTTCGAATTTGTTATTTTCGCCGTAAAAATCAAGCTTAATAGCATAAACACTAAACGCATCAATCTTGAGAATATTATTCTCATCCAGATTGGTTTTAACGTCATAAAGGGCAGAGATATAGCGCATAAATTCCTCAAAGGTGCCAGTGAAATTAATGCTATGCGCTTCAATATTGACTTTTCCGGCATCGGCACCTTTTACACCCGGGATGTCTAAATTAACACGATGGCTGACTCCTGTTTGTGCCAATAAAACATCCAGAACGGTGTTCAGGTCTGTAGGTTCATAAGAGTTTATGGCGACTTTTTTAGCAAGCAAGTGCTGACGTGTTGAACTGTAGTCAACTTTCTTTCCTAAATAAGCTGTGTCATATTTAATATACGGTTTGACCTTCATTTCATCTGCGGACGTCGCACCCGGCAAGGCATCTTTAACATTGCCGCGTGAAAAATGTTTATTAAAACTTCCCGCGCAGCCCTGCAAAAGAAGAGTCAATATCATAAATCCAATTTTGGTTTTCATATCCCTATCCTGAACTTTTCAGTTACATATCATCAATAATTAGTACGCGATTCTTCTGATAGTTTTTTATAATCAATCCATAGTTTTCAGAAGAAAATAGCTTGCCTAGCTCTGTCAGTACTTCGTCATCATCTTTACCGGCGAGAATGATGTGGCTATAAATCAAATAATCATTTTTGCTCTGCCAGAGAAGCTTATATCCCAGACTGTCTGCCCATCTTTTAATTCCCTGACTCAAAAGTTCACCACTGTTGAGTGTCAGAGGAAATGTCAATGGAACCGGTGCGGGCGACAACATCGTTGTAGTAGTCGTTGAAGTGGCTTTGGCAGCGGCATTCTCTCCACCAGAGAAAGGATTGTGTGGTGTCTCAGGCGAGATATTTGCGGGAACGGGCGTCAGGTTTAAGTCCGCATTAACCGCTGCCTGAGCAAATTGCCCGAGGGACAGTAATAAAGTAATAAACCATCCCAGTAATCTAATTTTCATTTTCTTCATCCTGAAATTTTCAAAAATATACTTACAACCCGTTGGCGATATGCAATCAATTTGGCGGCATGGGTATGGAATCATTTAACTCTGGTTGTTTTATCGAACTACACCATGAGGTCAGTACAACGGAAAGTGAACTCGGATTAATAACGCTAACACCTTGCCCCGTCACATTGTCAAAAACACCGCTGGTTGCACTGATCACCCAGTAATCGCCGTTGGCATCATCTTTAATAAGATTCACTTGCACGGCGACGCCACTTAAATGATCTACTACACCTGTAGTGGTTCTCCGGTTATTTTCACTATTGGAAAAGTCGGTGAAGTCTCCACCGTCTTCATCTTCGCCTTCTGATGTTTCCAGCTTACCCACATCAGCCGCGATAGAAGAAATGGCGGCAGCCATTCTTGGGTAAAGCTGTCGCGGCACTTTCTGCGGGTCAGCAGGATCGGGCGGAGCCTGAGGGCAAGTTTGTACGGGAAGCTTGATGTGGCCTGGTTCATCAGTGACTTTTTTATTGTAATTATCCGGGTCATTAACAATGACATCATTGGTACCGGTGTCCTTTTTATTGCCAAAGGATTGGTAGGAAACCACCGGACTGGTCATTAAGGCGACGACATTACCTTTTTCCGGGTCAAATGCCTCACCTTCAAAAATGACATTGGCCATCAACGTACCTGTGACAATCTGATTATTCGCGTTTTTAGCCGTCAGATGCATCACACCCTCATCCTGATTGCGTCCTGAGCCATTCTCAGTCTCGAGGCAATGTGCCATCAAATTCTCTTTGTAGTTCCAACATAATTTTTTTGCACCCACTGAACCATCGGCTTTCAGATACTTCCCGACTCCAGCCTCAAAACTAAACCGTATGCCAAGTTGCTCTATATTATTAGGAATATCCTGTATATAAGTACCCAGGCTACCGAAAGGAACTGCATTATCTGTTGCTGATGCCCCGGTAACCTTTAGTAACTCCCAGCCACTACCATAATTATTCGCTGTGCTGCTTTTAGCTGAGGAGCGGTAAATCAGTTCGCCATGGGAATAGACCAGTCCATAATGAGAAAATGATTCGCTAAACGCTGAAGAGAAATTTTCTATTGAAAACTTATCAATATCCTTCTTTTCACTATGTCCGGGGTTATAAGCCACAATAAAATCAATACGATTGATTGTATGTGTGATGTCATCGCCGACTAAATCAACCCTTTCAAGGACTAAATTGCGATCAGCGCTGCCTCCTGGTTGATTACAAGGAATATATTCTTTGAAGAAAGTGGCATCCGCAGTTCTGCCAGCAGGACTTCCGCATCCCTTACTGGTAAAATAGCCGCGAGACTTGCTGTTATCCCACTGCATGTAATAATCAGTATTTAATGTGTCTGTAATTTTCATGTTTGATGTGCGCTGGCTATAAGTTTTATTTTTTTGATCGCCAGATGTTACATAATTTTTATTGTAAAGTGGGTTTTCGAAAGTTCCAACGTCAGCTTCACCATCTTTACCTTCATCAACATAAATATAATCTTCATTTGCAAACTTCAATACACCAAATATTTCACTCACAATAATATTAGTCAGGTTTTCCCGAGCAATTGCTTCAATCTGTTTTCTTTTATACACAGTAAAAGTAGCGAGGATAATCCCCATAATCCCCATGACGATAATCATTTCTAAAAGTGTGAAGCCTTTGTTATTACTCGTCGCGGACATTTTACTTACCATGTGGTTCTGTATATAAAATAACTCCTCCTAAAAAGAGGAGGAGTTAGTTATTGATAAATTAACGGCTACCCAGGATCACTGCGTTTGTGCTGCTATTAGCACAAACCATAGAATAATCAGCAGTCGTCAGATCAGCAGGTGGAGTTGTTGGTACGTCGAGGCTTTTCAGAATACCCACCATGTTTGTAGTCACTGGACGTGTTGAGATGGCAGGAGAAGCAAGACTCGTTGGAGCAGCAGGTGATGCCCCTGCTGCTGCAGAACTGATTTCAACATATTCCCAATCAGCAGCAACCTGGCTTACAAAGGCACGGCACTCTTGCATATCAAGCCCATTCACGGATACATAGAAACCTTTCAAAGGCGCTCCAGTAGTAGTGGATGTTGCTACGCCGCGGATTTCGAAATAGTCACCAGAAATACCATTTCGGGCTTCGCCATTCGAAATTTTACCCAACTTATAGAGTGTAGAAAGAATATCGCCTGTAGCATCAGTCTTCAGTGCGTTTTCATTCGCAAAAGCTAAAGCAGCTGCGCCACCTACTGGGTAAACCCCATCTTTCCCAAATGCATCGACGACGGATACATGGATAGTATTGGTGTTATCACTCAGGTCGGTAATATCCTGAGTGAAGAACGCACGTTGAGCCAACACAACTACACCGGCTGCAATAATACCGATAATGCCCAGAACGATGATGATTTCCAGTAAGGTAACACCACGCTGTTTTTTAAGTTCCTGATACTGATTTGCTTTACGCTTTAATGCAGTAATTGCATTTTTCATACCTTAATCCTTAGGCTTGAAATAAATTTTATAAATCACGTAGTAATACGATCCCGCTGGAAAAGAGCAAGATTCTTATAAATAAGAAATATATAGACTAACGTCTTAATGTTATTACTAACGTTTTAAAGGCAGTAGTTCATGGCCATTCCCTTTATAAAAAATCAATCCCATTAACCAGCGCCGGAAATCATAGAGCAAAAAAAAGAATGCGTATAGATAATAAATCAGATCAAACGAATTAAATGTAATTCATATGAACTATTAGGAGGTGTTAATAATAAGATCATTTTTATGAATATTATATCTATAGTCATTGCCTGACTTTAAAATATAAATTTGAGTGATCATTCAGGGTTGACTTTCACATGAGGAGAAGGTGTTTTTTGTGCGGTATTATCAATGGGATAGAGGTTTTTTGATTCGTTTTCTCATTCCGTTTGAACGAGTGAGTCTATCGGGTAACGACTGCTGTCAGATGACTCATTTATTACGTATTTTCATCACTCTTTTTATGGAATAATGTTATTTGAGCATTTAAAAAACGCCGGACAGGTTGCCCTGCGCGGCGTTTTATTTTCTTCGTGTTCCTCAAAATTCATACCGGCATATCAATTAGCAGTGCGCGTAACGGTGTAATGGCGGAAACCGTCAGACTGTTTTCCTGATGGATAAATGCGCCATCACCACAGGCCAGTTTTTGTAGCTCGCGGCTGGCCGAACCCTGTGCATCTATCTTCCCGTGAATCGATTGCAAATAGGCGCGCGGTCCGCGTAACGGCAGCGTGATTTGTTCACCCGCTCCTAAATCCAGATGATGGATCCACACATTTTGCCGCAGTTGCAGGCTGCCCTTTTCACCGTCCGGTGAGGCGAGCAGGAAATGCGTGGTTTCTGGCAGCGTCATTTTCTGGGTGAGTGCGTTTTCATGCTCAGGACAGGCATCCAGCCACAACTGCATTCGCGTTAGCGGCTGACTGGCGCTGGTGTTCAGTTCGCTGTAACTGACATTGGGCTGGGCCGATAATAATGCCGCTTCCCCGGCTTGCGCCCGGACACTGTTGCCTGCGCTGTCGCGATATTCCGCTGCGCCTTGCAGGATAATATTCAGCACATCAACTCGCGGATAGGTACGTGGCTGGAAACTGGCACCCGGCGCCAGCACTTCCTGGTTCAGGACGCGCAATGACGCATAGCCCATGAGCTTCGGATCAAAGTAATGGCCAAAGGAAAATGTATACCGTGCCTGGAGCCAGCCAAAGTCAGCGGTACCGCACTCTTTTGCCGTTCTGCTGGTGATCATGGCGGTCGCCTCTCTTAAAAATTTCGATGTATAAATGGTAAGCGTCTGGACGTGTGATTGTTAGCCAGTTAATCTGGTCGCTATATTCAAATTTCCTGAAAGAGAAGAGAATGGCTAAGGATCGCGCACTCACACTGGAAGCCTTACGGGTCATGGACGCCATTGACCGCCGGGGCAGTTTTGCTGCTGCCGCCGACGAGCTGGGCCGCGTCCCGTCTGCATTAAGCTATACCATGCAAAAGCTGGAAGAGGAGCTGGATGTGGTGCTGTTTGACCGTTCAGGTCATCGGACAAAATTCACCAACGTTGGCCGGATGCTGCTCGAACGCGGACGTGTGTTACTGGAAGCGGCCGACAAGCTGACCGTCGATGCCGAAGCCTTAGCGCGCGGCTGGGAAACTCACATCACCATCGTGTGTGAGGCTTTATCGCCTGCTGCGCAATTGTTCCCGCTGATTGAAAAGCTGGCGCTGAAAGCCAATACGCAGGTGTCATTGATAACGGAAGTGCTGGCTGGTGCCTGGGAGCGTCTCGAGCAGGGGCGTGCGGATATCGTTATCGCGCCCGATATGCATTTCCGCTCTTCCACTGAAATTAACAGCCGCAAGCTCTACAAACTGGTCAGCGTGTATGTTGCTGCGCCGGACCATCCGATCCATCTCGAAGCCGAGCCATTATCTGACGTCAGCCGGGTGAAATACCGTGGCATTGCCGTGGCGGATACCGCCCGTGAACGTCCGGTGTTAACCGTTCAGTTGCTGGATAAACAGCAGCGCCTGACCGTCAGTACCATCGAAGAGAAACGCAAAGCCTTGCTGGCAGGATTAGGCGTGGCGACGATGCCTTATCCGATGGTCGAGAAAGACATCGAGGAAGGGCGTCTGCGGGTGGTCAGCGCGGAATATAACCGTGAGACGGATATCATCATGGCGTGGCGCCGTGACAGCATGGGCGAGGCAAAAGCCTGGTTCCTGCGTGAAATTCCAAAGTTACTGGCGACGCGGGAAGTGAAGTAAATTTTCCTTCCCCTTTTGTGAAAGGGGAAGGCGCAGAACTCAATCAAAAACGCGTATCGCGGCCGTGTTCAGACTCTAAATCCTGTGCCGGTCCGGTTGAGATTATGCCGTAAGGATTGATGGTCGCGTGGCTGCGGTAATAGTGATTACGGATATGGGAAAAATCCACCGTGTCACGAATGCCCGGCATCTGGTAGATATCGCGCAGGAAACCGTACAGATTCGGGTAATCGCTGATCCGGTAGCGGTCACACTTGAAGTGCGTGACGTACACCGGATCAAACCGCACCAGCGTGGTCCACAAACGGAGATCGGCTTCAGTCAGCTGATTACCGGTCAGATAACGGTGTTTACTCAGCAGTTCCTCGGCCCGTTCCAGCGCCGCGAAAACACCGTCAACCGCTTCATCGTAAGCGTCCTGAGACGTCGCAAAACCCGCCTTATACACACCATTGTTGATCTGCGGATAGACCCACTCATTAATCTCATCAATCGCCGGACGTAACGCCCCGGGATAATAATCTCCGGCTTTTGCACCCACGGCATCAAACGCGCTGTTAAACATGCGGATGATATCGGCGGACTCATTGCTGACGATGGTTTGCTGTTTTTTATCCCACAGGATTGGCACGGTAACGCGACCCGTATAATCATTCTGCGCCCGCAGATAGATCTCATAGGCATAGTTGAGATGATACAAATCATCGCCGGTTGCCGCCGGGAAATCAGTGCCGAAAGTCCAGCCATGTTCCAGCATCAGCGGATGAACGACAGAAACCGGAATAAACTCTTCCAGCCCTTTCAGCGTACGCATCAATAATGTGCGGTGCGCCCACGGACAGGCCAGTGAAACATACAAATGGTAGCGGTCGCGCTCTGCGGCAAAACCGCCCACGCCGTGCTCGCCAGGAGTGCCATCCGGCGTTATCCAGTTGCGAAACTGTGCTGCTGAACGTTTGAAATGACCGCCGGTCGACTTGGTGTCGTACCAGGTGTCCTGCCAAACGCCATTGACGAGTTGTCCCATATTTCCTCCTTCCCCGTCATCCTTCGAGCCGTAACCCGAATGATTCAGGCGAGATTTACAGATAACTAATAAAAAAGGGCGAGGTGATAAATCACATCGCCCTGCAGGTCACTCTTTTGTCTTATTTAATTATAGCGTGGATGTTGCTCCCTGGTGCCGGGGCAATTACCAGTTTTTCTTGATCAGACGGTCGATGCTGAATGCGCCCGGGCCGGAAGCGAACAGTACGAAGAAACCACCGGCGATGGACAGGTTTTTCATGAACATCATCTGGTTCACGCCCTGTGCGAAATCAGTGTGGAAAATCAGTGCAGTCAGAATGGTGAAGATTGCAGTGATCAGCGCCGTAGTACGGGTGAAGAAACCAAACAGAATCGCCAGACCGCCGCCGAATTCAAGCAGGATAGTCAGTGGCAGGAAGAAGCTTGGCACGCCCATAGACGTCATGTAACCCGCAGTCGCGGTGTAACCGTTGATTTTTCCCCAGCCTGCAACGATGAACAGGATTGGCATCAGAATACGGGCAACCAGCAAAGCAGTGTCTTGTAACTTGTTCATTTTCTACTCCAGATTAATATGCCCAAGGCGGGCTAAAATGTTACCGGTCCGGTCAGAAAATGTTTCATGCCGTTACCGCATCAGTTGATGACGAGATAATAAGTCGGATGGTTACGCTTTGTTAGCAAGTAAAACTGTTGGAATGCTTCAAATAAATTGAACAGCTGAGAGATTGTTATTCAAAAAGAAAAGGGCTGATTGTTTTCCAATCAGCCCTTTTAACAGGAGGAGGTTGAGGCTATTTGTTGCCGATGGTTTTACGGAACAACCTGACGGTGCCCCAGATGCCAAAAGCACGCCGTGACCAGCGGACGACCGCACTGGGATGGCGGATACCATAAACTGCCAGCAGGCTTGAGCCCACGACCAGATATTTACGCATATCTACCAGTTTTACCCAGTAATGATCTACTTTCGCGGTGGCCTCCAGCCAGTCAGAACCGGCCTGAGAAAGCTCGCCACGCTGACGCTCGATTTTGCGCAGCAGTCTGACTTTTTCGATAGCGCGGTCCGGAATACTCATTGCTCGTCATCCTTTTCCAGCAGGGCGCGATCAACGTCCAGTTGCTTGCGGGTGAGGCTGAGCAACGTGGAGCGTTTGGCTTTCGCCAGCGTCATTGCGCCAAGGATCACTGCCAGAAGCAGCAATACGCCCGTCGTCGTGGCTATCGCCGTAAGACGATAGGCCGGATCGATGGCCCAGAACAACACCACCAGCAAACTCATCAGACCAAAAGCGGTAAGTATCAGGGTAATCCCGACCATGAGCAGTAATTGGAAAATATTGGCCTTTTCCTCTTCCAGCTCGATAACGGCCAGTCTGACACGCGATTCAACAATGCTCACCATGACAGTAGCGATGCGTGAAACGATGTCAAACAACCCTTTTCCTGGTCCTTGTGGTGCAGGTTTAATTGGCTCAGCCATAATTAGCGGCGGGCTAACAGAACGCCGATGACAACGCCGACTGCGGCACCAATACCAACGCCAGTCCAGGGTTTTTCATGTACGTAATCGTCAGCTTTACCGGCAATTTCTTTAGTCTGATAGGCAATCTTATCGCCCGTATCGCTCAGACGTTCGCGGGTATCTTTAAGCAGGGATTCTGCTTTGCCACGCAGTTTATCGAGTTCAGCTTTCGGCTTATCGGTAGAGGTCTGAAGAACTTCTTCCAGCGTATCTGCCAATGACTTGAGTTCAGCGCGCAGTTGTTCTGATGTATTACTAGCCATGTGTAAGTCACTCCATACGTTAACTGATTCGAACTTTTAACATAGCGGATATTCAGGTTATCGCAAATACGAATTATCTGTTAACACCCACAGAAACCCTGAAAAATCCGCTATATCGCGGTAAATCGAACTACGGAAATCGACTCTGGCAGAAAGGATTACTTCGCTTCAGCTTCTTTCAGTTCAGACTTCGCTTCGTCCAGTTTATGCTGTTTTTTGATGACTTTGTCATGATCGCCTTTCGCCTGAGCTTCTTTCAGCTCCTGCTCACGTTCCGCGACTTTTTCACGTTTTTCTTCAATTTTTTTCTGCTTTTCAGCTTGCAGACCGGCCTCGGTGCAATGTTCTTTATTCTCGCGCAGCGCTTTTTCCAGTCCGTCTACACGGTTCTGATTGTTGTGCGCACGAGCTTCGTCGATTTGCTTCTGGATTTCGTTTTGCTTAGTGGCGCAGGTTTCTGGCTGCGATGCCGCAAAGCTGGCCGTGGTGAACAACAGGGCAGGGGCGAAAACGAGGGCGGTTAATGTCAGTTTCATCTTGTAGCTTCCTTTTAATGATTAAGTGAGTGTGGCACTTAATTTCCTAAATGATTAGTTGAGTGAATAACTCGCTTTGAATGATATCACCGCTGAATGGGCGGTGATATCAGATGAATCCCCTTTTGTCGCTAAGGGAATTATCCAAATTTCAGACGGTCGTGATCCAGTTTATGGATCCACGCTTTTGCGGTCGGCTGTTCGAAGTACTGAATCATAAATCCCGGCGGCAGAATATCCTGCAAGGCTTCTTCTGCCAGTTTGCGCTCAGATGAAGAATCAAGCTGAACCACCAGCCCGTCATTGAGCGGCGTAATGCTTTTGATATGGATGCCCCGCTGACTGAGGCTCTGGTAAACATAAAAGCCGTCAGGCAGTGACGTCCCGGTTCTGGCAGGGCGAATTTGCAGTGCGCTGGCAGGCACCGGCAGGTGCCATAATGCCAGTCCGAACATGGCCACAATCGCGACCAGCATCAGCATCCCCGGCCAGATGAATGACCGGCTTTTCAGCCTCTGGCTCATGATGCGCTCTTACCTTTGTTCTGACGGTCTGCATGTTTTTTCCGCCACAACACGACGATTGATCCTACCAGTCCGCCGATTAACAACAGCACTGGTAACAGCATCAGGCAATTCATGACCTGATCTTCATACTTGAGGAACAGCGGCGTTTTACCGAGGAAATATCCCAGCGAGGTCAGGATCAGGATCCACAACAAGCCGCTGACCCAGTTGAAAAACTGAAAACGACTGTTGCTCAGTCCTGACAGGCCGGCAATCGTTGGCAAGAGTGTGCGGACAAAGGCCAGAAAACGGCCCACTAACAGCGCCGAAAGGCCGTGCTTATGGAAAAGAGCATGCGCGCGTTCGTGATAATGCACGGGGAGATGTGTCAGCCAGCTTTGTACTATTCGCGTATTCCCCAGCCATTTTCCCTGCGCGTAACTGAGCCAGCAACCCAGACTCGCCGCACTGGTGAGCAGGAACAGCGTTAACGGGAAATTCATCGCGTCTTTGGCTATCAGAACACCGACCAGGATCAGCAGGCTGTCACCGGGCAAAAAAGCCGCAGGAAGCAGGCCGTTTTCCAAAAAAATGATCATGAATAAAATCAGGTACAGCGCCCAGACCAATGAAGGGTCCGCGAGGGTTTTATAATCTTGTTGCCAGAGGGCATCGATGAGTGAGGTGATAATTTCCATCTGTCTTGTGAAACTCCATCATTTTCAGTGAGTCAGCAAAAGCATCAGCGGAGAAAATGTCTCGACGCTGCCTGCCTGGCTGATAGGGTAGCCAAGTCCCTGGCGGGTTATTTGTTCTGATGCCGTTGTTTCTGATCCCATTAGTTTTGATGGCATTGTATTTACGCGCCATTTTGCTTTCTGAAACGTGACCCAAACGGGTAAAAAAAGTGGTCTAACTGTAACAAAATACCAATAGCTCAGACAGGTAAATATAGCGCGTTGAGGCCGATCATTTAAGTCTGAAGCGCGTTTGGGAAAGGGTTTTACATTGGCTGACACTACTCGACAGTGTCTGACAGGTTCTGCGGGCGAGCGGGGAGAAAGTGTAAAACGGCAGGTTGGGGGAATTAACCTGCCTTAAAGGGAATTATTTGGTGTTGAGCAAAGGCGGATCGAGATGCACGACCGGATTTTCTGAGTACAGATAACGGTCTACGTTGAACTCGAAATCATCACTTGTGGCGCGGAAAAGCATTTGCTTAGTGTTTTCCAGATGCTGCCACATCGCCAGTTTCGCCGCGTGCGGATCACGGCGGATCAGCGCTTTCAGGATCAGGTCATGATCTTCGCACCAGCTTTCAATCGACTTCTCGTCGATATGCTCATGCAGTTTGCGCCAGTAAGGATTGTGTAACCGCTGGCTCCACATCTTCTCAACAATGGTCGCCAGTGCGCTGTTTTGTGTCGCCTGTGCAACCTGCACATGGAATTTCAAGTCCCACTCAGAATCACGAAAACGGTCTTCCTGCCGCGCATGTTCCTGAATTTCCATCAGACGCATGATGTCTTGTTTCGTCACCTGAGTCGCGGCGAATTCAGCGATGTTACTTTCTATCAGCTGACGCGCCTGTAAAAGCTCAAACGGACCGGAGGTTCCAAACTCACTACCACAATCCGGCACCACCAGATGGCGCTGCTGGTTTGACATGACATGAATGCCCGACCCTTTACGCACTTCCACGTAACCTTCAACTTCGAGCATGATAATCGCTTCACGCACCACGGTGCGGCTGACATCCATTTCATCGGAAATCAGTCGTTCGGCCGGTAACTTCTCACCAACCGGGTACAAACCTGTTTCGATGCGTTCCTTGAGCGTAGCAGCCAGTTGTTGATAAAGGCGTCTGGTGTCTGTGGATTCC
This sequence comes from Rahnella sp. JUb53, assembly GCF_004346065.1. Taxonomy (NCBI): domain Bacteria; kingdom Pseudomonadati; phylum Pseudomonadota; class Gammaproteobacteria; order Enterobacterales; family Yersiniaceae; genus Rahnella; species Rahnella sp. JUb53. The sequence goes on from NZ_SLYT01000007.1 coordinate 198,862, forward strand.
ATATGAGTGCTCTTTAAAGTAGTGAAACCTGTAAGAAGTAAGTGTCGGACAGACCTGAGAACTTATTATACAAGTGCCAGTATACGATTTACGAAAGGCTGTTGCACCGTGCATTGGGCATAAAGGCTTTGGAGAAATGTCAGAAAACAGCAAAGCCCGGTAAAAGCATTACCGGGCTTTAATTCGATGGATCAGGCTTTTGCGGTTTTGAGCGGAGCCGGAGCCACTTCTGCTGCTGAGCGGTTTTGCAGAACAGTCCAGATGATGATTGCACCGAGCAGGTCAAAGACCGCGAGCGCTGCAAACAGCGGGCTGAAACCAATGGTATCGGCCAGCGCACCCACCACCAGAGCGAACATGGTACTTGCCATCCAGGCCGCCATCCCGGTCAGGCCGTTGGCTGTCGCCACTTCGTTACGACCGAACACGTCAGAAGACAAGGTGATCAGCGCACCGGACAGTGACTGGTGAGCAAATCCACCGATACACAGTAAAGCGATGGCTGCGTAAGGGCTGGTGAACAGGCCGATCATGCCAGGGCCAATCATCAGAACCGCACCCATGGTGACCACCATTTTACGGGAAACGATCAGGTTAACTTTGAAGTATTTCTGGAATAACGGTGGCAGATAGCCGCCCAGGATACAGCCGAGGTCAGCAAACAGCATCGGCATCCAGGCAAACATCGCGATTTCTTTCAGGTTGAAGCCATACACTTTGAACATGAACAGCGGGATCCAGGCGTTGAATGTCCCCCAGGCGGGTTCAGCCAGGAAACGTGGCAGCGCGATGCCCCAGAACTGACGGTTACGCAGGATCTGCATGGCAGACATTTTCTTGCCGTTGTCAGTCTGATGCTGTGCTTCCTGACCTTCCAGAATGTAATCACGTTCTTCAGTGCTGAGTTTCTTCTGATCTTTAGGATGCTTATAAAACACCAGCCAGCCCAGTGCCCAGACCAGGCTTAACGCACCGGTAATGATGAAGGCCAGCTGCCAGCTGTGCATCACGATACACCAGACGACCAGTGGTGGCGCAATCATCCCGCCGATTGAGGAACCGACGTTGAAGTAACCGACGGCAATTGAACGCTCTTTGGCCGGGAACCATTCGCTGCTGGCTTTCAGACCGGCAGGGATCATGGCGGCTTCGGCCATACCGACCGCACCACGGGCGATAGCCAGGCCACCCCAGCTGCTTGCCAGCGCCGTTGCCATACAGAAGATGGCCCACATGATAGCGAACATCGCGTAACCGACTTTGGTGCCCATTACGTCGAGCACGTAACCCGCCACCGGCTGCATCAGGGTATAACAGGCGGAATAGGCGGCGATAATATAAGAATATTGCTGTGTGCTGATGTTCAACTGGCTCATCAGCGTAGGTGCTGCGGCGGCAATAGCGTTACGTGTCAGATAACCCAGTATCGTGCCGCAGGTAACCAGCGCGATCATGTACCAGCGTAACCCTTTAATCTTAGCCATTTAACTCTCTCCCAGTAAATAATCCGGCGATGACAGCGACAGGCTGTCAGGGCGTTTTTCGCACCACCTGAATAAGCGTGGGGTTCTGGCTTTCCTTAACGTTTTCCGGGTACCACGCCGCCAGAAGATTTCACTGGGAGCTGCCCGATGCTTAACGCACTGCTTTATTGTTATTTGTGCGTTTGGATCCGATGAACGTCCTGGACACCAGAAAGATTGCTTCGCCATGGTCTGATTGAGCCCGGGAAGTGATTTGCCCGGGCAACAGCGAAAGGACGTGGCAGGTAATCTCTGACGCTCTTGTCCGGGCGAAGCAAAGATAACTTGTCATACAGATTTAAAATTTGAATGACATCACAAAACCACATTTATATTGTGTGGTTACTTAACTTTTTTAACTACAGAGTTATTTACTTGATTTTACAATGAAAAGTGCATTTAACATGATGAGCTTCACATTTTTCAGAAAGTGATTAACAAAGATATCGAAATTATCGAAACGAAATTGGTGTAACAACTTTACCGAATGATCACATTTAATCTGAACAGTTAATGAACAGGATTGTTTTTCCAAAATGACTGATAAGTTGTCGGTAAGAGTAAAAATGCATTAACAAAGCCCTGAGCAGCAGGCTTCTGGTGCGATATGAAGCGCAGACGGGAAATGAGTAAGGGGCAAAACGCTGATTTGTCACATCCGGTAAGAATTAACTTGTCATACAGATTTAAAGTTTGAGTGACATCACAAAATGACACTCTGATTGTGAGGATAATAGGTCACAGCGGTTTATAGCTTTAACGCTTTTATTTTACAGAGAGTTAGTGGGTTTTTATGGTCTCGGATCGCCCGCTTCTGCAGGGTTAACCCCCTAAAAAGAGCTGGACGACAATCTAAATTGGTGTGATAACTTCGCACCATTGAGTGATAACTCTACAGAATTCATGATGAGGAACCTAAGATGGCGCAGTTTTTAACGGAAGACTTCCTTCTCGACACAGAATTCGCACGTCGCCTGTATCACGACTATGCGAAAGATGAGCCAATTTTCGACTACCACTGCCATTTGCCGCCTGAGCTGATTGCACAGGACTACAAATTTAAAAACCTGTATGACATTTGGCTGAAAGGCGATCACTACAAATGGCGCGCGATGCGTACCAACGGTGTGCCTGAGCGTATGTGTACAGGTGATGCCAGCGATCGCGAGAAATTTGACGCCTGGGCTGCAACGGTTCCTCACACTATCGGTAACCCGCTTTACCACTGGACGCACCTTGAATTGCGCCGTCCGTTTGGTATCACCGGCAAACTGCTTTCCCCGTCTACCGCGGGTGAAATCTGGGAACGCGGTAACGAACTGCTGGCGCAGGATGACTTCTCCGCCCGCGGCATCATGAAACAGATGAACGTGAAAATGGTCGGCACTACCGATGACCCGATCGATTCTCTGGAACATCATAAAGCGGTGGCACAAGATTCCAGCTTTGATGTCAAAGTGCTGCCAAGCTGGCGCCCGGACAAAGCCTTCAACATTGAAGCGGGCACGTTCGTCGATTACATGAAGAAACTGGAAGCGGCGGCAGATGTCTCCATTACCCGTTTCAGCGATCTGCGTGATGCCCTGAAAAAACGAATGGATCACTTTGCGGCGCACGGTTGCAAAGTCTCTGACCATGCGCTGGACGTAGTCGTTTACGGCGAAGCGGACGACGCGACGCTGGACGGTATTTTGTCCCGTCGTCTGAACGGTGAAACGCCGACAGCGCAAGAAATTGCTCAGTTCAAAACCGGTGTTTTGCTGTATCTCGCTTCTGAATATCAGCGTCGTGAATGGGTACAGCAGTATCACATTGGCGCGCTGCGCAATAACAACACCCGTATGTTCCAGCTGATTGGCGCAGATGTCGGTTTCGACTCCATTAACGACCAGCCGCTGGCAGAACCGCTGTCAAAACTGCTGGGCGCGCAGGGTCTGGCCGGTGGCCTGCCTAAAACCATTCTGTACTGTCTGAACCCGCGTGATAACGAAGTGATTGGCACCATGGTCGGTAACTTCCAGGGCGAAGGGATGCCGGGCAAAATGCAATTCGGTTCCGGCTGGTGGTTTAACGACCAGAAAGACGGCATGCAACGTCAGATGACACAGCTTGCCAACCTGGGCTTACTGAGCCGCTTTGTCGGCATGCTGACCGACAGCCGCAGCTTCCTGTCCTATACGCGTCATGAATATTTCCGCCGCATCCTGTGCCAGATGATCGGTCGCTGGGTGGAAGATGGCGAAGCACCGGCAGACATCGAACTGCTGGGCAATATGGTGAAAAACATCTGCTTCGACAACGCCAAACAGTATTTCCAGATCGAACTGAACTGATCTGCATGAACTAAGCAGTCATCACTAAACAGTAACGGAGCGCAGATCCCTGCGCTCCTGAAACAAAATCATAAATAACAAATAATTATCCCAACAAAGAACGACGGCCACGGGGCAATTTTTCCGCCCTCAAAGACCGGAGTCTGAGCAAATTAAGGTGAATGTGAGATGCAAAGGTTAAATCGCCGTGACTTCCCTGGCCGTCAGCACCCGGACAAAATTATTCAATTTGGTGAAGGTAACTTCTTACGTGCGTTTGTTGACTGGCAAATCGACCTGCTGAATGAACATACTGATCTCGATGCCGGTATCGTAGTGGTGCGCCCGATTGATACTGATTTCCCGCCTTCACTGAGCACTCAGGATGGTTTGTATACGACCATCATCAGCGGTTTGAACGAGCAGGGTGAAACAGTGCGTGATACCCGCATCATCCGTTCCGTTAACCGCGAAATTAATATCTACCATCAGTTTGATGAATATCTGGCGCTGGCCCGCGACCCGAATATCCGCTTCGTGTTCTCCAACACCACCGAAGCCGGTATCAGCTATGTCGAGAGCGATCGTCTGGAAGACGCGCCTCCGGCAAGTTTCCCGGCCAAGCTGACCCGTTTGCTGTTCGAGCGTTTCACGCATTTCTCCGGTGCGGCTGATAAAGGCTGGGTTCTGCTGCCTTGCGAACTGATCGACTACAACGGCGAGGCATTGCAGGAACTGGTGCTGCGTTACGCGCAACAATGGTCGCTTCCGGCGGCATTCACCCAGTGGCTGGAAAACAGCAATACATTCTGCTCAACGCTGGTTGACCGCATCGTCACCGGTTATCCACGCAGTGAGGTCGACAGCCTGCAGGAAGAACTGGGCTATCAGGACAGCTTCTTTGACAGCGCGGAGCACTTCTACCTGTTCGTCATTCAGGGGCCAAAAAGTCTGGCTCAGGAACTGCGTCTGGACAAACTGCCGCTGAATATCCGTCTGGTTGATGACATCAAACCGTATAAAGAACGCAAAGTGGCGATCCTCAACGGCGCGCACACTGCGCTGGTGCCGGTGGCCTTCCTGGCAGGACTGAATACTGTGGGCGAGTCGATGAATGACGCGCAAATCAGCCGCTTCGTCGAACTGGCGATCGCCGAGGAAATCTCGCCGGTGCTGGACCTGCCGCAGGATGAACTGACGTCGTTTGCACAGGCGGTGCTCAGCCGTTTCCGCAATCCGTTCATTCAGCATCAGTTGCTGTCGATTGCCCTGAATGGCATGACCAAATACCGCACCCGTATTTTGCCGCAACTGCTGGCGAGTCAGGAAAAGAATCAGCTTCTGCCTCCGCGGCTGACCTTTGCGCTGGCGGCGTTACTGGCGTTTTACCGGGGTGAGCGTAACGGTGAAGTTTATCCGCTGCAGGACGATGCACACTGGCTGAGCCGTTTCTCCGGCCTGTGGAGTGATGTGCGTAACGGCAGCCTGCCGCTGATCGGGCTGGTCGAAACTGTGCTGGCGGATGAAGAACACTGGGGACGTGACCTGAATACCGTGCCGGGTCTGACGGCAAAAGTGACCGAGCAATTGCAGGCGATTGATGATCGCGGCATGCGTGATGCGTTGGCGGCTTACAGCTAAGAGAGCAACTATGCAAAGTATCATTCAAATTCATACCGCTGATAATGTCGCTGTGGCCTTACGCGATATCGACGCGGGCGAGCAGGTTGAAGCGGGCGGGTATTCTGTTGTTCTGGCTCAGCCTGTGGCGCGTGGTCATAAGTTTGCCCTGCGCCCGATTGCGGCCGGGGAAAACATTGTTAAATACGGTTTGCCGATCGGGCATGCGCTGGCGGACATCGGGGCGGGTGTGCATATTCACTCGCAAAATGGCAAAACCAATCTCAGCGATCTGGACGAATACCAGTATCAGCCTGATTTCGCCACTGTACCTGAACAGATGGCGGATCGTGATGTGCAGATCTACCGCCGTAAAAACGGTCAGGTCGGGATCCGTAATGAACTGTGGCTGATCCCGACCGTTGGTTGCGTCAACGGGATCGCCCGTCAGATCCAGACACGTTTCCTGAAAGAAACCAATGATGCGGAAGGCACCGACGGTGTTTACCTGTTTACACATCCGTTTGGTTGCTCGCAACTGGGCGACGACCATGTGAACACCCGTACCATGCTGCAAAACATGGTGCGCCACCCGAATGCGGGCGCAGTGCTGGTGATCGGCCTCGGTTGTGAAAACAATCAGGTGGATGTGTTCCGTGAAACGCTGGGCGACGTTGACGAAGAGCGTGTGCGTTTCATGACGCTGCAAAAATTCGACGACGAAGTGGAAGCCGGACTGGAACGTCTGCGCGAGTTGTATGCCGTGATGCGTGACGATAAACGCGAGCCGGGCAAACTCAGCGAGCTGAAATTTGGCCTGGAATGCGGCGGTTCTGACGGCTTGTCAGGCATCACCGCTAACCCGCTGCTGGGACGTTTCTCTGATTACGTGATCGCCAACGGCGGGACTTCCGTGCTGACAGAAGTGCCTGAAATGTTTGGTGCGGAACGCATTCTGATGAGCCGTTGCCGCGATGAAGGTACGTTTGAGAAAACCGTTCACATGGTGAATGATTTCAAACAGTACTTCATCGAACACAATCAGCCAATTTACGAGAATCCGTCTCCGGGTAACAAAGCCGGTGGTATCACCACGCTGGAAGAAAAATCGCTGGGCTGTACGCAGAAAGCCGGTCAAAGCCCGGTGATGGACGTGCTGAAATACGGCGAACGTCTCTCCACGCCAGGCCTGAACCTGCTGAGTGCGCCGGGTAACGATGCCGTTGCCACCAGTGCGCTGGCGGGTGCCGGTTGCCATATGGTGCTGTTTAGTACCGGCCGCGGTACGCCATACGGTGGTTTTGTTCCGACGGTGAAACTGGCAACCAACAGCGAACTGGCGGCGAAAAAACCGCACTGGATCGATTTCGATGCCGGACAACTGATCCACGATGTGAGCATGGATCAGCTGCTGGGTGAATTTGTGGATCTGATCGTGGCGATCGCCGATGGCCGCAAAGCCAAAAACGAACTCAATGATTTCCGTGAATTAGCCATCTTTAAAAGCGGTGTCACATTGTAACCGCTCAGGTTTATCGTTAGGATGAAACGGCGTTTCAGTTATGAAGCGCCGTTTGCTTTTGCAGCGCAAGACCTCCACGTATGAGACTCCTGACAAATGACGTATTACTGGTTTGCCCAGTCAGTTGGTGTTGTGGCCTTCGTGGTCGGCATCACGATGTTTTTCAACCGCAGCGACCGACGCTTCAAACAACAGCTTTCTGCCTACAGCGCCATTATCGGCGTGCATTTCCTGATGATGGGCGCAGCCCCCGCAGGCATGAGCGCCTTACTGAATTCCCTGCGCACGCTGATTTCACTGCGCACCCGTAACCAGTGGATCATGGTAGTTTTCATTGTGCTGACGCTGGTGTTAGGGCTTAGCCGCGCACATCACTGGGTAGAATTATTGCCGGTCGGCGCGACAGTGGTCAGTACCTGGGCGCTGTTTCGCACCAGCGGGCTGACCACGCGCTGCATTATGTGGTGCTCAACCTGCTGCTGGGTAGTGCACAACATCTGGCTCGGTTCGATTGGCGGATCGCTTATCGAAGGCAGTTTTCTGGTCATGAACGGCTTTAACATCATCCGCTTCCGCCGCCTGCAACTGCGCGGTATCGACCCGTTCGAGGTCGAGAAGAAGATAGTTCAGAAGATGGATGAAAATAAAGCAGCGGAGTGAGATATCACTCCGCCAGAAGCGGATTTATTCTTCCAGTTTCAGCGGCGGTAACTGACCAAAAATGCTCAGCAGCCCTTCGCCCCAGCCTTTGCGGATCATGTCGAAATACGGGTGCGTTTCGGTGATGCGGTGCTGTTGCGCGGCGCTGAAGCTGTCGGTCTGGTAGGTCATCACATCCAGTGGCAGGCCGACGGAAAGATTACTGCGCAGCGTCGAATCCATCGAAATCAGCGCACATTGCATCGCCTGATCCAGCGCGGTGTCGTAGCTCAGCACGCGATCAATAATCGGCTTGCCGTACTTACTTTCACCGATCTGAAAATACGGCGTGTCGTGTGTGGCTTCGATGAAATTCCCCTGCGGATAAATGTGGAACAGCCGCAGGCCTTCGCCCTTAATCTGGCCGCCGAGCAGCAGGTTGCAGCTGAAATCCGTGTTGCCGCCCTGATTCGCGCCGCTGTCCCGTGCAATCACTTCACGTACCGTTTCACCCAGCAGGCTGGCGGCATCGTACAGCGACGCCACGTTCAGCAGGTTTTCCCGCTCATCGTCTAAGCAGCGGCGATGCAGCAGGCTGATAATGCTTTGCGTGGTCGCCAGATTTCCGGCGCTCTGGATCACCAGCACACGTTCATCACTTTGATGAAAAACATGCAGTTTACGGAAGGTGGAAATATGGTCCACTCCGGCATTGGTGCGTGAGTCTGACACAAACACCAGGCCTGAGGACAAGCGCATGGCCACACAGTAAGTCATAAAAATTTTCCTCAGGCGTCAGGTTTATTGTGGTACGTCGAGCATGGCAACGGCCGCGACAGTGCGCATGTCTTCGCTTCCTCCACCCAACCGGATACCGCGGACCGGGCATGCATCAAGATAATCTATGCCGATAGCCAGTTTCAAATGCTGATTCGGTTTACAGGTGTTATTGGTGACATCAAAGCTCTGCCAGCGGTCATCCAGCCAGGCTTCTGCCCAGGCGTGCATGGCCACGTGTGTCGAATCTTCCGAGTAAAGATAGCCGCTGACGTAGCGCGCCGGAATGCCCAGACTGCGGCAACAGGCGAGGAACACGTGGGTGTGATCCTGACACACGCCGGTTTGCGCCGAAAACGCCTGCGAGGCGCTGTCTTTGACCGTGGTGGTGCCCGGGTTGTAAGGCATTTTCAGCAGCAGTTCGCCCATCAGACTGCACAGACTTTCGTGCTGCGCCTGCGGACGGTAATAACGGCTGGCGAAATCGCGGATCGCGCCGTCAGCCAGCGTCAGCGGGCTGGTGCGTAAAAATACCAGCGGCGAAAGATGCCCGCAGTTGTCATCCTCCGTATTGTCTTCAATCTCGACCACGCCGTTGGCGACGATGGTGATCGCCTGATGCGGCTGATCCAGTGTCAGGACATGCAACACATTGCCGTAGGCATCCAGCGTGCGGGTGGCGTATTCCGGTAACGTCAGATCCCATGACAAAATCTTCTGATGGCTGGAATCCTGCGGGGTCAGGCGCAGATATTGCGTGCTGTGTTTAACCTGTTGCGCATAGGTGTAATGCGTCTGATGCGTGACATTCAGTTTCATTATTGAGCCTCCAGATAGGTTTGATGAATGCTCTCAGCGATGGCATTGGTCTGGTCAAGGAATTGCATTAACCAGGGACTGAGGCCCATCTCAACAATTTCATCCATTTCGGTGAAACGCAGCTGAGCGTGAAGGGTATGAACACGGCGGCGGGGCAGATTACCCGCCGTGCCACCGATTTCCTCCAGCTGTTCGGCCATGATTTCGACACAGGAAAGCAGTGAGCGTGGTAGCTCGCGGCGCAGCACCAGCAGTTCGGCAATGTGCTTCTGGCTGAGTTGTTGCTTGTATAACGTGTGGAACGCTTCGCGGGCGCTGACGGCACGCAGCAACGTGTCCATCCGGTAGTATTCGCGCACCGGATCTTCATCGGCATTCAGCAACTGATTTTTGGCATCAAGCAGGCGCGCGGTGCTGTCTGCGCGTTCCAGCATGGTGCCGAGGCGGATAAAGTTCATCGCATCACTGCGCAGTAAGGTACCGAACATCGCGCCGCGAAACAGATGTGAGCGTTCCTTAACCCAGTCGAAGAAAGAGTCTGCACCGGCAGAACCGACGCCCTGACGGCGGATCAGTTTCATCTCAATCCAGGTGGCATTGATGCTTTCCCAGACTTCAGACGACAGGCTGCCGCGCACGGCATGCGCATTGTTCCAGGCCATTTGCAGGCAACTGAAAATGCTGCTGTGGTTGAAACTGTCCAGTGCGAAAAAGTTGAGCAGATTGCTCATCGTCTCCTGCGGATAATGTTCACTGAATAACGTGCGCGTGCCGGTCATGGTCAGCGGCACCAGCAGATCATTGTTTTCATCGCGGGCGTTGACGTCACGGATCGACATCATCGACAGCTTATTGGTCACGTCCAGCAGGCGTGCGATATTTTCGGCGCGTTCCAGATAACGCGCCATCCAGTACAGTTCGCTGGCTGTTCTGCTTAGCATGCGTCATCCTCCGTTGGATTTTCTTCCAGCACCCAGGTGTCTTTGGTGCCGCCGCCCTGTGATGAGTTCACCACCAGCGAACCTTCTGCCAGCGCCACGCGGGTTAAACCGCCCGGTACCAGACGGATTTCCGCGCCGGTCAGGGCAAAAGGCCGCAGGTCGATATGTCGCGGTGCCAGTCCGTTGCCGACAAACGTCGGGCAGGTGGAAAGCGCCAGTGTTTCCTGGGCGATGTAGTTTTCCGGGCGGGTACGCAGTAAATCGCGGAAGCGTTCAATTTCCGCCTTGCTGGCGGTCGGGCCAATCAGCATGCCGTAACCGCCTGCGCCATGAACCTCCTTCACCACCATTTTTTCCAGATTCGCCAGCACGAAAGACAGATCGCTTTCCTTGCGGCATTGCCAGGTCGGCACGTTATTGAGGATCGGATCTTCCGCGAGATAGTAGCGGATCATCTCCGGCACATACGGGTAGATCGATTTGTCATCCGCTACGCCGGTGCCGATCGCATTCGCCAGCACCACGCCACCGGATCGATAAACTGAAAGCAGGCCGGGAACGCCGAGCATGGAATCGGCGCGGAAGGCCAGCGGATCGAGGAACGCATCGTCGATACGCCGGTAAATCACGTCAATTTTGCAGGGGCCGGCGGTGGTGCGCATAAACACCGCGCCGTCTTTGACGAACAAATCGACGCTTTCCACCAGTTCAACGCCCATTTGCTGGGCGAGGAAACTGTGCTCGAAATAGGCGCTGTTAAAGCGGCCCGGCGTCAGTACCACAACGGTCGGATCGTTGACAGGCGTGCTTTCGCGCAGGGTTTGCAGTAAGTGGGATGGGTAGCGGGACACCGGCGCGATACGCTGTTCTGCAAACAGTTCGGGGTATAACCGCATCATCATCTTGCGGTTTTCCATCATGTACGACACGCCGGACGGCGTACGCAGGTTGTCCTCCAGCACGTAATATTCGCCATCACCGCCGCGCACCATGTCGGTTCCGGCAATGTGGGCGTAGGTATCGCGATGAAGATCAATGCCCTGCATGCACGGCTGATACTGATCGTTGGCCAGCACCTGTTCCGCCGGGACGATCCCTGCTTTGAGGATCTTCTGGTCGTGGTAAATATCGTGCAGAAAAGCATTCAGCGCCTGAACCCGCTGGCAGATCCCGCGATCGAGCATTTGCCATTCGCTGGCCGGAATAATGCGCGGCACGCTGTCGAACGGGATCAGCCGTTCCGCACCATCATCTTCGCCGTAAACGTTAAAGGTAATTCCCACCCGATGGAATAACAGCGCAGCTTCCTCTTTTTTGCGCTGGACTGCCTGTTGATCAGCTTGCTGCAACCACTGCCAGTAGGCCTGATAATGGCTGCGATGTTTGCCATCCGCCATTAACATCTCATCAAAAAAGGGTGAATCGGAAAGGTCAATCTTGATCATCATCACCTCACAAACTGGACAGGCTGCAATTGAATCGTTCAATAACAATGAAGATCAGGCATAAAGTGTGCCAGCGTGCAAAACGGGCTGAAAATCGGGGGAAAACAGACGGGACTGCTTAATTATAGAGCGTGAAAGGGTTTCCTTGCCTGAAAATGGGGCAAAAAAAACCAGCCCGCAGGCTGGTCTGGTGCATGGCTGGCGCGAATTAACGGCGGACGGCGATGGCTTCGATTTCGATTTTTACGTCTTTTGGCAGACGGGCAACTTCAACGCAAGAACGCGCCGGGAACGGAGCGTTGTGTTCAGTGAAGAACGCTTCGTACGTGGCGTTAACGGTGGCGAAGTCATTCAGATCTTTCACGAAAACGGTGGTTTTCACGATGTCTGAAACTTTCAGGCCAGCGGCTTCAACGATCGCCTGCACGTTTTCCAGTGACTGACGTGCCTGCGCAGCGATGTCGTCGGCGACCGCGCCGGTTTTAGGATCCACAGGGATCTGGCCGGAAGTGATGATCATGCTGCCCAGATCCACGCCCTGAACGTAAGGACCGATAGCGGCAGGGGCGTTTTCAGTGCTGATTTCGCGGGACATAATGTCTCCTGATTTGAGTTAAAGTGAATAAAAAATTATCCCTCAGTATAAAGGGTTAATCATTGTTCAGCACCACCTGATGCTCAAACTCTTTCTCGCAGTATTTGCATTTCAGGTGCACGCCGTCCGCACGCTGCTTGACTGCAAAGCTGGAATCCACCGGTTCAAAACGGCTGATGCAATTGCCGTTCGGGCAGCGCAGCACGCCGACAATACGGTCCGGCAGCGTCGGCATCAGCTTCTTCACCACGTCGTAATTGTCGATGCGGTTCACCGTCGCACGCGGGGCATATACCGCCAGCTGATTGACCTGTTCGTCGGTCAGGAAGGTGTTTTCGATTTTGATAATGTCTTTGCGGCCAAGTTCGCCGGACGGCAGGTTCAGGCCGACGGTCACACGTTGTTCAGTCTGGGTGAACTTGAACAGAGACAGCAATTTAAACCCGACCTGTGCCGGAATATGGTCGATAACGGTACCGCATTTGATCGCTTCAACCTGAAGTTTATTGTCGTGCGTCATAAAGTTTTCTCCTCAAGTTTACTGTGCAGTGTCTGCGTTCAGAACCAGCGCCAGCAAAGCCTGACGCGCAAAAATCCCGTTTCCGGCCTGCTGGAAATACCAGGCGTATGGCGTCTTATCCACATCCGGCGTGATTTCATCGATACGCGGCAGCGGATGCAGCACTTTCAGGTGCGGTTGGGCATTCGTCAGGTCGGCGGCGCGCAGCACAAACTGGGCTTTCACGTTGGCATATTCCGACGGATCCAGACGCTCTTTCTGTACGCGGGTCATGTACAGGATGTCGATTTCAGAAACCACTTCATCAATGCTGCTGTGCAGGCTGTATTCGATGCCTTTCTCTTCCAGCAGGCTCAGGATATAGCCCGGCATTGCCAGCGCATCCGGGGCGATAAAGTAGAAGCGGTTACCGTTAAATTTCGCCAGCGCCTGCGCCAGGGAATGTACCGTGCGGCCATATTTCAGGTCACCGACCATGGCGATTTTGATGTTGTCGAGACGCCCCTGCGTTTCCTGAATGGTGAACAAATCCAGCAGGGTTTGGGTCGGATGCTGGTTCGCGCCGTCACCGGCGTTGAGCACCGGAATACCGCCGGAGAATTCGGTTGCCAGACGTGCCGCGCCTTCCTGCGGGTGACGCATCACAATCGCATCGACATACGTGCTGATGACCGAAATGGTGTCGGCCAGCGTCTCGCCTTTTTTACCCAGCGACGTGTTGCTGCTGTCGGAGAAACCGACCACCGAGGCACCCAGACGATGCATTGAGGTTTCAAACGACAAGCGGGTGCGGGTTGAGGCTTCGAAGAAACAACTGGCGATCACTTTGTGTTTCAGCAATTCAGGCTGCGGGTTGGCTTTCAGGCTGGCAGCGGTATCGAGAACCAGCTCCAGCTCTTCGCGACTGAGATCGTTGATCGAAATGATGTCTTTCTGATACAGCGGATTGGCCATAGTCATTCTCCTGTTCTTTACGCGTAAAAAGTGGGGCACTCAAATTCCGGACAAAAAAAAGCCCCTCAATGAGGGGCTTTCAATAAAACGGTAATACCACGGAAGAACAACGGCAGCGGGCTGCCTGATGGCACGGCGTTTGGTCGATCATCTGAGCACAAAACGTGGCGATTGTTCATGGGTTCTCCCGGCAAATTGTGGCGCATTATAGGCGGCTCACTGACGGCGTCAAGCGGAAAAATGGCCTAGGGCAAACGGTTGCTGCTGTGGTTTTCCTTTATCGCCAGTATCCGCCTGATTGTCCTGCAAACTCTGTCCAGCGCTGTCGTTTCCCGTGGTGCTACCAGCACGGAAGTGCTCGACGCGATCACCCCGAGCACCTCCGGCAAACGGTGCTGATCGATAATCCGTCCCACGGCGCGGCCATAGCCCGACATGACATGGACCACCACAAACTGAGGGTTGTGATCCACATCGGTGACCATTTCACTTACTGACCTCAGGGCATCAGGAACAAGCTGAGACTGCTCATTCAGGGCATAAATCTTTTTGCCTTTGGCATTCTGCACCTTCATCACACCCAGCGTTTTCAGTAATTGTGAAATGGTGGACTGGCCGATATTCCGGTATCCCGCCCGCTGGAACTCCTGCCGCAATTCTTCCTGTGATGAAAAACTCCGGCTGGCAATCAGCTGATGGCAGAGGATCAGTTGCTGGTGTTCTTTTTCAAGTGCAGACAACGTTCTTTTCATGGTTATATTCCCGGTAAATAAAAGGACGTCAACATGGCAAAAAAATCATTTTCTACAAAGACTTAAATCAAAGAACCGAGACTTAACGCTAACATCAGTAATACCAGTAATATCCCCAGTAAAGGTGCGACCCATTTCAGCCAGCGGACATAAGGCACCCGCGCGATGGCCAGACCGCCCATCACCACGGCGGAGGTCGGTGTGACCAGATTGACCAGGCCGGAGGCGGACTGATACGCAGTGACCACCAGTTCACGGCCGATATGCGCGAAATCGGCCAGCGGCGCCATAATCGGCATGGTCATCACCGCCAGACCGGAAGAAGAGGGCACCAGAAAAGACAGCACCACTTCGAGCAGGAACATGACGTTGATGAAGATCACGTTGGATAATCCGGAAACGATGCCTTCGGCGCTGTGCAAAATAGTGTGGGTAATCATGCCGTTGTCCATGATCACCACAATGCCACGGGCAATACCGATGATCAGCGCCACGCCGAGCAGGTCGCGTGCGCCATCGATAAAGGTGGAAGTCAGCTCCTCTTCACTCATCCGCGCAACCAGCCCCACCAGGATCGCCGCAGCCAGGAAAACGCCGGAGATTTCCCCCATCCACCAGCCTTGTACCGATACGCCATAAATCATCACCACAAAAGCCAGTGCGAAGATCAGCAGGATGATTTTGCGCACGCCGGTAAAGGGCAGCAGTTCATCACTGCGGTTACCGAGAAAGTGGGCGCGGTTGCTTTCCTGCTGATCCGCCACGATGGAGAGTGAGGGATCGCGGCGTACTTTACGGGCATAGCGCATTACCCAGATCACGCAGATCAGCCAGCCGACGATCAGGATCGCCACGCGCAGGCCGATCCCGCTGGTGAAGGGGATCCCGGCGGCGTTGGCGGCAATCACCGTCGCGAAGGGATTGATCGTCGAACCGAGCGTGCCGATGCCTGCACCGAGCAGCACGGTAGCCGCAGCCACCAGCGGATCGAAACGTGCCGCCATCATCACCGGCACCAGCAGGGTATAAAACGGCAATGACTCTTCGGCCATGCCGTAAATGGTGCCACCGGCGGCAAACAGCGCCATCAGAATGGGGATCATCCACTCTTCTTTGCCCTTCAGCCGGACGGTAACCCGCTCTATTCCGGCGTCGATGGCTCCGGTTTTGGTCACGATGCCCAGAAAACCGCCGATGATCAGAATAAATAAGGCGACATCAATCGCGCCGGCCTGACCGGTGGTGTGGTTGTACAGGCCATCAATGGGCGCGAGGAAAATATCCACCAGCCCCTGCGGATTGCCGGTCACGGCGTGATAGGTGCCTGAGACGGGGACTTCTTTACCCAGTCCGGCATTCATCGCCATGTCGTACTGACCGGCGGGGATAATCCAGCTCAGGCCTGCAACCAGCGCGATAAGCACAAATAAAATGGTGTAGGCAGAAGGGAATTTGAATGTACGCATAAACGTAATCCTTAAAAAAAGGCGTGAAGGCAAAACGCCTTCACGCAAGGGGCTTAGTCGTCGCCAAGCGTGGCGACCATGACCGCTTTTATGGTGTGCATACGGTTTTCGGCTTCATCAAAAACGATGGAATGCGGGGACTCAAAAACGTCATCCGTCACTTCCAGCCCTTTCATGCCGTAAGCGATTTCCAGCTCCTTTCCGAGCGTGGTTTCTTCGTTATGGAAAGCGGGCAGGCAATGCATAAATTTGACGTCAGGATTGCCGGTGGCGTTAAGCACCGCAGCGTTAACCTGATACGGGGTCATCAGGCTGATACGTTCTGCCCAGGCGGTTTTGGCTTCGCCCATCGACACCCAGACATCGGTGTAAAGAAAATCGACGCCCTGTACACCTTCATCAACGTGTTCTGTCAGCAGGATCCTTGCGCCGGTAGTGCGGGCAATATCGCGGCAGACAGCGACCAGCGTCTCTTCCGGCCAGAAGGCTTTTGGCGCGACCAGACGGATGTCCATCCCCATTTTCGCCGCGCCGACCATCAGGGAATTGCCCATATTGTTTCGGGCATCGCCCAGATAAGCGAAGCTGATCTGACTGAGTTCTTTGCCCGGCGAGTGTTCAAGCATGGTCATCAGGTCGGCCAGGATTTGGGTCGGATGAAACTCGTCGGTCAGCCCGTTCCATACCGGTACGCCGGAGAATTCCGCCAGCTCTTCCACAATCTTCTGCGCAAAACCCCGGTATTCGATGCCGTCGTACATTCTGCCCAGCACACGGGCGGTATCTTTCATTGACTCCTTGTGTCCGATCTGGCTGCCGCCAGGACCGAGATAGGTCACGTGTGCGCCCTGATCAAACGCGGCGACTTCAAATGCACAGCGGGTGCGGGTGGAGGTTTTCTCAAAAATCAGCGCAATATTTTTTCCGCGCAGGCAGGGGCGTTCATGACCCGATTTCTTATCGTCTTTCAGCGCCAGCGCCAGGGTGATCAGTTGCTGAATTTCTTCCGGCGTGAAATCAAGAAGCTTAAGGAAATGACGGTTTTTCAATGTAGTAGTCATAAAATCATCCTGAAATAATGAAATGGGAGCGGGTTATTCCGCGCGGATACAGGTGCCTTTGAGACCGGCCAGAATGGCTTCGCCATCTTCCAGTGCGCCGATCCCCGCCAGCCCGTGACAGGCATCGACAAACTGGCAGGCGGCATTGACTTTCGGCCCCATGGATCCGGCATCGAAGGTCATGGCGGCGAGATCCCGCGGCGTGATGTGATGCAGCGGCCGCTGCTCCGGCGTGCCCCAGTCGAGGTACACCGCATCGGCATCGGTCAGGATCAACAGCGCGTCGGCCTGTAACTGACGCGCCAGCAGCGCCGCCGAAAGGTCTTTGTCGATGACGGCTTCCACGCCTTCCAGCCCGTCATTGGTCTGATGAACCGGCACGCCGCCGCCGCCATTGCAGATGACCAGGTAGTGCTGATCCAGCAAGGAACGAATGGCATCAATCTCGAGGATGCGCTGTGGTTGGGGGGACGCGACCACGCGGCGAAAATGCTGTCCGTCGGCTTTCATCACCCAGTTTTTTTCGGCAGCCAGATTTTCCGATTGCGCCTGCGTATAAACCGGGCCGATGTATTTCGTCGGGTTATCAAAGGCCGGATCGAGCAGGCTGACTTCCACCTGCGTCAGCAGGGTGCAGACGCGAC
The DNA here is from genome assembly GCF_004346065.1 of Rahnella sp. JUb53. Lineage (NCBI taxonomy): Bacteria > Pseudomonadati > Pseudomonadota > Gammaproteobacteria > Enterobacterales > Yersiniaceae > Rahnella > Rahnella sp. JUb53. The sequence goes on from NZ_SLYT01000007.1 coordinate 216,452, forward strand.
TTTCCGGCAGACAATTTTTCAGCGCCTGTTGCAGCAGATAGCCGATCATCCCCTGAGTTTGTGCTACCAGAATATCGAGCGGGTAGGGCGTGACTGCCGGATAGGCGCTGTTTTGCAGCGCCAGCAATCCGACCTGCGGGCCGTTGCCGTGTACCAGCACCACCCGCCATTTCTGGCATAGCGCAGCCAGCGTTTTTGCCGCCACACAGATGTTTTTGCGTTGCAGTTCGGCCTCGAGCGGCTCGCCACGGCGCAGTAATGCGTTGCCGCCCAGAGCGACAACCAGAACAGGTTTGTTCATGAGATTTCCCCGGAGTCAGTGATCAGATGTCGTCGCGTTCAAGCGGGCAGCTCATGCAGCGCGCGCCGCCGCGGCCTCTTCCCAGTTCATCGCCCGGAATGGGGAGAACGGTGATCCCGGCTTTATCGTATTTTTCGTTAGTCCAGGTGTTGCGCTCGTAGCCGATCACCACGCCGGGGCGCACGGTCAGGACGTTATTGGCATCGTTCCATTGTTCGCGTTCGGCCTCGAAACTGTCACCGCCGGTGGTGATGAGTTTGATGTCATCAATGCCCAGCGCCTTACCGATAGCCCGCACGAACTGCGGTTCTTCGGTGCGGCGCAGGCCGCCGTGGCCGTCGTCGGTCAGCGTCCAGCACTGGGTGGTGTCGCGCACGACTTCCGGGTAGACGGAGAAGGTGTCGAAGTCGATATGGGTCATGACGGTATCGAGGTGCATGCAGGAGCGATGTTTGGGTAATTCCAGTGCAATCACTTTGGTGGCTTGCTGATGTTTGAACAGCGAACGGGCGAGGAACTCCACACCCTGCGGCGTCGTACGTTCGGATAAGCCAATTAATACCGCGCCACGACCAATGACTAATACGTCACCGCCTTCCAGTGTCGCGTGGTCATAATTAAATTCATCATCGCCAAAGTAAGTAATAAATTCGTTATCGGCAAAGTGAGGATGCCAGCGATATATGGCTCGCAGATTATTGGTTTCCCGTTTACGCGCCTCTTTTGCCATCGGATTCACCGATACGCCGTTATATATCCAGCAGGAAGTGTCGCGGGTAAATAAATGATTGGGTAATGGCTTAATCACAAAGTCATTTAACTGATGTGTATCCGTGACCATATTATGAAAAGTATCGGGGATTTCGCTGTAAGTTAATCCGCCGCTCATAAACCGGGCCGTTTGCCGGTGGGGTAAATCTGCCAGCCAGCCGCGGATTTCTTGGGCAAATTGTGGCCCCAGCCGGTAATCCGAGATTTGCCGGCTGAGCAGCCAGTCTTTGGCCTCGCGGTTGTCGAGGGTTTCAGTCAGCAGGTCAGTCAGCAATAAAACTTCCACGCCTTGCTGGCGCAGGGTCTGGCTGAAAATGTCATGTTCTTTCCCGGCCCGCTCAACAGACAACACATCATCGAATAATAATTCCTGACAGTTGGAGGGGGTCAGTCGCTGCAAACTTAAATTTGGCCGGTGAAGCATCACGCTGCGAAGTTGGCCTATTTCGGATCCTACATAATGCCGTTTCATATTTATCCCTTTTAGAAGACGAAATAATGTTCCGGTCAATTTCAGCTAAATTTCAGCTGAATTTCAGATAAAGAAATCCCGTGGAGAATAAAAAGCGTTATTCAGCCTGGAAGGAAGTGCGCCCGGAACGGAGTGAATAATATTCCGCGCAGGCATTTAATATGTGACTTCGATCGCATCAGAATAAACCGATGGTGATGGTTACCTGTTGATTGATAAACATCATTGTTTTACTTATTAGCATATTCAGTAAAGTGAATAATCACCGGAATATGAGAGTAATTATTCCTTCTGACAGTGAGTGACCGTATGAGATAATATTTATTCAATCCTAATTCGCTAAAAAATAAAGGATTTATTATGAATTTGCATAGAATGGCTTTTTTTGTGATTAAAGATTTATAACTTCTCAAAAATCCTAAATAACTATTATCTGTTTTTGCTGCTTTGGATTTAATTAAATATGTGACCGGCGGGTGAGTTTTTAGAAATAGCTCGTAAGACCAACAGGATGAAAGCGGCATACTGAATATGTTCTCAGGGTTTATGCAGTCTGACTGCATAACCATTGTTTCCCGGCTGAGGGTGACGTTCAGCCGCAAAAATATTTCCCATGAAGTTAAAATCTTGATCCCGCTCTGGCAACCGGACAGCAAACAGGATTAGTATTTATGAAACGCTGTTTCACTCATGCATTACAAACCCGAGGTTATGATGATCACAGGAAACATCCACGCGCTGCATCTCGTTCCTTATCTGCCCGCTGAATTGCGCGAGGCCATTGAATACGTTAAGCAACACATCACGGCGGACACGCCGCTGGGCAAACACGATATCCGTGGCGACGATGTGTTTGTGCTGATTTCCAATGATTCAACCGCGCCACAGGCCGACCGCCGTGCCGAATTCCACGCCCGTAATCTGGATATCCAGATTGTGCTGAACGGCACCGAAGGCATGACATTCAGTAACTTACCGGCAGGTTATGTGGATACTGACTGGCTGGAAGATAAAGACATCGCGTTTCTGGCCGCTGGTGAGCAGGAAAAAACCATGATCATGCAGACCGGCGATTTTGTGGTGTTCTATCCGGGTGAAGTGCATAAACCGCTGTGCGCGGTGGGCGAACCGGCCCATGTGCGTAAAGCGGTGGTTAAGATGAACGTCAGCGCATTGTCCGCTTAATGCTTATCGTGTAGCGCTTCGTGCGTTTGATCAGCTTCATCCGCCAGCGGCGCAGTCTGCCGAGGCGTTCCGGGGCTTTAAGTTTGTGTTTGATCCACACCACCTGCCACGGCTGGAGTCGCATCTGGCCGTTAAACGCTTCCCCGCTAATCAGATCTTTCCCTTCCACTGCCAGTTTCAATACCTGCGAATGATCGCTGATATTGAATACGCAGCTGATCCGATCCTCAGTTTTAGGATCATAACGTTCCATCGCAAACAGCGATTTACCCAGATCAAACACCCGTTGCCCCGCCTGGGGCGAAAATGCCGGATGTTCGCGGCGGTGCTTAATCAGTGCCTGTAAACCGTAAAATACGCGGGCGCTCAGACTGTCCTTTTTCTCCAGTTCTGCCTCAACTTTTACCAGCTCCAGCTTTTTACGGTTGATACGGCGGTTGATCCCGGACTGATGCATACCGTCAAGATCGTTCTCGCTGCCCAGCAGGCTATGGATATAAATCGCCGGTACGCCGATAAACGACAGCAACAGCGCCTGTGCGGCGAGAAATTTGCGCGCTTTCAGTCCGGTATCGTCATCCGGTTCGGTCAGCGCGCTGAGGTAATTAATGTTCAGTTCATAAGGCGAATGCGTGCCATCGCCGTTGTCTTTATAAGAGACGCGGCCTTCTTTACGCAGGGTTTCCTGCGCCATGTATTTGCGTTCCTCATCGCTGAGGAAGGTTTCTGTCGGACGCAAACCGATGCCGTCGTGACTGGCTAAAAAGTTGAAATAGGTGGTGTCAGGGTAACGTGCTTCGGCATTCAGGCTTTGCGCCCACTGGGTGAGCGTGGTGGTGTCCTGGCGTAGAAAGGCGTGCAGCGTGAGCGGCGGCAGCGGGAACTGATACACCATGTGTGCCTCATCGCCTTCTCCGAAATAACTGATATTTTCGTGATGCGGCACGTTGGTTTCGGTGATGATCCGCGTGCCGGGGATCACTTCATCAAGGATGGTCCGCCAGACTTTGATGATGTTATGCGCCTGCGGCATGTGAATGCAGCGCGTCCCGGCCTCCTTCCAGATATACCCAATCGCATCGAGGCGGATCGACTGCCCGCCACTGGCGGCGTACTGCAACAGCACATCAATACTTTCCAGCAAAACCTGCGGATTTTTGAAATTGATATCCACCTGATCTTCACTGAACGTGGTCCACAGGTATAACTCATTGCCGTCGGCTTTGATAAACGGCGTCAGCAGCGGCGAGGCGCGGGGGCGCACAACGCGGCTGTAATCCAGCGCAGGATTCGAGGCAATAAAGTAATCTTTGTAATAAGGATCGTCATGCAGATAGCCTTTCATCCATTCGCTTGAGCGGGAGATATGGTTGATCACGCAGTCAAACATCAGGTTGAAATTAGCGGAAAGGTGATGAATATCCGACCATCCGCCGAGATGTTCGTCGATACGCCGGTAGTCGATGACGCTGAAGCCGTCGTCAGAGCTGTACGGATACATCGGCAGAATATGGATGTCGCTGATAATCTCGCGCAGATAGGTATTGGCGAAGTGATTCAGCGTCGCCAGCGGCGGTTGTTCGCCGTGACGAATATTGTCGCCATAAGTAATCAGATAAATGTTGGTGCCATCCACCCAATCGGTGGTGCGGTGCTTGCCGTAATTCCATTTGTCGGCGAGATGCAGGATTTTTTTCAGCAGGTCGGCGATGTGTTCCCTGGGGTAAATCCTGCTTAACAGGCTTTCCAGCCGCAGGACATACTCAAGATTAACTGAGCTCATATCGGTTCCTTCTTACTGCGTTTCTGTTTTTCTATTGAACAGGTTAAAACCAAAGCGCTTTAAAAAGGGTAGTTGAAAATGAGGTCTTCTGACGGGAACGGGCGGGATAAAGTGCAAAACGTTGTAAATATTGCGACGTGCAGAAAGTTCATCCTTACTGCACGTCGGGGATAAATCAGGCGTTGCTGAGCGTAGCGACCATCACCGCTTTGATGGTGTGCAGACGGTTTTCCGCCTGATCAAACACCACGCTGTGGCTGGACTCAAAGACGTCATCCGTGACTTCCATGCCGCCTTGCAGGCCGTATTCTTCCGCCATTTGCTTGCCGAGCGTGGTCTGGTCGTCATGGAATGCAGGCAGACAATGCAGGAATTTCACCTGCGGATTGCCGGTCAGCGCCAGCATCGCGCTGTTGACCTGATAAGCGCGCAGCAAATTAATACGCTCTTTCCAGACTTCTTTTGGCTCGCCCATGGAAACCCACACGTCGGTATACAGGAAATCAGCGTCTTTCACGCCAGCCGCAATATCTTCGGTCAGGGTGATATTGCCGCCATTTTCTTGTGCCAGATGCGTGCAGGTGGCGACCAGTTCAGCTTCCGGCCAGCAGGCTGAAGGCGCGACCAGACGCAAATCCAGACCGCTTAACGCGGCGGCTTCCAGCAGTGAATTGCCCATATTGTTACGGGTGTCGCCCAGATACGCCAGACGCATACCTTGCAGCGGCTGGCCCGGTAAATGCTCCTGCATGGTCAGCAGATCAGCCAGCAACTGGGTCGGATGGAATTCGTTGGTTAAGCCATTCCAGACCGGCACACCGGCGTATTGCGCCAGAATTTCGACTTTATCCTGACCGAAACCGCGATACTGAATACCGTCGTACATGCGGCCGAGGACGCGGGCGGTATCTTTCATCGATTCTTTATGGCCGATCTGGCTGCCACTAGGGCCGAGATAGGTGACTTTCGCCCCCTGATCATAAGCGGCAACTTCGAAAGAGCATCGGGTGCGGGTTGAGTCTTTTTCGAAGATGAGCGCGATGTTTTTGCCTTGCAGACTGGCTTTTTCGGTGCCGTTCTTTTTAGCGGCTTTTAATTCTGCGGAGAGTTTCAGCAGTGACGAAATCTCTGACGGGGTAAAATCCAGTAACCTGAGAAAATGACGTTTACTCAACAAACTCATGATGTCGCTCCATAGCGCGTAAGCATTTCGGATTGAATTAAAATTCAATTTAACTGGATGAATATGCAATTACAACCCCGCCGAGAAAACTTTCTCTTTAATAGTGGAGACGCGCCCTGCGGTGTGTGAAAATAGCGTACAAACGTCACATTGATTGAGGACAGAGATATGGCAAACCGTGAATTGCTGGAAGAACAACGTGAAGAGACTCGCTTAATCATCGAAGAACTGCTGGATGATGGCAGTGATCCTGACGCGCTTTACACTATCGAACACCACTTATCTTCAGAAAAGTTTGAAGTTCTGGAGAAAGCAGCAGTCGAAGCTTTCAAGCTGGGTTACGAAGTGACTGACCCTGAAGAACTGGAAGTAGAAGACGGTTCTCTTGTGATGTGCTGTGACGTGATCAGCGAAATCGCGCTGAAAGCGGAACTGATCGACGCTCAGGTTGAACAGCTGATGAACCTGGCTGAAGCCAACGGCGTTAACTACGACGGCTGGGGCACTTACTTCGAAGGCGATGACGACGAAGAAGGTGAAGAAGGCGAAGATTTCGTTGATGAAGATGATGACGGGAAACGTCATTAATCTGGCTCCCTCCCCTGCGAAGGGGAGGGCTGGGGTGGGGTATTGATGATAACTCTACATTTGATGTTGTCAGCTAAACCCCCTCCCGACCTCCCCCTTCGCAGGGGGAGGAGTTAATTAAAGCACTTCCCCGTTGCTCTCAATCACTTTCTGATACCAGCCGAAGCTCTCTTTTTTCGAGCGAGCCATGGTGCCGGTGCCATCGTCATTTTTATCCACGTGGATAAAGCCATAGCGTTTGCTGTACTGACCGGTGGTAAACGACACGCAGTCGATGCAGCCCCACGGCGTATAACCCATCAGATCCACACCATCTTCCAGCACGGCTTTTTTCATCTGCTCGATATGTGCTTTCAGATAAGCGATACGGTAATCGTCGTGAATAACGCCGTCATCACCCGCTTTGTCGATAGCACCAAAGCCATTCTCGACAATAAACAGCGGCTTCTGATAACGCTCGTACAAAATATTCAGGGTGTAACGCAGTCCGACCGGATCAATCTGCCAGCCCCAGTCAGACGCTTTCACGTGCGGATTCGGCACGCTGCCCGCAAAACCTGACAAACCGTTATCATCACTTGGATTGTGCGCTGAGATCGCGTTGCTCATGTAATAGCTCAGGCCGATGTAATCCGCACAGCCGTCGCGCAGCGCCTGCAAATCGCCGTCTTCCATTTTGATGTTGAAGCCACGGCGTTCCCACTCTTTCAGGGCATACGCCGGGTAATAACCGCGCATATGGACATCGCTGAACAGGAAGCGTTCGTGCATCGCCTCAACGGAATACATCACATCGTCCGGATGGCAGGAGAACGGATACAGCGGCACCATGGCGATCATGCAGCCAATCTGGAAATCAGGGTTGATTTCATGACCGAGCCTGACCACTTTGGCGCTGGCAACGAACTGATGATGCAGCACCTGATACATCGTTTCTTCCGGATTTTCCTCCCCGGTAAATACCACACCGGAGCAGCAATAACCGAACAACGGATATTTCCAGTTACGCTGGTTATTGATCTCGTTGAAGGTCATCCAGTATTTCACTTTGCCTTTGTAGCGTTCCATTACCACCTGGCTGAAACGTACAAAGAAATCCACTACCTGGCGGTTTTTCCAGCCACCGTATTCCTTCACCAGATGCCACGGCATTTCGAAGTGGGAAAGGGTGATCACCGGCTCGATATTGTGTTTGAGCAGTTCATCAAACATGTCGTCATAGAATTGCAGACCGGCTTCATTTGGCTGTAATTCGTCACCATTCGGGAAGATGCGCGTCCAGGCAATCGAGGTACGGAAACATTTGAAGCCCATTTCTGCGAACAGAGCGATGTCTTCTTTGTAATGCGAGTAAAAATCGACAGCTTCGTGATTCGGATAGCTGTAGCCGTCAAGCACGCCGTCGGTCATTACACGGTCAACGCCGTGCGCGCCGCCGGAAAGGACGTCACAGATGCTGATGCCTTTGCCGCCTTTGTTCCAGCCGCCTTCCACCTGATGTGCTGCGACTGCGCCGCCCCATAAGAAATCTTTCGGTAACTGATGACTCATTTGATTCTCCCTGGATACTTATTGAGGGCAGATTGCTTCTGCCCTGTAGATCGTAATGTCAGATTTAATTCATTTCTGCCTGAGTGGCACGTCGGGTTTCTGCCTGTACTTTTTTGGTCGCGGCAACGTCGGGTTCATCTTTAAATCCGACCAGCCAGGTAAACAGCGCACCGAGCACAAAGGCGACGGTAATCGACAGCAGGAAACCGAGGAACTGCGGCATGTGGCCTTCTTTGAAGAACACCGGCAGTACGGCGATACCCGGCAGACAGTAGCTCCATGACACGGCGTTAAAGGAACCGGCGATCGCACCGCCGATACCGCCCGCGACACAGCTGCACAGGAATGGTTTTTTCAGGCGCAGCGCCACACCGTAAATTGCAGGTTCAGTGATACCAAACAGGCCGGTGACGCCAGCGGACAGCGAGATACCTTTCATTTCGCGGCTGCGGGTTTTCAGGTACACGCCAAACATACTGCCGGTCATCGCGAAGACCGCGGAAGCCTGCAGACCGGTAAAGGTGTCATAACCCAGCGTAGCGTAGTTGCCGACGGTGACCGGCGTAATACCCCAGTGAACGCCGAGCGTTACCAGCGGCTGCCAGAATGCACCTACCACGAAACCGGCAATGGTCGGGCTGAGGTGATAAAGGGTGTTATAAACGCCGCCAATCGCGCCACCAATCAGGTTTCCGACCGGGCCAAACACCAGCAGCGTCATCGGTACCATAATCGCGATACAGAACATCGGTGTGAACAGATTGCGGATCACCACCGGCAGCACTTTATTAAAGAAGTGCTCGATATACGACATTGCCCAGACCATCAGAATGATCGGGATAACAGACGCGGTATAGCTCAGGTATTTCACCGGAATGCCGAGGAAATCGAGCGTCGGTGCGGAAACCGGAATACCGACTACATTCTGCAGGATATTCGCCATATCAGGATTGCTGACTGCTTCACGCATCAGCTGTTGCATGGCCGGATCGGCGGAGTTGATCGACGTAATTTTAAACGCCGTCACCATATTCATGTAATCAGGGCTGATCAGCGCGCAGGCCGTAATCACTGCGGTAAACGGATTGACGTTGAATTTTTTGGCTGCGGTAAACGCAATCATCACCGGCAGGAAGGTAAACGCTGTCCAGGACACAAAGTTGAGAATACGGTAGGTGCCGCTGTTCGCGTCCATAATGCCGACGGCAGCGAGGAAGGAGATAATTCCCTGCAAAATACCGCACGCCGCAAGCTGATAAAGAAACGGTGTAAAGATGCTGGAGATAACATCCATTACGCGGCTGACGATGCCCACATTGGGCGCGGAAACCGGTGCGTTTTCGTCAATCTCAATCAGTTTCAGAACCTGTTTATACGCGTCGCTCACGTGGTTGCCGATCACTACCTGCATCTGGCCGCCGGCCTCGATAACTGTAATCACGCCTTTCACGCGTTTTAATTCTTCTTTATCGACGGCGTTATTATCTTTCAGAACAAAGCGTAAGCGGGTGGCGCAATGTGTGATGCTAATCACATTATTATCGCCGCCAATATATTTAACAATATCCTGAGCTGTCTGAGCGTAATCAATAGCCATTATTTATTATTCTCCTGCGGGTATACAGAGGTGAGCTTTTTTGTTTTTTTACTCGTTGGCAGGAGTGTAGCAAAAGAAAGGGTATTGTCACGATATAACAAAAAACAATTCGGGTGATTTGTTACATCTTAAAAACACCCTGTTTTTTCATTGCGCTGAGTCACGTTTTATTAAAGGTAATTTCTTTCCGATGGTTTCAATAATATAAAGTACGGGGATCTGAGTAGTAATATTATATTGCCCTTCGAGCACGATTTGCGGCATGTGGTAGGAAATGTTGAGGTCTGCCATCCGCGCCAGCGTTGAGGTTTCGCTGTTAGTCAGGCTGATGATCTTGCAGTTATGCTGGCTGAACTGCGTGGCAAAACGCAGGACTTCTTCCGTTTCACCGGAGACAGAGAGAATAATGGCGATAGCATCTTTATACATATCGCTGTTGATCGGAAAATAAGGGTCGTCAATAAAAGTGCTGAATTTCCCGACATTCGAGAAAAAGCGTGCGCTGTATTTTCCCAGTGAACCGGATGTTCCCACGCCAACAAATATAATACGCTGGGCATTCGCTATTTGTTTTGCCGCCTCATCTAATAACTCATCGAACTCGCTGTTATTAATACTTTTGAAATAGCTGATGATCTCGCTAATTCCAAATGAAACAGGCGGCTTTTCTTCATGTTCTAAAAACAGTTTAAAACGGATACGAAACTCAGAGTAACCGTCGCAATCCATTTTCTTGCAAAAGCGCAGAACGGTTGTCGTTGAGACGCCCGCCGCATCAGCCAGTTCACGTATGGTCATGTACATGACCTTATCGCCATTTTTGACGATGTAGTTATAGACCGTCAGTTCCAGTTCGTTTAACGCTGAAATGGCTTTGTGTGTGAACATGTGATGCCTGTTTGCAAAGAGCTGATAAAGAAAGAAACGGTGTCAGAGATGTTTTAACATCGTCACTTCACAGTCGACATGGCCGGTATTGCCCATTGCGCCGTCAATGTGTTGAAAACCCAGACGCTCATACAGCGCGATAGCCTGTGTAAGACTGGCGGTGGTTTCCAGATAGCAGCGGGCAAAACCCTGTGAGCGCGCATGTTCAATGGCCTGAAGCGCCAGACGTTTCGCCAGCCCCTGACCGCGCAGGGAAGGCATGAAATACATCTTCTGTAATTCACACAAATCGTGTTCTGCGCCTGAGAGCGGAGCAACACCGCCGCCACCGGCGACCACACCATCCAGTTCCACCACCCAGTAAGCACAACGCGGCTGGCTGTAGCTTTCATACAGATGATCTAAATTCGGATCAGCGACGGTATAGCCTTTATCGGCAGTCAGGCCAAATTCGGCTGATACGTGGCGGATTACGTTAGCGATGGCGGCATTATCTTCGGGACGGATCGGGCGCACCAGCACGCTGACAGGAAAGGTGGTCGTCATGTTGCTCACTTAGTTCCCACAATGAATAATCAAACAGACCGTTTTAATACCATCTTAGGGCGTGCCGATGCAACGCCGCAGGCGTGTCCCGCTGATTTTACTTATCTCAAATGAGAATTTTTTTCATTGGCAGAGGCAATAATTCGTTGCCTGCAAGGTCAGGGGCGTGATTAAATCTTCGGCGTTATATATTGTGCTACGCAACCTTCTTTTTTTAAGGAGGGTGTTTCTCATTCCTTTCAGGACGAAAGATAAAAATGTCAGATAATAATCACTACAACGATAACCTGCATCAGGTGCGTTTTCATGGCAAGGGCGGGGAATATTTCGCAATATGGCTGGTTAATGCATTATTAACCATCATTACTCTGGGGATTTATTCTGCCTGGGCGACCGTTCGTCGTCGCCGTTATTTTTTAGGTAATACCGAAATTAACGGAGATCGTTTTGACTATCACGCAAAGCCCATTCAAATATTGAAAGGGCGTCTGCTGGTGATCGGCGGCATTATTGTTTTCTATATTCTGGCGGCGATACTCCCTCAGTTAGCATTGTTGATTGCGCTGGCTTTTCTGGCGTTACTGCCGTGGGTGGTTATCCGCAGCTGGCGCTATAACGCGATCATGACCAGCTTCCGCGGTGTGCGTTTCAACTATCACTGCAAAGTGGGGCGTGCTTACTGGACAATGTATCTGTGCCCGATTTTATTAATGCTGGCGTTGTATATTCCGATTACTGCCGTGGTGTTGATTGCAGTTCAGATGGCCAGTATTAGCGCCATATTAATAAGCGTCGTAATAGTTGTCGTGGCATTGGTTCCGGGCGTTGCGGCGGTTCAGGGTATTATCAGCGCGATGACGCATGACTTGTACATCAATAATCACTTTTTCGGAAATACTGCTTTCCGCGCAGAGCTGAAAAAGTCGACCTTTATTAAGTACAGCTTATTAGCCATCGTATTATTCCTGCCTTTCCTGATTGTGGCGTTCTGGCTGATGGGCTCGTTCTTCACCACGATGTACCAGATGGTTGCGATGGGGGCGATGTCTGATGATATGGCCGGTGCAATGCTGTTAAGTAACTTGTTCAGCTTCCTCATGGCTTTCGTCGTGCTTATCGTCGGTGCATTGGTCGTGGCCAGCTATCAGGTGGTCGCTGTGCGCAATTATGTCTTAAATCAGACGCAAATCGGTGAGCGCGTAAAACTGCGTTCATCCATGAAAACGGCCTCTTATCTGGGACTGCTTTTCACCAATGCGCTGATTGTGGTCTTCTCGCTGGGTCTGGCAACGCCGGTGGCGCATGTTCGTGCGGCGCGATATATGGCGGAGCGCACTGCGGTGGTAGGCGATCTGTCCTTACCTGACATCAACGCTCATCATGACGCGGCCAATACAGCGGTAGCAGAAGAAGTCGCGCAGGCGTTTGACCTCGGCATCGGTATGTAAAACATGATCATCGAAGGCTTTTATCAGCCTGCGGGACGGGCAGCACGTGAGGCTGCCCGCCTTTTTTTGGACGACGATCAGCGTCTGACTCTTGATGCGCCACCTGCAATTCAGGTTTTTTCTCTGCGCGATATCGAGGTTTCTGACGCGCTGGGTTCCATTCCCCTGTTTCTGACTTTCCCCGACGGAAGCCGTTTTGTGCCTGCCGATGACAGTGTGTTCCGGCGCTGGCTGCGGCAGCATCGCAGGCCGGGCTGGATATACCGCATGGAAAGCCATAAACGCGGTGTGCTTCTCACACTGGCAGCGACCTGCGTGCTGGTGGCCTTTTATATCTGGGGCGTGCTGCCGTGGGTAAGCAATGTCATTGCGCAGCGAATACCGACGACGATTGAACAAAATCTCGGGCATCACACGCTGACACTTTTGAGAGCCAGTGATTTCCAGGATTCGACGTTGCCTGAAGAAAAGCAGAAAGCCCTTCAGCAGCTCTTTCAACAGGTGACGCCACCTTCATTACGCCATGACCGTACCCCGGTCAGACTGAAACTGATGAATATTCCGGACGTCGCCAACGCGTTTATGCTGGCGGACGGCACGCTGATCCTCAGCGACAAACTGGTGACATTGAGCCCCGGAGATGATGCCCTGGCGGGTGTTATGCTGCACGAAATGGGTCATCACGCTTACCGGCATCCGATGCGCATGCTGGTGCGTTCTTCGCTGGTATCACTGACGTTGTTGTGGATGACCGGTGATGTCAGCGGTATCGGGGATACGTTATTGCAGACTGCATCGCTGGCGAATGAATTGCAGTTTTCGCGCGGGATGGAGCGTGAGGCGGATGACTGGGCGATTGTGGAAATGAAGCGGGAAGGGCGCTCGCTGGAAAAAATGGCTGAGATTTACCGTCGTTTGTCCGCAGAGGCGCAGAATGAGAAAGCGAATGAATATCTACCAGACTGGCTGAGTACGCATCCGGCTATGGCGTCGCGAATAGAACATATCAGGGAGGCTGAGAAGAAGTGAAGAAGTAGATGTTGTCCGTAAAAGTGTCTGACGGATTCGGGCAAAGAACCCGTCAGACGGTAACGCTTACTCGTAGGTTACGGTGAAGTTAGCCACCGCATTGGCTGGACCAGGTGCAATATCATCGGCGGTTTGTATATAGGCGGCGGTCAGTGGAATATTGAATGCCCCCTCTTGCGTGGTCTTGGTGACAAAGGTTTTCTGATCGAAAACGACTACTTTATCATTCATCTTAAGTTGGATGCCTACACCTTCAGCCCCGCCTTTAGTCAGATCAATAATGCCATTGCCCAGTGTCGAGGCCGCATCGAAACTGATATTCACCGTGGTGTCAGCGTAACATTGCAAAGGGATCTGTACATTCACCGGCTTGAGCGTGGAATTTTTGCCCGTAAAATCTTCTTTCTTCGCAATCCCCATCGGTACAGGGATCGCACTGTTGCCCGTGATTTCGCAGGATGCCTGCTTAACCACGACGGTGCCAATGTTCACGTCAAAGACAGTTTCTTCGCCTTTACTGTCCTGCATGCGAATATAAACCAGGTTACCCGATATCGCGTTGCCGGGAACGATATTGCCCGTTTTAACGAAATCAACTTTTACGTTAGTAAGATAAATTGGCGAGGTACCATCCCCTTCAACGGTATTGTAAATAAATCCTCGGAAAACGGACAAACCATCTATTGCGACTCGTATTCCGACCCCCTCGATCCCGCTTTCATACGTCATGCTATCTGATAAGGGTAAATAAGCAGAGGTATTTGCAATATTGGCTTTATTGTATTCACCGGCACAGTTGTTGGCCAGTACAACCTGCTGGTTATAGGTGTAACTTCCGAGTATGGTGCCTACTGGCTGGCTTTGTATGGCCGTAATCTGGCGATCCACGGTCACTTTCCCAAATGTGGAAGGATAGTCGCAACGGCCCAGTGCCATTGCATTATGCACGCCGCAGGTCAATAGCAGCACGGCCAGCAACGATCGCAGACTGTTTTTTGCAGAGACACTTTTCTTCAAAATAGCGATAAAATTCTTCATGTTACTTCCTCATGCCTTAGTGGCATTGCGCCGTAATTTGTTTAATCAGCGCAGACGGGTCACTGGCATTGCTGCCGGCCAGCGTGTATGAGCCTTTACACTGCTCATTGCTGCCATTGCCCCATTTCGCCATGATGTTGCCGGTTTCCGGCAGGCCGGTCAGGTACACTTCGCCGTTGTCACTGACAATGCCGGTGACGGTGCTGTCGTTATCCAGCAGGCTGACCGTGGCACCAAATGGCACCGGCTTACCCATGAACAACATTTGCACTAAAGCACGCTGACCGACGCGGGTTTTGAAGTCTGCACGCACTACCGCGCCGCGGGTTGGGATCACCGTCTGGGTGTTCATGTCCATATCCACGTCGTCAGCAAAGCTTTCGGTTTCCAGCGTCACGCTGTTTTTACGGTATGGCTGGGCATAAGGCACGACCGCATAGCCACGCCAGTCGGTGTGCACGCCGCTGTTGTTTTCGACATCAACATCATCGGCTCCCGGCGCTTTCACCAGCGCAATGGTGTCACCCAGCGGCTGTGACAGCGTGATGCCGTTTTCGTGGATCAGTACGCCGCCCTGAAGGCCGTAGCTCCACTGGCGGGTATCCTGGTCATAGCTGTAACCGAGGCTGCCTTCGCCGGAGCCGCCTTTGTAATCCATGCTGGCATTACCGGACGCGCCGCTGCCCTGATTTTCATATCCCTGCTGTGCGGAATAACTCAGGTTTTTATCATCCAGCAAGGTGCCGCTGATACCGGCCTGCTGAACGGTGGAACCATGACGTTTGGTGCTCATGTTGTAGGTTGCCCAGGTGCCGGATGGCCCCATGAACTTATCGAGCGGCACCGACATGTTGAAGGCAAACACCTGATCCGCCTCGGTCATGCCCGGGTTTTTCGAGTAGTTGTAGTTAAAGCCGTAGGAGATGCCGTAAATGCTGGTGTTGTAACCGAGCTGTAACAGCTTCTCTTTACCGTCGCCGCCCCAGTAATCCTGCTGGCTGCCGCTGACATAAATCGACCCGTAGTCGCCGATTGACTGGTTGACGGATAACTGCATTTTGCTGCGCTGGTTGTGCGAGCGGTTGTAGTTGTCGAAATCGTTATCGGTGTCTTTCTGGTAATCCTGCACGTCACTGAAGGCGTAGTAGCCTTCGGTGGAGTAACGGTAACCGGCGATTTGCAGGTTAGTGTCCGTTGCCTCGAAGTTCTTGGCATACATCGCCCGGTAGGACTGACCTTTTTTGGTGCCCAGCGCATCATCAAACTCGCTGGTGGCCTGGGTGGCATCAAATGACACGGCACCCACGGAACCTAAGTCAAAACCAACGCCGACGTTCGCCGCACGATAGTTTTCGGCATACTGCACGCCACCGTAAACAGTGGTGCGCGCCGTCAGACCGTAAATATTAGAAACCTGAATAAAGTTCGGCGTCTCGGTATCGTCATTACCTGAGCGGTATTTACCCAGCGCCAGGTTGTATTTGAAGCGGCCTTCACGTTGTAAAATCGGCACGGAACTGGTGGCAATGTTGAATTTGGTGGTAGAGCCGTCAGATTCCGTCACCGTCACTTCCATATCGCCGCCGTTACCGGACGGATAGAGATCCGTGATGGCGAAAGGCCCCGGCGAAACGTTGGACTGGTAGATCACATAGCCATTCTGTTTGATAGTGACCTGCGCATTAGACTTGGCAATGCCGCGCACCGTCGGTGCAAACTGACTCATGGAGTCCGGCAGCATCTGGTCGTCGGAGGCCAGTTGCGCACCGGTAAACTGGACGCTGTCAAACACGTCGGCTGGCGTGGAATATTCACCCAGCGTCAGTTGCCCGCCCTGCAGGAAACGCACGTCACGCTGCACGTAGGTATTAATCGACTCAAACTTACTGGTGTTAGTGTCGTCTCCCCCGTGCGAACCTTCGCTTTGCTGATTGCTGTAGGTCGAGTAGTTACGCAGACGCCACGCGCCGAGGTTGGCGCCGCTGCGCAGGTTAACGAAGTTACTCTTTGACTGACCGCTGTCGTCGCGCTGCGTGGTAGAGCCGGAATAGCTGTAATTGAGCATAAAGGCGGCGATACCGTTATCCCAGCGCTTCGGGTCAACCGAGTTGCGCGGGCGCATATTTACACCGATTTGCGGTACGGTAATGTCATAGCGCTTACGGTTTAAATCCAGATTTTCAGTGGCCTGCGGCACATAGGCACTCAGTGGTTTGGTCAGCTGTGCATCAGGTGCAACGGCTTTCAAATCAGGGAATACGTCCAGCTTGACGCCGTACTCTGCCATCTCGGCCGGCGTAATCGCGCCATAGAGTTTACCCGGCGCATCCGGCAGGCTGACGAACTCGACGTTGCGTGAGTCAACCTGCTGGTTATTCAGGTAGATATCCACCTGATAAGTGCCGGGCATCTGCCCGCCCTTTTCAGCGAAATAATCCAGATTGACGTTTTCCATATCGCCGCCATCACCGACAGCCTTAAGCATTTCCGCGTTAAACGTTTCTGCAGAAAAAGCCAACCCGGGAAGAGATAACAATATGAAAAAGGATAAGGGTTTTAATAAAAAAGAGCGGGCAGCAGCGTTACCGTTAAATGCGCTGCTCTTTCTTTTATCACCTTTTATTCTGATGTTGTCTTTGTCCTGACGATTTTTAATATTGTTATTTTCCATAATAAACAGACATTCCCGATTTTAATTTTTCAACTTAATTAAATTGATGCTTTGGCTTTTTCTGTTAATCCGCCGAAGTCATTAATAGCCTGCCAGACGATGCTGTTTCCCATCGGAGTATTGTCAATTTTTAGCGAGGATTTTGGTGGCACCATATAACCTTCTTTTAACTCTTTGCCATTGATGCTGATTTTAGTCATGTTGACGTAATAAGGCGTCGGGTTACTGGCAGTGATTGCGCTGCCTGAGCGTGTGAAGGTCAGTTGCTGATACGCTTTGGCAATCGCGTCTTTATTGTTCAATGCCGTCGGGCGATAGATCAGTTTGATGCGGGTATTGATAGAGAACTGAAGGGAATTCTTTTCTTTAGATGCAGGAGGAATAGCCAGCGTGTTGATCCAGTAAACAGACTCTTTGTCCTGCGCTAATGACGACGAAGTTTGGGTAATACGCACGGCATTATCCTGACCTGGTTCGATGCGGAACAGAGGCGGAGTGATAATAAAAGGTACCTTCTCACCTGCTTTGTCAGAACTTACCCAGGAGCGAATAAGATAAACATTCGAGTCTTCGGTATTTTTAACAGAGAGTGAAGCCTCTTTCATATTGCCGTTATAAATAACGCGGGTAGCACCGACAGAAAAACCAGCAAATGAAGGTGCAGATAATGCGATCAGCAATAAAGATAAAATGGACTTTTTATAAAATGACATAATTAACCTTAATAGTTGAAGGTAATGATCTCACTGTAATTTTGAGGGAGTTAGATGAAATGGCTGAGGGTTACCTCAGCCATTTTATTAAAAAACACACGTATTACAGAGGGTATTACTCGTAAGACATAGTGAAAGTTACTGGTACATCAATAGTACCTTCGACAGCATTGCTATCAGACGTTTTTGTTAAACCTACCAGATAGTCCAGGGTATTATTGCCAGCAATAATGGCTTTATCATTACCGAAAGCTTTTGGTGTAATAACCGCGCCAGTTTCAGCATCAGAAATCATCACGCCAACGTAACGAGCAGTGGAGTTACCTACGAATACTGTTGGTACGATACCGGAAGTTTTACCATCCAGTTTGATTTTAGCGACAGACACACCTTCTGGGCAATTTTCCAGCTTAATGCTAAAAGGCTTTTGCAATGCAGCACTGGTTAAACCAGGTGCAACGGAATTTATAGTGGCAGCAGAATAACTATCAAAAGTTACTGGTACGACAGTGCTGTCTGCAACAACTGAACAAGAACTTGTAGTTACTTCACCGGTGAAGTTCAGGGAACCATCGTCTGCCTGAGCAGCAGAAACACCCAGACCCAACATAACAACTACAGCAGCACTTAATTTTTTCATATTCATGATCGGTTTAATCCTTTTAACCAAATTCTATTAACTTGGTGTTTAATTTTCAGCAAGCTAATAAATCGGGAAATATTAGTTGTAAGACAGAACAAAAGTAGTTGTTGCGTTGAATGCACCACCGGTCACTGCTTCAGCAGTAGACATGGCAGCCGCTTCCAGATTAATGGTTGCAACGCCAGTTTCAGCATTAATCGGTGCAGCTGCAGAAGCAGAATGCATTGGGATCAGATCGCCGCCTTTGTTATAAATCGCAATACCCAGACCGGTTGCTACTGAATCAGAACCCAGTGCCAGCAACTGGTTGTTAGTGGCATCAGATGCACCGTTTGCAATAAACATAACGCCAGTCTGAGAAACAGGGCAGTCAGTCAGGTTCAGGACGATGTCTTGTTTCGCTGAAATTGCGCCAACAGTCGCGAAGCTTGTAGCGGACAGGGTCTTAAATTGCACGTCAGTAGTGCTGCTTGGATCAATAGCACATGAAGTTGCAATAACAGTACCAGTAACATTTAAAGTACCAGTATCACCAGCATTTGCGCCCATTGCTGCAACCATACCGGCAGCCAGTACACTCATTTTAAAAAACGAAGTCATTTTCATTACTATTCCTTTATTTTAACAAAAACACACTCTTCATAAGAGCGGGTGGTGGATGATAAAGAGATTTTATAAGCCGGTACCCCTTATCGTTGGAGCGCATTATTCATAGTTGTGGTAGTAATCGCCATGCCATACGCTGAATGTACTATTCAGTAAACTTAAAAATGGATATATCTGTATGAATCATGGCATATTTATATGATATTTTTATTTTTACGGGAATAAGGTGGATTTCAATTTAAATTAGTTAAAGGTATAGTTCAGTAAAGTGTATTGAATACCTGATATATCCCTTTGTTTGCTGTTATTAGCTTTATCCTTATGAGACTAATAATATTAAGCACCATCTTTTACTCATCAAATTATAAGAAATTAAAGTACCGGTAAGGAGACCAAAATTGAGTATCTTGACTATGATTGATAGTGAGAATGCGAACTCTCGCATTTCACCAGAGATCAGAGGACTGGACAGCATGAAAGAAAATACGCTCACCGATCGTTTTAAGATGGTGAAGAATTTTGATCTCAATCTTTTAACCACCTTCGAGGCGGTTTTTATTCATCGCAGCGGGACGAAAGCTGCGGATGCACTGGGCATCACCCCTTCCGCTGTCAGCCAGGCGCTGGGGCGTTTACGCGTTCATTATAATGATGCGTTATTTATCCGGGACGGAAAGGCGCTGGCGCCGACCACCGTCGCGATTGGTATACATGAAGGGCTGGCGGAAGCTTATGACAACATGATCGCCAAGCTGCAGAATATCTCATTTGATTCTCTGCCGACCCGGCTTGTGGTTCACTGCTCGCCGTATATCTCTATGTTTACGATTAACGTAATGCGCAAGGTGCTGGATGAAATTGCACCCGACTGTGAGATAGTGCACAGCACCAGCGGTAATTCTATTGCTGAAACGGAAGATGCGCTTATTTTCCGTAAGGCTGACATCATTTTCGATGCTCATCCCCATATCAGCCACTCGCGTGTAAGCCAGCATATTGCCAGTGAAGTACCGGTGATGATTTGCCGGAAATCTCATCCGCGGCTGACCGGTAGTCTGACACGGGAGCAGGCCGCAGAAGAGAGCCATATTTTCGTGGATTCCGAGAGCGCCAGTCTTTTGTCTAACCGGTTGGATGTGAATGCTCTTCTGCAACTTGACAGAAAGTGCCGATTTATCAGCCCTTCACTGCTCTCTATTATTTCGATGGTTGAATCATCCGACATGGTGGGTTTTATCACGGAGCGTTTCTATCAGAAAATGAAAGACTCTTTTGATATTCAGAAGTTGTCGATTGATGTCACATTGCCCTCTCAACCTGTCTACATGATTTATAATAAAGCCGCACTGAATAACCAGTTTTTCTCGACACTGGTGAGAAAGATGTCCGATATATTTTTGCAGGAGTTTCAGAATAACGCTCTGCGTTAATCAGTTTGTGTCAGGAATAAAAAATGCCAGTCAGGTTTCCCTGACTGGCATTTGTGTATATAAGGTTTAACGCTTATATCAGGCTGAGATTACAGCGCCGCGATCGTGGCTTTCTGTTCTGCCAGTTTCACTTTTGCATCACCGCAGGCAGCAAGACGTTCGCGTTCTTTGGCGACTACGGCTTCAGGCGCACGTGCCACAAAACCTTCGTTAGACAGCTTGCCTTCGATGGACGCAATCTCACCATCCAGTTTCGCCATCTCTTTGTCCAGACGCGCCAGCTCGGCATCTTTATCAATCAGACCGGCCATTGGGATCAGCAGCTCTGCGCCTTCCACCAGCTTGGTGACAGACACCGGGCCTTTGTCGCCAGCAGGCAGAATGGTGATGGATTCCAGACGCGCCAGAGACTTAATGAAGCTCAGGTTCTGTTCCACACGACGCTGTGCATCGGCACTTGCGCCACGTAACAGCAGTTCCAGCGGCTTGGCCGGAGACAGGTTCATCTCGGCACGCACGTTACGGATAGCGATGATCGCCTGCTTGATCCACTCGAGATCGGCCAGCGCCAGTTCGTCAGCTTTCGCTGCATCAAACTCAGGGAAAGGTTGCAGCATAATCGTTTCTGCCGTGATGCCTTTCAGTGATTTGACACGCTGCCAGATGGTTTCGGTGATGAACGGGATGATCGGATGCGCAAGACGCAGCAGACCTTCCAGCACTTCTACCAGCGTATGGCGGGTGCCGCGCAGTTGCGCTTCGTTGCCACCGTTCATGACCGGCTTGGTCAGCTCCAGATACCAGTCGCAGAACTGGTTCCAGGTGAATTCATACAGAATGCTGGCAGCCAGATCGAAGCGGTAGTTATCCATCGCTTCACGGTACGATTTCACCGTGCGGTTATATTCCGCGAGGATCCAGCGGTCAGCCAGTGACAGCTCAAGTTCGCCGCCGTTCAGGCCACAATCCTGATCTTCGGTGTTCATCAGCACGAAGCGGCTGGCGTTCCACAGCTTGTTACAGAAGTTGCGGTAGCCTTCAAGGCGCTTCATGTCCCAGTTGATGTCACGACCGGTAGACGCCAGCGCGGCCAGCGTGAAGCGCAGGGCATCGGTGCCGTGTGGTTCGATGCCGTTCGGGAATTGCTTCTCGGTGCGCTTGCGGATTTTCTCTGCCAGTTGCGGCTGCATCATGTTGCCGGTACGTTTTTCCAGCAGGTCTTCCAGCGAGATACCGTCGATCATATCCAGCGGATCGATAACGTTACCTTTGGACTTGGACATTTTCTGCCCTTCGTCGTCGCGGATAAGACCGGTCATGTAGACGGTGTTAAACGGAACCTGTGGCTTGCCGTTTTCGTCTTTCACGAAGTGCATGGTCATCATGATCATGCGCGCGATCCAGAAGAAGATGATATCGAAGCCGCTGACGACCACGCTTGAAGGGTGGAATGCTTTCAGGTCAGGCGTTTGTTCCGGCCAGCCCAGCGTGGAGAATGTCCACAGACCGGAAGAGAACCAGGTGTCGAGCACGTCTTCATCCTGAGTCAGCACAACGTCTGCGCCCAGATTGTTTTCGCTGCGCACTTCCGCTTCGTCACGGCCAACAAACACGTTGCCTTCGGCGTCATACCACGCAGGAATGCGGTGTCCCCACCACAGCTGACGGGAAATACACCAGTCCTGAATGTCGCGCATCCAGCTGAAATACATGTTTTCGTACTGTTTAGGCACGAACTGGATTTCACCTTGCTCAACGGCTTCTACAGCGACTTTTGCCAGCGGCGCAGTACGCACGTACCACTGGTCAGTCAGCATCGGCTCGATAACCACGCCGCCACGGTCGCCGTAAGGTACGGTCAGATCGTGAGGTTTGATTTCTTCCAGCAGGCCGGCTTCGTCAAACGCAGCGACCACGGCTTTACGCGCAGCAAAGCGCTCCAGGCCACGGAACTGCTCAGGTATATCGTTGGCACATGCATCGCTTTCTTCGCCGTTAGTATCAAATACTTCAGCGGTCTGGCGGATATCGCCATCGAAAGTCAGGATGTTGATCATCGGCAGGCCGTGACGTTTACCGACTTCATAGTCGTTAAAGTCATGCGCAGGGGTGATCTTCACGCAGCCGGTGCCTTTTTCCATGTCGGCGTGTTCATCGCCAACAATCGGAATACGACGTCCCACCAGCGGCAGAATGATTTCTTTGCCGATCAGATCTTTATAACGCGGGTCTTCCGGGTTAACTGCCACGCCGGTATCACCGAGCACAGTTTCCGGACGGGTAGTGGCAACTACCAGATAATCTTTGCCTTCAGCGGTTTTCGCGCCGTCAGCCAGCGGATAACGCAGGTGCCACATGGAACCTTTGGATTCGCGGTTTTCGACTTCCAGATCAGAGATAGCGGTACGCAGTTTCGGATCCCAGTTCACCAGGCGTTTGCCGCGGTAAATCAGATCTTCTTTGTACAGACGTACAAACACTTCGCGCACGGCGTTGGAAAGGCCTTCATCCATGGTGAAGCGCTCGCGCTCCCAGTCCACGGAATCGCCCAGACGGCGCATCTGGCGGGTGATCGTGCCGCCGGATTCTGCTTTCCAGTCCCAGATTTTGTCGATGAACGCATCACGGCCATAGTCGTGACGAGTTTTGCCTTCTTCAGCCGCGATTTTACGCTCAACCACCATCTGCGTTGCGATACCCGCATGGTCGGTACCCGCCTGCCACAGCGTATTTTTACCCTGCATGCGCTGATAGCGGATCATGGCGTCCATGATGGTTTGCTGGAAAGCATGACCCATGTGCAAGCTGCCGGTAACGTTCGGCGGCGGGATCATGATGGCAAAGCTTTCTTTACTGGTATCACCATGCGGCTTGAAATAGCCCTGTTGTTCCCAGTGCTCGTAAAGCGGCTGCTCGATGTCTTGCGGGTTATATGTCTTATCCATTTCGCTTTGTATTTTCGTCGGTCGATGTGGTGACTGAGGGCGGCGTGGCCGTCGTCAAAGAGAAACCCACGCTGCGATAGGCTTTGTAGCGTTCGCGCGCAAGCTGTTTAAGGGAATCTTCGTAAGGAACGAAGTCTACCACTTCATGGAAAGCAGTAGCAAAATCTGCAAATTCGGGCATCAGGCTGATCAGCAGGTCGCGCGGCGCATTGCCGCGTTTGCCCGGCCAGCATAACTCGACCGGCGCACCAAAGCGCGGGCCTTCTCCGGCCAGATTGTGCGGGACAAAGTGGCTGGGATCGCGCTGCCAGAGCGCTTCATCCAGACGCTCGGCCTGTTTCTGATCTTCACAGGCCAGCAGAACACGTTTGCCCATCCGGTAACGTTCAGCGGCGACCAGACAGGCCAGCGCTTCGTGTGAGCTAAGCTCGCCACTGGCGTCGGGCGCATCGAGAAGAAAGAAGGTTGCCTGTTTCATGATGAGTTCACTGTGCTGCTGAGAAAAAAACAGGGGCGCAACTGGTGCGCCCGCCTGTAAGAGGCCTGGCGAACCAGACCCTGATACCGAAGATTATAACTTATTTAGCCGGGGAATCACTCATCGCCATCAAGCCCTGCGCGGTTCAGCAGGAACTGTGACAGCAGCGCAACCGGACGACCGGTCGCCCCTTTATTTTTACCTGAACGCCATGCGGTACCGGCGATATCCAGATGTGCCCAGCTGTATTTACGGGTAAAGCGCGACAGGAAGCACCCGGCGGTGATAGCACCACCCGGACGGCCACCGATGTTCGCCATATCCGCAAAATTCGAATCCAGCTGGTCCTGATATTCATCAGCCAGCGGCAGACGCCATGCGCGGTCGCCCGCCTGTTCGGACGCGCCGATCAGTTCGTGCGCCAGCGGATTGTGATTCGACAGCAAACCGGTGATGTGATGGCCAAGGGCAATCACGCAGGCGCCGGTCAGCGTGGCAACGTCAATCACCAGCTCAGGATCGAAACGTTCAACGTAAGTCAGCGCATCGCACAGTACCAGACGGCCTTCGGCGTCGGTATTAAGCACTTCTACCGTCTGGCCTGACATGGTAGTCAGGATATCGCCCGGACGGAACGCCTGACCGCCAGGCATGTTTTCACAGCCTGCCAGCACGCCAATCACGTTCAGCGGCAGATTCAGTTCAGCCACCACACGCATCGCACCGTAAACGGCCGCAGCACCACACATGTCGTACTTCATTTCATCCATATCAGCCGCTGGCTTAATGGAAATACCGCCGGAATCGAAGGTCAGACCTTTACCGACGAGCACGATAGGCTTAGCGTCCGGATTAGGATTTCCTTTATATTCCATCACCGACATCAGTGATTCGTTCTTAGAACCCTGACCTACCGCCAGATACGCATTCATCCCCAGCTCTTTCATCTGCTGCTCGCCGATTACGCGGGTAGTGATGTTGGTGCTGAACGCATCTGCCAGCTGACGGGCCTGTGACGCCAGATAAGCGGCGTTACAGATGTTCGGTGGCATATTGCCGAGATCTTTCGCGGCTTTGATACCGGCTGAAACCGCCAGACCGTGCTGAATGGCGCGCTCACCGCTGGTCAGTTCACGGCGGGTTGGCACGTTGAAGACCATTTTACGCAGCGGACGGCGCGGTTCGGTTTTATTGCTTTTCAGCTGATCGAAGGTATAAAGCGATTCTTTCGAGGTTTCGACGGCCTGACGCACTTTCCAGTAAGTATTACGTCCTTTCACGTGCAGCTCGGTGAGGAAGCAAACGGCTTCCATCGAACCGGTGTCGTTGAGGGTGTTAATAGTTTTCTGGATCACCTGTTTGTACTGGCGTTCATCCAGCTCGCGCTCTTTACCGCAACCAATCAGCAAAATGCGTTCTGAAAGAATATTCGGTACATGATGCAGCAAGAGGGTCTGGCCCACTTTGCCTTCAAGTTCGCCACGGCGGAGCAGGGCGCTGATGTAGCCATCACTGATTTTATCGAGTTGTTCGGCAATCGGTGACAGGCGGCGCGGTTCGAAAACGCCGACTACAATACAGGCACTGCGTTGTTTTTCCGGGCTACCGCTTTTTACGCTGAACTCCATGCACTCTCCTGAATCTTAAAGACAAGGGCGGGAGGTACGGCTAGAATGAGTCGCCGGAGACACTCTCCCGTCATTGTGTTAACGACCTGTGTTAACCTAAACGGCGTTAGTTTTTATTTTGGCGGCTATAAGCAAGTTCCTATAGGACACCCCAATTCTCGGTGTTGTAATACTATTTTAGCTGCGAAGGTTGCCATATGATGAGAATAAATGACGGATTAGCGATGAAACTAGCGATTTTCCTTCAAAAAGACAAGTTTTCACAGGCGTATTAAGCGTGATCATCATTAGATATCTGGTTAGGGAAACCTTCAAGAGCCAATTTGCCATTCTGTTCATTTTGCTTCTTATCTTCTTCTGTCAGAAGCTGGTAAGAGTGCTCGGAGCAGCGGTTGATGGCGATATCCCAACAAATTTAGTCCTCTCTCTTCTGGGCCTTGGCGTTCCGGAAATGGCGCAGCTTATTCTGCCGCTCAGCCTGTTCCTTGGCCTGCTGATGACGCTCGGTAAACTTTATACCGACAGTGAAATCACGGTCATGCATGCCTGTGGTCTCGGAAAACGCTCACTGGTCATCGCTGCAATGGTTCTGGCGCTATTTACGTCAATCTTTGCTGGCGCGAACGCTATCTGGTTGAGTCCGTGGTCGTCCAAACATCAGGACGAAGTGCTGGCGGAGGCGAAAGCCAACCCAAGCATGGCCGCGATGGTCGAAGGCCAGTTCCAGCAGGCACAAAACGGCAATGCGGTTCTGTTCGTCGGCAGCGTGAAAGGCAAAGAATTCCATAACGTCTTCCTGGCTCAGCTACGTCCGAACGGCAATCAGCGCCCTTCTGTCGTTGTGGCAGATAAAGGGCACATGCTGCAGCGTGCTGACGGCTCACAACAAGTGATGCTGGACAAAGGCACGCGTTATGAAGGCACCGCATTGTTGCGTGATTTCCGTGTCACGGACTTCACCGATTATCTGGCGGTTATCGGCCATCAGACCGTGCAGCTTGACCCGAATCAGTCTGATCAGATGTCCATGACGCAACTCTGGAACTCTAACGAACCGGAAGCCAGCGCAGAGCTGAACTGGCGTTTAACGCTGATCGTATCCGTGTTTATTATGGCGTTGCTGGTGGTTCCGCTCAGCGTGGTTAACCCGCGTCAGGGCCGCGTTCTCAGCATGCTGCCGGCTATCCTGCTGTATCTGATTTTCTTCCTGCTGCAAACCTCGCTGCGCTCTAACGGCGCGAAAGGCAAGCTGGATCCGTTCCTCTGGATGTGGGGAACGAACCTGCTCTACTTTGCACTGGCATTGGTGCTTAATGCGTGGGATACCTTGCCGGTTCGCAAGATCCGGGCGCGTCTGAGAGGAGTTGCGTGATGTTTGGCGTATTAGACCGTTACATTGGTCGCACTATTTTCAACACCATCATGATGACGTTGTTCATGCTGGTGTCACTCTCCGGCATCATCAAATTTGTCGATCAGCTGCGTAAAGTCGGGCAGGGCGGATATTCTGCCGCCGGTGCCGGGTTATACACCTTGCTTAGCGTGCCAAAAGATATCGAGATTTTCTTCCCGATGGCGGCGCTGCTGGGCGCATTGCTTGGCCTCGGTACACTGGCAACACGCAGTGAACTGGTGGTTATGCAAGCCTCCGGTTTCACCCGTATGCAGATTGCTGCTTCCGTAATGAAAACGGCGATCCCGCTGGTGCTACTGACCATGGCGATTGGTGAATGGGTTGCGCCGCAGGGCGAACAAATGGCCCGTAACTACCGTGCGCAGCAGATGTACGGCGGTTCATTACTTTCCACGCAAAACGGTTTGTGGGCGAAAGACGGGCACGACTTTATCTATATTGAACGTGTGGCAGGTGAGAAAGAGCTGACAGGCGTCAACATCTATCATTTCAATGATCAGAACAAATTGCAGTCAGTCCGTTATGCCTCTTCGGCAACGTTTGACGGCGGTGAGTGGAAACTCTCTCAGGTAGATGAATCTGACCTGACGGACAACCTGCAGATCACCGGTTCTCAGACCCTCACCGGTGTCTGGAAAACTAACCTGACGCCGGACAAGCTGGGCGTGGTGGCGCTCGACCCGGATGCGTTGTCGATCAGCGGCCTGCACAACTATGTGAAATATCTCAAGCAGAGCGGACAGGAAGCAAAACGTTATCAGCTGAATATGTGGAGCAAAATCTTCTCGCCACTGTCTGTTGCGGTGATGATGCTGATGGCGCTGTCGTTCATCTTCGGACCTCTGCGCAGCGTGCCGATGGGCGTGCGTGTGGTGACCGGGATTTGCTTCGGTTTCCTGTTCTACGTACTTGACCAGATCTTCGGCCCGTTAAGCCTGGTTTACAACATTCCGCCGATACTGGGCGCACTGTTACCAAGCGGACTATTCTTCGTCATCAGCATGTTCTTACTGCTGAAAAAACGTTAAATCCGCCAGTACCTATAAATAAAAAGCAGGCTTCATAAGCCTGCTTTTTTTACGTCTGAAGATTGTCAGCCGGAGCGTCAGATCTCGTTATTACGCACCAGATCGGCGACCAGATCGTTCACGCCATCACTCATGTTCTTAAACTTGGTCAGTTCGCTGCGGGTGACCACCACGAACACGCCAACACCGCGCTGCGGCACCATCGCGACATACGTGATAAAGCCGCCGCCACCGCCGGTTTTCTGAATGATACGCGGCAACAACGGCGTTGGCGCCATTGTTACCCAGCCCATTCCCAGCGAGTCCGCCATGCCCGGCACATCCATCCCTTTAAGCGACACCAGATCTGAACGTTTGTAATACATTTTCTGCGCCATATCGGCGGTTGTGGTGCGTTGTCCGAGGAACTGACGCATCCAGCGGCCCATATCGGCAGGCGTTGAATAAAGACCGCCACTGCCCGCTGCTGCAATCGTATTGATGCAGGGACTCGGACGCAGGCCTTCCATCAGGCGCGAACACTGGCTGGCGTTTGGCGTCAGCGTGGTATCGATCATGCCCAGCGGCTTAGTGATTTGATCGCGCAGCAGTTGTGTATAAGGCTGATTAGCGGCTTTTGACAACGCATCGGAAAGCAGGTCAAACGCCAGATTGGAGTAAGACGCGCGGGCGCCCGGTGGCACGGTGAGTTTTGCGACGCTCAGCCAGGTCCAGCGATCGCTTTTCGTCGGCCAGGTAAAGACGGCACGATGCGCGACACCGCCCGGTTGCTCACGCGGCAGGCCGCTGGTGTGCGTAGCCAGATTCAGCAGCGTAATCGGATTTGTGCCGCTGTAAGCCGGCACGCGCGCACCGGCCGGAGCATATTTACGCAGCGGGTCATTAATGCTGACTTTTCCCTGCTGCGCCATTTTCACCAGCACTTCGCTGGTAATGAGCTTGGTCAGCGAGGCGATACGCACCACGGAGTCTTCACGCGGACGCAAATCGGAGCCCGGTTTTGTTTCCCCGAAGCTGCGAAAAACCTGCTGATTATTATCAACGACCACCAGCGCCATTCCCATTGCGCCACTGCCGTAAAAGATGTGTTCTGCATGGTCATCCACGACCTGCGACGCCAGACGCGCAGTAGTCTGCGCGTGGCTCCATAAAGGCGTACTGGCGAAGGCCAGCGCGAGGAGCGAAAGTGAGAGTTTTTTCAACAAGCTGGTATCCATCAACAGGGCAAGATCTATTCGTGATTTGTATACTAATGCGAAGTTTGAAAAACGGCACCGGAAAAACGCGGGCAAAACGAAGATTTTTGTCAGTAAATCCTCACTGCGTTGCGGTGTATGACTGTTTTTTCAACACTTAAACCGAACAACACGGGATAACTATTGCGTGACCCGCTGGGCTGGGTATAATGCCCACGTTTTCCGCATACTACTTTCAGTGCCGAAGTGGCGAAATCGGTAGACGCAGTTGATTCAAAATCAACCGCCGCAAGGTGTGCCGGTTCGAGTCCGGCCTTCGGCACCATATGTATGTAAATAGACCTCAACTGAGGTCTTTTTTTATGCCTAAAATCCAGTCCCCGTAAGGCTTTTCCCCGCTTTTCAGTCAACCGACGTCAATCTGAGTTACCCCACATCAACATGCTTGTGAGTATAGAATCGAGTATATATGCTGGTTCGATAATGCTTATATACTCACGGCAGCATATGGAAGGAATGCCATCATGGCCCTGACTGATACCAAGGTGCGTTCGGCAAAACCTGAAGCAAAGGAATACTCGCTCGTCGATGGCGACGGCATGTTTTTGCTGATACACCCTAACGGCTCCAAATACTGGCGTTTCC
Organism: Rahnella sp. JUb53; assembly: GCF_004346065.1. Taxonomy (NCBI): domain Bacteria; kingdom Pseudomonadati; phylum Pseudomonadota; class Gammaproteobacteria; order Enterobacterales; family Yersiniaceae; genus Rahnella; species Rahnella sp. JUb53. The sequence goes on from NZ_SLYT01000007.1 coordinate 246,229, forward strand.
GCTTTCGCTTTGGCGGCAAACAGCACCTGATGGCCTTTGGCGTTTATCCTGAGATATCTCTGGCTGATGCCAGGAATAAAAGAGAAGCTGCCAGAAAATTGGTGGCGGCAGGCATTGACCCCCGCGAACAAAAACGTGCAGTAAAAGAAGAGTTGGCTAAAGAAGTCTTCACCTTCGAAGTGGTTGCCAGAGAATGGCATGCGACTAACAAGAAGTGGTCAAAAGATCACAGCAATCGTGTTTTGAAAACCCTGGAAGACTTTCTTTTCCCGGCCATCGGTAAATACAATATCACCGAACTTAAGACTCGAGATTTGCTGGCACCCATTAAAGCCGTAGAGAAGTCTGGACGTCTTGAAGTGGCTTCTCGTCTTCAGCAGCGTACCACCGCAATTATGCGCTATGCCGTACAAAGCGGTTTAACCGACTACAACCCTGCGCAGGAAATGGCTGGTGCCGTCGCTACAGCAAAACGGCAACATCGTCCTGCCTTAGAACTTAGCCGTACCCCTGAACTACTTCACCGTATCGAAACCTACACCGGCAGACCGCTCACTCGTTTAGCTATAGAAATGACGTTGCTGGTTTTTATCCGTTCAAGCGAACTGCGTTTCGCCCGCTGGTCAGAGATCGACTTTGAGACAGCAATGTGGACGATACCGGCAGACCGCGAACCATTGGAAGGCGTCAAGCATTCTCACCGTGGGTCAAAGATGCGTACACCACATCTGGTGCCCCTATCTCGGCAGGCATTTGCAGTCCTTGAGAAAATAAAACGGCTAAATGGCAATCGAGATTTAATTTTCGTTGGCGATCATGATCCGCGTAAACCGATGAGTGAAAATACGGTTAACAATGCACTCAGGGTGATGGGCTATGACACTAAGGTTGAAGTCTGTGGTCATGGTTTTAGAACCATGGCATGTAGTTCATTGATTGAGTCTGGGATGTGGTCGAAGGATGCTGTAGAGCGGCAGATGAGCCATCAGGAACGTAACTCTGTGCGTGCGTCTTACATTCATAAGGCGGAGCACTTGGATGAACGCAGGCTGATGCTGCAATGGTGGGCTGATTTTTTGGATGCGAATAGGGATAAGGGGGTTAGCCCGTTTGATTTTCGTAGTAAGAAATAATAATAAAATTATATCCTATAAAGATATAATTAATTTAATCGTAAGTAAGTGAATGAGTTTTATAATATTCTAATGTTGTATTAGTAAGCATGAGGGCTTTTATTGTTTTCATTAAGGCTAGGCGTGTCTGCTTGTTATGTCATGGGCTGTAGGTGATTATATATTATTGGATGTGCGATATTAAATTTGGATGCTGGTTTATAGTAATCAATATTAAATTTATTTAATCACCATGGTTTTTAAGGGGTGTTAGTCAAGTTAATTATAGCGGTTTGCCACTTCCTGAATATAATGCTACGCCTACACCTCATTGTATCGAAAAGAGTGCAATCCATCTAAAGGTGAGGCAAACTAGCTCTATAATAGGTCAGTTTGCCAACTTTAAAGTAAGTGGGCTCAAAATCGATGGGATGGACTAGATCTAATCTCTCACCAGAATTTAAACTGATAAGTATTTAGCGGGGAACGTGCGAAAAATGCCCAAAGGTAATGTAATAGTGGTTGACGTTAATCTGCGCGAGGCAAAGCTAAAAAGAAAATTGCGGGAACATCTGCAAAGTCTTGGTTTTACCAAATCTGATGAGGGGGCGTTGCAAGCTCCCGGAAGCACAAAGGATGTGATTCGTTCACTCCATCGTGGTCAACGAGCGGATCGGCTGTCATCAAATCAGGATTTTATTTCACGAAAATCTGAAAAGTTGATTAATTTTTTTGCTTCAGGTTCTGACGTAACGCCACAGAAAATTTCTCCAGTTTTGGAACGTGTTTCATCAGGAACATGGCAAGGGGATCTTTTTAGGTTGGCAGCGTTAACTTGGTCAGTACCTGTTTCTAATGGATTCGGAAGGCGCTTACGTTATCTCGTTTGGGATGAAAATAATGGAAAACTGATGGGGTTAATTGCTATTGGTGATCCGGTTTTCAATCTTGCTGTCAGAGATAAGCTCATTGGTTGGGATGCGCATGATAGAGGAGCCCGGCTTGTCAATGTGATGGATGCTTATGTTCTCGGGGCTCTACCTCCTTATAATGCTCTTCTCGGGGGAAAACTAATTGCTTGCCTTCTTCGTAGTCGCGATCTTTATGATGATTTTACGATAGCTTATGGAAATACTGTTGGTGTGATATCTCAGGAGGTGAAAAAGGCTCGCCTTTTAGCTATCACGACGTCATCATCAATGGGACGCTCATCCGTTTATAACAGATTGAAGTTAGACGGCATCCAATATTTAAAATCAATCGGTTATACCGGAGGGTGGGGACACTTTCATATTCCTGATAGTTTGTTCACTGAATTACGTGACTATTTGCGTGATCATGATCATACCTATGCAGATCAGCATTCTTTTGGAAATGGTTCTAATTGGCGTTTACGGACAACGAAAGCTGCACTGAACGCACTAGGTTTTAAAAATGATTTGATGAAACATGGGATTCAACGAGAAGTTTTTATCTGCCAGTTGGCTGAGAATACAATCAGTATGTTACATTCTGGTGAAGGTAAACCAGACCTTAGTTCACTGCTTTCTGCCAAAGAGATTTCTGAATGTGCTTTAGAGCGATGGATGCTCCCGAGAGCAATACGAAGTTCAGATTATCGTAATTGGAAACGTGATAGTCTTTCTGAGTTACTTAGCAATCAGGTAAAGATTTTTAGTAACGTGGTGGAAGAAAATATATAGTTGGTTAATCTAAATATTATCTTATATGGGGGCTTGATTGGAGTATGCACTTAACAAAGTAACTGACCAATTAGAATTGGCAGTCCGTGCTTCTAAATATGCTCCATACAAATGTCCTGTTTGTAGAAAAGCAGTTAGTCTTCGTAGAGGTAAGGTAAAAAAACCATATTTTGCACATTTGCCAGGTCATGGTACGCCAGAATGTGATAATTTCGTTCCCAGCCATCTTACTTTGCCTGTCAAGGGGAAAGTGAATCTCTTGGTGAAAAGGTGGATGGAGTTGCGTCTAGTTGTCTCAAACGATTTTACGGGTTGGAATTGGTCGTTAGAATTAGCTTTACCAACTTGTAATTTTTGTCGAGCCCAAATAACCCTAGATGTTGGTGGCCGGCACCAAACCCTTGATATGCGTAGCATGATAAAGCATCGCCAAATCGGTGCTGAATTGTCACTGAGCCCTTATCGGATTGTATCATTTGCCGGTACCCCTGATCCTGCGTTCATTGCTGAGGTAGAGCGGGTATGCCCAGGTCTCCCTTCGATAGGAGCCGCTGTTTTTTCCTTTGTGGCAAGCGGGGCACCAAGGGGATTTCCTATTGTGCAGCAACTAAGATGTGGAGAAATGTTTGTCTTTCTTTGGCATCAGCCTGCACAACCAGATTTTCCCGATGAATTATTAGTTGAAGAATTAGTTGGTAAGAATGGGTGGAATTTAGCCATCATTACCATTCCTGAAAACCCATCGTCTAAGTGCGCCGCTTGGCTATTACGTTTCACTCGGCTTCCTGTTGTTCCATCTAGACCTTCTATAACAACTATTTGGCCGCTATCAACTCGGAACACGAATGGTAATGAGTTCGAATGTGATCATTCTGACATAGTGCTTCTAGCTGCAAATAAGGTTCCTATTGTTACACAAGAGGGTGGGCCAATAATCCTCGCACAAAGTGCCGCTTCAACCCTCTCTGCCGTGGGGGGAAATGAATCCCCTGCATTATTTACTCTTAAACCTGATTGTAGTGAAATAGTTAAGGTGTCTAGTGCCAGTGAGCATAATATAAAAATATTTCTGGCTTTTACTTCTCATGCTGACTCTTTTACCAAGTTTCCCTCTGTAGAGTTAGTTTTTGCTAAACAAGACGGGGAGCAAGAAATTATTTCGTTGCATCAACGCCGCTGTATCGACGTTGTTACTCAAGCCAGAGAGCTTGGGTGTAAATTGGAGTACCTTTCTATGCCTCCTGGGGGAGAAGGGGTACTTAGAACTGAGGGCGAATTTCTTAGCAGTGAAATTAAGTTATTTTCGAGCGATGATGTGGCACCGCATGATAAGAGTATGCGATTGTTGCATACCAATGCGATATCCAAATTGCAGTTTTTTTTGGTAGATCCTGCATACTACGTTGATATAGATTTTGGTGGGCTAGGAAGGATTTGCCTTTCTGCTGCTTCTCATTCATTTTCATCTAATGAAAATTATCAACACCTTTCTCCATCGCTACGCTTAAGATTAATAAATTTTATTTTCCAATTTCGTCTCGCTGTTCCTGATGTCATACGTGCTAACGATATTACACTGGTGCGGGCATTGGAGAATGTAAAGTTAGAACCATATTTAATACCTCATTACCGATCATTGGTAAACGAAGTCATTACCAACGGCTTTGAAATTAAAAACTTGAGATAAGGTGTTTTCTCATGAGTTACCATTACAGCCAAGAAGCAAAGGAAAGGATCTTTAATCTAGGACAAGCTTCAGTAATTGAGTTCATCGATGAAGTGCCTTTGGATTTACGTCGTATCGTCTACAAGAATATGCCACGGATTCATGGATTTAGGCAGGGCACTCAAGCAGAACTTAAAGAGAAACAGAGGCGATTAATAGGTTTCATGTTTCGTAAGCATGCTACTATCGAAGAAGGAAAGGTATGGAAGGGTTTTTCCTTTCTTTGGGAGGCTTGGGCTCGAACTCATATTGATAAATTATTCCCATCAGTTGCTAATTCTGAAGCAGCTAGTGTATCTGGCCCTGTTTTTATTAGAGAACTCTCAGATTCTTTCCCAGATGTAGCACGAGAAGACATTGAGCGTCTATTTACTTTTAGTGGTTTTGCTGACAATCCTGATATCATAGAAACTTTTGGGAATTTTCGTTCTGCCACTGTTCTGGCCCGCGACAAGGTAATCGATGAATTTCCAATACGATTAGGAAAGTTTGAGGAACGTATTGAGCTAGTTGAAATAGCAGCTAATGATAGAGATAGTGGTTTTAAAAAACTTGAGCATACAGTGAATTTAATTGCTGAAGGTTTAGAATCATCTCAGGGAGAGATAAGTCATCTCCTTACAGTAACTGCAGAATTTTCTCGTTCTATTGATATTGAAGAGAAATTTCTTAACGAGCTAATTCAAGTTAATCAGGATATTAGTTATTTAAAGAAAAAAAACAGTGACGCTATTAATTCTATTATGTCTAAGGTGGATGGTTTTATCTTGGATATGGAAGGGTTTTCTTCACGTGAAAACATATTGAATACAGTAGTGAACGAAGTCTCTGAATTACGGGTGGCACTCAGTGAAATTGATGTGTTAGTGAATGGTAGATCAGGTTTTATCGAAGCGGAAATTTTAAATAGATTCGAGGAAAAACTCACTGCTCTCGAAGGAAATATAGCTAGAAGTAATCCAGATGCAATGGTAATGCATCGAGCTAGATTCTACCAAAATGAATTAAATGTCCCATATATTAATATACTTTCTCAAGACGTTGCATTTAATATTATCTCTTCCAATCTTCAGGCTGTTGGCCTCTCAAAGAGTTCTTCTTTTAGCGTGGCTCGATTAACTTTAGCTGCATTTATTTCAGGGCAAATAATTCAATTCTCTGGTTCTCTTGCTGATATCGTAGCTGAGGCAATTGTATCTGCTGTTGGGGCCCCTGTTTACCATGAATGGCGGGTTCCCGTAGGACTTATATCTGATGAAGCTTCTTTAGATTTCATAAACTCCAACGCTGAATCATCCAATTGCTTGATATTAAAGGGCGCTAACCTATCAGCATTTGAGGTTTATGGGACCGCAATTCGGGATATGGTCGTTCAACGTCAGTTTTTTGCAACTAAATACGATCATCTTGCGTTGATTGCAACTTGGAAGCAAGGACCCGCTGTTTTTCCAGGTGGTGGCATGCTTGCTGAATTAGGACCAGTGATTGACACTGATAGCCTAAAGATACGAGGGAGTTCAGCTAAGCTTCCTTTGATTAATTTCGGTAAACTTGCAAAAGATAAATGGTCTGAAATTGAAGGATTAGAATCAGATAATATCGATATATCTATTGAAAATCTTAAGGATTTGCTAGATGAGGCTGGTTTTGATGGTGGTAATTTATGGTGGCGGATGAGCAATCGCTTTTACACCACACTTATGAATATGCCTGGCGGGAATTATAGTTATGACGTTCATTCTATCATGATGAGTTTAGCTCTTCCTTGGGCAAGAGTTAAAGGTGGCCCTACTGAAGAGATCGCTCATATCGCGGCTCGTGAGCTAAATGCACAGTGACTTAATTACAGCTTGAGGTTGATAAATGGAATTACGGGCAGTGTCGCGCGAAGAAGCTTTGAACGTAGTCTCCGTCGCCTTAAATTGCAGATTTTCTGGTGAAGGTCTGCGAATATCAGTTGTGTCAGAATGCCTACGGAGTGCGCTATATCAGTACCTTGCACACTGGACTGGCGAGGATTGGCAGCCTATAGCTTCCATCCAGCTAACCAGTCTGGTAAGGCGAAAGTTAGTGCCGCTGTGGTCTGAAATTATAGGAATTGGCGATGATGTGCACCCCGGGGTTATGTCCATACTGGATAGTTTGGCTGAACTGGGCGATATGGTGCGATTAGAAGGGGGAAGGTGGCTAGTGGCACCAGCGCATGCAGTACGTATTGATGACAGGATGGCGATACTTTTGGGTGGAGGCCCGATAGAATCGCTTTCTCAAAATAGTGAGGTTGAAGCCTGCGGAAGGATCCGTTTAATTGAGCAATCCGCGTGCGAAAGCTGGGCTGAACTATGGGATGTAAAGGAATGGATCGGTTCTCCAGGAGAAGGAATTGAAGCTTGGTCTGCGCGGTTATTGGCTAAAATCACCTCAAAATTTATTGATGCGCCTAATGATGTTGGAGAGGTTGTGGCTTATTTACGTAGTAGGTGGCTTAATGTTACAGAACTCCCCTCCAATGAAAAAGGGATTCTATTATGTAGAACATTAATTGGAACGGGCTTTTCATATTTTTTAGGTGAGTTCTCGGCCGGACAGCTACGTAAACTAAGTACAATTGAGAATTCTGATGATGCAAGGCGACTTCGTTTCTACCTGGATACGAAAGCCAATTGTCCTTTAAAAGTGAAAGTCAACATCTCTCAGGGAGTTGTTAAAATAAGATTGATTCGACGATTACCAAAAAGAGAGTCGAAAGTACTTCTTTTAGGGTGGCGCGCCCCAGGCCTTGAAGGTGAACATCCAGGAGTTACGCATCATATTTTTCCCGAGGAATGCTTATCTATAGTACTTAAAGTATTTGATGAGCTTGGAATTATTTGGACGAAGTACTTGGAGTGAGAGAAATAGATTATGACTAATTTTTCGAAAAAATCTGAGGTTGCAGGAATACACGAAACTGCAAGAAGTCTAGCCGAGAGTCTAAGACAATATATTGAAGCACAGTATCACATTCGTGATGTGGGTCTGATCAATGAACGCCATGCATTATTAAAATATGATGCGACTATTGCACAATCTCCTTATATAGAAGCTACTCCAGTTTATAAGACGGGAACTTCGTATACTAATCTGTCCATTCCTGAGCCAGCTCGTGCGATATTAACTAAAGTATCAGAAATGAGTATTGGACTTTATCCACTGCCTTACGAGCACCAGTCACAGGCACTAGAATCTTTTCTCGGAGATGAGGCGGCAGATCTGGTCATTGCAACAGGTACTGGTTCTGGTAAGACCGAGAGTTTTCTTATGCCAATTATTGGTAAATTGGCAATTGAAGGTGCGGAGAGGGCCGAATCAGCTTCCCTTCCCGGTTGCAGGGCAATACTGTTATATCCAATGAACGCTTTGGTAAATGATCAACTAGCTCGTGTTCGTCGCCTCTTTGGTGATTCTGAAGCTTCGAAAGCAATTATGAAGGGAAGAAAGCTACCAGTTCGTTTTGGAGGATATACAGGAAGAACACCTTACCCTGGCCAGCGTAGTTCAGAAAGGGATGACCTTTTTATTAAGCCACTTTTTGAAGAGTTCTATAATAAGCTTTCAGATAATACACCGGTCAGAACGGAGCTTGAACGCATCGGCCGCTGGCCAAGTAAAGACCTAAATGCTTTTTATGGGCAAAGTTCTGTTCAGACTAAAACGTATGCTTCTGGAAAAAAAGTTGGAAAACATTACGTTGCTAAGAATTGGGCTGGGAGGCTAGTTACTCAATGCGGGGATCGCGAGTTAATGACTCGGCATGAGATGCAACAACGTTGCCCCGAACTGCTCATAACTAACTACTCAATGCTTGAGTATATGTTGATGCGGCCCATTGAGCGTAGCATTTTCGAGCAGACAAGGGATTGGCTTAAGGCTGATTCACGAAACGAGCTTGTGCTTGTGCTCGACGAAGCGCATATGTATAGAGGATCTGGGGGGGCTGAGGTGGCACTTCTTATCCGACGTCTTTGTGCACGTTTAGATATCCCTCGGGAACGCATGCGTTGCATCCTGACCAGTGCTAGTCTTGGCTCTGGTCCAACCGCAATTGATGATGGTGAACGCTTTGCCCGAGATTTAACAGGATTGTCTGAAACCTCGTCTAGAAAAATCAAAGTGATCCAAGGCACGCATGAATCCCGTCCCCTCATCCGCGTTGTAACTCATAACGAGGCAAAGGCATTAGCAACTTTCGATCTTGTCTCATTTCAGAATGTCGCTAATGAATTAGAACCTGCTATAGCTGCCATAAGTGCCCTTGCTGTAAGCCTCGGTTGGAAAAAGCCAATGTTTAAAGATCATGTATCCTTAAGCAATTGGATTTTTGAAAATCTTTCTGGTTTCGGTCCGCTTGAATTACTCATAAAAAAAGTCTCTGGCCGTGCTGTGAGATTAGACACACTGAGCGAAGAAATTTTTCCGGATTGTTCGCAAGAGATTGCAGCACGAGCAACTGACTCATTACTTGCGTTAGGGTGCTACGCACGGAGAGAGTCTGATAACCGAGTTCTTATCCCAACGCGTATGCATCTTTTTCACCGCGGCTTACCGGGACTCTACGCATGCGTAGATCCTGAGTGCGATCAAAGGTTAGGAAATCATCCTGGGCCGACAATTCTTGGAAGGCTTTATACTAGTTTATTAGACAACTGTACATGTACCTCAAAAGGAAGAGTTTATGAGTTGTTAACCCACCGGGACTGTGGTGCAGCCTTCATTCGTGGTTATGTAAGTGAAAAAATAGATTTTGTCTGGCACCAACCGAATGGTCCATTATCTGAATCTGAGGGTAGTGAAGTTGATCTCATACCTATAGAAATTTTGGTTGAAGGTAACCCTCACCCACTTAGTAGCTATCAAGATATGTGGCTACATATTTCTACAGGCCGCCTTTCCAAACTATGTCCACAAAGTGGCTCCGGGTATCGTAAGGTCTTTATTCCTGATAAGCCTACCTCAGCCACAGAAAGGACATTTGAGGAATGCCCAATTTGTTTGCGCAGAACTAAAAACGCGCAGGATGAACCTTCCAAAATCATGAATCATATTACAAAGGGTGAGGCACCTTTCACAACTTTAGTTCGGGCTCAAATATCACGTCAGCCACCGAGCCGACCGGAAGATGCTAAGCATCCTAATGGTGGAAGAAAGGTCCTCATTTTCTCAGATGGTCGACAAAAAGCTGCACGGTTAGCTCGCGATATTCCAAGAGATATAGAATTGGATTTATTTCGTCAATCAATTGCACTTGCTTGCTCAGAATTGACAAGTATCTCTTGCGAGCCACGACCAACGCCAAACCTTTATCTTGCTTTCCTGTCAGTTCTTTCTAAGCATGATCTGGAGATTTTTGATGGAGAGGATGCGAAGAAGATTGCTGCGGCTCGTATTGAATTTGAGCGTGATTGTGAAAGTGATCTTGAACAAGCGTTTGATGATGATTTCAATCCCCCTGAGACACCCTCTAGGTATAAAATTGCTTTACTTAAGCTATTATGTAGCAACTATTACTCTCTATCGGGAACAACTATAGGTTTCGTTGAACCAGCACAGTCGAAAATAAAAAAATTAAGACGAGCTGTTCAAGAGAAAGGTATTAATATAAATGATAATAGCCTTCATGCCCTTGCAGTTGCATGGATTGATACATTGCTTGGTGAGTTTGCTTATGACGCATCTTTTGATCAAACACTGCGTAGTAAAGCTGCTAGCTATTTCAAACCTATTTGGGGTAGTAAAGGACTGTTTGGGCAAAGAAGTAGGAAAGCTCTCATGCAGCTTCCAAATATAGGGGTATTTACTCTCGAGATTTTGGAAGAGGTATTCCGTGATCAATTAGCATCGGAAAAAGATGGGTTGTGGTATCTATCTCCTAACTCTCTTCATTTAAAAATAGATCTTTTGCACATTTGGAAACAGTGCAATGAATGCACTTCTCTTATGCCATTTGCTTTAGATGATTCTATTTGTCTCACCTGCGGAAGTGTTAATATTAAGACCTTGGAACCATCTGAAAGTGATTATATTAATGCTCGAAAGGGATTTTGGCGTTTGCCAGTAAAAGAGGCATTGAGACCTAATTCTAGACTTTCAAATCTTAGTGTCGAGGAACATACTGCTCAATTGTCACATAGAGATCGTGCAAGCGTTCATGCAACTACAGAACTCTATGAGCTTAGATTTCAGGATGTGCTTATCGAAGATAACGATAGGCCAATCGATGTGCTCAGTTGTACTACAACAATGGAGGTTGGAGTCGATATTGGTTCGTTAGTTGCGGTGGCGCTAAGGAACGTGCCGCCGCAGAGAGAAAACTATCAACAACGAGCAGGCCGGGCAGGTCGACGCGGTGCTTCGGTCTCAACTGTAGTTACATATTCTCAAACTGGTCCTCATGATAGTTACTATTTTCTTAATCCTGAACATATTGTTGCGGGCCCTCCAAGAACTCCTGAGGTGAAGGTGGACAACCCTAAAATTGCGAAAAGACACGTGCATTCCTACTTAGTCCAAACCTTCTTTCATGAATTAATGGAGAAAGATTCAAATAACGCAGGCCAAAATACTTCCATTTTAGAAAAAGCACTGGGAACTACACGAGAGTTTTTCCATGGGGCTATAGATACAAGTCTCAATATTGATTGTTTCGATGAATGGGTAACGAATCGTGTACTTGCAAATGATGGTGATTTGCGAATTAGTATTGAGGCTTGGCTTCCCCCATCTATTGAAACTGGTAACATTGCTCTTGGAGAATGGCTCGCTAATATATCTAAAGAGTTTTTAACTACGCTCCACAAGCTTGCTGAAAATGTTCCCTTACCACTAACCGATGGTGAAGAGCACAAAGGCAATAATGAGGGTGAAGACAAGGTCGTTGGAACAATATTCGAACAGGAAGAGCTTCTTGAATTTCTTTTTTATCATGGCTTACTGCCAAGTTACGCATTTCCGACCAGTCTTTGTAGTTTTTTGGTTGAAAAAGTAGAGAGGAATTCCAGAGGTAATTGGGATATACGTACAGTGCAGAGGCCGCAGCAGTCAATTTCTCAGGCACTTAGCGAATATGCTCCAGGCCGATTGATTGTAATTGATAAAAAGACCTACCGCTCTGGTGGTGTTTTTGCAAATTCACATAATGGGGAAATTAACAGGGCTAGAGCCCTTTTCGATAATCCCAAAAAGTTTGTCCATTGCGAGAAATGTTCTTTCGTACGTGACCCACATAAATCTCAGAAAGATAATAAAGTATGTCCTATATGTGAGGGGGGGCTTAAGGAAGAGTTAATGATTCAACCTGAAGTCTTTGGGCCTGAAAATGCCAAGGAACTTAATGAGGATGACCGAGAACAAGAAATTACCTATGCTACCGTAGCTCAATATCCACAGCCTGTTGATCCTGAAGATTTTAAATTTAATAGTTGTGGCATTCATGCTCTTTTTACTCATGCCGTGGATCAAAAGCTAGTAACTGTGAACCGTGGTAAAAATGAAGGAGATTCTAGTGGTTTCTCCGTATGCACTGAGTGTGGTGCGGCCGCTGTTTTTGATTCATATTCTCCAGTTTCCGGCCCTCATGAAAGACCTTATAAATTTATCGGAACTGGTAGCACTCCTCGTAAATGTTCTGGTGAGTTCAAGCAAGTTCTTCTTGGGCATGACTTCCGAACTGATTTACTTCTTTTAAGATTAACTGTTGCATCCCCACTTGTAACTGACACTTCAAATGTCGTAGTGTTGCGGATGCTTGAAGATGCATTATATTCAATTGCTGAAGCACTCCGACTTGCAGCAAGCCGCCATAAGCAGCTAGATCTGGATCCATCTGAATTTGGTTCCGGTTTTAGAATCCTGCCTGCTGCCGCGGGTGAGATTCAGACTCTGGATCTTTTCCTCTATGATACATTGTCAGGTGGTGCCGGCTATGCTGAGTTAGCAGCAACTCACCTTAATGAAATTCTCGAAGCGACTCTTAAATTACTAGAGGGATGCAAGTGCGATAATTCATGCACTGAATGTCTCAATCATTTCAATAACCAACATATCCAAAGCCGATTAGACAGAAAATTAGGGGCATCTTTACTTCGTTATGCAGTTTACGGTGAAGAACCATGTTGTTCTGCGCCTATGATGCAAGTTAATAAAATGTCACAACTGCGAGCTAGCTTGGAACTAGATGGTTTCCTCTGTACTGAAGGGAACGTAAAGGATTCACCTTTAAAAGTTGAATTAAATGGCCGCTCTATTGCTCTCGGTTGTTATCCTGGATTAATAGGTCGACCTGAATTTCAACATGCAGTTTATGATGCTACCAATGTCGATGCGCGGCTTGCACTAAATGAGTATCTGCTTCGCTCAAATCTTCCTGAGGCTCATCAGAAAGTCAGGAGTCTCTTACGATAGATAATTGTCGAGGTGTCTTTAAAATTAAAGACACCTCATTTTCGTCTTTGGAGTGTCATGTGTCCGTAGGCAAATCTGGCCTAAATTTTAGAACATAGTAACTGTCTATGGGCACACCAAGTATTACCCCAAGATTTAAGGAAGATGCTGTCCACCAGATTATTGAGCTGGGCTATTATATTGCCAACGTTTCAGAAGGCTAAGGCATGTCGTCGCATGGTTTTTATAAATGGGTCCGTTCACTGATCACCACTACACATGACGATTCTGAAGGTATTGAGTGTAGATGCCGATCCGCAGCAACGATGTTACGCTTTATAAAAGCTTACTCACTAATTTGATAAAGAAAAATGCATCGCTGAAGCTATTGATACCTCTGAATAAACTTTTAAACGCTATATTCGCTCTGAAGTTGGTTTTCAGGGCAGATTTATCCTGAACATTATTCCTATACAATCCCAAGAAATGCCGTGTTTCAACCAGCGCATGCCTTAACAAAGGGAGCCTGATATCTTGATTTTTCGGCTGACCCGCAAGACGAATAATCTCGGCGATCACCTCTACGTAACTGGCTGCCCGTATATCGTAGTAATCGCCCCGATGGGTGATGGACTCTGTGTTGTAGATATAGGTGTAGTCCTTGATATCCGAGAAATAGAAACGTCCATTTTCCAGTGCCAGATTAATGGTCCAGAGAATGTCTTTGTGACTTTTAGCAGATTGGAAAGATAGAGCTGTAAGTATCCCGCTTAACCGAACCATTCACTTTTAGAGATCTTCCGACATACTGATTATGTCACCTGTGGAGATCGCTATGCGTAAGATCCGATTCACCGAGCACCAGATCATCGCCGTTCTGAAGTCTGTCGAAGCCGGGCGCACCGTCAAAGATGTGTGCCGCGAAGCCGCTATTTCCGAAGCCAGCTACTACAACTGGAAGGCGAAATATGGCGGGATGGAAGCCGCTGATATCAAAAAAATCAAAGATCTTGAGGACGAGAATCGTCGTCTTAAGCAGATGTTTGCCGATCTGAGTCTGGAATGCCGGGCGCTGAAGGACGTTATTGAAAAAAAGCTCTAAAACCAGCGATAAAGCGGGAGCTTGTCAGCTATCTGACTGCACAATTTTCCATGAGCATCCGCCAGGCATGCAGGACAGTATCGCTGAGCAGGACGGTGTATTTTTATCAGCCCGATACCCGGCGTGACGAACCGGTGATCCTGGCGCTGACTGAACTGGCAGAACGCTATCCGCGATACGGATTTAAGAAGCTTTTTCAGGTACTTCGCAGGCAGGGTAACGCCTGGAATCATAAGCGTGTTCACCGGATTTACTGCCTGCTGAAACTCAATTTTCGCCGCAAGGGGAAACAACGTCTTCCGGTGCGCAATCCGGCTCCGCTGGCAACGCCGGAAGCACTCAACCAGAGCTGGTCGATTGATTTTATGCACGACGCGCTGACATGTGGCCGACGTTTTCGGACTTTCAACGTCGTGGATGATTTTAACCGTGAGGCTCTGGCCATAGAAATTGACCTGAATATCCCGGCGCAGCGGGTTGTGCGGGTGCTGGACAGGATAGTGGCAAACCGTGGATATCCGCTGAAGATGCGGATGGATAACGGCCCGGAGCTGATATCACTGGCTCTGGCACAATGGGCTGAGGACCATGGCGTGATGCTGGAATTTATCAAGCCGGGTAAGCCGACACAGAACGCGTTTATTGAGAGGTTTAACAGGACGTACCGGACAGAAATACTGGATTTTTACCTGTTCAGAACGCTGAACGAAGCACGGGAAATCACAGAGCACTGGCTGAATGAATACAACAGTGAGCGGCCCCATGAATCCCTGAATAACCTGACACCGGAAGAATACCGGCTGATGGCTGAGAAACCGGAAATCTCAAAAAGTGTGTGGAACTAAAGCTGGGATACTTACAGAGCGTGTTGCCTGATATAAGACGATCTGATGAGCTGCAACCATAGGTAATGCGGCCATTCACGGCGAGTGACGCAGTGTCTGATCCAGTCTTGGCCAGACAAGCATTGTTTATAAGGCTGTTGAGCATGAGCAGCTGTTTTGGTTGTACCAGTGCCAGTAGACCAGGCATTGCAGATAACCACATCAGCTTGAGCTTTTTTCGCCATTTGCCAGCGGGTGTAAATGAAGCCGTCTTTGACGTCATCATCTGCATCAAGAAAAATCACCCATTCGCCACGATGAATCGCTATCGCAGCTGACCTGCCCCCAGGATTAGATACAACGCTCACTTAGTAATGTCGGATCCTTCACTATCAGAATTACCCTTTCTCCAGGCCGCCGCAAATTCAGACGGCGCCTGATAATTCAGCGCGGAGTGCGGGCGGTACTCATTATAATCCTGACGCCATTCACTGATGGTTTTCCTGGCATGACTGACGTCACTGAACCAGTGTTCATTCAGGCATTCATCGCGAAAGCGTCCGTTAAAACTCTCAATAAATCCGTTCTGTGTCGGCTTGCCGGGCTGGATAAGTCGCAGCTCCACGCCATGCTCAAAGGCCCATTGATCGAGTGCGCGGCAGGTAAATTCCGGGCCCTGATCCGTTCTTATCGTCGCCGGATAGCCGCGAAACAGCGCAATGCTGTCCAGAATACGCGTGACCTGCACGCCTGAAATCCCAAAGGCAACAGTGACCGTCAGGCATTCCTTCGTGAAGTCGTCTACGAAGGTAAGGCACTTGATCCTGCGACCGGTGGCCAATGCGTCCATGACGAAATCCATCGACCAGGTCAGATTGGGTGCCGCCGGACGGAGCAGCGGCAGACGTTCTGTTGCCAGCCCTTTACGACGTCTTCTGCGTTTTACGCCCAGGCCACTGAGGTGATAAAGCCTGTACACGCGCTTATGATTAACATGTAGCCCTTCACGGCGCAGCAACTGCCAGATGCGACGGTAGCCAAAACGCCTGCGCTCCAGTGCCAGCTCAGTGATGCGCCCTGATAAATGCGCATCTGCAGCCGGGTGCTGAGCCTCATAGCGGCAGGTCGACAGAGATAAACCTGTGAGCCTGCAGGCACGACGTTGCGACAGACCGGTCGCATCACATATCAACATCACGGCTTCCCGCTTCTGGTCTGTCGTCAGTACTTTCGCCCAAGAGCCACCTGAAGCGCCTCTTTATCCAGCATGGCTTCGGCAAGCAGCTTCTTGAGTCTGGCGTTCTCTTCCTCAAGCGACTTCAGGCGCTTAACCTCAGGCACCTCCATACCGCCATACTTCTTACGCCAGGTGTAAAACGTGGCATCGGAAATGGCGTGCTTGCGGCAGAGTTCACGGGCGGATACCCCGGCTTCAGCCTCGCGGAGAATACTGATGATCTGTTGGTCGGAAAAACGCTTCTTCATGGGGATGTCCTCATGTGGCTTATGAAGACATTACTAACATCGGGGTGTACTAATCAACTGGGAGCAGGTCACCGGAACCGCTGGGGAAACCAGCGCCAAAACTGCCGCCGACTGTCGGGATCATTGAAATCACAATGTTCCACAGGAGCCATATCACAAAGATGACCACGGCAATGATCATGACAATTTTCAACCCAAGTACAGTGCCTTCACTTTTCTTTTGATCACTCATAATCAAGTTCCATTTATAATTTCCGCATCCCGATTCAAACAGTCGGTGTTAATACCTATGGATCAGTCATTTTCCCTTAGGGAAAACAGACAAAATCATATCGTCAACTATTTCAGATTGGGTTAATTCCGTTTCACCAGTAGCTGACGTGATGCCTTCGATGGTTTTTCCATCTGGCATAGTGATCCGATAAGGAACATTGCTGATGGGATCTCCGGTAAGTGAATGACTGACAATAAATTTCTCGTCAAAGCTCTCCGGCTCGAACGATTTCATCGCACTCTGCATGCTGGCCGAGCCCTGCTTGACGATGCCACCATTTTTAACCAGCAGTTTCCCCGGTCCGCCAATTTCAACGTTACCGCCTTTCAGTTTGATGTAGGCTCCGCCGCAGATCAGAACCAGCTCGTCCTGTGCTGTCACCGTCATTTTTTTCCCACTGGCAATATGCGTATCGTCCGTTGACCAGGTGGTGAATTTCCCGCCCTGCGCCTGAACGTCAATGTCGCCTTTGGCGGCAAACATTTTGGTTCCCTGACGGCTGTAGAGGCTGATTTGGTCACCGGCGGCGACGGTGAATTTCTTCGTCGCGCCGATATCCACCTGCTTACCGGCGGTCAGCGTCAGGCTGTCTTCCGCGTACAATTGCATACTGTCCCCGCTGACAATACCGACGCCTTTTGGTGCGCTTAAAAGCAAAACGGCTTGCTGAAGTTTGTCGAGTTTCTGCTGTAACAACGTCTGTTGCCGGTCGATATCCGCCGCTAATGCCTGCGCCTGTTGCGCACTGGCCGACAGGCTCTGCATTTCCACCATCGCACTGGAAAGAAGTGCTTTGGCCTGTTGCATGTCCAGTTGCTGACCTCCGGCGGAAGCCTGCACGTCGGCGGAAATAAACACACCCTTGCCGCCGCGAATGGCTACCCAGTCGTCGGTGCGCAGCTCGGCGCCGTGACCGCGGTCTTTGCGCTTGTTATCGACCAGCGCCCCCAGGTTAAGCTGGCTTTTGCCGCTGGCCGGTGTGGAAAGCTTGATGTGTTCTTTGCCTCGTGAATCATCAAGTCTTAACTTATTTCCAGAAGGAGTGCGGATGACGTTCCGCTTGTAGTTCGGTAACGCCACATGATCCGGGTGCGTTGAATCATGCAGCGCATAGGCGATATAAGGCCGGTCAACGTCGCCATTTTCGAAGGCAATCGCCACGCCGGTGGAATCCAGCAGCGGCATGTGGAAGCCGCAGGTATCACCGGAATATGGTTTGGCCAGACGCAGCCAGCAGCTCTCGAAGCCTTTCTGCCATTCGGTGCGATCGAAGCCAAACTGCGCACGGTATAAACCGTCGGCGTTGATGTGGGCGTAAGGTTCGTCCGGATGTGCGCTGGAGATACGGGCAGGCAGCGTGCCGGTGACGGTCGGCCACGGCAGCAAGGCAGGGCGATACGGATGCTGGGTATTACGCGGAACCGCGGTGAAGGTGACGAAATACGCCGTGTCGCGGGCGACGTTTTTAGAGTTCGTGGAGACAATCAGGAGGCCGTCCGGCGCTTCAGGCCAGTCTTTGCCGGGCGTGGTGATGACCATCCCCGGACGCAGCGTCATGCAGTTGGATTTTCCCTCAAAGGTGATTTGCTCACTAAGGTAACGTTCCTGACGGCGTTTGGCGTACCACATGCCCTGTCCGGGCTCGCTGCTGTATTCTTTGCCCGGTTCAGGATAGTACTCACCCCAGCGGTAATCTTCGGCAACCAGCGCGGGGTAATCCGGATTGGTGGCGGTCGTGCCAGTCATAGCACTTTGCGCGGCTGGGTAGTAATCGTCGTTAACCGTGACAGATTTCGGGATAGATTTACGGCTAACCGACATGTCCCAGACCGATTCCAGGCCACCGTCGAACATGCCCGCCGGGTTGCGAAACGGAATAGCCACCGGCTCCGGCCAGGCGTAAGAATGGTCGGCCAGCACCATTACGTCGCAGTTGTTCTCTTCGTCATATTCGAAGAAGTACGAGATGCCGCTGTCGGCCAGGCGTCGCGCTATGTGGGCGTACTCACTTTCGCCGAACTGCATCATGAATTTTTTCAGCGGATACTGATCATTGAGCGCAAACCGAAAATCCAGCCGGTCCATGTTGTAACGCAGGAAGGTATTCTCGGTCATGCTGATGATGCTGTCGTTCTGGTAAATCGCGTTATTGCTGCCCTGATTTAACCGGGTGACGCGGTGTTCCAGCGTGGCGACGTAGCGGGTTTCATCGGCAGAAGTGCTGCACTGGCGGAACTGCGTGATGACACCGGGGATGATGCGCGGTTTAACGGACTCCCACGGCTTGCCGTCGGGATACATCAGGAACAGCGCGGAATAATTGATGATATGCTGGGCGGGAATGTCTTTCACCGCGCTGGTGAACTCAATCTCATAGCGAAGAATATCGCTGATGGCCTCGCTGCCGCTGAACTTGAGCACCGAAATATCAACGCCCGGCTGCTGAGATTCCAGCCGTTTAAGTCTTAACTGGTAATGGTTGTGGATCGGTAATTTGCTGCCGGCAAGAATGTAATCTTGGATACTCATCGTTTAAGTCCTTTTAACGCTCATGGGCGTGAATACCAAAACTGAAACCAAATAACGGGCAATCACGTTATGTAAACAGCAATGACTACCTAAAGCTCTTCCTGCTTATCAATCCATAGTGCAGCAGTGGAAGGCGATTATAATTGATGCTCATAATCCAACAATGAAGAATTGATGGTGTGAATATATCAATGAGTTTAAGTTTTCTGCATCAACAGAATACTTAAAGCGCACCATTGCCTTAAATCTTCCGTTCCCGAAATGAGAAAGTAGCATAAGTCAGTGATGCACTAAAGCAAACTAGGTCACGGAAAAATGTAACGAAATTATTAATGAGGGAGGGTGTGGAGATTTATTAGGACTATTTTCGATAATCACTCGGATTTTTCTTTAGTGAAAAATCCGAGTGATTAGATGCTTGCTTATTAATTGAATGTTCACGTATTCACTAAACCAGATTTTTCTCATCAGCTGAATAAAGAACAATGGATCACTATAGAGCCCCGGAGCTAATCTCACCTTGGTTGAGTTACTCATTATATCTTTAACAAAGTGTCCAGAATGATTAGACCATTACAGTGTGAAAATTTTAGGAATTACCATATTGATCTCTCCCACTAAAATATTATTATTAAAATTACAGGTGCTAAGAAAAGTTGCTAAGAGGTCAGCAGCCTTGAGATGGAACCTCTCAGAAAAAAGTTGCGGCAGTCTCTTAAAGATTTGAGACTTAAATGGAGAAATAGCATGACACAGAAGAAAAGCACATCCAATCAGATTGATGACTACTTTAAAGCTATGAGCGAAGGCACACTGGGTGAAAGGAAGACATATTTGCAACTTTTTGCCGAACTTACCTCAACGCATAAATCGGTCAGCCGAAAGGACATCATTCGAGGCCTGGTTAAAAAGCTTGAAATGGAGAAGGACGTAACAAAGGCCGATATTTATCGCAATATACTTGAACAGATGCATGAAACTCGAGATAACGACTAGCTAAGCAGGCATAATTTTCAATGTATAAGAGAAAAAATACCGGACGAGAAAGTTACTAAATCCACTGAGTAAAAAAATTTTCAAGACTACATTAAGCATTCAATATTTATGCTGATATTAATAAGGTATTCTATTATATACCTCTGTCATTGTATACTGAAGATTCTATATTAAAATGATGAGTGCGCCATTTAGTAGGGTGGGGCTCGAGTTTATGAATATACCGTTGCTCCTTCGTAAATTTATTAGCCCAACTATCATACTTCGCTACATGCAATTTAAAAAGTGTGAAAAAAACTCATACATTGTTCCGTACAATGTATGAGTAAGCCAAGTGGCCAATACCAGGGAATCTAAAACACTATAATAAATAGTGAGTTAGTAAATTTCCTGAACCGGGATGAACTTATTGATTACAAGTGTCTGACCGAAATTTAAGTTCTAGAATTGTTGCATGTGAATGAGCTTAATTCTGTATTCCAGTAAAGTGCTTACTTTGTATTTCTGCATAGCTGACCTTAAATGAGAGCTAACTGTTTTAGGTGTTATGCCCGTTATTGTACTTATCTCATTATGGCTTAGACCTTTCCTGAGCAGATCAGAGACTTTACGTTCCTTATTTGTTAAGGCTAAATTTTCAGTTCTTACAAAAAGATTATTCCTAATTAAAGGCGAACCAAACATAACCATTTTAAAGATGTTTAAAATCTGATCTAACCCTGTGTCAGGGGCAATAAAAAGTGCATTTTCATACCCTCTTATGCCTCTCACAACTTCTGACATTGAAAAAGTACAGAAAACGATCACTGCTCCTCCTCTATCAAGCGAAGGGCTACGTTCAGGTAACTTTTCAAATATGCTCCTGGAAGATAAGACGACAATATCAGCTTGAAAATAATCGTTATATCTTGACTCATGTCGATTAATGAGCCTTACATTTACTACATGAGAATGATATATATCATCTAAAAGTTTTTGCAAGCCAACCTTAAAGTAATAATCCTTGCAGTAAATAGAAAAAAGTGAATTTCCATATGACAACATATTCAAAGTCCATATTAATAGCAACAGCTCTAGCGAATTGCAATTGAATATCTTAAGCAATCGCTAATAAAAAAACTTAAAGATCGTTATCCTTTTTACCAACAGGAACTAACTAAAGCAACTCGTCAAAGCTGTAAGGAGAAATGACATAATGAGCATAATCCTAATATCGAAAACGAAATAGTGGCTTCTCTTTAAATTAACAAACCAAAAAAAATAGGAATATTCATACTGCACGTTGTGCCCAATTAGGATTGAAGCGATATAAACTAGGATTTTTCACATGCTGCAAGAAATAATAACATAAGTGATTAATCATAATCATAAATCACTAATTGCTAGCAACGATAGATACAATCACATTGATAGAAATTAACATTTTAAACGCCTTGATAATTTAAAATGAATAATCAATTCATTCCAAAGAATGCCCCGTTGTGGACGTTTCATCATGGTTGAAGTGAAGACGTTACTCACCCCACGGTGGGCGGAATAAGATATGCAAAAAGACAATTAAGTATAGAGTTCACTGACATCTTCCATTTCGCGTTGTTAGATTCCTGATATAAATCATGGTGACTAACTCAATTAAAGCCATCGAGAGTATCGATATGTGAAAGCTTTACTCTGTACTCTAACAAAGTCTTAACTTTAAATTTGGTCATGGCTGATCTTAAATGTAAACTCACAGTCTTTGGGTTAATGCCTGTAAATTGACTAATATCATGTTGATTTAGTCCTTTACTCAATAGTGAAGACACACGCATTTCATTACAGGTCAAGGGGGCCAAACCCGTCTTTGTAAACAAAGATTTTTTTGCTCCTTCCGTGCCAAACACTAGCACACAAAAACTCTGAGCTAACTTCTCCAGTTTGACATCCATCGGAATACACGAAACGAGATCGTATCCTGTAATACCGGTGAGTATGTGTGTCATTGAGTCAGAACAAAATATTATTGCAGCGTGATTCTTTTTTTTCTTAAGAATTTGTTCAGGTATTTTCTCATATATAGCCTTAGAAGACAGAACTATGATGTCAACGACAAAATAGTCAGCGAGCTCTAATTCGAATGGAATGCCATTATTAACAGGCAATTTAACTGATGAACATATGTCCTTAAAGATTTCTTGTAATCCTATTTTAAAAAAACGATCTTCACAATGAATAGAAAATAAACAACTCCCAATTACAAACATAATCAGACCTAGTTATTGAATTTAATCTTGATATAAAATAAAATATCCGCAGCATGGCTAAAATGCATATTGTAATTAAAAAAAACACTTTAACCATCATGCATATAGAATATTTCCCATATCATTAATGAACGCCAAAAGGGAATGCTAAGTATTTCTATCTCAGAATTTTATATTACTGTTCCTGACAGGATAGTAGTGAGTGATGTTTATCATGACACTGTTTAACTAAACAGCAGTCTAACAACATCAAAGATAAAAACTTAATCCACTATTGATAACGATTTATAAATCTTTAAGATTACTGAGCCCTGCCTGCCTTACAGAACTCCGCACGTATTTATATTATTAACGCATTGTTAGTCATAAATTTAAAATCAATGTAATAATATTTCATTATCGTGTAAATTAATGTTTATGTTGGCGTTATTTATCTTGATGTGAGGAATAAGATATGTAAATTAATGAATTTTTGTACACTTAAAGTAGTTGGATGTAATTGGACATGGTTTTTTATATTCTCCGGGAAAAGGCTCGTGTTCATTTAGACTCAAAGAAACATTATATTCATGAAATCAGAGCGAGCTGAGATATTCCATGATGTAGTAGTTATCACTGTGCAAGCTTCAATAAAATTAGCGTATTAATAACCAGACATCACTGCGTTTTCTGCCCGGCTGCGGCCACCGAAGCCTCAGGGTTTATATCCAAACCCCATCCGGGGCATGGATTTTGTTTTTATGCGTTGTTTGACAGGCGACGACTGCGCCTGTTGACAGTTATAAAACCTTACACCCGCGAATGCCTGGGAATATGTGTGGGAAAGGATCAGCATTGGGCAGCAGTGGACAGAAGTGGCTGGGATGCTGACAACCACGCGCTCAGGCTCTTTTTACCGTATTTGCAGAGAATCGATACATAATGTTGCTAGGTTATTGATAGGAATAAGTAATGCCTATCAATGATTTTGCAGTACCACTCTTTAAGTCTTTTGATGTATCACGGACGTAACTAAATCCTAAAGTAAGTGTCATCGGAAGGTTTTTGTCAGAACCCACAACACCGCCGCTGTTGCCAATAAAATACTTAGTCTGGCCGGGGATATCTTTTGCTGAGCCATCAGGACCGAAAGAAAGCTGGGTTCCGGAAGAATTCGTTAATGTGAAACCTATACCCGAAGCTGTTGAATCAGAGGTTAAGGAGGTGATAGTGCTTCGATTAGCAGGATTATTTAAATCTGAAACTGAGTAATACAGTGCGATGCTTGGATCGCAAACAAGCGAGAATGTTACCTGCTGAGTATTTATTAATTGTGATGCAGCCGAATTGAGTAAAGAAGACATGGCCACAGCCCCCATGTCAACAGAAGCTGTCACGACATTTGGGGTACAAGTTCTAATTGAAGCTCTTACATTTGCGCTACCTGTACTAATATGAATAATTTCCTGGAGGGTATTTGTTTCATCGTAACATTCGAAACGGAACATTTCTTGCCCCGGAATTAAGGTATAGCCATCATTAGGGCGGTCTGAACCTTTCCAAATATACGAACCATAAGTAGTAGGTATTCCATTATAAACGCGTGCACCATTATCATAATTACCACTCCAGACAGTAGTTCTGACTGTTTGTCCGTAAGTTATCATCGCTGCATTAGATGACACATTATAAAAGGGAATTAGTGCAAACCCCGGTGCGCCAGTATCAAACAAATACATAACACTAGAACCTGCACTTGAATAAGTCTGACCTAAATAGCTTGCAACTGGAACGTAATCAACCCTTCTAAGGCTATAATTAATTGTATTGTTCGAACATATTTTTACCTGCCTGCCTATCCCCGAACCAGCTAAGACAGTAGCAAATGCCATGCTATCCGCAGCATTATTAATAACAATGTCCCCAGAAGTATAATTCCTCGAGTAATAAGACTCAACTACAGCAAGACCTTCTTTAGGAAAACAAATTAAGGTTAATACTATAAAAAAAGGGAACAAGTAAGTGCTTTTGTTCATGATTCATCCTTATAATCAACTATTAAAATTATTCATATGTATTTTTTTAAGTATTGAGTCATCATCGTCGACTACAAAAACCCAAAAATTACATTTCTTCAATTTGCAAAATTTACTTACATTGACTTTCCCTTCAGGAATTAAAGTTATTCTACTGCCTGTTTTCTCAGTGCTCGACTCTTTTATATTAATAGTCAAAACGAAATTGGAATGATTGCTTAACCAAAAAATGTCATTACCTTCTTTTACCAAGGCAAGGAACCTAGGATCAAACTTTGAGAGATTATCATGTCTGTATATCAAATTAAAATGTGACCTCAGTGCCAATGATATTGTACTGAAATCCTTCATTTTCTTTGAGTTGGGTATAAATGCAATAGTCAGTGAATATAGTTGGTCGGCTTTAATATTTTCTATTTTATCTGGGATCAGCATCTGTATATTAGATGTGTTCTTAGCAAGTAAAAATAAAGGAGGGGTTACGACAAAGCGACCTTCATCGTTTCCAGAAATATTGGTTTTGACTAAATAATCATTTTCATTGTCATTGATGATTTTTATAGGCAAACTTTTGGTATTTTGAGTAATTATAAAACGGGTTCCGACGACAGAAACACCTGCCAGAGAGTCCGCACTCAATATAATCAGAGACAATATTAAGATAAAAACTATTCTAGTCATAGGAGATTTCAAATGATGTGACGCCCGTGACTTTTCCGGGAGACATTTCGCCAGATGTTTTAACATAGGCAGCGTAGAAACTTAGTTTATTAATATCCGATGAATGAGTTAAATTAAAGCTACTAAAATTATTCCTGATGTCCAGGTTAGTTATATTCATGTCATATAATCCAATGGCTACACCATTTGCTTCACCCTCTGCACCAGAATTAATCTGAAGCAAATTAGGCATTTTCTCATCGCTAGCTCCAGTAAATCTCACGTTGACTGTGTTAATTTCTAAAGGACAATTTTCAATTATTATATTAAATGGTGTGAGACCAAAAGGGACTCCTAAATTCTTACCATTTAAGAGTCCAGTCGTCATGTTAACAACGGAGTTATCGCTCCCGGAAGAAAGAGAGCAAGTTGATGAGCTCAACTTTGCACTGATATTTATAGTTATCTGCTCAGCACTACCTGGAAAACAGGTAAAAATAAAACCCAGACAAATTAAAAATTGTTTAATCATAATACATATCCAGGAAAAGTACTGATGACGCGTCACCAGCTGCAACAGGGACTGCGACCGCTCTGTATTGCAAGAAGAATTTTAAATTATATTTTTCGGTCGTTACAGGTGAACCCAGGGCTAACTTGGTATTCAAAGGAATTCGGTTACCTTTGTCATCTAATATTTCAATAGCAAGCCCTTGCGCAAGAGGTTCCGACATATCTGGCTGGCCCTTAATCTTTAGCAACGTCGGATCCAGTTCATTGGCCTCACCTGTAAATTGGTAAGAAATGTTGCTCGAAGTACCCAGGCAGTCTAAACCAATGTCTATCTCTTCCTTATTACTCACATTCCCTGGCGCTTTGAAGGCAGATGTATTCAAGTCAGAAAAAACAACATTCTTGGTGAGGTCTTCACTATTTACATTACAATTTTGATCTCTCAAGGCGCCATTGATACTCACCATCACATCAGCAGCGTAACTGCGTAGGTGTATAGCGTTGATCAGAACAAACAAGAACATATACTGGAAAAATTTAAGTTTCAATGCACATTCTCCTCAATGACATTCGACCTGAGTTCTATTTATTGTTCTGGATTTAAAATTCTCGTCATAATGTATTACAAATTGACAAGTGTCCTCATCATCCCATTTTACTTTATATGTGGCATTGTTACTGACTCCAGTCAGATATACTGTTCCATCATCATTGGCAATAGCGAATGAGTTATTTCCTTCTTCGCTCACGATTGTTCCAAATCGTATAGGTTTGTTTTTATATTTAACCGAAACTAAGAAGTTATAGCCTCTTTTAACATCAAAAACTACTTTCGAGACAGCGCCTCGCGTTGGCGCCACTTTGATAACTCTGCCTTCTACATCAAAGTCATCACCAAATGTTAAAGGATCCAATTCAACATCATTATAATGATATGGCGATGCATAGGGGATAAGAGCATACCCATGCTTATCTATAGTAATGTTTTCTCCTGCCCGGTTAATTCTTGCTCCGCTAGCACCAGCAGCTTCAACCAGGATCGCAGTGTCATTCGCTTGTTGAGAGAAAACAATACCATTTTCATGTGCTAAAATAGAACCGCTAACTCCGTAATCTGCTTGTTTTGTTACAGGGGAGAATGTTAAACCTGATTTAAATCTCGCATAATCAGACCTATAATTAGCGGAAAGATATGTTGTATTGTTATCATGTTCTCTGTTAATACTTTGATTTATATTATAATCCATTCTATTGTCTAACGCAGTACCATACAAGCTTGTATTATTATTGTATGTCCCATCCTGTTTGTTATAAGTATAGCTATTGGAAATATATGCAATGTTGTTCCGCCCGCGACCGGAAAGGGGTATGGTAAAAGATACAAAAAACAAATTATTTTTTGTTTTATTGTACTCATATTTATTAAAACTTAAGGACAGCATCATGTTATTGAGTTTGTTAAAGGTTTTATTCCAACCTGCTTGAATGTTTTTCGATGTACCGCCGTTCCAATATTCCGTAGTATTACCCCATAGAGATAACTGCCCAAAATTGTTTAGATTTTGGGATATATTCCACTGATATGAAGCTTTCCTTGCACCGGAATAATTATAGTTCACTGACTCTCCAGTAAGCGGGTCAATATACTGGTTGTTATTTTTTTGAACCGCTTCATTAAGTGAGTAATAATTAGATGTTGAATATCTATAGCCGGTTATCTGTATATTTGTTCCAATATCCTGGAAAGACTTTGAGTACAACACTCTATAGGATTGTCCAACTTCTTTGTCATGCGCATCCTCAGTGTAATACGAATTGATGGCATCAAATGATAGCGCACCAATCCCACCTAAATCTTTTGCTAAACCGAGTCCTAAGGATCGATAATTTCCTGATAACTGAGTGCCACCATAAATTGTAGTTTCATGCGGCAAGCCAAATGAAGCAGAACCTTGAAAAAATGATGCTTTCCTGGCAGCCTGGAGATCAAGTTCGCCTGCTGTAGCAGAATAATTATATAGTCCCGTTTTTAACAAATTAGGCAATGTAGAGTAGGGAATTATAAAATTTTTAACAGTACCGTCTGCAGCAATGAGTTCTACCTGATAATCACCACTGCTACCTACCGGGTTCAAATCCTTAATATCGTAGGGGCCTGCATCAACATAAGTTTGGTATACAATTACACCATTTTGTCTAATTGTTAACTTAGAGCGGCTATCTGCTATACCTTTAATCGGAGGTGAATACCCTCTTTCACTTTCCGGACGCATTTCTTCAGATGTAGCCAGTGTAACACCAGTATAGGTAAGTGAATCAAATAAATTAGATCCTAATGAATTTTGACCTATGATTAGATTGCTTTTAAGCCCCTGAATAGCTCTGCTCGCAAAGACGTTATTTATCTTTTTTTCATTGTGATGACTTACACCGTAATGACTCTGATTCCAGTAGATATTACCATTAAAACGCCATGCTCCGTAGTTCAGCTTATTATTAAAGCTAAAATAAGACGATGAAAAATTGGAGTTATTTGTGTTTTTTGAGTTACTCCCGGTAAAGTCATAATTACTAATAAATACGGGAATACCATCATCCCAGTCTCTTACATCAGCCAGGCTAGAGCGTGTGGCATCAAGATATATTTGAGGTATAGATATTCTCAGAAGCAGCTTCGACATCTCGACCTGATACGATGAGCCACTAACATTTTTTTGTAAGTCTATGCATTTACTATTATCTCCAATAGCTCGCAATTTCTTTTTTAGACTATCGTTAATTGGCATAAGGTCAACTAACTCAGATGTGAAGCACGGTTCAACTTTTTTTTCCTTCGAATTCACTTCGACAAAACGAATTTTACTGTTCTTGATGAATTTGTCGCCTACATAAACATCAAAATAATAAACGCCAGGTGTAACGTTATTATTTTTAGATATAAATGATAAATCATGCAGAGAAGCTACATCACTACCTAAGAACAATGGATTGAAATAATCCTCAGCATGTACCTGAGCTATGCGTACAAAAAGCAAAGCAAATGTAATAAATCTTAAGGAATACATTTCTAGATCCAATCGTTTATTTTTTAAAATTAAGACTATAACTTGCAAGTATTATTATTGACTTGCACTCCATAATCGTTGATGAAACTATATTTTATTTCTGATCCTGATGATTTTATAGCAATGCTTACATTGCCAAATGGGGCAATGGTTTCCGCCTTAGAAACCTCTTTGTTATTGATGCTAACATTGACCATATTTACGTAGTATGGTGATGTGTTTTTAATTTGTAATGTTTTACCGTTGAGCTGACAAGCGAGCGTTTTTGCAGCATCGCTCGCTTCGCTATTCAAATCATTTGGCCTTATGAATAATTTTATTTTTGTTGTAATTGAAACCAATAGCGAGTTATTAAGCTCTTGTTCCTCTTTACTTAAAGATGGGATCACTTTAGCATTGAAATAAAAAAGTTCCTCTCTGTCATTGGGTAATTTATTTTTATCACCAGCATAAACAATACGTAATACGCTGTCAGTATTTGCATTTAACACAAATAGTGGTGGAGTTACGATAAAGTCATCGACTTTATTTCCCTGCTTATCGGTAACCCAGGATTGGACGAGGAAATTATTTTTCTTATCGTTATTAAATATTTTTATCGCAGTTTGACTTTTATCTGCCGGGTATATTAAACGAGTAGCCCCTAACGAGACCCCTTCGGCGAAAGCAGAGGGAATAATAAAAGTTAAAATGAGTAAAATTAATAAATTAAATTTCAAGGTTTTCCCCTGGGATTATTAAATTATTAGCTGGTCTCGAGTACCAGCTAATATTATTATTTAGTTATAGGTAAGCATGAAATTTGCTACGGACTGAACTTTGCCAGCACCGACTACGGCTGCAGTGGAAACATAGTCCGCTGCAAAATTAATAGTCGATGTAGCGCCTTCGTTCAATGCTACTGGTGCGGTTTGTCCAGTACCTAGAGCTAAGGCTTCATTATTTGGCCCATAAATCTGCAACCCGACATTTGTTGCAGCGCCAGCGCCTGCATTATTTGCCAGAAGGTTAGGTGAAGTCGCATCAGCTTGTCCTGTGAAACTTACGCTGACATTTTTATATGTTGTCGTGTCGCAATCCTGCAAGGAAATGGTGAATGGTTTACGTGCATTAGCTACCTGGTCTTTAGCAGTAAATACGCTTGATCTCACAGTATCCAGA
This sequence comes from Rahnella sp. JUb53, assembly GCF_004346065.1. Classification (NCBI taxonomy): domain Bacteria; kingdom Pseudomonadati; phylum Pseudomonadota; class Gammaproteobacteria; order Enterobacterales; family Yersiniaceae; genus Rahnella; species Rahnella sp. JUb53. The sequence goes on from NZ_SLYT01000007.1 coordinate 276,055, forward strand.
TTAACAATTTTATTTGTGTCGTCACTGGCAACAGAACATGCGCCTTTAGTAATTTCTCCATTAAAAGTTACCTGGCCGCCAGTTGTTGTAACCGGATCAACTTCACCCTCAGCATAAGCAGCTGATGCTGAAATTAAAAAACCGAAAGCAAAAGCAGGTAGTAACACATTCTTCATTTTCATAAAATCTTCCTTGCTGTAATTACCAATGTTAAGTGTTGAGAACGCTAACCCCGGCAGAACAGTATTTCAGACATACCGGGAAGCGGAGCAAGTTTAAGGGTATCAATTCTCCAGAATCAAGCTGGTATTAATTCCCCTGTCATCCTTCACTGATGATATTTGTGGGTATAATCCTAAAAATATCATCTTTGGCAAATTAAGATTTTCCTCGATTTGGATTTTAAAAATATATTCAGATCAATAATTTTTCGTACAGTAAACATCCAGCGGTTAGGAGTAATCGCATTTTTCATGGTTTCTTAAGTTATATAATTAGTTATAACAACCTGTCTCACCTCATAAAACGTCAGAAATTAATTGTCAAAAACATTTATAAATAACTTTTTTGTCATCTTTTTTGCCCCTCAATACTGCCTTATCACCTTTATGAAGCTATGAGTTGGGTGACATCATCCACATGCTGACCGAAATCATATCTATGGAACTGCTAAAGCCACCTTTTACAACTGATTGACTGTATCCAGAGGATGGAAATCGCTGATTTTATAAATGCTAAAGCCCGTGAGGATGAGAACTGTCATCTGAGGCAGTTTTCCCAAAGCGAAGACTGGTAGTTCAGGCACATAATCGGAGGTTTTGGTAGGACTCAGGCTGCTGTCACATAAATGTAATATGTCCGAATGATAGTAAAATTTGAAACTTGCCGATTTTTCACGTCAAAAAATCATTCGCAACTTCAAAATAACCAACTCAGGGGAGAGGGATGTTATTTACGTTTCTGTGAACTATCCCGTTAACTGAGAAACCAGTCGCGGTTATATCTGTATTTACACAGAGCCAGGGGTAGGGAAAGTGGCAGACAGATGTAATCGCTATTCTGTTATCACAAGGTTTAGAGTGCCCGAAGCTGTAAACCACCATAGAGATAATAATCTAAATATAGAAATGTACAGACGGGCAGGGGACGTTGACAATTAATCAGACTGGATTTATTAACGCTAAATATAGATTAAACACTCGTTTCATGCCCATCAGTATCTTCCTCTTATTTTTTATAAGGTTTAGCAAACCAAACCAATAAAGTGAGTGTAAGAAAAACATAAGACGAAACAGAGAATATTTCATTCGCAGAAATCAGCAGTGATTGCTGAGTAATGGTCTGATTAATGTATTCCAGCGCCTGAGAAGTGCTTAATCCTGCCGTTTTTAAACTGCTGATATAATGCTCAAAAACAGGATTGGCAGAATTAATATTTTCTGTTAACTGGGCGTGATGCACCGATTCTCTCCGGCTCCATAACGTCATCGTCAAAGATGTCCCTACAGAACCTGACAGAGTGCGCAAGAAATTACTCAGGCTTGTAGCACTGGCCAATTTATCGTAAGAAAGTCCTGCTAAAGATATCGTTGTTAAAGGCAGAAAGAAGCACGCAACCGCGAACCCTTGTATCAACTGCGGCCAAATAATTGACGTAAAATCGATCGTCGGCGTGAAAGTAACAGAACGCCAATGATAGCATATGAAATAGACCGTAAAGCTGAATGTAACCAGCAGCCTCATGTCTATGTTCTTATTGTAGCGACCAATGAGTGGAGCGATGATCAGTGGCATTATGCCTATCGGTGCGTAAGCTAAACCAGCCCAAACTGAAGTATAGCCATATACACTCTGTAAAAGTTGAGGCATCAAAACAATAGCACCGGAATAGATAAGATAGGCGCAAACAATACACAAAATCGCGATGCTAAAATTCAGGGATTTGAAAAGACTTAAGTCAACCAGGGGGTTTTTATCTTTTATTTCATGCAGCACGAATAAGGGCAAAGTCACAACGCAAATTATTGTGAGCGTCACAATCGTGGAGGAGCTAAACCAGTCAAGGTCTTTGCCTTTATCCAGCATTATTTGCAGAGACCCCACTCCCAATACCAGCAGGCTTAGTCCGATCAGATTGAGTTTCACTGGCTGAGTGGCAGTTTCCCGGCCCTTCAGTAAGAAAGAACAAACTAAAACTACCGCGATACCCATAGGGACATTAATAAAAAAGATCCATCCCCAATGGTAATTATCGCAAATATAGCCGCCGAGAATAGGGCCAAAAATCGGGGCGATGATAACGGTCATAGACCAGATAGCTAAAGCGTAGGTGCGTTTCTCCGGGGGATAATTGCGCAGGAGCAGGCTTTGAGATAACGGAATGAGGGGGCCTGCGACTAATCCCTGAATGATACGAAAGAAAATCAGCATATCGAGACTGGAGGCCACTCCGCAACAAAACGATGTCATGAAAAAGAGTGTGACAGACATTAAAAAAAGACGTCGTTCTCCTAAACGCAACGAAAGTCGCCCCGTGACTGGAATCGAAATAGCATTCGCCACACCAAAAGATGTAATAACCCAGGTTCCTTCATCGGAAGAAGCGCCCAATGACCCGGAAATCGTTTGGATCGCCACATTCGTTATTGTTGAGTCGAGCATTTGCATAAAAGTCGCCATTGCCAGCGCAATAGTGACAAAAATTAGGGTGCTGCCTTTCAGCGGCGGGAGTACTGATGATGAACACGCCATTATTGTGCCCCGTTTCGCGCAATAATCCCGGTGATCACACTTTCAATTCCCCGTGTTTTGACCACAAGCGCCTTACTGCTTAAGGCGGGGGTTGAAATAACATGTTTTGAAAGTGTTTCATCACCCACCTCATTTTGACCGCTGGAATAGAGCTTCGCCGTCGTGGAGAGACCAATTCGCAAGGGATGTTCAAGCAGTTGCGCTGGATTGAGTGCGACCCGCACTGGTACGCGCTGAACGACTTTAATCCAGTTACCTGTGGCATTTTGCGCAGGCAGGAGGGAGAAACTACCTCCAGTTCCCATATTTATCCCGGTGACATGTCCTTCATATGGGACTTCATCTCCGTAAATATCACTGATAATGGTCACTTTCTGGCCTAAAGAAACGCCGCTAAGCTGGGTTTCTTTGAAGTTTGCATTAACCCACATTTGTTCAACAGGAATGACTGACATCAACGTTTGCCCGGCAGAAACAGTCTGACCAACCTGCACATTTCTTTCTGCGATATACCCTGTCACCGGGCTGCGGATCACCGTACGTTGCAAAGTGATCCATGCCTCTCGAACGGCATCTGCGGCCTGCAGAACCTGCGGTTGTTCATTAATGGGCGTATCAAGCAACAATGCTTTGCTGGCTTTATATTGCTGAATGGCTGCATCTAATGCTGCTTTTTGGGAGGACACCTTATTTCGATAATGTTCAAGCGCCATTCTGGCAATCAATGCATCACGGCTCAGTCCGTTTTGACGCTCGTAATCAGTTACCGCCTGGCTGTACGCAATTTTTGCCTGCCTGACATCTGCTTCAAGCTGGTCATTCTGAAAGGCAAGCTGTTGTGTTTGCCTGACAACATACGCCAGGTTATGTTTAGATTTTTTATAAGCGAGTTGTGCATCGGTATCATCAAGAACCGCCAGCACATCACCTTCCTTTACAAATTCGGTGTCAGTATGGTTAACCGTAATGACACTTCCATTAATGAGCGCTGATACCGGATTTATGTTTCCTGCTACATAAGCATCATCCGTGGTTTGCACGTTTCCCAGTAAGAGATATCTATATGCTAAGGTGACGAGGGAAATTGTTATGATCATAATAATAATGCTAGTGATGACTATTTTTTTATTCTTAAAATCTATTTTCACGGATATATCCACAATTATTTCTTGATGTCGACGCTGTCAGACATCAATGACAAAAAGGCAGAACTCAGTAAAGAGTTTAACTTCCTGATAACTTGGGTTTAAGCTGCACGTTCTGGAACTATTAGATAATAGAAAGGCATGGTATTTATAGAAGAATGATTCGTATTCTTTGTAGAATTTTTCTTACGTATGTAATCGATGGCCGAAATAATTAATCTAAAATTAACAATATTAAAACAATATATTGCTGAATGCGTATAGCTCTCATCTTTAACTATGCCCTCATTTATATTGCGTTTATATTCACTCCCGTAATAAATGTTAGAATGTATTTCATGTGGCAACCTCACTAATTAATATTTAACGACTCGCATATTTCAATTGTAAATGTCGTTATATGTATCTCTCATATTTTCTCGGACACAGGAAATTTGAAGGAATTGATGTTTAATTTTTGTTAAATCAAAGGATGATGATTTAATAATGAAGGCAATAATCGTAGACGACCACCCTATCGCACTCATCGCGATAAGAAATTTGCTTAATGCAAATGGAATAGACATTTTGGCAGAACTGGATGAAGGGGGAAACGTCGTCAATAAAGTCGAAACGCTAAAACCCGATCTTCTTATCATTGATGTCGACATCCCTGTACTAAGCGGTATCGAAGTGCTGGAGCAATTACGTAAGCGTCGTTATTCAGGGGCTATTATCGTCATTTCGGCTAAAAATGAAGTATTTTATGGACAGCGCAGTGCAGAATTAGGCGCAAATGGATTTGTCAGCAAAAAAGAAGGACTTAATAATATTATGTCTGCAATTGAAGCTGCCAATAATGGTTACAGTTATTTCCCTTTCACGCTGAGTCGTTTTTATGGCGAGACAACAAGTGAACAAGGCAAACTGGATTCACTTTCCATGCAGGAAGTAAAAGTTTTCAGATATATGATTAACGGTACTGATTATACGAGTATCGCCAGTAAAATGAACATTAGCAATAAAACAGTTTGTACCTATAAAAGACGTTTGTTAGAAAAGCTTAACTGTAATTCTTTGATGGATCTTTTTAGTTTTGCGCAAAGAAATAAGCTTGGATAAACTCATGAAGATTTTTGCGTTTATACTTTTAATTGTGCTATTCCCTGTAAATGCGGCCACGGTAAAGAATATTGAAATTAAAAATAGTTTTATTAATAATTTTGAGAGGGTCAAATTAAGTAAGGATGAAATACGCTTGATTGCCCGTAAACAAAGTCTGGTTATTGGTACATGGACGCCTGAGATTTCACCCGTTGTTTACGATAGCGTTGACCATTATTACAGAGGAATTAATGCTGATTATCTGGCGTTAATGCAAAAGAGCCTGGGTGTTAAGATCACTATTACACTGTATAGCAGCGAGGCCGAAGCACTTGAAGAACTCAGAAAAAACCATGTCGATATGCTGCTTACCCCATTGACGCGTAAAGCCTATGAAGAGGATGATTTACTGCATAGCTCGGCTTTAGTCAGAACCTATCCGACGCTCGTGACATCCTTAAAAAACGCGATGCAGCCTTTATCAACAGATAAAACGGTCACTATTGCATGCTCTGAGTCATGCCCTCCTGCCGAGAGTATCAAAGCTGACTTCCCTAATGCAGTGATTAAATATTATGATACTGATTATCTCGCCATGTCATCAGTATCAGATAATGAAAATACTTACTTTATTGGTGATAACATCTCCACTGGTAATTATATTTCTAAGTTTTTTCCTCAGTCACTCTCAGTGATACGTTACTTTCTTCAGTCAGATCTGGATAATCACTTCATTTTTAATTCTGAACAAATCATACTCTGTGAAACTATCAATAACTTTATTCATGCAATATCAAATGAAACAAATATTCAGATTACACAAAACTGGCTAGACAGAGGGAACCTCTCATTTTTAAATAAGCCAATTTCATTAACTGGCCGAGAGAAGAGTTGGCTTAAAAAACATAAAAAAATACGTGTGCTTGTCAACCCATACTATCCTCCTTTTACAATCACCAATCACGAGAATGAAATTCGCGGCATTATGGGTGATATCTTGAATCTTATCCAGATACAAACCGGTATGGAATTTGAACCGGTATTTACTAATTCAAATGCTGAAATGATTAAGATAATGCTTAAAGGGGAGTGGGATCTGATCCCCGCCGCCACTTATAGCAGTGAAAGGGTAGATCATATTTCATTCAGTGATCCTTTTATGAAAGTCCCTTTTGTCCTGGTAACGAAACTAAAACGAGCAGTGGATACTTCGCTCAAAGATATTACTCAGGTCGCAATACCTTCTCACTTTACCATTGACCGTCAACTCAGGGATAAGTACCCACAGGTAAAATGGATCTTAGTAGAAAACACCAGCATTGCTATGAATATGGTGAATAAAGGTGAGGTTGATGCAGCAGTGACAACTCAATTATCAGCACGCTATATCATCGATCACTATTATCCTAATGCATTAAATTATATGCGCCTCTCAGATATGCCGCTTGCACCAATCAGTTTTGCCTTATCCAAAAGCGATCCTGAACTGAAATCCATTTTAAACAAAGCTCTTATGTCGATTCCACCGCGAGAGATACTTCAGTTGACTGAAAAATGGTCAAAGATGCCTAAAGTTCAGATCGAAACCTGGAACCTATACAGCAAGCAATTTTATCTCGTTATCGCGTTAGCCGGAACACTGATTATAAGTAGCCTGATTTGGGGAATTTATCTGTTAAGTGAAGTACGTAAACGTAAAGAGTCCGAGCGTCAGTTGGAAATTCAGCTTCAGCTGAAAGAATCTCTTTCCAGCGCACTTGAAGAGGAAAAAAATAAAGCGATTCTTGCAACGGAAGCAAAAAGTCAGTTTCTCGCCACGATGACACATGAATTGCGCACTCCTGTCAGCTCCATTGTGGGTTTCTTAGAATTACTGGACGGTCATAAACTCGATGATCAACAACATCGGGAAGCTATTTCACAGGTATATTCCACAGCGCAATCATTGTTAGGGTTGATCGGCGAAATACTTGATGTTGATAAAGTGGCGTCAGGTAAATATCAGATTCACTATCAAAGAACCGATGTTAATAAACTGATTCTTGAAATATGCCGCTCTTTTGAGGGGATTACACAGAAAAAAAATCTTTCATTAAATGTTAATATTACTCTTCCCAATGATATACAGATACTCGTTGACCCTCAGGCACTCAGGCAGATTGTGAATAATCTCATCAGTAATGCTTTGAAGTTTACTGATAAGGGTTGGGTTCAGGTGTGTGTGCATCAGCATAGGTTTAGCGACTATCAAACCGGAATTCAGATCCTTGTCAGTGATACCGGATGCGGTATTTCCCAGGACGAACAGGCGACACTTTTTACGCGTTACTCCCAGGCCAGGTCCGGACGTTTGCAAACCGGGTCGGGCTTAGGGCTGGCGATATGCAAAGAGCTCGTTTCGCTGATGCATGGCACACTCACGATGGATAGCCAGCCCGGCAGCGGAACGACTCTTACCCTCAACTTACCTGTGGAAATATGTGCGCCACAGCCAGACATTTCCTCAGTACCTCAAAGTGAGCCTTTAGCTCTCGCCCCTCTCTCTATTCTGATAGCAGATGACCATCCAGCTAACCGCCTGCTGCTCAGGAGGCAATTACAAAATATCGGTTATGAGGTGCATGAAGCCAGTGACGGGGATGTGGCAGAGAAAATGCTAGGGAGAATGCATTTCGATTTGTTGATTACTGACATTAATATGCCGGGCAAAGATGGAATTACACTTTCTAAAGACATACGAAAAAGCCATCCCACTTTACAAATTTGGGGACTGACGGCAAATGCTCAGGAGCACATGCGAGAGAAATGTTTGCAAAGCGGCATGAATCTCTGTCTTTTTAAACCCGTTTCCCTGGGAACTTTGACCAATGAACTCAATAAGCTTGCGCGGGGGCGTCCGGTTACACCTGCGATTTCTCATCTCAATGTGGATGTACTTAATCGCAACACTGGCGGACAAAAGGATCTGCTCAATGAGCTGATTCAGGTTTTCTATCGTGAAGCTAAGAAGGATCTGGCTGAAGCTGAGAAGGCAATCACAGTGGGCTCTTTCAGCAGGTTCAGGCAGGCCATGCATCGCCTTCATGGTGCTTCTCAGCTTCTCGAAATAGCAGAACTTAAAACAATTCTTGTCCCTGTTGAAGCCATGGATGAGATTGAGTTGACGAATGAATATTGTCTGTCGGTGCTGAAATCAGTCAGAAGCATTTTGCAGGACGTCAGTGAAGAGATCACCATTATTTGTCCGGCAGACATTCAAGAACTGCCAGACAGATAATAATAGTGATATTTCAAATCATTTGGTTAAATCTATAAGCTGGCTTTCCACCACAATTCCATCTTCTGCGCTTTTCAACATCAGATTGGCTTCGTAGTATTTGCCAGTGTTGAGCAGATGGGTGGTCTCGGCAACGGCATGGCGTGTTTGCTGTAATGGCATCAGATACTGATTTTGCACCACGCTCATGCCAGCTAAACGCAGCGTGTCGACGGCTCCTTTTGGATCGCCCTCAGAGATTTTCTCGTTAGCCTTTTTAATGGCGGCCTCTTTTTCTGGTGAGGCAACGAAGTTCTCTGAAATCGAAAAATTAGAATTAATGATAATATACTGATCGTTAATCATCTTCGCTTTATGATCCATCTTGGTGAACTTGCTCCAGTCTGTGCTGGTATCAGAGAGCAAGGTCGTCGCGTTAGCGATAAAGTTTTCGGCTGTTCCAGTATGCCCCTGAAATATGGCGACTCTGGCCAGTTGTATATCGCGCATCGCATCAAATCCCTGTCCGGCCATGTGCAATACCTCTCCGGCTTCGCGTTGAACCTTTTTAACTGAAGTGGTTTCCGTTTTAGCATCGGCAGTATTTTCTGATGCCCAAACTGGAGTCGCGGTCATCACGGTAGCTATCATGCTGGCTAATAATAAGTTTTTCATAATAATATCCTTTCAATAAGTTGTTTCTGGAAAACATTTATAGAATAGGGTTTACATTGCCTGATGGTAATAGGACCGCCACCTTTATTGTGAGAGATATGACTTACACTTGTCATCCCTGTTTAGTATGGATTACAGATGTGAGATTGAGATGATAATGACGGGGTGTTTATCCTATGTATTTTGATAAAAACAAAGAATAGATTGTCACAACAAATTCGTTATTGAAAAAGTTATTATCTCTTTATCTTTATCAGGCAGAGAAAAATGAATAATACCAATGAAAAAATAGCTCATCTTTCCTGGTGCGCGCTGATAGCTCTTTACATCAACAATCACAGACATCCATCACAGGATGCCGCACAAGAAGACCTTTTTTTACGTCGCTGGCTAACAAATGCCCAACACCAAAAAAGGTTTCCCAAAGAAGTGGCGGGATCACTCAATGACATTATCTGCTATAGCAGGCAGTTAAGTCGGAAGGTGAGAATAAAAGAATATTTGCTGGATATATGGAACAGTTATTCAAGGTCAGAAGAGGACCCGCTGTCGTTATGAAACTGTCGTTATGAAGTTGCCCTCAGCATCAATATATTATTTTACGGTATCCACCCGACAAGAGGCATCATGCGTGTTGGAAAAATTTTACTTTTAACTCTCACTTTTTTCATGTTGCCGCAGTCCCTGGGCTCAACTATAGCTACGGGAAATACGGTTTCGCCAAAGATGGTTACATATGAAGAGTTTATCTTCCTGGAGTCAGATGATGTGTTTCCAATGACAACTTTGGAAACTGCAAATGACAAGGTTGTCCAAAGTTATAAATTAATTAACTCCCATAAAGTGAGGCGTTTTTTATTACGTCTATTATCGGGAAAATAACGTATTGATAATAATTTATTTATTGCAGAATTTGAATTGTAAACAGCTAACAGAAGTCACTGACTGTGGCGCGGTTTTATTTATCGTCTGTCAGGTTATCGTCTGTCAGGTCATAGTCTCCATGACATAAACGCTATCGGATTCCCCCGGCGCCGTTCAATATTTGATTTGGTCATTTATTGGCGTTGCTTATATTTTTAAATAAAAAAACTTCTAATGGTTTATAAAGTGATCGAGCATATGAAAGTTACACAATCGAATAAAGATGACGTTTATGCGTCAGCAGAGTTAGCATCATCATTACCCACTTCAGTTTTTCCAATAGCAGAGTGTGAGCCTCGCAATATATTTAATGCGATTCGTGATGAATTATTACTTGATGGTAATTCACGTCAGAACCTTGCGACTTTTTGTCAGACCTGGGTAGATGATGAAATCCGGGAACTTATGGATTTGTCCATCGATAAAAATATGATCGATAAAGATGAATATCCCCAAACTGCTGAAATTGAAGCTCGTTGCGTGCGAATGCTGGCGGACCTGTGGAATTCCCCCATGCCGACAACCACGCTGGGTTGTTCCACCATTGGTTCTTCAGAAGCGGCAATGCTTGGCGGGTTGGCACTGAAGTGGCAGTGGCGCAAGAAGCGCGCTCTGCAGGGGCTTCCTTCTGACAAACCAAATCTGATATGTGGCCCGGTTCAAATCTGCTGGCATAAATTTGCCCGCTATTTCGACGTTGAACTGCGTGAGATTCCATTGGAAGGCGATCGTCTTATCATGTCGCCGGAAGAGGTACTTAAGCGTGTGGATGAAAATACTATCGGTGTGATCCCTACGCTTGGCGTGACATTTACCTGCCAGTACGAGCCGGTGAAAGCAGTAAGCGATGCTCTTGATAAACTTCAGCTGCAGACCGGGCAGGACATCCCAATGCATATTGACGGCGCCAGCGGCGGTTTTCTGGCGCCATTCTGTGCCCCGGAACTGGAGTGGGATTTCCGTTTACCACGAGTTAAATCCATCAACGCATCAGGACATAAATTTGGTCTGGCTCCGCTTGGCGCTGGCTGGGTGATATGGCGCGAGTCGTCAGATCTGCCTGAAGAGCTAATTTTCAACGTTAATTATCTGGGCGGAAACATGCCGACCTTTGCGCTTAACTTTTCACGCCCTGGCGGTCAGATCGTTGCACAGTACTACAACTTCTTGCGTCTGGGACGAGAAGGGTACGCAAAAATCCATAACGCCTGTTATGCCACAGCCCAGCATCTGGCGGCAGAAATCGGCAAGCTTGGGCCGTTTGAGATCATTTTCGATGGCGACAGCCAAAAAGGTATCCCTGCACTGGCCTGGACGCTGAAAGAGGGTGCTTACCTTGGCGGTTACACGCTCTACGATCTGGCTGAGAAGCTGCGCGTGCGTGGCTGGCAGGTGCCGGCTTACTCCATGCCGTCCCACCGAGAAGATTTGGTGATTCAGCGCATTCTGGTCCGTCACGGTGTGAGCTACGACCTGGGCTGCCTGCTCATTGAAGATATCAAACGTGCGCTGAATGACTTCATGAGTCACCCGCTCAGCCAGCCTTCCAGTGCATCACGCACGATCGGCTTTAATCACGCATAAACGCGTGACTTCTCTTGTTCCGGGGTGACCCGACAGTCCCCCCCTAAATTTCAGATTAAAACTTACTGAGAAGACTCTGCGCTTCCTTCAGGAGATCAGTTATGGCGAGCACAATAAAAAGCGCCGCACCTAAACAATTATCGTTGTTGGGCTTTTTTGCTATAACGGCATCGATGGTGATGGCCGTTTATGAATACCCCACGTTTGCAACCTCGGGTTTTTCCCTTATTTTCTTTCTGCTGTTAGGCGGCCTGCTGTGGTTTATTCCCGTCGGTCTTTGTGCGGCCGAAATGGCGACGGTGGAAGGGTGGCAGGAGGGGGGCGTTTTCACCTGGGTTTCTAAAACGCTCGGTGAAAAATGGGGATTTGCGGCTATTTCGTTCGGTTATTTGCAAATCGCGATTGGGTTTATCCCCATGCTCTATTTTGTACTGGGTGCGCTCTCTTACATCCTCAAATGGCCGGAGCTAAACAACGATCCGATAGTAAAAACGGTAGCGGCGCTGGTGATCCTCTGGGGGCTGGCTTTAACGCAGTTCGGCGGCACCAGGAATACGGCACGTATTGCAAAAATCGGTTTTTTTGCAGGTATCCTGCTGCCTGCATTAATTCTGGTTGTTTTGGCGCTTAGCTATTTGCATTCCGGTGCGCCGGTGGCTATCAAAATGAGCATGTCGACTTTCTTCCCGGACTTTACCCAGATGGGTACCTTAGTGGTATTCGTGGCGTTTATCCTGAGTTACATGGGTGTTGAAGCTTCTGCAACCCATGTCAACGAAATGAAGAATCCGGGTCGGGACTATCCGCTCGCGATGCTGTTGTTAATGGTTGCGGCCATCTTCCTGAGTTCTATCGGCGGGTTGTCTATCGCTGCAGTGATCCCTCACAGTGATATTAATCTTTCGGCAGGTGTGATGCAGACTTTCACCGTGCTAATTAATCACTTTGGCAGCGGTTTTGAGTGGGCTATCCGTGTTATTGCCGCGTTGTTGATGTTGGGAGTATTGGCTGAAATTGCTGCCTGGATTGTCGGGCCTTCTCGTGGAATGCTGGTGACGGCGCAAAAAGGCATATTGCCCGCGAGTTTCGCCAAAATTAATAAGAACGGTGTACCCGTCGTTCTGGTGATTTCCCAGTTAATCATCACTTCTGTGGCTCTGATTGTTCTGACCAATACTGGCGGCGGCAATAATATGTCATTCCTGATTGCGCTGGCATTAACCGTTGTTATTTATCTGTGCAGCTATTTCCTGCTCTTCCTCGGATATATCAATCTGGTGCGCAAGCAGTCAAAAAACAAGCGAACCTTTAATATTCCTGGTGGAAAAACGGTAAAACTTAGCGTTGCGATGGTCGGTTTACTGATTTCAATGATTGCCTTTGTGGTCTCGTTCTGTCCGCCTTCTGGTCTGCCGGGCGGGGAGGCGAACCACCTTTACGCGGGTCTGCTGATCGTCAGCTTCCTGGTAGTGGTGTCGATTCCGTTCATTATCTATGCATTGCATGATAAGCGTGGTAAGGCATGTAATTTAACACTTGAACCTATCACTACAGATTCAGCGCCTGAAGGACATTTCTTCATTCATCCGCGCGCGCGTTCGAAACATCATATCTTTGTAGGTGATAAAAAAATGCATTGATTGGAAACAAACAGACCAGTATGACTGGTCTGTTTACTTGTTTCGTGTCTGACCTGCTTTATCGCTTCTTTCAGGATCTCATTTATAAAAGTTTGCCTGACAGCTTAATAAAGAAAAATACATCACTCAGGCTGTTAATACCTTTAAATAAATCACCGGCTGAAATGCTTTCTCTGAAGCATGACTTCACCCTGATCTTGTCCCCCACATTATTTCTAAACAACCCCAAAAAATGCCGCGCCTCCACCAGCGCATGCCGGTACAAAAACACCCTGATTCTTATGTTCTGCTCCAGCCTGGCCAGCCGGATGATTTCCGCAATCACCTCAATATAGCTTTGTGCCCTGACGTCAAAATAATCGCTGCGATGCGTGATGGAATCGGCATTTACCTTATAAGTGTAATCTTTGCTGTCGGATAAACAGAATCGACCATTGGCCGCTGCAAGGTGAATGGTCCAGAGAATATCTTTGTGGCTTTTGCCGGACTGAAAGGAGAGGGAATGCTGGCGGATATAAGATGACCTGATGATCTGCAGCCACAGATAGTGTGGCCATTCGCGATGCGTCACGCAGTGGCGTATCCAGTCATGCCCGGATAGGTTTTTTCCGTAGGGCTGTTTGACATGCACAGCCGTTTTGGATGAAGAGGGCCCCGTGCGCCAGGCATTGAAGATCATCACATCGGCCTGAGTGTTTATCGCGTCCTGCCAGCGTTCATAAATGAATCCGTCTTTAACGTCGTCGTCTGCATCAAGAAATATCACCCATTCGCCGCGATGGATATCCAACGCGGCATTGCGTGCTGCATAGACGCCCTGATTTTCCTGCTCAATGAGGATGAACCGGTTGTCGCAGACATCCCGGATAAGATTGCCGGTAGCATCAGTGGAACCGTCATTAACGATAATGAGTTCAATAACGACACGGGTTTCCCTAAGGATCTTGCTGATGAGGTGACCGATGGTCTCTGCGGCGTTATAGACAGGAATGATGATGCTGACATCAATCCGTTCAGTTTGAATTTCTGAAATGAGCGTCATTCGGCATCATGCCTTTTGACCGGGATTTCTCTTCTTTCTCTGATTTCCGATTGAATATCGTAAATGCATTCCTCGCAAAGCTCTTTATCCTGAGAAAATAACCGTTCGATGAAGTTTCTTTTTTTATTGCATCGGGTGCATCTTTTCATTTTCATCTCGTATTCGCATTATTCTTCATTTGGTATTTTCGCGGCGTAACAAATCCCGGCTGCAAAATGAGCCGCTAATAATATAAGAGTTTTAATCCACGTTCAGGAACGCCAAGGATAACCAGAGCTGGCTGGCAAAAGATAATCGTTTTGATAGATCAATAAGTAAGAACTGATCGTTAATACCGATCGACTTGCTGAGGGAGAATATCGTAGCCTGTCATCATCTTATTCGCGCTTAAATCCCCACAATCAGGAAGAGATCATCATGGCACTGGAATCCGCAATTGCTGAGCTGGTTAACGACTTCATCGCTGCTGGCTGTCCGTCTTCCCGCAGACTGACTTTCACTGAGCGTCGTGCTGGCTATATTGCCAGCACAGTATTAGCCGGTGATATTGAGCAGCGTGTAGATGTTGAGGATGTGGTCATCGGGGGGATGTCGTTACATGTTTACTCGCCGCTGGAAGCGCATGGTGCATTACCTGCCGTTATCTATTATCACGGTGGATGCTTTGTCAGCGGTGGATTTGCCACACATGATAATCAGCTGCGTCAGCTCGCTTTTTACAGTGGCTGTCGGATGATTGCCGTTCAGTATCGTTTAGCGCCTGAACATACTTATCCCACAGCGCATGACGACGCTGAACAGGCTGCAAACCTTATCTGGCAAAATGCGGAAACTCTTGGCATACATCGCGACCAGATTACATTGATGGGCGACAGCGCAGGCGGGCATCTGGCCCTGATCACCGCTCTGCGTTTACGAGATGCCGGGCAGTGGCTGCCGCGTCAGCTGGTGCTGATTTACCCGATGCTGGATGCGACAGCGTCCTGTGAAAGCCACAAGCGGAATGGTGAGGATTACGTGCTAACCAGCGACACTTTACTTAGCGGTTTTGAGGCTTATTTCCCGCAGACTGACTTCATGCATTCTGAAGCCAGTCCTTTGTGGCGCGATGACTTTGCCGGATTGCCGCCGGTTCACATCATCACGGCGGAATACGATCCGTTATGTGACGAAGGCGAGGCGCTGTACTCCCGGCTGACTGAGCAGGGTGTTGAATGTACTGCTCAGCGCTATCTGGGTGTCATTCATGGTTTTTTCCAGCTCGGTGGGATCAGCAAGACAGCGCGAAATGTCATGCGGGATATCGCCGCGCACGTCAGTTCATCGGATAAGCCGTAATTTTTTTCATACGCATCAGGCTGCTGTTGGCCTGCTCGCATAATTCAAAGAGCACAGGGATCAGATGCGCTGATGCTTTCAGGTAGCCGCTGACCTGTGCAATCCCCTCCGGTGGAATTACCTCGCAGTTCTCCAGTCCTTCACTCAAACACAACAACCCCTGGCATAGTCCGCCGGCGGACTCCGATGCCAGCGCGCTGAGATCATAAAGCTGCGCTTCCCCGAAGTGGCTGAGATCCAACCCTTCAATCAGTGAACGAAAAACGGTGACAGAGTTTGCGGTGAAGGCCGTGCTGTTTTCAGTATTAGTCATGAAGATCATTCCATTGTCAGTGAGTCGAGGCCCCCTTTACTGGCGGGGTGATTGCCGCTGCCAGAGAACTGTATGCCTGTTCATGCTGCAAAGAAATAACCTGTTTATATTTACAGTGGTTTGTTGTCGGAACTGGAAGATGTCTCGCAAAATTCGCACAGAGAATCGGGGATATTCACCACCAGAATGATATCCATGAGATAAAAATTGAAATTGGTTAATTAATAACAGTCTTTTCCGGATATTATTCTGGCGATTTTGAATTAACTCAAATTCAATGTAATAATATTAAGTGGTTGTCACGTAATGTCATTATCACGCTGGCATGATTTACTTATTGATGCTATTTTTAGGATGTAATTGTTATTAAATATTTCAATTTTTAGTTGCCGTAAGTTTACAATTGCTCGTATTTTTATCATGTTGTTCTGTATTTAATCACTAAAACATAAAAATTTTCTTATAGTTACATATCACAATATTATTGTTTACTAATTACTCCCTATATATAATTTCCTTATAAGGAACTTTCTGAATTTTCACTTTGTCCCCCGTCAGACCTATGTTAATTATTTATACGCGGCGCAAGACCGCACACACATCACATAAATAATAAAGACAGGGTAATAATGAGCAATTTAAAAGCGTCAATCTTAATTGGCGGCGTCGTGCTGTCGGCATTATCTGCCAGCACCCGGGCCGAGATTACTGTTTTAGATAAAAATCCTCAGAGTAATGCTTTGCTGGCGCCATTAAGCTTGCAGGTCGGCGGCAGCATCCGTCCTGAGTGGATTTTCAATAACGGTCCGGAGCCTGGCTATTATAAAAATGGTCACGATGGTGGCACCCGTTTCCGCTTCCGTGGTGATTATAAACTGACACAAGATACCTCAGTCATCGCCTACTACGAGCTGGGTGTGGACATGGCGAACCTGCTGGGCATGAATGGTCACTATCCGGAAGGTGGTCAGCGTGATACTCAGCGTCAGTTATATGCAGGCTTTAAAGATGATCGCTACGGGACATTAACCTACGGCCACCAGTACGGTATTTATTATTCTGTCGTCGGGATTAAAAGTGACGTATGGGATAACGATGGTCATGCGGGCGGTACCGGTATTGGCATTAACGGCAGCTACGATGGTGCGAATAAGCCTAAAAACAGCATTAAATATACCAACGACTTTGGTCCTGTGACGTTATATGCCAACTACTTATTACCTGAAGATGAAATTCAGGCGGGCGAGGATCAGCACTATCGCCGTAATAATGGTGGTGGTTTAGGCTTCGATTATAAACTCACCAAAGATTTGGTCTGGAGTGCGGCGTATAGCCTGACTGACGCCACGGTGAAAGATAATCAATATAACGAAAAAGATTATCATCAGCAGTTGTCTGGTACCGCATTAACCTGGCAGCCAAACAACTGGTACATCGTCGGCACCGGCAGCTATTACAAAGATTTTGTGCCGAGCACCCGTGAAAATCCTGTCGAACATTATTTTGCTGGCAGCGGTTACGGTGTGGAAGGGTTCGTCGGTTATACCTTTAATATCGACAAACCGTTCCTGAAATCTATCCAGCCATACGTTGCAGCCGATTCCCTGCAACTGAAAGGCGGCGAAGAATATCACGCGAACCACGTCTATCTGGGCGCGGGTACCACCATCGGTTACGGCTTGTCTGTTTACGTGGAACGCACATTAGCGCACACCACCGACGACGAAGCAGACGCCACCTGGGTTACCGTCTTCTACGATTTCTAATTCACACGCCTCGTGGATAATCAGGCCAGCGCAGTTGCGCTGGCTTTTTTACGTTTGTAAATCCGCTTAGTGCGTCAGTGTTTCCGTCATTTCTATAGCCACCACGTCGTCATCGCTAAATGGCATTTCCAGCGTCTGATACAGCACTTCCAGCCGTTCACACAGAATATATCCCAGCAGGTCTTTTGCCTGCGGATTATCCAGCGACACAATGGCATAAGACAACGCACGACAGTGATCGACGATCTCTTCCAGTTCCAGCGGGGTATTGTCGTAAAGGTTAGGCATTGTGGGCCTCCGGTACGGAGGTGTTTGAAAAAGCAGTGTTAGAAAATTCCATTTTAGTACTCCAGCTGATAGTTGATTAACTACCTCCAGAGACGCTAATCCCGATGGTGGTAGCTCAAACAGCGTTAGCGTTCCGGCCAGTCTGGAATCCGGTGCTTCGTGAGAAGCCACTGTCTGAGCCACCATAATTTGGGTGAGTGCAGACCGTACCATATTCACCCTATTTTCATAGAGTTGATGGCACCAAACTGGGACAGAACGCTAATTCTGACTGCGGATTTTGCCGCAGTGGGGAGAGTCTAATACGTGGGAATTTATACAGTGAGAGGAATTTTTAGGCAGTTTTCAGTTTTGCGAGATGTCTTGGAAAAGAGGATGAAACTGAACGTGTAAATACGTTATTTACTGAGTCTTTCGAGAGGAAGAGTGGCCAAACTATTCAAAAATTAAATGCATAAGTTGTAAGCAATTAAGAACCCATTATACTTCCAACCTATTGATTCACTTAACAGGTATCAGTAGATGATGGACGAAGAGATGTGTGTCGTTCTTGCGGAGAGTGATGACTCCAAATGGGATGACAAAACTGGCGAGCGATATCATTTTCCTAAGCAGTATCAAAAGTCACTCACCCCTGGAATGCGTTTTGTGTATTACAAAGGGAGGCTAAAGCCAGGGAACAAAGAGTATTCGTCAAAGCGCTTGTCAGATGCACCGCACTATTTTGGGATCGGGCGAATAAGCGAGATCAGACCGGATGAAGCCGGTCATCTATATGCAGTACTGACAGAGTTTCAACCGTTTGAACAGGCCGTTCTGGCTAAAAATGACGGTGTTTATTATGAAGAAATTCCCGAGCAGCAAAAATCTAATTACTGGCGTTTTAGCGTTCGCCCCATTTCAGGGGAAGTCTTTGCTGATATTGCTGTTGCGTCTGCGCTAACTGAATCACGCTTTATTATGGACGACATCGAGAGTGAAGAAATCCTTCAAGAAGATGCAACCGATGAGGAATCTCTGGTTTCATATGAGGAAGGGAAGAAAACTTCGAAGTTCGTTACAAAGTATGAAAGAAACCCAAAGTTGAAGAAGCTGGCAAAAAGTATACATGGCACTACCTGCTTCGCTTGTGGCTTCAACTTCGGTGATTTTTACGGAGAATATGCAAAGGACTTTATTCATATTCATCACGTTGTACCTGTTTCAGAATTTGGGATGTCTAAGATTGTAAACCCCAAAACAGATCTCGTTCCCGTCTGCGCTAACTGCCATGGGATCATACATCGCAAAAAAGATCGTACGCTCTCGATTGATGAGCTGAAAGATATGATTGCCGCGAGTAAGAAAACGCCCTAACAAGGGCGTTTTAACCTTTCCTGAAATCCCCCCTAAAAAATCCTTCCCATCTCCAGCTGCCCCATCAGTAACGCGTTATCACTGTAATCCACCGGGACGGCGACGACGGCGGGGCCTTGTACGTCCATGGCGGCGCGGAGGGTGCTTTCCAGCGTTTCGGCGGAGGTGACGGCGAAACCTTTGGCGCCGAAGGCGTCGGCGTAGGCTTTGAAATCAATCGGGCCGAACTGGATGCCGGAGGTGCGCTGGTATTTTTTCTCTTCCTGGATTGCCACCATGTTGTAGGCCTCATCGACCCAGATGATGTGCAGCAGGTTGACGCCCAGACGGACGGCGGTTTCCAGTTCCATGCTTGATTGCATAAAGCCGCCGTCGCCGGATACGGAAACCACTTTGCGACCGGGATCGACCAGCGCAGCGCCGATGGCCCACGGTAGTGCGACGCCCATGGTTTGCTGACCGTTGGAAATCAGCACCTGACGGGCGCGGAAGCTGTAAAGGTAACGGGCGATCCAGATGTGGAAACTGCCCATATCGACGCACAGGGTGACGTCGCTGTTGACAATGTCCTGCATCGCGCGCACCAGACGCAGCGGGTGGATCGCAAACTGGTTCAGGCTGCGGCCTTTCTGGGCCAGCAGTTCACGTTGCTGGCGGCGATCTTCGAGGATCTCGACAGCAGAGGCGCTCAGATCGATACGCTGCGGGATCTGTTCCGTCAGCAGATCCAATGTGTCGGCAATGTCGCCCACCAGCTCGACGTCCGGCAGATAGTCGCTGTCGGTCTCGGCGGGCATCACGTCGATGTGCACCAGTTCGGCGGTGCCGTTACTCCATTGCGCCGGTTCATACTCGACCGGGCTGTAACCGATGGTGATCACCAGATCTGCATTGCGAAGCAGGCGGTCACCGGCCTGATTGTTGAACAGACCGACGCGTCCGGCGAAGCGGTGGAAGGAAGCCTGATCGATAACGCCCGCCGCCTGATAGGTGCTGGTGACCGGCAGATCGCTTTTGTGCAGCAGACGTCGGATCGCTTCGGCGTTACGTGGCTGGCTGGCCATCAGGCCGAGCAGCAGCACCGGATTTTTGGCCTGTTTCAGTAACTTTGCGACCTGCAATATCGCGTCGTGCGGCGCGCTGCCCAGTACCGGCGGTTGCGAGGTGAGTAATTTACCGCTGGCTGGTTCGTTGACGATATCCATCGGCAGGCTGATAAATGCCGCACCCGGACGCCCGAACTCGGCGGCGCGAAAACCGTTCGCCAGCACTTCGGCCAGCGCAGAAGGCGAGGTGACTTCAGCGGAATACTTGGTGACCGGGCGGAACATCGCCACGGTGTCCATGGTCTGGTGCACCTGTTTGACGTGGTCGGCGCGTTTAACGGCACCGCCGAGTGCGACCAGCGGATCGCCTTCGGATGTCGCGGTGGCGACGCCGGTGATCAGGTTCGAGCAGCCGGGGCCGGAGGTGACCAGCGCGACGCCCGCTTTGCCGGTGAGACGGCCCACGGCACCGGCCATAAAGGCGGCGTTGGCTTCGTGGCGTACCGGAATAGTTTTGATAGGGGAGTCGACCAGCGAATCAAATACGCGGTCGATTTTTGCGCCGGGAATGCCGAACACATGTTTGACACCCTGTGCTTCAAGCTGCGCGACGACCAGATCCGCACCACATTTCCAGTCGGTTTTACTGTCTGAGTTTTTCATGGTTTTCATCCTTCTTTCTGCGGTCTGTTAACTTTCAACCGACTGAATCGCATCATTTAAATCATCAGGGCATAAGTTGGCGTGCAGGAAATCGCTGTCCTGCGGAAAGTCGATCAACAGCTTTTCGACCGTGCCGAAGGTCAGCACGCCGCGCTCAACCTGATAATCCAGCACATGGCCGCCGCTGCTGCGTTCCTGATTGATAAAATGCTCGTGATAGCCCGCCACGTTAATGCCCTGCATATAGGCCGGTGTCAGAAATCCAATCAGCACGCCCTGGCTGTGTTCGATATGAAACGTCGGCTGGGCTTCGATGGCTTCCAGCATCGGTTTATACGGGCGGTGCTGTTCCGGCACGGTACGGGTCTCGACGCAGCTGAACTCGCCATCAATGCGCAGGGCGCAGAAGGTGTTCTGGCTGGCGACGACGTCGTCGATCACCTTGTGGATTTGCTCGCGGCTGTGCGGGCGGTCAATCACGTATTCATCAGTCGGGTTAAAGAATGTCATGACGGCGAACGGTGTTTTTTGTTCAGGAAGGGCGCGCCGGGCGCTGCCGTCGCCGCGTAACTGGAAGATGTTGCTGTTGAACGCGATCAGTTCGCCGTCGAGATGGTTGAAGGTACCGAGACCAAAATCGCCGTGTTCCAGCAGGTCTGCCATTGTGGTGTTGCCTTCATACACACCGCTCAGCAGGGCGCTCATCAGCGACGACTGATACAAAACGCGGTCAGGATGCTGATGTTTAAACGCTGTTGCGGTGCGGGCAATGTCCGCCACGCAGGAGCAGGATTCGGAATGGTTTTTCATGCAGGGGTCTCCGTCGAATAATTAACTTTGCTAACTAAAAGGTTGACCCCATTCCGCCCTGAGTTCCAATATGAGGAGGTGTTCACTTTGAGACGTTTTTGATATGGAACTTCGTCACCTGCGCTATTTTGTCGCGGTAGCAGAGACGGGACACTTCACCCGTGCTGCCGAACAGCTTGGGATCTCCCAGCCTCCGCTGAGCCAGCAAATCCAGCGGCTCGAACATGAAATCGGCACTCCTTTACTCAAACGCCTGACCCGTGGCGTCGAGCTGACCGAAGCCGGAAAAGTGCTGTACGACGACGCACAAACCATCATCAAACTGACCGATGCCGCCCTTGAGCGCACCCGCGCCGTTGCGCGTGGTATGAACGGTACGCTGCGACTCGGCTTTGCCACGTCGACGGCGTTTAACCCGCAGGTTTTTGCGTTGCTGCATCGCTTTCGGGATAAATATCCGGGCATGGTTCTCGAACCGCTGGAAAAGGATATGGCGGGGCTGATGACGGCTATGAGCGAGGGCGCGCTGGATGCGGCGTTTATCCGTCTGCCGTGCGAGCGCAGCAAAGAGTTCAGTTTTAAGGTGCTGGATATCGAGGAAATGATGGTGGCGCTGCCCAAAACCCATCCGCTCAGTCAGGGAAAGGAAGTCCGGCTGTCGGCGCTGCGCCACGATACGCTGATCACCTTCCCGCGAGATTTATCGCCGGGGCTTTATGATGCCGTCACGCATGCGTGTGAAGAGGCTGGATTTTCGCCGCGCTACGGGCAGCAGTGTCCGCAGATTACCTCGGCGCTGAGTATGGTGGCGACAGGATTTGGTTACGCGCTGATACCGGCGTCGCTGAGTAAGATTGATGAAGCCAATGTGAGGTGTCTGCCCCTGGCAGGGCAGACATTAACGACGCAGATCGCGCTCGCCTGGCGCAGAACGGATAACTGCAAGGCGGCGCTGCATCTGGTGGGATTGTTGTCGGTTAAACCACAATAATCACAGACACGCGGCGGTTCTGAGCGCGTCCGGCCTGGGTTTTATTGCTGGCGACAGGTTTGCTCTGGCCCAGTCCACGGGTATGGATATTGGCGCGCGGCATTCCGGCATCGGCAAAGGCGGCGGCGACGGTGTCAGCGCGGCGCAGCGACAGATCGTTGTTGTAAGCCGGATCACCGTAGTTATCGGTATGGCCGTCGAGATTGACCTTGTTCAGGCCGACGTGCAGAAGTTCGCCCGCCAGTTTTTCCACTGACTGCTTACTTTCGGCGGAAAGCTTATCCTGATTATTGCCAAACAGAACTTTGGCATCCAGTCCCAGTTCCCAGCCCGCATCGGTTTGCGAGAAACCGTTCTTTTGCAGCACGGCGATTTGTTCCGGTGTTAATCCCGCAGGTTTACTCTGACAGGCGGCCAGCAGCACAATGCACAGCCCCATTGCGGCGAACTGATACCAGGATTTGAACGTATTGCAGGTCTTCATAGTCATTAATTCCTTTTAGTGTTTCATCGCGACAGGAAGCGGCATGCCTGAAGACACATGCCAGCAACTGCCGGATATTCTTTTAGAGCGATACATGGCCTCATCGGCCTTTTCGAGAATTTCTTTCGCACTGTTTGCCTGTGAAGGCGAAAGCGCAATGCCGATGCTGAGTGACACATCCAGCGTTTTGTTGTTGAGCAAAATGACCGGCGTTTTCATGATCTCGACAATCCGCTCGGCGAACGCCACTGCTTCGGCGGTAGAGATCATCGGCTCAAGCAGAATGGCAAATTCATCGCCGCCCAGACGGGCCAGCACATCCCCCTTACGCAGGGTTTTTGCCAGTCTTTCGCCAATCACCATCAGTACCCGGTCGCCGGCGGCGTGCCCGAGTGAATCATTGATTTCCTTAAAGTTATCAACATCGATGAACAGCAACGCCAGCGATAGCGGTGCTCTTACCGGATTGAAACACTGATTAAGGGTATCAATGAAAAACGCGCGATTATGCAGACCGGTCAGGCCGTCGTGCAACGCTTTTTTTGTCAGCGAAACGTTCTCGTTCCGCATATGGTTTTCCCAGGCTTCCAGCTCGGTCAGCAGGCTGTTGAAGTCCTGGCTGAGTGTATGCAGCTCGACTATTGGCGCGGAAGGAACGCGCAGACTAAACGACCGGTTAGCACTGACTTCATGGGTGACATGGGTAATGTGACCGAGGGCATCGACAATGCCTTTTTGCATCCGGCGGGAAAAATACAGCGCGACCAGCGCGGTCAGCACCAGACAACCGAGCAGGCTCAGGATAGTTTCCGCCAGGAAGCCAATCAGACTGCTGCCGTTACCTTCTAGCCAGATGGTGCCGATGACCGAGCCGGAATGCACCACCGGTACGGTCACGGGTTCCGGAAACGCCACATGGCCGACGAACTGACCCAGTTTGTCCCAGTTGCTGTGGATCGGACGCTGCCACTCGGTGAATGTCGCACCCGCTGGCGTCAGAATTTTTGCCTGGGTGAAATCGCCGCGTCTGGCGATAAATTCCAGCGAGTCATGCGCCGCCGAAGGGTCATTAAAGACCAGTGCGGCTTCCGTGGTGTAACCGATGGCGCGCGCGGTCAGTTGCAGATTGCTTTCCGCGTGAGAACGCAGGGCGATTAACGCCAGCAACGTCAGCAGGAAACCGGCGAGACCGATCGCCGTTAAAATCACAATCACATGAATTCGGTTCAGTGCAGCGCTCAGCGTCGGACGCTGGCCTGACTGTTCAACCTCAGGAACAGGAATTTTGTTTTTCATGGTCACTCCTTTTCCCTGGCAAGTTGTAATACGGCGGGATTTACCCGCACGCCGCTGCGGGACAGCGTGTCCAGATTCAATTTGAATCCGGTATGAAGTGGCGTCATCACCAGACAAAACGCATTCAGTAATGCACAGGCATCATCCTGTTCACCGATAGTGAGAATTGCATGGCCTTCCAGGCGCTGATGTAAATCTGCCTGCTGTTCCGTTGTCATGTTGCCGGAATAAATAGCATCGCACTCCGATGTGAGCAGCGGGCTGTCGAACGGAAGCGTCATGACTTTGAGTGGCCGGCCGGTGAATGCGCTGCCATCCGGGGTAAGTTGCGCGGCGTATTTCACGGGAGGGATGATGCAAAGCGTTAAGACGGACGTGGGGGTTGCGCCCGGCCAGCGCGAATAGCTCAGGATGCCGTTGACGGTCTGCGCGACAGCCGCATCCGCCTGCGGATCGCTGTCTTGTGCAACACCCGATGTCAGCGGAGCGACCATCAGCATCAGCAGCAGGACAATGCCATACGCAGCCTTAATAAAACGGCGTAGTGATGTCCCTGCTGGCGGGCAAAAAGGTGATCGGGCTTTTCCCATTGAGTCGCTCTGTGTTTCTTCCGGTTGAAATGATTTCCCCAGCGTAAGAATAACTTTATCGGCAATAGTTCCGAAAGCGTAAGTGTAAAAATTTTCCTTCTGTAACTGCGGTCGCGTTGTGGCGTATTTTTTACACAAGTCAGAAAACAGAGGAAATTCAGAAGGAATGTTAACGTATTCCGTTTTTTTAAGAGGTGAATGGAGTGGTCAATTTATGAACAATTTAGTTCAGGGAGTCAGACTATAAATAATACATGTTGCTGGTATTTCAATCGTTATTTAAATAATAGTCACGGGCATAACAAAATATCACAAAAAATAGATGTTACTGTAATCACTATTTGATGAATTTAAATTAGAGAAAATGTTAATGGTTTGGAATTTAAAGGAATATCAGTCCGCATTTTAAAGATATTCGTGACCATGATCTCAAAGCTATGCGGTTATCCAGATTTTTATGCTGCTGATAGGTATCATGCCCACATTAATGGTATGTTTTATCCGTCAGGGTGGTTTTTTTGATGACGGGTGCAGTAAAAAAACATCAACCATTCCTGGGGAAACGGAATTATTTTTATAATTAGGTGCTGAGGAATCATGGATAATACAACAATCGGGACGCTGTCTAAAAAATCGGTAAGTTCCTGGCGTAAAACTGACACTATGTGGATGTTAGGTTTATATGGAACAGCAATTGGTGCAGGTGTTCTCTTTCTTCCTATTAATGCCGGTATCGGCGGTCTCATTCCATTAATCATTATGGCGATCCTCGCCTTCCCAATGACATTCTTCGCTCACCGCGGATTAACCCGGTTTGTATTATCCGGAAAGAATGCCGGTGAAGATATTACGGAAGTCGTGGAAGAGCATTTCGGTATTTCAGCCGGTAAATTAATTACCCTGCTTTATTTCTTCGCCATTTATCCTATTCTGCTGGTTTACAGCGTGGCGATCACTAATACGGTTGAGAGTTTTATTACTCACCAGATGCATATGAATGCGCCACCGCGTGCGTTACTGTCTCTGATCCTGATTTTGGGCTTAATGACGCTGGTACATTTCGGTCAGGATATGATCGTGAAAGCGATGAGTATTCTGGTCTTCCCGTTTGTTGCGGTGCTGATGGCGCTGGCGCTGTACCTTATTCCTAACTGGAATACGTCAGTGTTTGAAAACGTCTCCATGTCGGGCAATGGCGTGGGTCACGGTATGCTGATGACATTGTGGCTGGTCATTCCGGTGATGGTATTCTCCTTTAACCACTCGCCGATTATCTCCTCTTTCGCTGTCGCAAAACGCAAAGAGTATGGCGAAGACGCTGAGAGAAAATGTTCACGTATTCTGGCATTTAGCCACATCATGATGGTTATCACCGTGATGTTCTTCGTCTTCAGCTGCGTACTGAGCCTGTCTCCGGCAGACCTGATGGAAGCTAAATCGCAGAACGTGTCTATTCTGTCTTATTTAGCCAACCACTTCTCTAACCCGGTCATTGAATATATCGCGCCATTTATTGCCTTTATCGCGATTACCAAATCTTTCCTCGGCCATTATCTGGGTGCGCGTGAAGGTTTCAACGGCATGGTAATTAAGTCATTGCGTGGTAAAGGGAAAACTATTGCCCTGCCAACGCTGAACCGTTATACCGGCATCTTCATGTTATTAACCACCTGGTTAGTCGCTACCCTGAATCCAAGTATTCTGGGTATGATCGAAACGCTGGGTGGTCCGATTATTGCGATGCTGTTATTCCTGATGCCTATGTATGCGATTCGTAAAGTTCCTGCGATGAGAAAATACAGCGGCCATATCAGCAATGTGTTCGTAGTGATTATGGGTCTGATTGCCATGTCAGCCATCGTATTTAGCCTGATTGGTTAATGAGTAAAGTATTTAAAGTTAATTGAAATAAAGTGGGCGGGAATATTCCTGCTCACTTTCCTCCCGTATTTTTGCCCGTCATCTTATTCACATGGAGTGCCCACCGTGATCAG
This sequence comes from Rahnella sp. JUb53, assembly GCF_004346065.1. Taxonomy (NCBI): domain Bacteria; kingdom Pseudomonadati; phylum Pseudomonadota; class Gammaproteobacteria; order Enterobacterales; family Yersiniaceae; genus Rahnella; species Rahnella sp. JUb53. Next base: position 303,090 of record NZ_SLYT01000007.1, read on the forward strand.
CGTCTTCGATATTTTCAAAATTGGTATTGGTCCTTCCAGTTCGCATACTGTTGGCCCGATGAAAGCCGGGAAAATATTCACTGATGAACTTATCTCTTCTGGCCATATTACTCATACCACCCGTGTGGTCGTCGATGTCTATGGTTCTTTATCGTTAACCGGTAAAGGCCACCACACCGATCTGGCGATCATCATGGGGCTGGCCGGCAATATGCCGGACGATGTGGATATTGATGCGATCCCGGCGTTTATCCGTCAGGTGGAAACTTCCGGGCGACTGATGCTCGGCAAGGGCGCGAAGGAAGTGGATTTCCCGGCCGGTTCCGGGATGAATTTCCATTTTAATAATCTGCCTTTACACGAAAACGGCATGACAATCAGCGCGTTCAACGGTGATGAGCTGCTGTATACGCAAACCTATTATTCTATTGGCGGCGGCTTTATTGTCGAAGCCAGCAAGTTCGGCCTGCAGGATGAAAACCCTGTGGTGCGACCGTACCCGTTCCGTTCGGCCAGTGATTTGCAAAAGCATTGCACCGACACCGGCCTGTCCCTGTCGGCGCTGATGCTGCAAAACGAGCTGGCCAGCCATACACGTGCAGAAATCAGCGAACACTTTGCGGCTATCTGGAATGTGATGAGCGAAGGCATTACGCGCGGTATTCATACCGAAGGGCTGTTGCCAGGCCCGATGAAAATCAACCGCCGCGCCGCGGCGCTGCGTCGTATTCTGGTGACGCAGGATAAAAACAACGTTGATCCGATGGGCGTGGTGGACTGGATCAATATGTACGCGATGGCTGTTAACGAAGAAAACGCGGCAGGCGGACGGGTTGTAACGGCACCGACCAACGGCGCATGTGGCATCATTCCGGCGGTGCTGACGTATTACGATCAGTTCATCCGTCCGATCAGCCCGGATTCTTACAGCCGTTTCTTCCTCGCATCCGGCGCGGTCGGCATTTTGTTCAAAATGAACGCCTCGATTTCCGGTGCAGAAGTGGGCTGTCAGGGCGAAGTCGGCGTGGCTTGTTCCATGGCGGCAGCCGGTCTGACTGAGCTGCTGGGCGGCAGCACGGCGCAGGTGTTAATGGCGGCAGAAATCGCCATGGAACATCACCTCGGGCTGACGTGTGACCCGCTCGCCGGACAGGTTCAGGTGCCGTGCATCGAACGAAATGCCATTTCGGCGGTTAAAGCGGTCAATGCTTCACGTATGGCACTGCGCCGTACCAGCGAGCCGCGCGTGTGTCTCGATAAAGTCATCGAAACCATGTACGAAACCGGCAAAGACATGAACTCAAAATATCGTGAAACCTCGACGGGAGGGTTAGCGATTAAAGTGTTAGCGTGTAATTGATTTCTTTCTACATCATTTCCTAAAAAGGCGGGAAACCGCCTTTCTCGTCTCCTTCCTGATTTTTGTCCTGTGCTATGTTTTCAGATACCTGCATTACGCAGAGGTATGTTTTTTTCTGCCTCACAACACCTGGAAAACAGTTAAAAGGAAAGATCCGGCATGTCTAAATTCTTTATGAATGACCGTAAGTCTCTGATTAACGATGTTATCGAAGGGGTGATCCTGACCTCTCCCTACAAAAATCTGGCAAAACTGGACGTTGATCCGGCTATTCGCGTGGTCGTTCGCCGCGACTGGGATAAGAAAAAAGTCGCCCTGATTTCCGGCGGTGGCTCCGGTCACGAACCGGCCCACGTCGGTTTTGTCGGTAAGGGAATGCTCACCGCAGCGGTGTGCGGCGAAGTGTTTGCGTCACCGAGCGTGGACGCTGTGCTGAATGCGATTGTGGCGGTCACCGGTAAAGCGGGCTGCCTGCTGATTGTGAAAAACTACACCGGCGACCGTCTGAACTTTGGTCTGGCGGCCGAGAAAGCCAAAGGCATGGGCTACGACGTCGAGCTGGTGATGGTATCCGACGACATTTCTCTGCCGGACAACAAGCAGCCTCGCGGTATCGCGGGGACGGTGCTGGTGCATAAAATTGCCGGTTATGCCGCAGAGCAGGGGAAATCTCTCAAAGACGTCACCAAAATTGCGCAGCAGGCCATTGATGCCACGGCGAGTATTGGTGTGGCGGCCGCAGGTTGCAGTCTGCCGGGCGGCGGCGAAGATGAGGAAGAACAGCGTATCGAATCGGGCCACGTTGAGCTGGGATTAGGTATTCACGGTGAGCCTGGCGTCTCGACGATGAAAACTCAGAACAGTAAAAAAGTGGTAGATACGCTGGTTGAAAAGCTCCAGCAGCATGTGAAAAAAAGCGACAAGCTGGCGGTATTGATCAATAACCTCGGCGGCGTTTCTCCGCTTGAAATGAGTCAGATCACTAAAGAAGTGGTGCATTCTGCGCTGGGTAGTTCGGTGCGTTATCTCATCGGACCCGCTTCACTCGTCAGTGCGCTGGATATGAAAGGTTTTTCGCTTTCCGTGATCGCGCTGAAAGGCGGAATTGAAGAAGCGTTGCTGGCAGAGGTGGAGGCCGCGGGCTGGCATCCACTGGTTAAGCTGGAAAAACTGGCGACTAAAAAAGGTAAAGCCATCAGCGATAAAAAATCCGTTAAAGCGTCATCAAATGCCGAAGTCGGCAAGATAGTCGAAACCATCACACAGACACTTTCCGGTCTGGAAGATGAACTGAATAAGCTCGATGCCAAAGTGGGTGACGGCGATACCGGTTCGACATTTGCCACCGGCGCGCGCGATATCCAGAAGCAGAACAAAGGCAAAAAATTGCCGCTGAATAATGTTGCCGATCTTCTTGGCGTAGTCGGCGATCGTCTGGCAACAGTGATGGGCGGATCGAGCGGCGTGCTGATGTCGATCTTCTTCACGGCCGCGGGTAAGAAAGTCGCGGAGGGCGAGAAATTACCGAAAGCGCTGCTGTTCGGTCTTGAGCGCATGAAGCATTATGGCGGTGCTGATCTCGGCGATCGCACGATGATCGACGCACTTCAGCCCGCGCTGGAAGCCCTTGGCAAGAAAGATGCGCTGAAAGGTGCTGCGAAAGCCGCCGCTAAAGGCGCCAAAGACACGGCCAGCATGAAAAAAGCTAACGCCGGGCGTTCATCCTATCTGAGCAGCGACAGCCTGAAAGGCGTCAAAGATCCGGGTGCAGTCGCAGTCGAAAAAGTGTTTGAAGCACTGGCGAAGAAATAAAATTCTTTCGCTTAAAAGAAAGGCCTGCGGGAATTGGCAGGCCTTTAAGAGAATGTCATTACCCGCCCTTTAACTACGTTACGTTATGAAAATTCGTTTTTGTTTATCAGCGAGTAGGTCTTTGTATCCTTTATTCTCTGGGTTTTACCGGAATACGTTTGCTCTGAAATAAGCAGTCGTCCAGCGCGCACACTTTCTCTGGAACATTGGTCGTAAAAAGGATCGTAAGTTCCACGGCCACATTTACCCTTCAGGCCACGGTTCGACCATTTATTCATTTTCATTTTCCATTCGAGAGAATAATGCGCCAGAGGACAGACAATTTTTCCCCACGGGTCGCAAATTAACGTATTTTCCATAATTTTTCCGCTGCCGCGCGGGGGTTCAGTTCCTACTAATACCAGGCTGTGATCGACAGGGTGCTTGAGAAAAATAGTGAGTATTTTTATTGGCGTTTTGACTAGTTTTTCAAGTTCACGAATATGTTCAGTGAGATACCAGAACGCGATCATGGCATTTTCACCACAGTTACCGGCATTGCGTATCCCGTTGCGGTGATCCTGTTCGTATTTCCGGTAGACCTGTTGTGGTGCCAGTTTGAGCTTTCTGTTAGCGGCCAGATTCAGAGAACGATTCCTGTCTCCGCCCAGAGAATGCATCCGGTACTTGTCGGGATTGGTCATCATCAGCCCATCGATCATTCTTTTATCAGGATAGAATTTATTGGCTGATTTCATGGGGATTCTTGAGCGTGTATACAGCATTGCTTCCCTGAGTTTTGGCAACAATAACTTTTGAAATTGTTTACTGTCCATGGCCACGATGATCCTTCAATGTGAAAGTAATTAACGGATCATTTGAGCACTCTTTAATCCGCAGATACAGGAAATGACATATTCAGAAATCTCAATTACTGAGGAGGTCAAATCGCCCGGTCAGGATCCGGAATGCTAAAAAGTAGAAGTTGATCTAAAACAAATTTAGGCGATTTGCTCCCCCGCAGTGGTTTTTGTCCCCGTATAATTTGCGGCCAATTATTTGCCGCCGAACGAAGAAACTACATTATGTCAGTCAGCCTGATCCAACCCGATCGCACCCTATTTTCTTACCCACGTTACTGGGCGGAATGCTATGGCACCGCGCCGTTTTTCCCAATGAGCCGGGCGGAAATGGATGAACTGGGCTGGGACAGTTGTGATGTGATCGTGGTGACCGGAGATGCGTACGTCGATCATCCGAGTTTTGGCATGGCGATCATTGGCAGGATGCTGGAAGCGCAGGGGTTTCGCGTCGGGATCATCGCTCAGCCGGACTGGACCAACAAAGAGGATTTCATGCGGCTTGGCAAACCGAATCTGTTTTATGGCGTGACTGCCGGCAATATGGATTCGATGATCAACCGTTATACCGCCGACCGGAAGCTGCGCCATGACGATGCCTATACGCCGGGCAACGTGGGCGGTAAACGCCCGGATCGCGCGACGCTGGTTTACACCCAGCGCTGCAAAGAAGCTTTCAGCGATGTGCCGGTGTTGCTCGGCGGCATTGAAGCCAGTCTGCGGCGTATCGCGCATTACGATTACTGGTCCGATACCGTGCGGCGCTCTGTGCTGGTGGATTCCAAAGCTGACATGCTGATTTATGGCAACGGCGAAAGGCCACTGGTGGAAGTGGCACACCGTCTGGCGGCGGGTGAATCCATTACGGATATTCACGACGTTCGCAATACGGCGGTGATGCGTAAAACGGCGCTGATCGGCTGGAGCGGAGTGGATTCCACGCGGCTCGATAAGCCGGGGCGCATTGAGCCGATCATGAATCCGTACGGCGAAGACTTACCCTGTTCAGAAGGTGAACTGCCTGCGCCCGATGCCCCGCAGCCGGTGACGGTGCGCGCGCCCAAGCCGAAACCGTGGGAGAAAACCTACGTTCTGCTGCCGTCATTTGAAAAAGTGAAGGGCGACAAGGTGCTGTATGCCCATACCTCGCGCATTTTGCATCATGAAACCAACCCGGGTTGTGCCCGCGCGCTAATGCAAAAACACGGTGACCGCTATGTGTGGATCAATCCACCGGCAATCCCGCTTTCTACTGAAGAAATGGATGAAGTGTTTGGATTGCCTTTCCAGCGCGTGCCGCATCCGTCTTACGGTAAAGCGACTATTCCGGCGTATGACATGATCCGTTTCTCGATCAATATCATGCGTGGTTGTTACGGCGGTTGCGCATTTTGTTCGATCACCGAGCATGAAGGGCGGATCATTCAGAGCCGCTCGGAAGAGTCGATCGTGCGTGAAATCGAAGAGATCCGCGACAGCGTACCAGGATTCACCGGTGTGATTTCCGATCTCGGTGGTCCGACGGCCAACATGTATATGCTGCGCTGTCAGTCGCCAAAAGCGGAGCAAAGCTGCCGCCGTGCTTCCTGCGTATACCCTGAAATCTGTACACACATGGACACCAACCATGAGCCGACGATCAACCTTTATCGCCGTACGCGCAGCCTGAAAGGTATCAAGAAAATCCTGATCGCTTCGGGCGTACGTTATGATCTGGCGGTAGAGGATCCGCGTTATATTAAAGAGCTGGCGGAGCATCACGTCGGCGGTTATCTGAAGATCGCGCCGGAGCACACCGAAACCGGGCCGCTTTCTAAAATGATGAAACCGGGCATGGGCAGCTATTACCGGTTCAAAGAACTGTTCGACAGCTATTCGAAACAGGCCGGGAAAGAGCAGTATCTGATCCCGTATTTTATCTCCGCGCATCCGGGCACGCGCACTGAAGATATGATCAATCTGGCGCTGTGGCTGAAGAAAAATCGCTTCCGTCTGGATCAGGTGCAGAACTTCTATCCGTCACCGCTCGCCAGTGCGACCACCATGTATTACAGCGGCAAGAATCCGCTCAGCAAAGTGGATTATAAAAGTGAAGATGTGGTGGTGCCGAAAGGGGATCGTCAGCGGCGGTTGCATAAAGCGTTGCTGCGCTATCACGATCCGGCGAACTGGCCGGTGATCCGCGAGGCACTGACCGCAATGGGGATGCGCCGCCTGATTGGGATCCGACCTGATTGCCTGGTACCACCGGACGGATTTGATCCGAAGTTTGCACCGTCACGTTCGGGGAAAGCGAAACCGGCGACTACGCGATTTACTGCCTCAAAAGCGCAAAATCCGGGTGCCGTAAAAGGAAAACCCGCCGGTCAGCGGGTTAATCGAGGTAAAAGACCGGTTTAAGATCGCTACTGATCGGGCTGTTATCGGCATTGGCAGGCATTACGTCTGCCATATGCTTCCACCACTTCTGGCAAATATCCGTTTTTGCCACGGCATTCCATCTTTCTTCAGATTCAATTTCCACATAGCCAAACAGCAGATTACGTTTTTCATCGAGAAAAATGCTGTAGTGATGTGCGCCGTGGGCTTTCAGGGTTTCCGCCAGTTCCGGCCAGATTGGTGAATGACGACGCTGATATTCATCGTGTGCATCTGGATTAACCTGCATAACGAAGGATTTACGGATCATGTTTTTCTCCGGTTAGATTTACTCCCTCCCCTGCGAAGGGGAGGGCTGGGGTGGGGTATTAATGGCAGCGTTGAATCTGAAGTTGCCTGTGTTCTGGTCTAGTAAAAGTTGACACCCCATTAAGCGGCGACCTCATATTCGTTTGGTGAAAGACCACCAAGATGGGTATGAGGTCGCCACATA
>NZ_SLYT01000008.1:0-267816 GCF_004346065.1 Rahnella sp. JUb53
ACTTTCACGCTCCAGCTGCCGTTGTCCTGCACGGTCGCGGTGTACGTATGACCCGCAAAGTTCACGGTCACGGTCTGACCGGCTTCGACGTTTTGGGTCGAACCGCTCAGCGTCAGATCTGCCGCTTTTTCAGCCGCATTGATCATGTCGTCCACCGCGATGGTATCCACGGTGATCGCCACGCTGCTCAGATCGACGGTGACGTTATTAGAAATCGTCACTGAGTTACCCGAAGCATCGGTGCCGGTCACGCTGATATTCAACGCACCCGCTGGCCAGTTCGCCACGTCCGCTGCCGGAACCGCCGCTGACCACGCGCCGTTCGCGCCAACGGTCGCCTGATAATCGACGCCGTTGATGGTCACGGTGACACTGCTGCCCGCTGCGATATCGGTGCTGGTGCCGCTGACGATCTGGTTCTGCTGGATCTCGATGCTGTTGACGACATCGTCGCCAGCCACGGTGTTGATACGCAGACCCGGCAGACCGGCGTCGATGTTGATCTCGCGATCGTTGGTGCCGGTGTTGCCGTGCTGATTGGTGACGGATGCGCTGATAGTCAGGTCGCCGTCGCCAAATCCTTTCAGATCGGCAGAAGGTACGCTGACGCTCCAGCTCAGGTCACTTTGTACTTCAGCCGTATAGGTTTTGCCGCCCAGCGTAATGGTGACGGTATCGCCCGCCGCCGCATTGGTGACCTTGCCGCTGATGGTCTGATCGGCGTTGATTTCCGTCGCGTTAACGATGTTGTCGGTGGCGACCGGGCTGATACTCACGGACGGCAGTGAACTGTCGACCAGAATGTCGTGCGTCGCGCTGCCGGTGTTGCCCGCCGCGTCGGTGCTGCTGGCGGTCAGGGTGTAATCCGCTTCGCCGAGTTTCGCGATGTCGGACGCCGGAACGTTCAGCGTCCACGCGCCGTTGCTGACGGTCGCAGTGTAGTTCTCGCCGTTGAGATTCAGCGTGACGGTGCTGCCGTCCGCGCCGTTGCTGGTGCCGCTGACGGTCAGGGCTTCGCCTTTTTCGATGGCGTTGATCACATCGTCGGCTGCAACGGTATTGATAGTCAGAACCGGCGCAACGGTGTCGACAGTGACGTCGTGCGTGACGGAACCGTCGTTGCCTGCGGCATCTTTGACGCTTGCGCTGACGGTGTAGGAACCGTCGGTCAGGGTGCTGACCACGTTCGCCGGAACCCCGACGCTCCAGTTGCCATTGGCATCCACAGCGGCGGTGTAGCTGTGGCCGTCGATGTCAACGGTCACCAGACCGCCCGCCGGAACGCCCGTGGAACCACCGGAGATCATCAGGTTCTGCTGATGCTCCTGCGCGTTGATCACGTCGTCGGCTGACACGGTGTTGATGGTCAGAGCTGGCGCAGTGATATCCACCAGAACTGAACCGCTGACAGAAGAGCTGTTGCCCGCCACGTCTTTCACCGTCGCATTCACAGAGTACGTGCCGTCGGTCAGCGCCGAGGCGTCCGCCGCCGGAACCGACGTGCTCCAGGTGCCGTCGGTGCCGACGGTCGCGGTGTAATCTTTGCCGTTCAGGGTGACAGTAACGATCTGACCGGCTTCTGCCGTCGAAGTCCCGCTCAGCACCACATCTGCACCGGCCTCCGCGCTGTTCAGCACGTTATCACCGGCGATGGTGTTGATGGTGATAACCGGTGCCGACGCGTCCACTTCGGCGGTATTCGCCGCGCTGGCGCTGTTGCCTGCCACATTGGTAACGCTGGCGGTGGCGGTGACGTCGCCGTCTTTCAGGCTGGTCATGTCGCCAGCCGGAACTTTCACGCTCCAGCTGCCGTTGTCCTGCACAGTCGCGGTATACGTGTGCCCCGCAAAGTTCACGGTCACGGTTTGACCGGCTTCGACGTTTTGGGTCGACCCCGTCAGCGTCAGGTCTGCCGCTTTTTCGGCGGCATTGATCATGTCATCAGCCGCGATGGTATCCACGGTGATTGCCACACTGCTCAGATCGACGGTGACGTTATTCGAGATGGTCACAGAGTTGCCGGACACGTCGGTGCCGGTCACGCTGATATTCAACGCACCCGCAGGCCAGTTCGCTACATCAGAAGAAGGAACCGCCGCAGACCATACGCCGTTCGCGCCAACGGTCGCCTGATAATCGACGCCGTTGATGGTCACGGTGACTGAACTTCCTGCGGCGATATCGGTGCTGGTGCCGCTGACAATCTGGTTCTGCTGGATCTCGATGCTGTTGATCACATCATCGCCCGCCACCGTATTGATGCGCAGACCCGGCAGACCGGCGTCGATATTGATCTCGCGATCGTTGGTGCCGGTGTTGCCGTGCTGATTGGTGACGGATGCGCTGATAGTCAGGTCACCGTCGCCGAACCCTTTCAGATCCGCAGAAGGTACGCTGACGCTCCAGCTCAGGTCACTTTGTACTTCAGCGGTGTAAGTTTTGCCGCCCAGCGTAAGGGTGACGGTATCGCCCGCCGCCGCGTTGGTGACCTTCCCGCTGATCAGCTGATCGGCGTTGATTTCCGTCGCGTTAACGATGTTGTCAGTGGCGACCGGGCTGATGCTCACGGACGGCAGCGAACTGTCGACCAGAACATCGTGCGTCGTGCTGCCGGTGTTACCCGCCGCGTCAGTGCTGCTGGCGGTCAGGGTGTAATCCGCTTCACCGAGTTTCGCGACGTCGGATGCCGGAACGTTCAGCGTCCACGCGCCGTTGCTGACGGTCGCAGTGTAGTTCTGGCCGTTGAGGTTCAGCGTAATCACGCTGCCGTCCGCGCCATTGCTGGTGCCGCTGACGGTCAGGGCTTCGCCTTTTTCGATGGCGTTGATCACGTCGTCGGCTGCAACGGTGTTAATGGTCAGAACCGGCGCAACGGTATCAACCGTGACGTCGTGCGTGACGGAACCGTCGTTGCCTGCGGCATCTTTGACGCTTGCGCTGATGGTGTAGGAACCATCGGTCAGCGTGCTGACTACGTTTGCCGGTACACCAACGCTCCAGTTGCCATTGGCATCCACGGCGGCAGTATAACTGTGGCCGTCGATTTCAACGGTCACCAGACCGCCAGCCGGAACGCCCGTGCTGCCACCGGAGATCAACAGGTTCTGCTGATGCTCCTGCGCGTTGATCACGTCGTCGGCGGAAACGGTGTTGATAGTCAGAGCTGGTGGAGTGATATCCACCAGCACCGAACCGCTGACGCTGCTGCTGTTACCGGCGACATCTTTCACCGTCGCGTTCACAGAATAGGTGCCGTCAGTCAGCGCCGAGGCGTCCGCCGCCGGAACAGACGTGCTCCAGGTGCCGTCGGTGCCGACGGTCGCGGTGTAATCTTTGCCGTTCAGGGTGACAGTAACGATCTGACCGGCTTCTGCCGTCGACGTGCCGCTCAGCACCACATCTGCACCGGCTTCCGCGCTGTTGAGCACATTGTCACCGGCGATGGTGTTGATGGTGATGGTCGGTGCAGAGGCATCCACTTCGGCGGTATTCGCCGCACTCGCGCTGTTGCCTGCCACGTTGGTAACGCTGGCGGTGGCGGTGACGTCGCCGTCTTTCAGGCTGGTCATGTCGCCAGCCGGAACTTTCACGCTCCAGCTGCCGTTGCCCTGCACGGTCGCGGTATAGGTGTGCCCCGCGAAATTCACGGTCACGGTCTGACCGGCTTCGACGTTTTGCGTCGACCCCGTCAGCGTCAGGTCTGCCGCTTTTTCGGCGGCATTGATCATGTCGTCCACCGCGATGGTATCGACGGTGATCGCCACGCTGCTCAGATCGACGGTGACGTTGTTCGAGATGGTTACGCTGTTGCCGGACACGTCGGTGCCGGTCACGCTGATATTCAACGCACCCGCTGGCCAGTTCGCTACATCAGAAGAAGGAACCGCCGCAGACCACGCACCGTTCGCGCCAACGGTCGCCTGATAATCGACGCCGTTGATGGTCACAGTGACTGAACTGCCTGCCGCGATATCGGTGCTGGTGCCGCTGACAATCTGGTTCTGATTAATCTCGATGCTGTTGACCACATCGTCGCCAGCCACCGTATTGATGCGCAGACCCGGCAGACCGGCGTCGATATTGATCTCGCGATCGTTGGTGCCGGTGTTGCCGTGCTGATTAGTAACGCTGGCGGAAATCGTCAGGTCGCCGTCGCCAAATCCTTTCAGGTCTGCGGACGGCACGCTGACGCTCCAGCTCAGGTCGTTCTGAACGGTCGTGGTGTAAGTCTTCCCGCCCAGCGTAAGGGTGACGGTATCGCCCGCCGCCGCGTTGGTGACCTTGCCGCTGATCAGCTGATCGGCGTTGATTTCAGTGGCGTTAACGATGTTGTCGGTGGCGACCGGGCTGATGCTCACGGACGGCAGCGAACTGTCGACCAGAATGTCGTGCGTCGCGCTGCCGGTGTTACCCGCCGCGTCGGTGCTGCTGGCGGTCAGGGTGTAATCTGCTTCGCCGAGTTTCGCGACATCGGACGCCGGAACGTTCAGCGTCCACGCGCCGTTGCTGACGGTCGCAGTGTAGTTCTGGCCGTTGAGGTTCAGCGTCACGGTGCTGCCGTCCGCGCCATTGCTGGTGCCGCTGACGGTCAGGGCTTCGCCTTTTTCGATAGCGTTGATCACGTCATCAGCAGCCACGGTATTGATAGTCAGAACCGGCGCAACGGTGTCGACAGTGACATCGTGGGTCACGGAACCGTCGTTGCCTGCGGCATCTTTGACGCTTGCGCTGACGGTGTAGGAACCGTCGGTCAGCGTGCTGACCACGTTCGCCGGTACACCAACGCTCCAGTTGCCATTGGTATCCACTGCGGCGGTGTAGCTGTGGCCGTCGATGTCAACGGTCACCAGACCGCCCGCCGGAACGCCCGTGCTGCCACCGGAGATCATCAGGTTCTGCTGATGCTCCTGCGCGTTGATCACGTCGTCTGCGGAAACGGTGTTGATAGTCAGAGCTGGCGCAGTGATATCCACCAGAACTGAACCGCTGACGCTGCTGCTGTTACCGGCGACATCTTTCACCGCCGCATTCACGGAGTACGTGCCGTCAGTCAGCGCCGAGGCGTCTGCCGCCGGAACCGACGTGCTCCAGCTGCCGTCGGTGCCAACGGTCGCGGTGTAATCTTTGCCGTTCAGGGTGATGGTTACCACCTGACCGGCTTCGGCGGTAGACGTTCCGCTCAGCACCATGTCCGCGCCTGCTTCCGCGCTGTTCAGCACGTTGTCACCGGCGATGGTGTTGATGGTGATGGTCGGCGCAGACGCATCCACTTCGGCGGTATTCGCTGCGCTGGCGCTGTTACCTGCCACGTTGGTAACGCTTGCTGTTGCAGTGACGTCGCCGTCTTTCAGGCTGGTCATGTCGCCTGCCGGAACCTTCACGCTCCAGCTGCCGTTGTCCTGCACAGTCGCGGTGTACGTATGACCCGCAAAGTTTACGGTCACGGTCTGACCGGCTTCGACGTTTTGCGTCGACCCCGTCAGCGTCAGATCTGCCGCTTTTTCGGCGGCATTGATCATGTCGTCCACCGCGATGGTATCTACGGTGATCGCCACGCTGCTCAGATCCACGGTGACGTTGTTCGAGATGGTTACGCTGTTGCCGGACACGTCGGTGCCGGTCACGCTAATCGCAAGCTGACCCGCTGGCCAGTTCGCCACATCAGAAGAAGGAACCGCAGCAGACCACGCGCCGTTCGCGCCAACGGTCGCCTGATAATCGACGCCGTTGATGGTCACGGTCACGCTGCTGCCCGCTGCGATATCGGTGCTGGTGCCGCTGACAATCTGGTTCTGCTGGATCTCGATGCTGTTGACCACATCGTCGCCCGCCACCGTATCAATACGCAGCCCCGGCAGACCGGCGTCGATATTGATCTCGCGATCGTTGGTGCCGGTGTTGCCGTGCTGATTGGTCACGGATGCGCTGATGGTCAGGTCGCCGTCGCCAAATCCTTTCAGATCCGCAGAAGGCACGCTGACGCTCCAGCTCAGGTCGTCCTGAACGGTCGTGGTGTAAGTCTTCCCGCCCAGCGTAAGGGTGACGGTATCGCCCGCCGCCGCGTTGGTGACCTTGCCGCTGATCAGCTGATCGGCGTTGATTTCCGTCGCGTTAACGATGTTGTCAGTGGCGACCGGGCTGATGTTCACGGACGGCAGCGAACTGTCGACCAGAATGTCGTGCGTCGCGTTGCCGGTGTTGCCCGCCGCGTCGGTGCTGCTGGCGGTCAGGGTGTAATCCGCTTCGCCGAGTTTCGCGACGTCGGAAGCCGGAACGTTCAGCGTCCACGCGCCGTTGCTGACGGTCGCAGTGTAGTTCTGGCCGTTGAGGTTCAGCGTAATCACGCTGCCGTCGGTACCGTTGCTGGTACCGCTGACGGTCAGGGCTTCGCCTTTCTCGATAGCGTTGATCACGTCATCAGCAGCCACGGTATTGATAGTCAGAACCGGCGCAACGGTGTCGACAGTGACGTCGTGGGTCACGGAACCGTCGTTGCCTGCGGCATCTTTCACAGAAGCCGTTACGGTATAGCTTCCGTCGGTCAGCGTGCTGACCACGTCCGCCGGAACCCCGACGCTCCAGTTGCCGTTCGCATCCACGGCGGCGGTGTAGCTGTGGCCGTCGATTTCAACGGTCACCAGACCGCCCGCCGGCACGCCTGTGGAACCACCAGAGATCATCAGGTTTTGCTGATGCTCCTGCGCGTTGATCACGTCGTCGGCGGAAACGGTGTTGATAGTCAGAGCTGGCGCAGTGATATCCACCAGAACTGAACCGCTGACAGAAGAGCTGTTGCCCGCCACGTCTTTCACCGTGGCATTCACAGAGTACGTGCCATCAGTCAGCGCCGAGGCGTCTGCTGCCGGAACAGAAGTGCTCCAGGTGCCGTCGGTGCCAACGGTCGCGGTGTATTCATTGCCGTTCAAAGTGACAGTGACGATCTGACCGGCTTCGGCGGTAGATGTCCCGCTCAGCACCACATCTGCACCGGCTTCCGCGCTGTTCAGCACGTTGTCACCGGCGATGGTGTTGATGGTGATGGCTGGCGCAACGGTATCAACCGTCACATCCTGTGCTGCGCCCACGCTGTTGCCCGCCGCATTGGTCACACTGACGCTGACTGTCGCGTCACCGTCTTTCAGAGTGCGCATATCCGCTGCAGGAACAGTTACGCTCCAGATGCCGTCTGTGCCAACGGTCGCGGTATAGGTGTGACCCGCGAAATTCACAGTCACGATCTGACCGGCTTCGACGTTTTGGGTTGAACCGCTCAGCGTCAGGTCTGCCGCTTTTTCTGCCGCATTGATGATGTCGTCTGCAGCAATCGTATCAATCGCAATGGCGAGGCTGCTCAGATCAACGGTCACGTTACTGGAGATGGTCACAGAGTTGCCGGAGACATCAGAGCCGCTGACGCTTATAGCAAGCTGACCCGCTGGCCAGTTCGCCACGTCCGCTGCCGGAATCGCCGCAGACCACGCGCCATTCGCGCCAACGGTCGCCTGATAATCGACGCCGTTGATGGTCACGGTGACCGAACTTCCTGCCGCGATGTCAGTGCTGGTGCCGCTGATAATCTGGTTCTGCTGGATCTCGATGCTGTTGACGATATCGTCGCCAGCTACGGTGTTGATACGCAGACCCGGCAGACCAGCGTCGATGTTGATCTCGCGATCGTTGGTGCCGGTGTTGCCGTGCTGATTAGTGACGCTGGCGGAAATTGTCAGGTCGCCATCGCCGAACTCTTTCAGGTCTGCGGACGGCACGCTGACGCTCCAGCTCAGGTCGTTCTGCACTGTCGCGGTATAGACATTGCCACCCACGGTGACAGTAACGACATCGCCCGCCGCCGCATTGGTGACTTTGCCGCTGATGGTCTGATCGGCGTCGATTTCAGTGGCATTAATAATGTCGTCGCCTGCCGTGACTGCAATGGTGACATTCGGCAGAACGGAGTCGACAACTACGTTGTGTGTGGCTGAACCGCTGTTACCTTCAGCGTCAGTGATGCTGGCGGAAAGGGTATAGGTTGCTTCGCCGAGTTTTGAAACATCGGTGGCCGGAACGGTGACCGTCCAGTTACCGCCGGATACGGTACCAGTGTAAGTAATGCCGTTCAGCGTCAGGGTAACCGGCGTGCCATCGGCACTGTTGCTGGTCCCGCTGATTTCCAGTGCTTCACCCTTTTCAATGGCATTAATGACGTCGTCGGTGGCAACGGTATTGATTGCCAGTTCCGGCACTTCTGAAGCAACCAGTACTGATGTTGACTGCGAGCCCGTGTTGCCCGCTTTATCAGTGATGCTGACGTTGACTTCGTAACTGCCATCCGCCAGTGAACTGAACACGGACGCCGGTAAACCGACACTCCATGAGCCATCAGCCGCTAGCGTGGTGGTATAAGTCTGGCCATTAATGAGCAGCGTCACGGTGTCGCCAGCTTCTCCACCGGTACTGGTGCCGCTGACGATTTGCGCCTGAGTTTGCTCTGCGCTGTTGAGGATATTGTCACCGGCGATGGTATTGATGGTGACGACCGGAACCGTCGTATCGACCAGTACATCGTGCGTGGTGGAGGTGCTGTTCCCCGCCGTATCGCTGACCGAGGCGCTGACAGTAACATTTCCGTCTTTGAGTACGCCCGCATGGGCAGCAGGGACATCCACCGACCAGTGACCATTGGCATCCACGGTTGCGCTGTAGGCGATGCCGTTAAGCAGCAGCGTCACAACCTGCCCGGCTCCGGCATCCGACGTCCCGCTGAGCGTCAGTGGCTGACCTGCTTCTGCGGCATTGAGAATATCGTCTCCCGCGACAGTGTTAATCACCAGCGCAGGAGGATGGGTATCAACCGTTAAGGTCGAGCTGGAGGTAATGGTATTGCCCGCGCGATCCACGCCGCTGACCTGAACGGTATACACGCCGTCGGCAAGGGCCTGCGCATCCGCAGCCGGGACATTGACCGACCAGCTGCCGTCTGCCGCCACGGTGGTCTGCCAGCTTGAACCATTGAGGGAAACCGTCACGGTGGTTCCCGCGGCCAGATTCGCGCTTTGGCCAGACAGGGAAACATCTGCGCCCGCTTCTGCGGCATTCAGCACGTTATCTCCGGCCAGCGTATCGACACTCAGTGACGCTTTTTCGGTCACGATGTTGAGCGTAATGGAACCCGCGCTGGTGCTGGAACCATTGCTTTCCTGAACCACAATGTAGGTATGAGATCCCGCAGACTGAGGCGCGAGCTGTGCCGTCCACTGTCCGCTGGCATCGACCAGCGTCGTCGCGATAATTTTTCCGCTGGCATCCACAATAGAAATTTCAGCCCCCGGATTACCGGTGCCGGTGAAAGTAGGACGCACGTCATCGGTCACAGCCTGATTGGCAAGAATGCCCTGGCTGTCACCCTGCGTATCCGTCACCAGGAAGGTTGGACGGGCGACTTCGACATCTTTCGTGTTATCAATGACTTTTGTTTTTTCGTCACTGCCGCCGCTGTGGCCCAGCAACGCACCCACGGCACCTGCACCCAGCACGCCAGCCAGCAAATAGGGCCATTCAACACTGACTTCCGTGGTGCTGAGCAGCAAAGGTTCAAGGCCTGCGAGGCGCGTTTCAACTGCATGGACCGTAAAGGCAGCTGTATCATGCGCCGCTGTTGCATCGGTGAAATCAATTTCGGTCAGTTGCTGATTTTCATCCTGGAAAACCAGTTTATTTTCATTATCCTGACCGATATTCTCAAAATATCCTACACAACGGATGACCGAGCCATCCTGCATATGAATAATCAGGTCATTACCGCTTCGTTCATAGCTGGCGACATTTTTCACCGAGTCATGAATAACCACGATGCCCGATTCATTCATTGCGAGTGCCGTATTTCCCTGGGCAGTGAATTCGTTCTTCAGCGACGTTTTGCGAGAGATAATATCTATGCTTCTGCTCATGATATTGTCCTTAATCCTTGTCTGTAATGTGAGGTGTTGTTTCAATGCTAAAAAACATTTTTGTTGTTGATTTAACTGCAGGTTATTTCAGATCGGGTAACGACTGTTTCTCGCCCTGACTAATTCCAAGCTGAGGCAATAAGTTATTTACCGCCGTCGTGTAATTAATCAGTGAATACCAGCTGTCGTATTTGGCGCTGACTTGTGAAAACTCAGCCTGGAAGACGTCCTGCTCTACGCTGAGTAAATCATTCAGCGTGCGCTGGTTAAGTTTATATTCGCTTTTGTACACATCGCGCGAGCGGATTGAATCCTGTAGCTGTGCCGCGCTGGCCTGCACCTGCCCTTCGGCGCCCGCCCAGTTGGCATAAGCCACTGACGCTTTTTGCAAGATATCCAGCTTGGCCTGATCAACGAGCGTCGCGGCAATATTTTTGCGCCCTTCAGCCTGACTCACGCGTGCAGAAACGGCCCCGCCCTGATAGAGCGGCGCATCCACATGTAACTGGATTTGATTATTCCAGTACGGGTTATTATTCGTTTCGTAACGCGTCCGGCTGGCCTGCAAGCTCAGCGTCGGCAAATAATCCGATTTGGCTTTACTGACTTCATAAGAGGCAGATTCTTGCTGTGTCTGTGCAAATAAAACGGTAGGGATTTTCGAATAATCGATATTCTCCGGCACAACCGGATTATCAAAATCACTGGCGGTAAATGGCTGATAATATTTAGCCTTCACACCGGTCAGCGATTCTAATTGCGCTTTGGCCGCCGATAAACTCGCCTGATATTGTTTCAGCGTTGAACGCATCCCTGAAATACGTGATTGCGCCTGCAATACATCGGAACGGGTACTGAGTCCCGCGTCTGCACGTAATGAAGACATTCTTCTGACGTCTTCCAGAGCACGAATATTTTCCTCAACCGTGCGGGTGAGGTCCTGATATTTTAATACGTCCAGATACGCGGTCGCGGTTTGTTCGGCCACGTCAGACATTGTCGCCAGTAATTTATAGCGATAGCTTTCCTGCGTTGATTTCTGCTGGCTGACATTGGCATTTGTTTTGCCAAAATCATAAACCAGCTGAGAAAGCGTCAGACCATAGGCAGCCGCATTATTCAGGCTGTTAGAAAAATCCTGCTGGGTTGAGTTGCCAGTATTCGCCGTCAGCCCCACCTGCGGATACCACGCACTTTGCGCTTCCCGGATCTGCGCCTGGCCGATACCCAGCTGATAGGCTTGCTGCGTAACCGAAGGACTGCGAGAAAATGCCTGCAAGATAGTTGATTTCAGATCAACAGAATCGAGCCCTCTCATCGCAGGCGCATTAGCCCACGAATTGACACTTTCTGAAACATTTGCAAAGACCACGCCAGGGAATGTCAGTAACACACCCAAAATGCTTAACGGTATGGCAATAATCTTAGACCACTTGTTCATCTGACACTCCTGTCATTATCCTTAGGGAGAACGTCCTCGTGCAGCCATTGCACAGTCCTCCAGCCCCCTGTTTCCTGTGATTCCGGTCTCATTATTACAATCTTCGCGCTGCAGAAAAAGTGGTCAAAAATTACGTAAGTAAGCAGAAATACATTCACGAAGGTGGAAAAATCCTAATGCTTACATTCATTAGATGAATGTGATTAATGTTATAAATCAGTATGTTGTTTTTAATAAAAAAGGGAAAAATCTGATCGCCTGAAAGGCGGATTTACAGTGAAAACTGGCATCATTTTGATTGATAGCTTTACAAAACTCAGTCATATCTTAGGATAATTTGCAAAATCCTTACAAATAAATCCCTGTTATTTCCCCTTTAACAGGCATTCATGACCGTGATCCGATGGAAAAGGAGAGAATAAAAACAAATTTTCACCCACAGATTAAAAGCAACATTTTGTTAACAATGATTTAAATACAATGTAAAAACATCTTATCATCGCCCGCAATAATGATTAATCATCATCTGACAATCCTCCTTAAGTATTAGCCACCGGGTTATCGCCATTGCGAGATAAAATGGACAACCTTCGCAGAGATTTCATCCGATATTCTTTCGAAAGTTTCATGAAACGAAAATTCATGGCCTTATCTGAAGGGCATTTTTTTTGATGAGGTGATCTTCAAAACAACGATTTTAACGTCTGTTAAATCAGTTAAATTAGTAGTGAGGCGGGTCGCAGCAGTTTTCTTTTCTGGTGTCTAAGAGTGTCAGTTTTTGTACATTAACTTAAGAATGTTTAAGTATTAAACGAAGAAATTAAAAATATTCCTAGACACGTAATTTATTTTGTCAGCAATAGAAAAAATACCATCTATTATCAGTCAGTTGCACTATGGGTTTCACAAAGTTTATTTACATGATAATAAGATGATCATATTTGGTTACGTTGACGATTGCATTCTTACCCGATAGTATACCGGAAAGCTTATTTGGTAATAATAACGGAGATGTATTATCAGGTATACGCAATGATCTCTACGGAAGCCGATGCATTTAAAGGAATGGATTAATGATGCGCATTGCACTTATTGACTCATGCACATTGACATATGTAGGGTTAAAAAACCTCTTTTCTTTAATCCGCACAACTTCAGGTATTACGTTCAATCATATCAGTGCGGAAGATGCGCTGGATAAACATGCTGAAAACTTCGACGTTTATATCCTGGAACCAGGTGAGATCAGCTTCGAGTTTAATATTGATAAATTCATCTATAATTTAAAATCTAAAACACAGCAGGAAAGCAAAGTCATCATCTTCAGTGATAACATTATTGTTAACAGTAAGTTAGCTGACTTTTGCGTATGTAAAGAGAACTCATTCTCGAAAGTATACTTCTTCTTTGACAGCTTATTGAAAGGGAAATACGACTCAATCAAACCCTTTCTTGAGGACTATTTGCTCAGTAAAAACGAAGCCATTCTGCTCCGCTGCCTGTCAAAGAACCAGCGAATGAAAAGTATTGAGAAAATCACGACAATTCCAATTTCTAACCTTTATTACTACAAATACAGCGCGATGAGAAAGCTCGGTCTTAAAAGTACCAAAGAGCTGTTTCGCTACCTTAATCGTGTGCTCAATCATTCCGTGTGACACCCGGATTTCAGTATTTCATCTATAAAAAAAGCTATCGTTTATCGATAGCTTTTTTGCCTTATAAAGACGACTTTTCGAAGTATCCGGGTAAGAAAATCTGCGCCCTGATCACTGCATCAGATACTTGTACAAATCTATCGAATTTTTAAGCCCCAATTTTTTCATGGCATTTCGCTTGTGGGTACTGATCGTCTTACTGCTCTTCCCCATTTTTTGCGCCACACCCGAATTGGTCTTCATGCTTTTAATCTCACATAACACTTCGCGTTCCATTGACGTCAGACACATTCTCGCCGGATGAAATACTTCATTTTTCTTTCTGTTTAAATAGGGGCTGATTGTCATCTGATAATTAAGGTCAACAACACCGGTAATGAGCATCTTTCTCAGCACCGTCAACTCTTCCTGTTCAGAGATGAGCATATCAATGTTCTCTTCAACCAGGCGTGTCAGTCTGTCGTATTGTTCAATTTTAGTGATTACAATGACGCGCGGCGGCTTGTATAAAAAATCCATTCTCCGGATGAACTTAATCACAGAGTTGAAGTTTTCTACGTTATTATTTATCTCAATAATAATGCAGTCTACGCTCATGCCAATTCCAGATTCGTAGAACTCATTCAATGAAGAAAACAAGTTAACTTTTGAATTGACATGATTAAGGATCGACGAGAGCGTCAGCATCTCATAATAGCCAGAGTGGATAACAACTGTTTGTTTCATTTATCATTCCATTGGTAGTACTTTCCGTTTTAATTCTTTTCTGAGGAAAAATCCTAATCCTCCTGAACACGGGCTAATCTTAGTGAGGCTGTTTTGACATGTCGATAGCGAGGGGGTTGGGCGGGCGAACTTAGGAATTTTCTAAACTTATTAGATAAATCTGTAAAAAACCAAACAACTAAAAATTAAACACCATCATTTAACATTTTATTAGCATAAAACCCCAACCAGAAGTGATAAGTAGTCGCATTCTCTGTTTATATTTGCTTTCAACTCTTTTTCCAGTCTGATTGACATGGATTACATCGCTATTATTTTGATGGAAAAAATGGCAAATAATCACCAACACTCAATGATCAGTAAACAAATCGCTCTTTTTATTCATTCTGCTTAGGAATTTTCTAGTTTTTTGAGTAAAAAAAATCAGAAGGCAGGATTGATTAATTTTGAGCACAAAATAACAAATTTAATATCTCATCCAGGCGGTTCTGCCGTGCAAGTGATGGGAGTTCTGATGTCGCAGGGTCTGAGGCGGGGTGTCTCACTGTTCAGAAAGAATGCAAAGGGCGCAGTAAAGTGCCCTTTGCATTCGAATACATTCACCAAATCAATTATAAGAACTACTTTTATACGCTTTGGATATTTTGGTTATCCTTTTGAAATAATTTTGTTCCACTTTTAATGAGTAAATTCTTTCCCTTCCAGTAATTCTTGCATTAGCCTTAACTCGTCCTTGTAGATATACCGCAACTGATTTCCATCAGAATAAATATCCTGGGCTCCCATGAAAACCAGACATGGGAATGACTCTGGCGCAGATTCAGAAAGGGCGATGTCCAATTCTTCATCCGTGAGAATCGAGGAATTCATAGGGTTATGATTAATATTCAA
Source organism: Rahnella sp. JUb53 (assembly GCF_004346065.1). Lineage (NCBI taxonomy): Bacteria > Pseudomonadati > Pseudomonadota > Gammaproteobacteria > Enterobacterales > Yersiniaceae > Rahnella > Rahnella sp. JUb53. The sequence continues at coordinate 14,664 of NZ_SLYT01000008.1, forward strand.
ATAATCTTCTACGAACCATTTTTCAAATGTCGGTTTATCAGTCAGGACTTTCATTACACCTTCTTTTCAATAGCACGGTAACGGGTGTTATTAGGCATTCCTCTGGGATAAGACACAATAGAGGTTTTTCGAAGTCGTGCTTTGAATTTTTTATATCACCCGAACTAAGCACTTGATCAAAAAAAGAATAACTGAAAAATGAACAATAAATTTGACTATAATCTCATCAAAACGCTGGTGCTGGTGTATGAAACCCGAAGCATGAGTAAATCCGCACAAGCATTAGGAATATCATCGCCCACGCTGACCTATGCATTAAATAAACTCAGGGATTATTACGATGATCCCTTATTCATCAAATCTGTTAAAGGACTAAAAGCCACGCCGCTGGCTAACCAGCTTTATCCCTCCTTTAAAAATATTGATGAAGAAATATCCCATTCTTTGATGGTAAGTACTGATGATTCACCTGAAATTTCTAACGTTATTATCAGAACCAATACAATGATTGAATATTATTTGATTGATAAGTTATTAAAAAATAGTAAATTTCCCAAGGAGTTAAATTTTACCTTTAATAACCGTATCATGCTGGAAGACCAGCGTAGTACCGCACTGGTATCAAGAGAAGTCGATATCGATATCGGCTCAGCCATCAGGCATAACCACTCGTTCATTTCAACAAAGATTGCTCAGTCACGGATAGTGGGTTTGTGCCGGAAAGGACATCCGAGGATAAAAAACCAATTGAGCGACAAGCAGTGGATGGCAGAAGAGCATATCGTTCTCAGCTCCGCCGAAACCAGCGCTTACCTTCCTGAAAAGCTGTACGGACTGTCTCATCAGAGGAATATCCGTTACAAATCTAACTCACTGATTAATATGCTTTACTGCATTGAAAAAAGTGATGCTGTGATGTTCTTTCCGGCATTTCTGTTAAAGCATATCCCCGTGCATTTAGGCGTGCGCAGTGTGGAAATCCCCTGGATGGAAGAAGACACTCTGGATATTTATGCTTATATCCACAGTAAGGCGAAAAATGACGAGAGACTGGAATGGATTATCCAGTTACTGAAGGAGTAGAGAATAAATGATGAGGCATTATTCTGCGAAATTACAGTTACCCGTTTTTCTACAACCAGAATGGTGACATATACCTCGCCACCGGACATGTAACCATCTGGCAATTAATAAAAAAACTTATTTACTGTGCTGCGCCACCAAATCTTGCGCACACGCCCACGCCGAACTCCAGGCCCACTGGAAGTTATAACCGCCCAGCCAGCCGGTCACATCCACCACTTCGCCGATGAAATACAAACCGGGGACTTTCGCCGCCGCCATCGTTTTAGAAGACAACTCTTTGGTATCGACACCGCCGAGTGTCACTTCTGCCGTGCGGTAACCTTCGGTGCCATTCGGCTGCACCTGCCAGTTTTGCAGCTGTTCCACCAGTGCGGCCTGTTGCGGCACGTTCAGCTGTTTGAGCGTCACATCCGGAAGCTGTCCCAGCGTTTGCAAGCATTCCACCAGACGCTTCGGCAGCTGGATCGCCAGCGTATTCTTCAGGCTCTGATTTGGATGCTCCTGACGCTGCGTATTCAGAAACGCCGCCAGATCGACATCAGGAAGTAAGTTAACACTTACAAACTCACCAGGCTGCCAGTAGCTTGAAAGCTGTAAAACAGCCGGACCGGAAAGGCCACGGTGAGTAAACAGAATGCTTTCGCGGAATACGGTACCATCTTCGGCGGTCAGCACCGCAGGAACGGAAACGCCGGAAAGCGTCTGTAAATGTTCGAGAAGCGGCTTATGCAGGGTAAACGGCACCAGACCGGCGCGGGTCGGCAACACTTTCAGGCCAAACTGTTCCGCCAGACGGTAACCGAACGGAGAAGCGCCGAGTCCCGGCATGGAAAGTCCGCCGCTGGCAACAACAAGTGAGTGAGTACTCACAGTTGAGCCATTCACGTTGATAATAAAGCCTTCTTCCGTTTTCTGAACGTCGGTGATTTCACTTCTCAGACGCACATCAACGTTACCCGCTTCGCACTCTTTATCAAGCATCGCCACAATCTGCTGCGCGGAGTCATCACAGAAAAGCTGGCCGAGGGTTTTCTCATGCCAGGCGATATTGTAACGGTTGACCATATCGATGAAATCCCACTGGGTGTAACGCGCCAGTGCGGACTTACAGAAATGCGGATTTTCAGAAAGATAAGCCGCCGGCTCGGCGTAAAGGTTCGTGAAGTTGCAGCGTCCGCCACCCGACATCAGGATTTTACGTCCGGTTTTTTTGCCATTATCCAGCAGCAGAACCCGGCAGCCACCCTGTCCGGCCTGTGCCGCACAGAACATACCTGCAGCACCTGCACCAATGACGACCACATCAACCTGTTCCACTTTTGGCCTCTCTTTATGAATATTCGACTACGTTTTAGATAGGGTTTCCCCTTCTGAGCGGGCGTGCTGCCCACTGAGTGGCGCGAATTGTAAGGGACAGACGCGTCTTAAACCAGTCAGACAGCTTGCTTTCTGAACGTCGTAAGGAAATGTTTCAGCTGGCAAAGGAGGAATAAGATTTTGATAAATAAAAATTTAATTGAAACAAACGTGAATTTTGAACTGTTTTTAGTCAAAAAAATGTCATATTTTCCTTTTCCCCTCACCCTGTTCTCGCAGATAATGCGCGGCGTTCATGACCACTAACTGGCGTAACAATTATGCTGCATCTATTTGCCGGGTTGGATATTCATACCGGTTCGTTGTTGATTCTCGCGTTACTGTTTGTTCTGTTCTACGAAGCGATTAACGGCTTCCATGATACGGCCAACGCAGTAGCAACCGTCATCTATACCCGGGCAATGCGTTCGCAATTAGCGGTCGTGATGGCAGGGGTATTTAACTTCTTTGGCGTTCTGCTGGGTGGTTTGAGCGTGGCCTATGCCATCGTCCATCTACTCCCAACCGATCTGCTGCTCAATGTAGGTTCCGCACATGGTCTTGCCATGGTGTTCTCTATGTTACTGGCGGCGATCATCTGGAACCTCGGCACCTGGTATTTTGGTTTGCCGGCGTCCAGTTCCCATACCCTTATCGGCGCCATCATTGGCGTAGGGCTGACCAATGCATTAATGACTCACACGTCCGTGGTCGATGCATTAAACATCCCTAAAATGATTGGTATTTTTGCTTCGCTGATTATCTCTCCGCTGGTCGGGATGATTATCGCCGGTACCATGATTTTCCTGCTCCGCCGTTACTGGAGTGGCAATAAGAAACATGCCCGTATCCACCTGACACCGGCAGAACGTGAGAAGAAAGACGGCAAGAAAAAGCCGCCATTCTGGACACGTACCGGTCTGATTCTGTCGGCTATCGGCGTGAGTTTTTCTCACGGCGCTAACGATGGTCAGAAGGGTATCGGTCTGATCATGCTGGTGCTGATTGGCGTGGCGCCAGCAGGTTTTGTGGTGAATATGAACGCGACCGGTTACGACATTACCCGTACCCGCGACGCCGTGACTCACCTCGGCCAGTATTATCAGCAACATGTTGATGCCGTGCCGCACGTGGTTGCACAGACGCCAATGGTGCCTGCACCGGACGTCAATATCGCACCGACCGATGAGCCTAAAGTGTTCCACTGCGACAGCAGCCACGCACTTGACGCTATCGGCCGCGCGCAAACACTGCTGACCAATCTTCAGTCTTACAGCGACCTGGCACCGGAAGAACGCAGCCATATGCGCCGTCTGCTGATGTGTGTTTCTGATACTGCGGATAAAGTGGCCAAGCTGCCGGAAACCTCTCCTGCGGATAAACGCTTCCTCGGCGAGCTGAAAACAGACATTCTGCAAACCGTTGAATACGCACCAATCTGGATCATCATTGCTGTCGCTCTGGCGCTGGCACTGGGTACCATGATTGGCTGGAAACGCGTGGCGACCACCATCGGTGAGAAGATTGGTAAGAAAGGCATGACGTACGCACAAGGCTTGTCTGCACAGCTGACCGCGGCCGTTTCTATCGGCGTTGCCAGCTATACGGGTATGCCGGTTTCCACCACACACGTGCTGTCTTCTGCGGTTGCAGGGACCATGATTGTGGATGGCGGCGGTGTGCAGTCGAAGACCGTGAAGAACATTGCAATGGCGTGGATCTTAACCCTGCCGGTGTCGATTGTCCTTTCCGGCGTGCTGTACTGGCTTGCGCTGAAGCTGATCTGATAGCTTTCTGAACGGCATTAAAAAGGCGACCCTGCTCAGCACGGTCGCCTTTTTTGTTTCCTTTTCCACACATCCTCCCTAATTCATAACCAAAGTAACTGGAGTTGCAGCAAGGCAGCAAGCGAGAGAATCCCGATGAGCTGACACAAGTCAGTGATTCGGGTGAACGAGAGCCGCTAACGCCGCTGCAGCTTCAAGTACGAAGGGTATGCTAATACCAGATCAGCATCGCTAACATACTGATTAAAATTAATCCGACCAGTGCAGTTGTGAGCATAAACTGACCGCGGACCCGTTCACAACGGCGGATAAACTCAGGATCGTGATGTTCAACATAGCGCTGAGCATAAATGTAACGCACCAGTCTTATTTGTTTGCTCGGCTGACCGTGCGACGTGAAGAATCCCCCGCCATCAACGTACTGATACAGCAGCGGATCGCACCCCCGCAGTACCACCAGCAATGCGCGCAAAGAAGAGTAATAGCGCAGCATATTCACGACACACACAAAACATAAAGCCCAAAACAGCGCAACGGGACTGATCATGATTCCCCCTCAAGGCGAACTGACACCACGCAATGCACCGGTAAAATAGCGGCGCATACCCGACGTTTCGCCCTGCCTTTCCGCAATTTCACACCCCCGGGCAAACTGCGCCCGCCCTCTTTTCGTACCACAGAAGATTGCCAAAGCAGGAGAAGCCTGCATTATTGAGTGTAGGAAACGAATCCCGAACTGTTCATATTATTTCTATCTATAGATGCCCGGATTTCGAAATGGGATCTGTATGCTTGATTTCTCTGACCATTTTGGCGCTATACTGAAGTCATGACATTCGCATGATGCTGATATTGCTATTAACCGACTTATGGAAGGAGTTTTCTTATGGCTTACAAACACATACTGATTGCTGTTGACCTCTCACCTGAGAGCAAAGTTTTAGTCGAGAAAGCGGTTTCCATGGCGCGTCCGTATAACGCCAAGGTGTCCCTGATCCACGTTGATGTGAACTATTCAGACCTGTACACCGGTCTTATCGACGTCAATCTGGGCGACATGCAGAAACGCATTTCCGAAGAGACGCACCACGCGCTGAACGAACTGTCGCAAAACGCCGGTTACCCGATTTCAGAAACCCTGAGCGGCAGCGGTGACTTAGCGCAGGTGCTGGTGGATGCCATCAATAAATATGGCGTGGATTTAGTGCTGTGCGGCCATCACCAGGATTTCTGGAGCAAACTGATGTCGTCCGCGCGCCAGCTGATCAACACCGTTCACATCGACATGCTGATCGTGCCTTTGCGCGATGAGGAAGAAGAAGCGTAAGACGTATTATTGCGTTAACGCTGACATAAAAATGCCCGCAGGTGAAAACCGGCGGGCATTTTTTTGTGATTATTTAGGGAAGCGTGACAACGGCGGCTTTCTATAACGGCGTATAAATATCAAACCGGTGACTCTTGGTCACAACTGCGGCCTGTGCGGCGATATCAGCCATTGGCGGGGCATAGTCCGGGCGTTTTACCACGATACGTTTAGTCGCTAAGCGGCGCGCCGGTTCCAGCAGGCCGTCGGCATCTTCATCCGGGCCGACTAAACCCTGAAACACCCGCATCTCTTTCTTCACCAGCGCACTTTTCTGTTTGTGCGGATACATCGGATCGAGATACACCACTTCCGGCTTTGGCGAAAGTTCAGCAAGCGCGGTCAGACTTGAAGCATGCAGCAGCGTCATGCGCTCGCGCAACCACGGACCGATTTCCGCATCACGATAGCCACGCGCCAGCCCGTCATCAAGCAATGCCGCGACGACCGGATTGCGCTCCAGCATCCGCACTTTGCAGCCCAGAGATGCCAGTACAAACGCATCGCGGCCCAGTCCTGCGGTCGCATCGACCACATCCGGCAGATAACTGCCTTTGATACCGACGGCTTTCGCTACCGCTTCGCCACGTCCGCCGCCGAATTTGCGACGATGCGCCATCGTGCCGCCGACGAAATCGACAAAAATCGCGCCGAGTTTGGGCTCGTCGCGTTTGCGTAATTCCAGACGTTCAGGCGTCAGCACCAGCGCCATCACGGCATCAGGGTCAGACGTCAGATTCCAGCGCTGCGCCAGAACAGATAAGGCGCCTTCATCGGCGCCTTCTTCACACAGTAAACACACACTCACAGGCAGAGGTTATCCTTTGATTCCGTAGTGGCGCAGCATAGCATCCAGCTGCGGCTCACGCCCGCGGAAGCGTTTGAACAGCTCCATTGGCTCTTCGGAACCGCCGCGCGACAGAATATTATCCAGGAACGACTGACCGGTTTCGCGGTTGAAAATCCCTTCTTCTTCAAAGCGGGAATAGGCATCGGCCGACAGCACTTCCGCCCACAGATAGCTGTAGTAACCCGCCGCATAACCGCCTGCAAAGATGTGGCTGAAGGCGTGCGGGAAACGTCCCCATGAAGGTGACGGCACCACGGCAACCTGTTTCTTGATTTCTGCCAGCGTTTGCAGGATTTGCGCGCCTTTGGCCGGGTCATATTCCGCATGCATACGGAAATCGAACAGACCGAACTCCAGCTGACGCAGGATAAACAGCGCCGCCTGATAGTTCTTCGCCGCCAGCATTTTATCCAGCATCTCTTTCGGCAACGGTTCGCCGGTTTCGAAATGGCCGGAGATGAACGCCAGTGCGTCCGGCTCCCAGCACCAGTTTTCCATAAACTGACTTGGCAGCTCGACGGCATCCCACGGCACACCGGAAATACCGGCCACTCCAGGGGTGTCGATGCGGGTCAGCATATGATGCAGGCCGTGACCGAACTCATGGAACAGCGTGGTGACTTCGTTGTGCGTGAACAGCGCCGGTTTGTTGCCCACCGGACCGTTAAAGTTACAGGTGAGATACGCGACCGGTTTTTGCAGTTCGCCGTCCGCTTTACGCATGCTGCCGACGCAGTCATTCATCCATGCGCCACCGCGTTTGTGCTCGCGGGCATACAGATCGAGATAGAAACTGCCGCGCAAGTCGCCGGTTTCATCGAACAGATCGAAGAAACGCACGTCTTTGTGCCAGGTTTCTACGTCTTTACGTTCTTTGGCGGTGATGCCGTAAATGCGTTTCACCACTTCGAACAGCCCTTCCAGCGCACGCTGTTCAGGGAAGTACGGGCGTAGCTGCTCGTCGTTGATAGAGAACAGATGCTGTTTCTGTTTTTCACCGTAGAACGGCAAATCCCAGGCTTCCATTTCATCCACGCCGAAATGTTCTTTGGCGAAAGCTCGCAGCTGCGCCAGTTCCTGCTCGCCCTGCGGACGCGCACGTGTTGCCAGACCGCTCAGGAAGTCGATCACCTGTTTCGGGCTTTCGGCCATTTTGGTGGCGAGCGACATATCCGCGAAGGAATCAAAACCTAACAGCTGAGCCAGTTCGTGACGCAGCGCCAGTTCTTCAGCCATCACTTCACTGTTGTCCCACTTACCGGCATTCGGGCCCTGATCGGATGCACGGGTCGCGAACGCTCGATACATTTCTTCGCGCAGTTCACGGTTTTCGCAGTACGTGATCACCGGCAGATAGCTTGGGATATCCAGCGTTAACAACCAGCCTTCCTGCTCTTTCGATTCCGCCAGCGCTTTCGCCGCGGCCAGTGCGCTTTCCGGCAGACCTTTCAGGTCATTCTCATCAGTGATGAGTTTGCTCCAGCCCATGGTGGCATCGAGCACGTTGTTGCTGTAGGTCGAACCCAGCTCAGACAGACGCGCGGAAATTTCGCCATAGCGTTTTTGTTTATCCATCGGCAAACCAATGCCGGATAACTCAAAATCACGCAGCGCGTTATCAATGGCTTTTTTCTGCGCCAGGGACAGCGTGCTGAAATGTTCGCTGTCTTTTAAATCACGGTATGCCTGATACAAACCGGCATGCTGCCCGGTCCAGGTGCTGAATTCAGACAGAATGGGCAGGCATTGCTCGTAAGCTTCACGCAGTTCCGGGCTGTTTTTCACTGCATTGAGATGCCCGATCGGCGACCAGATACGGCTCAGGCGATCGTCACTTTCGGCCAGCGGCTGACACAGGTTTTCCCACGTATAAGGCGCACCCTGCGCGACGACGCGTTCAATCGTCTGGCGGCTTTCTTCGATAGCGGATTTCATCGCAGGGACAATATGTTCAGGCTTGATCGCAGAGAAAGGTGGCAGGGCGAACGGTTTTAAGAGCGGATTCGACGCGTTTTGCTGTTCAGTCATAGGGCCAGTCCTTCGTAATAGCGTTTGGGGCTGATGCGTCTGTGGCGCACCACGCCGTGAATTCGGGTCGTCTTAAAGATGACGTAACTTCTAACATGCGGTCAAGTTATGGGGAAATCAATGGGGGGCGGCGATTTCGCCCGGCGGCCATTGATATTCATGTTATCAATCACTCCCGTTCGGATTATCAGGTTGCAGCAAGACCTGCCTCGCAATTTTCATCTTTGTCTGTCTCCTGCCGCTAAACCCTATTTACAACGAGGTTATTCCTGTTAGCTTCCCGTTATCTGGCGTATGCCAGTTCACTTTTTCCACAACGCAGGGAGTCAGCAGGGAATGAAAACACTCAAAATTGTCACACTGGGCGGCGGCTCAGGTTACACACCGGAACTGATCGACGGATTTATCCGGCGCTACGACGAATTGCCGGTTTCGCAGTTCTGGCTGGTGGATATCGCAGCCGGTGAGGAAAAGCTGAAAATCGTCGGTGCGCTGGCACAACGGATGGTCAAAAAAGCCGGGCTCCCGATGACCGTGCATCTGACCACCGACCGCGAAGCCGCGCTGCGTAACGCGGACTTCGTTACGACTCAGCTGCGCGTCGGCCAGCAGGAAGCCCGTATTCACGATGAGGCGATCCCGCTGAAATACGGCGTTCTCGGCCAGGAAACCACCGGTGCAGGCGGCTTTATGAAGGCACAGCGCACCATTCCCGTGCTGTTAGATTTGTGCCGCGATATGGAAAGGTTGTGCCCGGATGCGTGGCTGATCAATTTCACCAATCCGGCAGGGATTGTTACTGAGGCCATTGAAAAATATTCGAGCATCAAAACGCTGGGCATTTGCAGCGGTGCGAACAGCATGATGATGGATATCGCGAAGGTGTATGAGGTCGGTCGTGAAGACGTATATGCCCGCGTGATGGGGCTGAATCACCTGATATTTGCCGATCAGATCGCCGTCAAAGGCCACGACGTCACCGCAGAATTTATTGAGAAACTGGCGCAGGGCAATGGCCAGAATCAGCTGAAAAACATTCCCGATACCGGATTGCCACCGGCCTTTATCCGCGCGCTTGGCCTGTATCCCCTTTCCTACCTGAAGTATTTCTATCTGCAGCGTGAAATGGTGGCGCACAGCGTAAAAGACAGCCAGACGCACGGCACACGCGGAGAACAAACGCGTGAAATAGAACGCCAGCTTTTTGAACTCTATAAAAACCCGCAGCTTGAAAGCAAACCGAAAGAACTGGAAAGCCGGGGCGGTGCGTATTACTCGGATACTGCCTGTTCGATTATCAGCGCGATTTATAACAACCGGCAGGAGATCCACGTCGTCAATACGCTCAATCGCGGAGCAACGCCCGATCTCGACGAAAACAGTGTGGTAGAAACGAACGCAATGATAGATCGTCGGGGTGCGCATCCTCTGGCTTACGGGCGTTTGCCGGTGAAAATCCGTGGCCTGATCCAGAGCGTCAAAGCCTTTGAGGAACTCACCATCGAAGCCGCCGTCACTGGCGATTATTCCACCGCATTAATGGCGCTTTCGGTGCATCCGCTAATGCCGTCAGTGGATATTGCCGAAAAAATTCTCGACGAATACCTCGTTGTAAACCGGCCTTTCCTGCCGCAATATCCACAATAATCACGGGCATATCACATCATGATGAAATTCATAGAATCACGACTGGTGCCGTGTCTGGTTAAAGTCGGTGATAACGTTATTCTGGTCGCCGTGCGCAACGGCATTACGCTGACGCTGCCGTTTATTATTTCCGGCAGTATTTTCTTAATTATCGCCAATCTGCCGATCCCCGGATGGACAGAATATTTAGGGCAGTTTGGCACCGCGCTGAATGCACCGGTTCTGGTCACGTTCGGGATCATCGGTTTAATTTCGGCCATGGGCATCAGTTATAACCTGGCGAAACATTATAAGCTTGACGGACTGACCTGCTGCGCCATTACTGTCGCCGTATTCCTGATGGCGCAGTTAAATGATGACTACACGCTTAACGTCGATAATCTCGGCGCTGCGGGGTTATTCTCCGCCATTATTCTTTCGATCCTCACCGTCTATATCATTCGCTTTTTCATCGAACATAAAATCTATATCCGGCTGCCGGATAACGTGCCGCCGGCTGTGCTGCAATCTTTTGTCAGCGTGATCCCGGCGATTGTCTGTCTGGCGCTGGTGTGGTTTGTGCGGGTGATCCTGCATTTTGATATCAACGCATTCTTCACGCTGATCCTCAGCCCGCTGGTCATCGGGCTTGGCACACTGCCGGGCATGTTAATTTTGGTGTTTCTTATCTCGCTGCTGTGGTGTTGCGGGATCCACGGCACCAACGTGCTCTCCGGCATTACCGCGCCGATATTTCTTAAGTTTATTGTCGAAAATACTCAGGCTTATCTCAGCCACCAGCCGATACCACATATCTTCGCTGAAGGATTTTATAACTTCTTTATTTGCACCGGCGGTTCAGGCGCGACGATGGGGCTGGTTCTGGCGATGATGATGTCGAAAAGTCGTTATTATAAATCGCTGGGTCGCATGTCTTTTGCACCCTCGCTGTTTTGTATTAATGAGCCGGTCATTTTCGGCGTGCCGATGGTGTTTAATCCGCTGATGATGCTGCCGTTAATTATCACGCCGATGCTGTTATGCACCCTGTCGTATTTTCTGATGACGTTTAACATTATTGGCCGCCCGGTATTACAAATTCCCTGGACGATGCCGCCTTTGCTGAATGGATATTTCGCCACCGGCGGCAATATTCCGGCGGCTTTGTGGTCAGGCGTCATGATTATTATTTCGACAATCATTTATTATCCCTTCTTCCGGCTGATGGAAAAGAAACAGCTGGCACTGGAAGAAGCGGGTATTCCAGTTAATGCAGCGCAGGTCAGTGCATAAACACCAATCACAATGGAAGGAAACGTCATGAAGATAAACTGCGCATTTGCAGGATTTGGGAAAAGCGCGACACGTTACCACTTGCCTTACGTTTTACAGCGACGCGACACGTTTCAGGTTAAAACCATTTTCGATATCACCCGTCGCCCGGACATTGAAAAAGAGGAGGCGTATCAGGGCATCCGTTTCACCTCTGATCTGAACGATATTCTGCACGACGAAAGTATTACGCTGGTGACGCTGTGTACGCCGCCGCAAACCCATTATGACCTGGCAAAAAGGTGCCTTGAACACGGGAAAAATGTCATCGTCGAAAAACCGTTTACCCGGACGCTGGCAGAAGCGCAGTCGCTATTTGCGCTCGCCGCCGAAAAAGGGCTGACCGTGACGCCTTATCAGAACCGGCGCTTCGACAGCTGTTTTTTAGCGGTTAAAAAAGTCATCGACAGCGGCGTGCTCGGTAAAATTGTCGAGTTCGAAAGTCATTTCGATTACTTCCGTCCTGACGCCCCCGATGCTCCGGCTGATTATACTCACGGTGCTTTTTACGGCCTGGGCGTTCATCTTGTCGATCAGGTGGTCAGCCTGTTCGGACGACCAGATTTAGTGCATTACGATATCCGTTCGGTGAGAAATAAAAACAATCCTGACGATACCTTTGAACTGCAACTTTATTACGGCGAAACCAAAGCCATGGTGAAATGCAGCCATCTGGTGATGCAGCCTTACCCGAAATTTATTCTTCACGGGGAAAAAGGCTCATTTATTAAACTGAATATCGATCAGCAGGAAACCTGTCTGAAAGCCGGGAATTTACCGGGCACTCCGGACTTTGGTCAGGAAACGGAATATGGCGTGCTGAAATACATTGATGACAGCGGCCAAACCATTACCGAACATGTAGACGCGGGCAACGGCGATTATGGCCGCGTTTATGATGCTGTATATGCCACGATATGTCAGGGACATGCGCCGTATGTGCCAGCCGCTGATGTGATGACCACCATGGAAATTCTGCACCGTGCCTTTGAACAGCCTGCGCCTGCATTGATCAGGCTCTGCTGAAACATCCCGGACCGGGGCGAACGCTTCCGGTCCGCGAGGCATGTGTCTATACTGCTCAAAAATAACTCTGACATGAAGAAGTTACGCTAATGGCCGCCCGCTATATTGATATCAAAAACAGCCTGAAACAGGCCATCCTGAACAAAGAATATCGTGTCGGTGACAAAATTCCTTCCGAGCGGGAACTGGCGGCTCGCTTTGAAGTGACACGCGTGACGCTGCAAAAAGCCATGCATATGCTGGAGCAGGAAGGCTTTATCGAACGCATTCATGGCAAAGGGATGTTCGTCACCAAAGTGATTGAAGACAATGTTTATCTGCTCAATAACGGCACCAGCGATTCTATTCTCGGTTTTTCGCGCGAATTTAAAGATAACGTGAAAGTCTCCAGCCGCTTAATCAGCCTGAAAACGCGTAAAGCCGGTGAATATATCGCCAGTCAGCTGGATATTAATGAAAATGACGACGTGCATTATATCCGCCGCGTCCGGCTGGTGGACAATATTCCGGTCCTGATCGAAGACTCCTATATTCCCTGTGCGGTAATAGATATTATTCCTGAGTCTGTTTTACAGAACGGGTCTTTATATGAATTTATCGAGAATAAAACCGGCCGGAAAATTAAATTCTATAACTCAGTGATCGAAGCTTCGCTGTTCGACGACACGCTTTCTGCGCTGCTGGAAAGCGAAACCGGTCTGCCGATGCTGAAAGTCTCTGGCATCACCAAACTGGAAGACGGAAAAACCTTCAACTACTCAATCAGTTATAACCGTGCGGACAAATTCAAAATCAAGAACAGCTGGGTTGGGAAGTAAGATCGCCCCTGCAACGTGAAGTATGAAGGGTGTAAACAGTTTATACTGTCGGCAATACGCCACTCCGGAACAATAAAGTTATGTTGAGTTACCGCCACAGTTTTCACGCAGGCAACCATGCCGACGTACTGAAACACACCGTTCAGAGCCTGATCATTGAATCTCTGAAAGAAAAAGAAAAGCCCTTCCTTTATCTCGACACCCACGCGGGTGCCGGGCGCTATCAGCTGAGTGGCGAACACGCCGAACGCACCGGCGAATATCTGGAAGGCATCGCGCGCATCTGGCAGCGGGACGATATTCCTGAAGAACTGGCGGCGTACATGTCTGTCGTCAATCACTTCAACCGCAATGAAAATCTGCGTTATTACCCGGGTTCGCCGCTGATTGCCCGTCAGCTGTTACGTGAAGACGACAAACTGCATCTGACCGAACTGCACCCGAGCGATTTCCCGCTGCTGCGCAGTGAATTCCAGAAAGATGACCGTACCCGCGTTGCGCGTGCCGACGGTTATCAGCAGCTGAAAGCTCAGTTGCCACCACCTTCACGTCGTGGCCTGATCCTGATGGACCCGCCGTACGAAATGAAAACCGATTATCAGGACGTGGTAAAAGGCATTCAGGAAGGCTACAAACGTTTTGCCACCGGCACTTACGCGCTGTGGTATCCGGTGGTGATGCGTCAGCAAATCAAGAAAATGCTGCGTGATCTCGAAGCGACCGGCATTCGCCGTATTCTGCAAATCGAACTGGGCGTGCGCCCGGACAGCGATCAGCGCGGTATGACCGCTTCCGGCATGATCGTGATTAACCCGCCGTGGAAACTCGAGCAGCAGATGAACAACGTTCTGCCGTGGCTGCTCAAAGTGCTGGTGCCATCGGGTACCGGTCATACTACGGTTAACTGGGTTGTGCCTGAGTAAGTAAAGCTTTTCCCCTCGCTGAGGCCTTTTTCAAAGGTCTCAGCTATCAAACCTATTGCAATCATTGATCCAATCTTTTCCACAACACGTTAAACTCTTAACCAAATTTTGAGATTAACGACGCTGAATCAGTGTCTCCATTTTTCACAACTTACGGATAAAACGATGACCAAACATTATGACTATCTGGCAATTGGCGGCGGCAGCGGCGGTATCGCATCAATCAACCGTGCAGCCATGTATGGGAAAAAATGCGCGCTGATCGAAGCTAAAGAGCTGGGCGGCACGTGCGTCAACGTGGGTTGTGTCCCGAAAAAAGTGATGTGGCACGCCGCGCAAATCGCTGAAGCGATCCGCAACTACGGCCCGGATTACGGCTTTGATACCACCGTGAACAGCTTCAACTGGAAAACGCTGGTCGCCAACCGTACCGCTTACATCGACCGTATCCACACCTCGTACGACAACGTGCTGGGCAAAAATAAAGTGGACGTGATCAAAGGCTTCGCGCGCTTTGTCGACGATCACACCGTTGAAGTCAACGGCGAGAAGATCACCGCGGATCACATCCTGATCGCCACCGGTGGTCGTCCGAGCCATCCGGATATTCCGGGTGCAGAATACGGTATCGATTCAGACGGTTTCTTCGATCTGACCGAAATGCCAAAACGTGTTGCAGTAGTTGGCGCAGGTTACATCGCGGTAGAAATCGCCGGTGTGATGAACGCGCTGGGTGCCGAAACCCATCTGTTCGTGCGTAAACACGCCCCGCTGCGTACTTTCGATCCGCTGATCGTTGAAACGCTGGTTGAAGTAATGGAAACCGAAGGTCCGGCGCTACATAAAGAGTCCATTCCGAAAGAAGTGGTGAAAAATGCCGACGGCAGCCTGACGCTGAAACTGGAAAACGGACAAGAATTTGAAGTCGACAGCCTGGTGTGGGCGATTGGCCGCGAACCGGAAACTGACAACTTCAACCTGAAGGCGACTGGCGTGAAAACCAACGATAAAGGTTACATCGTCGTCGATAAGTTCCAGAACACCAGCGTTAAAGGCATTTACGCCGTGGGCGATAATACCGGTGCGGTAGAACTGACTCCGGTTGCCGTTGCTGCGGGTCGTCGTTTGTCTGAGCGTCTGTTTAACAACAAACCTGACGAACATCTGGATTACAGCAACATCGCGACCGTCGTGTTCAGTCACCCGCCAATCGGTACTGTCGGCCTGACCGAACCACAGGCGAAAGAGCAGTTTGGCGAAGACAACGTGAAAGTGTACAAATCCGCATTTACCGCGATGTACACCGCCGTCACGCAGCACCGCCAGCCGTGCCGCATGAAGCTGGTGTGCGTCGGTGCTGAAGAGAAAATCGTCGGCATCCACGGTATCGGCTACGGCATGGACGAAATGTTGCAGGGCTTCGCGGTCGCACTGAAAATGGGCGCAACCAAGAAAGACTTCGACAACACCGTCGCCATCCACCCGACCGGTGCGGAAGAGTTTGTAACTATGCGTTAATTCGCCAGTCGGTAAAAAATAAAGGCCTGAGATTTTCTGATCTCAGGCCTTTTTTCTTGCCGTCAGTCCAGCAAAATCACTTTCGAACTGTCCGTCTCGAATAGCGGCCTGCAGAGGATTTTATAACTGTCGCGGTCAAAGTGCGGCACGGCGATATCAAAGGCTCTCGCTGCCGCCAGCGTTTTTACTGTGCCCAGATAGAACCAGTGATTGATGACGTGATAATCCGTCTGACCATTGGCTTCTTCAACAATTGCGATCCGACCAGGATACGGCCAGCTGCGGATTTTCAGGGTGCTGAGCGCGCTTCTGAGACGCGCCTGATGGGCTTCCGGCGTTTCTTTACCGCAACAGACGCCGGCACATTTGCCCAGTGAAAAGCGGAAACAGGCGCGATTTTTTGACAGTTTTTCCAGCCCCAGCGCGCCATAACACAGCTTTTCCTGATCG
Organism: Rahnella sp. JUb53; assembly: GCF_004346065.1. Taxonomy (NCBI): domain Bacteria; kingdom Pseudomonadati; phylum Pseudomonadota; class Gammaproteobacteria; order Enterobacterales; family Yersiniaceae; genus Rahnella; species Rahnella sp. JUb53. Next base: position 30,830 of record NZ_SLYT01000008.1, read on the forward strand.
GCGATATCCCGGATTTTTTCGACTGCCGACATTTTAGTTTTAAACAGGCCAAATAAATCTTCACTATGGGAGAAATCCACGTCATCGCTGAACACAATGCTGGCCGTCAGCCCCTGAAGCCGGATGGAACACAGCTTGCGGGCGGTGCGCAGACGCTTATTGAACAGCGGACGACGGGTTTTAATCAGGTCAGATTCCAGCAATAACGCACCGACTTCACCGATCGTTTCAATGTGTTCGATATCGCGGGTCATATGCAGAAGTTTGGCTTCAGCAGGATTGCGAAAGTGCGACATCACGCGGCTGCGGATATTCACGCTTTTGCCGATATACAGCGGAAAAGCCTTATCGTCACCGTAAAAAATATAGACACCGCTGCTGCCGGGTAAATTTTCTAAGGTATGGCGAAGATGTTCAGGGTACTGATAGAGCTCGGTAAAAAGCTCTTTTTCGGGATTCCACAAAATAGCTGACCTGCTTTGACCGGATAAACGTTGTATAGAAAACAAACGGATAATACTGGTAATGTATACAGTCATCAACCTCTGGTTAACTATTTGTTGCGTTATACCTCTAAACAATACGAAATGGGGAAGCCATAACTGCCGGAAATGTTTTCCGGTATTCAACCCTTTTTAGTGGGAAAAAGAATGCGATTAAACCTTGAAGCCCTGCTGATCCTCGACGCGTTAGACCGTCACGGTACGTTTGCCGCGGCGGGTGCCAGACTGTTTAAAACCGCATCGGCACTGAGTTATACCGTGCAGAAAATGGAAAGTGATCTGAACATTAAACTGCTGGATCGCTCCGGCCATCGCGCCACATTTACCCCTACCGGCCGTCTGATGCTGGACAAAGGCCGCGTGCTGTTGCGCGCCGTCAGCGAACTGGAGCAACAGGCGCAGTACGTTGAAAGTGGCTGGGAGAGCAAACTGACCATCAGCCTTGATGCCTCCGTACCCTTCGCACTGCTTGCGCCACTGATTGACCGCTTTTACGCAGAGCATCAGCATACCCAATTATTATTCCGCCACGACGTGCTCGGCGGTTGCTGGGAAGCGCTGAGTTATGGCGAAGCTGACATCGTATTTGGTGCCGTGCAGGAACCTCTCACGCGCAGCGGCATTGAATATCGCCCGATCGGCTGGCTGGAATATGTGTTTGCCGTTGCGCCGCATCACCCGCTGGCCTCGATGCCGGAACCGCTGGTACGCGAGCAAATCCGCCAGTATCGCGCCGTAGTCGTTCACGATACGTCCCGCCACAGCACTGGCGCTGATTTGCGCGTGCTCGATGAGCAGAAAATGCTGAGCGTTCATGACTTTAACGCCAAAGTTCATGCACAAATCACCGGGCTGGGTTGCGGCTATCTGCCACGTTATCTGGCCGCGCCCCATCTGGAAAGCGGCGCGCTGGTTGAACGTCGCCTCGATTCAGAAACCCGCCGCGATCAGGCCTTTATGGCCTGGAACGACAATGCCACCGGCAACGCTGCCATGTGGTGGCGGGAGAATTTGCAGGATTTCGACGGACTGAGCACCGTCTATAGCCCGGAATAACCGGGCTATACATTCAGGCATTAACCCTGACGCTGTGGCGCTTTGTGCACCATGGTGTAGGCATAATCGACGCCCATGCCGTAGGCACCGCTGTGCTCGCGCACCAGATCCATGACTGCGTCGTAAGTCTCTTTGCGTGACCAGTCGCGCTGGTATTCGAGCAGAACCTGCTGCCAGGTCACCGGTACCGCACCGGCCTGCACCATACGGTCGATGGAACGTTCGTGAGCATCCACGCTGGTGCCGCCGGAGGTGTCGGTCACCACATACACTTCATAGCCTTCTTTCAGCGCCATCAGCGCCGGGAACGTCAGACACACTTCGGTCCACAATGCAGAGATAATCAGTTTTTTACGGCCCGTGGCTTCTACCGCTTTCACGAACGCTGCGTCTTCCCAGGAATTCATCGAGGTACGCTCAATCGGCTTCACATCAGGGTGAACCGCCAGCAGTTCCGGCCAGATGTAGCCGCTGAAACTTTCCGTTTCGACTGAGGTGTAAATCACCGGCACGTTAAAAACTTTGCCCGCTTTAGCCAGAGCGACCGTATTATTTTTAAGCTGCTGGCGATCGATATTGGCGACGCCGAATGACATTTGCGGCTGATGGTCGATGAAAATCAGGGTGGAATTCTGTGGATCCAGCAGATCGAATTTTGACATTTTCATTTCCTCTCAGAGTGCATTGTTGGGTTGTGTTTTTGTATTTAACGTTGTGTTGTTGTGCTGCTGGAATTAACAATAGGACAGGACTTCAAAAGCGGATAGCGGAAAGAATTTGGCAACTTGTTCAGATTTTTTTGACAGGAGTCAGCCTATATCAACAGTCGTCAATACAGCTTTTTTTTCAGTCAGACAGGAACAACAAAATCTTTTTTGTAATCCGCAAAATCGACGCTGAAGAAACAAAAAAGGCAGGTGATTTGATCATCACCTGCCTTTTTTATCCGACCAATCTAGTTGTCTTTAACGCCTAATATTTTGATCTTCATGATGGAAAGCGAATTCGGCGGAATTTTTCCCGGAATGCCGTCTTTGCCATACGCCAGTTCAGGCGGAATGTAGATTGTGGCTTCACCTTGCAAGCCAAGCTTAAGCACAACCTCCTGAAGAACTGCCGGAATTTCCGTCACAGCGGCGCTGATGACATTGTTGTCTTTTTCACTGGCAATGACTTTACCGTCACCCAACGTCTCAACAATCTGCAGACGAATACTCTTATCCATCGTGACTTTTGGCTGTGAGCCCGGCTTGCTAATGAGATAAATGAAGCCTGATTTTGCTTTAACTGCACCTTTGACTTTGCCCGCTTTATTCAGGATTTTCTGGTTATTCTCTTCATTCGAGGATTTTTGCTTTTCCTGACGTGAGCGAATATCAGTATCCAGACTGTTCAGCGACTCTCTCATGTCGTTTGTTGACATGCTGGACAGCTCATTCATCCGGTCAACAAAGCCTTTGATAATCACATTGCGATCAATTTTCTCACCGGCAGAAACCACCTGTTCGATTTTTGAATTCGCGGCTTGCCCCAGCAAATACCCGACAGAATAAGAGCGCCCGGTTTTCTTACTTTCTTTCGCCTGCAGTGTTTTTAGTTCTGCGTCACTGAGCAGTTCTCCGCCAGATTGTGTAACGGCCGCGATGCTGTTTGAGGCGAGATCTTTTTTGGTTTTTTCCAGTTCAGCTGTCAGCTTACTTTTCTCTTCGGCGGCGTTATTCGCAGCCTGCTGACTTTCAGTGAGCTGGCTGGTCAGGCGTTTAACCTCCTCAGAAGATTTTGAGAGTGCCGCCTGAGATATCTGATAATCGCTCTGCGATTTTTTGTTCGTGACCTCAGAAGCCGCCAGTTTTTCACTCTGGTCAGCACTTTTTTTCTGCAAATCGGCCAACTGAGTTTTCAACTGCGCTGCGTCATCCGCGGCTTGTTTGAGGGTTTTCTGCAAGGCCAGGTAGTCAGCCTGTGACTTTTTATTGGCAGCTTCTGACGCTGACAATTTGTCATTCTGCTCAGCGCTTTGTTTTTTCAGGTCAGTCAGTTGGGTTTTAATCTGGGCATTCTCATCAGCAGTTTGATTGACGCTTTTCTGCAAGGCCAGATAATCAGCCTGTGATTTTTTGATGACTGCTTCAGACACAGACAGTTTGTCATTCTGTGCATCGCCCTGTTTTTGCCTGTCTGCCAGCTGGTTTTTCAGCTGAACATTCTCATCAGCGGCCTTTTTAAGGGTTTGCTGTAAAGCCGCGTAGTCAGCCTGAGATTTTTTAGCAGCAGCATCTGACACAGACAGTTTGTCATTCTGCGCAGCGCCCTGTTTTTGCCTGTCAGCCAGCTGGTTTTTCAGCTGAACATTTTCATCAGCGGCCTTTTTAAGGGTTTGCTGTAAAGCCGCATAATCAGCCTGAGATTTTTTAGCAGCAGCATCTGACACAGACAGTTTGTCATTCTGCGTAGCGGCTTGTTTTTGCACTGCTGCCAGCTGGATTTTCAGCTGAGCATTTTCTTCAGCGGCCTGTTTGAGGGTTTTCTGCAAAGCCATAGAGTCAGCCTGAGATTTCTTATTAACCGCGTCTGACGCTGACAATTTGTCATTCCGCGCAGCGCCCTGTTTTTGCAGGTCTGCAAGCTGCGATTTCAATTGCGCATTCTCGTCTGCAGCCTTTTTGAGGTTTGTTTGCAGAGTCTGATTTTCATTCAGTGATTTGTTATTTGCAGCCACGGCAAACGCAATTTTTTCGTTCTGGCTGGCACCCTGTTTCTCCAGGGTGGACAGTTGAGTTTTCAGTTGCGCATTTTCAGCGGCAGCTTGTTTTGCGGTCATTTGCAGTTCAACCACATTGGCTTGCGATTTGTTGCCTGTACTTTCTAAAGCGTGCAATTTTTCGGCTTCTGCCCTGGATTGCTTTTGCAGCGTCTCGAACTGCGTTTTGAGCTTATGATTTTCTTCTGTCGCCTGCTGTAATGTCGCATTCAGCACCGCGAATTCCGCCAGCGATTTACCATTGGCGCGTCCAGAGGAGACCAGTTGTTCGATGCGCGCTGAGGATTGCTTTTTCACGGTATCAAGTTGCGTTTTGATCTGCGCATTCTCAGTACTTAATTTCTTAAAACTCGCCTCAAGGGTAGCAATTTCCTTCTGGGCTTTTTTGGTCGCCAGCTGAGAGGTGGCCACTTGCTCGGAGGCTTTTTTCGCTGAGCCGTCCTGACTGGTTTTAAACGCCGTTAGCTGGGCTTTCAATGCGGCATTTTCACTCATTGTCTTTTTCAAAGACTGCTGAATATCAGCCATTTCGTCTTGAGATTTTTTTGTCACCGTCTGTGCAACGGATAATTTTTCGCTCAGGCTTTCGGCTTGTTTCTGGCTACCCTGAAGCTTCTGCAACGTAGATGCCATCTGCTGGTTTTCTTGTTGTGTGTTTTTCAGCAAATTTTGCAGTTGTTTCAGTTCATCCTGCGCTTTCTTCTGCGCAAGCTTTTGGTCTGCAGATGGCGAGGCAACGGCAGGTTTGGCTTTTAATGCCTCGATCTGAACTTGTAGTTGTTGGTTTTCTTTTTGCGTATCCGCGAAGGATTTCTGCAAGGCAGCATATTGATCACGAGATTTTTCTGCTGTGGATTTTGCCGTCTCGAGGGATTTTTTTAGCTGCTCGTTAGCCTTGATATCGGCCTTGCTCTTCATCTCGCTGACATCTGCTGTGGCAGAGGGAACACGCACAGGCTGAGGTGTTTTAGGAGCTTTTTTTACCGGAGCCGGAGAAGGTTTAGGCCGAGACTGCGACGGGGGCGCGACGGCTTTTTCAACAGGTGTTTTTGGGACGACGATATCTTTTGGAGGCTGAATCAGCGGAGTGGAAGTCTTATTTTTTTCCGCAAAAACAGACGATTCCGGAGCAGAAATTAAATTTTCACTCTGCAACTGATCTAAAAGGCTCAGATTAGCATCAACGGAATCTTCAGCATGTGCCCCCTGTATGTTGATCAGTAACAGAATCAGGAAGAAAGACTTCACTCGCGCCATCATATTTTATTCACTTCCTGAGAGCGCTCGTCCATGCTCTTAAAGGTCGCACCTTTAACTCTTGCGCAGATAAGTTTCAATTTTGAGTCCAGTTCGATGTTCAGAATTTCCTGCGCATCTTTGTTTATCAGACCCTTATTCGTTTTGTAAACATCATAAGATTTTGTCAGCTGATTAAATTGTTGCTGATAAATATCAAAATCATGAGGAGAAAGACGCTGTAATGCTTTGAATTCGTTAACACAGGTATTATTCGTACCTTTATTAACTGACGTCTCTTTTATTGTAGCCACATTATTTTTTGTGCTACATGCACTCAACGCGATTAACGCAATGAGAGTCAAAGACATTGAGCAAGGCTTATTCATGTAGATTATCCTGTAGGGTTTTACTGCTAGAACAAATTATTTTCCCAGCAAAAGACCCTGTGGAACACCCACTTTCACTGAAATGATTATTTAGCAAAACCACTAATAGACAAAAAACCATTATAATCAATATATTGCACTAATAAAAAGAAAATCAGACTTCTTTTTTATGCTAAAAAATAGAAGAAATTTTCGATTTAACGATGCCTCAGCCCATGAAAAAGGAGGCAAAAATTGACATATATCATCATTCATTTTCAGAAAACTCAGGGAATAAGTAAATACTGATTCACATTTTCGGATAAAACGGAATGTCCCTCAATCGCGATTAGGATGATTAGTACACATCATTATATCACGTGCAGAGGGAACAGACTGAGTATCGGATCTGTGGTTTTCAGGGTTAAAAACCAGCTGTGTGTTATGGCATCTATCTGGACAGCAGAGACTGCCCCGCAGCGGTGGATTTAAACGCTCTGGGAGGGAGGCCAAATTCGCGCCGGAAGCAGGTAGCAAAATAAGAGTGGTCATCAAAGCCGATGTCCTGCGCTATCGAGGTAATGGGTTTATTCGAATACAGCAGCGGGTAGAGGGAATGAAACAGGCGCAATTTGGTGAGATAACGCTGGGGTGACAAGCCGATATCTTTATCCAGGTAACGGTGCATCGTTCTGACGTTGATGGAAAACTGATCGGCCAGTTGGTTCCAGTCAATTTTCTCGTGAAAGTTAGCGTGCAGCCAACGGATAAGCCGCAGGATCCTTCTTTCATTGGTGTTGTTCTTATCATAGAAGTAGCTACAGTAGCGCAAATCTACCAGCAGCCGCAGGAACAGGCTTTCCTGTTCAATACTGCCTTTATGCTGGCTGGCAATGAGTTTATCCAGAGAGCCCTGTATCAGCAGAGCACTGTTTTTATCTAAGAAACGGTGGATGTGAAAGGATGCAAATTGCTTTGGAATAAGGGATTCAAAACCTTTTATGAGAAAAAAATGCTCCGAAGGCTGATAATAAATATTAATTAACCTCAGGTCTTGTGCGTGTTCATAAATGTGTAAATCAGTGGCCTGAGTAAAAAACAACATCCGTGGATAAATTGAATAGGGTTTGCCATTAATAATATGCAGACCAATCCCACCGGTAATCAATGTTATTTTACTGTAATTAAATTGAGTTTTAGGTGAATAATCTTGCGGCAGGCGGGACGTAATAATCACATTTTGTTGATCAGAAACAAAATAATCCTGAAAGATAGGTTTGTTCATAGTCAATACATCTTAATAAGTGTTTTTTTAGATTAACGGACGGCAGTCAGAAAATCTATATATTACGATAACCAGGCACTTCTCAATCGGGAAAAAATCAGTAAAGGCCGGCAATGCTCATTCAGGCCTTTACTGATGTAAAGAGGCACAGACCGTGCTATTCCTCCCCGAAGCCGGCATTGAATAACGCCTTTATCTCAAGAAATACCGCTTCTTCATCGGTTCCTTCACAAATGACTTCAACCTTTGCACCGCCTGTAATTCCGGCAGTCATTAAACCTATGACGCTTTTCCCCTTAATCACTTTATCACGGGAGATAAATTCTACTTTCGACTGACATTTTCCCACTATTTTAGCGATCGCACTGGCCGGGCGCGCATGGAGACCAGTTTTATTATTGAGCGTCAACGTTTCTTTGATCATAACGGTTCCCCGGATGAATAATGAATATTCCGATAAATTCCCTGTACGTTTACTGAATGATCAACATATCGCTGTGACCCTTTTTAAAATAATCATTCAGAACCGTTTTGAGCAGATAAGGCGCTTTAGGAATGGCATCTATCGTGTCACCTGCAATATGTGGGGTCAGCGTGATATTATCCAGCTGGAGTAAAGGATCGTCGGTATTGATAGGCTCATCCCAGCTCACATCCAGCGCAGCACCGGCTATACGCCTGTTTTTTAACGCATCAATAAGGTCAGCTTTATGTACAACCCCGGCCCTTGCGGTATTAATAATATAGCTCCCGGCCTTCATTTTATTGAAGACGTCTTTATTGATCATGTTTTCCGTATCAGGTGTCAGCCGCATATGCAAAGAAAGGATATCTGATTGCGAAATGACAGAATCCATATCCAGTAATTCAACCCTCAGCCCTTCCTTTATGACGAGCGACTTATCGATAAAGGGGTCATGGGCAATCACCCTGACACCCAATGCATTAAGCCTTTTCGCCACCAGCTTGCCGATATAACCCAGGCCAATCAGTCCCACAGTATGATTGGCCAGCACTGTCTTATGTTCATCATTCGAAAAGCTTTTTCGCCATTTGCCATTTTTAATTTCATGATGCGCCCGGGCAATATTTCGGGTCTCCGCGTACATCAGGCTTAAAGTGAAATCGGCGACCGGTTCAGCATTACGGATAACATGGATAAGCGTGATATTTTTTTCCTTCACACTGTTTAATGCAATATGCTCCAGCCCGCCCCGGCATGTTCCGATAAGTTTAAGTTTTGCCGCCGTTTCCAGCATACTTTTCGACACAGGGGCAATATGCACCAGCAGGTAATCCGCGTCTTTCAGTGCTTCGGTCACGCCAGCGGGAATTTCCACCGCCTCCGGGCCGTTCTTTTCAATCAGCAGAATTTTTTCCTGAAACTTTTCCTTTTCTAAATCGGAATACCATTCGTAAGAAACGACATCCAGTTCGCTTTCATCTCTGCCGGGAAAATCAATATCTTTGGCAGCATCCCTTAATGTCGCACTGCTGACCAGCGCATCACCAATAATAACGAGTTTCATATTCTGTTATCCTTTATTGAGTCAGTTGATTGGGCTCACTGCCGGTACCAGCTTGTCTTTCGAGATAAGCATGTATCGACTCTTTTTTAATGCGGACAAAAAGGTAAAACACGATATATACCACGACGCTGAGGGCGATATAGACAGGATTTTGGGTGAGGAAAATCAGGAATAATCCGCCCATAAGATGATTGGTCATTACAGCAAAACTACAAATCAACATGGCACCTACCGGCAGAACCACACCGACATCTTTAGCGACTTCAGTAAATACCGGCGCCACGGCGGTGATCATATACAATCCCCCCACACACCAGATAGTGCCTGAAATTAATGATTTAAAAATATTACCCGCTGATATCGCAATAATAAGCTCAATCATATAAGGAATAGCAATAAGGTCTACCATTGGTAACGTTTCATTACCCGGTAATATAATCGCCAGAATGAATATAATCGGAATCAACAACATTCCGGTTAACAGCGTTGCTGATTCGCCATAACCTGCCGCATCGTTAATGGCCAGGAACCAGATCCGGTCTTTGCCACTCGATTTTGCGGTTTTACGTGACGCATCGGTAATGGTAGTGAATGCAGAGGCAAACACCCCGGCGATTTTTGGGAAGATACACATGACAGCTGATGTGGCGATACCGACCTTACAGATTTCTCCCCAGGCTTCAATGCTGCCCAGACGGGTATAATTTCCGGAAATGCCGATTAGACACCCGAGTACCAGACCCAGTGTAATCGGCTCCCCCATGAAACCTAATTTGTCCTGTAAGGTCTGCGGATTCCATTTTATTTTGTCCGCGCCCAGCTTATTTAATATCCAGTCCACCCCTATCGCCAGCGGCACAGAGCAAACATGATGAGGAGCGGTCATGGTGCATCCGGGATAGCCGTAATAAACAGACCATCGTTTAGCCACTATTTCTGAGCAAACCAGAGAATAAAGATTGGATAACAGCATCAATCCAATTGCCAGATAGATATTCCCTGTCGCGATATAGAGCATCGACCCCCACAACATAAAGGAAAAGTTATTCCACATATCTGAGGGCATAAAAATATTGGTAAAACGTGTGACAAATAAAATTGTCTGAAACAGCAATCCGAGGCCTAAAAAAATCATCCCGACATTGGTTGAATAGGCAACAACACTTGTTGCCTGCCAGCCGGTATCCAGGATACGCAGTGAAATACCGGACGTTTCCACCATACGGTTAATAACAGGCGTAACGACAGGCGTGTAGGCACCAATGAGCATCCCAAATCCGGTCAGACCAATACCGGCATTAAGCCCGGCTTTAAAGGCTTTTTTGGGCGTTACTTTCATGATGATAGCAATAATATAAATGACAAAAGGCACAACAATCGCAGCACCAAATGAATTCATAATTTTCGAAAGAATGTCTAACATGCTCAAGACTCCTTACTCTGTAGATAAGGTTTCATTATCATATTAAGAACAATAATTAGGTTCTCCACAAACCAAAGCTTGTGGAGTCAGACCCACTATATTTTCAGGCTCTCAACTTCATGCAGTAATTCTTCTATAAATCCATCCTCATCGGTACCAATTAACAACCCGACTGCATTGATGGTCGGAATGTCATACTTATCCCTCAGCGGACTGGTATGAACAATAATATCCCATTTACCTGAACTTAATTGCCCTTCTACTCCGCCGGGACTGACTTCAACGGTTTTTGCCTTATATCCGTTTACTTCAAGAATATCTTTTACTTTTTCTGCCACCATGGAACTGGTGACGGTTCCTGATCCGCAGACGGAAATAACATTAATATTTTTCATAGTTACTCTTTTTTGTCATTCAGCAGAAATTATAAAATGCCATCCCGTGGGGTGACATTAAAGGCATCAGCAAGGGCGCGAAGTTCCGCGCTGGTGATCGACTGTTTAATTCCGACGGCAGCGGAACGCAGATAAATATCGGCAGCTTTATCTACCGTTTCGACCAACCCGAAAGCGTCATCAAAATTGCTACCTGCTCCCATAATTCCGTGATGCGCCCAGATCACAATGCGGCAATACTCCATTTTGGCAGCGGAAGCCAGACCCAGATCAATGGTGCCTGCCACCATCCACGGCACAATCCCCACGCCTTCCGGGAATACCACCAGGCATTCAGTAATTTGTTGCCACAGCGTTTTTGAAAATTTCTTTTCATCCAGATCATGGGCAAATGTCATGGCAATCGTGGCATTAGCATGGGTGTGTAAAATAACGCGATGTTCAGGGTCATGTTTTAATCGTGTCGCATGGCATTTTAAATGCGAGGCCAGTTCGCTGGTCGGGCAACCACCGTTTACCAGCCCCCAGAGTTGCTGATAATGTTTTCCGTCTTCAGATATTTTTAAAATAATCAGCGTATCGGCCGGATTCTTAATGACATTGCGGAAGTATTTTCCGGAACCTGAAACCATAAATATTTTATTTTTCAGTTCAGGAAAAGGCATCGGCAATGCGACTTCTGATATCACCTGTTGTGTATCAAGGTAAGGTGCTACTTCCTCTTCCTTCAGGAGATAACTGATATTACCACCGTTTCTTTCTGCCCAGCCTTTTTCCCACAGCTTGAGCGTAATATCACACATTTCTTTAATAAAGGGAGCTTCATTAATATTATAGATAATCATAACGTCACCTTTTACAATGAATGGAAAAATTCACAAATTCCTTCGCGGGAATCAAGCTGGACCAACTGGCTAATCTTTTTTTCATCAGAAAATACGGCCATTAATGTCTGCAATAAGACGATCTGATTTTCATCCCGGGTCACGCCAAGAGAGAAAATCCAGTCTACGTCTACTTTTTCATCCGTACTGCCCATAAGCAAAAATGTCAGCGGTTTTGCGAGTTGGGTAATTGCCACGAAAGGCTTTTTTATATACAGCGGGTCTGTATGGGGTATGGCAATATTCAGGCAGGATGTCATTAACCCTGTCGGATAATGGGATTCCCTGATAAGAATATTTTCGTGGTATGTCGCCTCAACAAATCCTTGTTTATAAAGTTTCTGGTATGAATCCGCAAAAAACGCATCCTGAGTGGTATAACTGCAATTTAAATAAACCAATTCGGGTGATATAAATCCGGTCAGCGGATTTTTTGTAGTCTCCATATTTTTCCCTCCTTATTTACGGCTCAGATGTTCTGATGCTTCCGGTCGAATTTTCTTAGAAAATCAGCGTTTCCAGACTCTCTTACCTTTTCGCGTGTCATTATCCTAAGAGTCCGAACTGGGAAATTCATTAGATCCCTGGACTCATTACTTCTAAACATGTCTGTATGATTAAAGTCGGGGTGATGAGGGTCACAACTTGCCAATGTTTCCTGGATACCGGATACGCAGAAATGAAAAAGGCATCCCCGCAAAGGAATGCCTTTTTCATTTAAGAAGGTCTGTTGAGAACGTCTTTTACTTAAACAGCGTCAGACCTCGGGCGTTTATCCAGAATCGCTTGGCTGTTTTCACCCAGCCGTTCGATAAGGAAATCAATCACGCTGCGTAGCTTGGCGGAGGGGCGACTGTCCTGATGATAAATCAGGTACAACGGCGTCGGTTTATACGACCACTGCGGCAGTACAGGCACCAGACGGCCTTGCGCAATATCGTCCATCAACACGTAATCAGGTTGCAGAACAATGCCGCAGCCACTGAGTGCGGCAATCCTGAGCGCGTTGCCCTGATTAGACATAAAGCGCCCGTTGATAAAGGCCTTAAACGTCTCGCCCTCCGGCCCGGTCAGGTCCCAGCGGTCCTGATGAAGCCAGTAAGACATCCCCAGACAACTGTAATTGCCCAACTGGTCAGGATGTTCCGGCATGCCGTGCTGTCGGATATAGTCTGGCGAAGCGGCCAGTATTCGGCGATATGGCCGTAAAGGGCGCGCGACCACACCCGGTTCGCATACCTCGCCGATCTGAATACCCAGCTCGTAATTTCCCTCCGTCAGATTGGGCACCCGGTTATCCAGATTCAGCATGACGTTTACGTCGGGATTGCGGGCCATATAAAGGCTCAGTTCGGGCACCAGACGCTGGCCGCCGAAGCTCACCGGGGCAACCATACGCACCAGTCCTTTAGGCGCGGACTGTAATTCCATCGCACTATTCTCAGCGAGCGCGACTTCCGATAAGACCCGGCGGCAGCGTTCAAAATAGAGTTGCCCGACCTCCGTCAGTTGCTGTCGCCGGGTCGTGCGATGCAATAAACGTGCGCCCAGCCGCTGCTCAATCTCCCGGATTTGCTTACCCACCATCGTGGGCGAGACGTCGCTGGCTATCGCCGCTGCCGTGAAACTGCCACATTCCACCACTCTGACAAACATCTCCATCCCGGACAATTTGCTCATGATTAACAACCCACAGGTTTCAATTCATTCAACTTAACACATATTTATTCTTCTCAATCCTTACGTAGAATAGGTTTTGCCCCGCTGTGAGGGGCCTAATCAATGAGGATTTACTATGCCGATGATCCGTTTAGAAATGCTGCCAGGCCGTACCGCTGAACAAAAACGCGACTTTGCCCGCGAAGTGACCCGCGTCGCGGTGGAAACCCTTAAATGTAAGCCTGAAAGTGTCGATGTGGTGATCACTGAAATTCCTAAATCACATTGGGCAAAAGGGGGAGAACTGATGGGGGATTAATTTCCCCGGTCTGAAAATGTCAGTCGGCAGTTGTTTATTTTTAATGTGCTGACTGACGAAATAATCGCGTTGTGCCAGACGTATTTCCGCCTTAATTCGTATCAGCCTCCCGCTTTAAAAAAATCAGAACGTAACTCAACCGGAACATAAAGAAATGAAAAATTCTTATTCTGCGGGCGTTTTCTGCTGCCTGATCGCCACCCTTTCATGGGGCGCGACTTTCCCGATGATGACCAGTGCGCTGAGGCACCTCGATCCTTATACTTTTACCACGTTGCGCTATGGCTTCGCCGCTATCGCGTTAGTGACTGCACTGAGATTACGTGAAGGAAAAGAGGGGCTGAATCTGAAAGGTGAACGCGCCGGTCTGGCGTGGTTATTAGGTTCAGCAGCCTTTGTCGGTTTTGGCTTTTTTGTTTTTCTCGGCCAGCAAATGGCCGGGGAAAATGGCGCGCTAACCACGTCAATTATGATGGCCACCATGCCGATGCTGGGTATTCTGGTCAATGGCGTATTACGCAAAATCGTCCCGCCCGCCGTCTCTATTGGACTGATTATGATGTCTTTCTTTGGGGTCATGACCGTGATCACCAAAGGGCACTATGCCAGCCTGTTTGATTCCCCTTCCAGCTACAAAGCCAACGCCCTGATTATTTTCGGCGCACTTTGCTGGGTTTTTTACACCGTGGGCGCGTCGTGTTTCCCGACCTGGTCACCGCTTAAATACACCGCCCTGACGAGCGTTCTCGGGATGTCCAGCGTGCTGGTATTAAACGCGCTGCTGTATATCACTGGCCTCGTGGCAGTACCCGCCGTTAGCGACTTCGTGTATGTGATCCCACATGTCTTTTACACCGCTTTTGTCGCCAGTTTTATCGGCATCCTGTGCTGGAATATTGGCAATAAAATCCTCACACCACTTAACGGGGTGTTATTTATGGATATTGTCCCGATCACCGCCTTCTCTATTTCCGCCCTGACCGGCATCAAGCCCGGCACACCTGAAATAGCCGGTGCCTGCATCACCGGTTTTGCCCTGATCCTCAACAATCTCTATCTGCGTTACCGCACACCTAAACGGGTAGTTTTCCGCACTCAATAAAGCCACACATTGCGATGTCATCCCGATGAAGTCCCGGAAACAAAAAAACCAGAACAAAGGTTCTGGTTTTTAATGTGGTCTTTTACTGTGTACTTGCTGCCAATGTTGGCAATTACGGGTTCAGGGATTTCGTCCGCTGCGCAAAGCTCTTACGCAGTTTTTGTAATTTCGGTGGAATCACCGCCATGCAATAACGGTTCTGCTGTCCGGCGCCGTCCCAGTAATTCTGGTGATAACCTTCAGCTACGTACACTTCACCAAGCGGTTCGATGCTGGTGACAATCGGATCACTGTGGTCGTGCTGCGCGCGCAGAATTGCCGCTTCGGCTTCTGCTTTTTGCTGCTCATTCGCCGGGAAAATCGCCGAACGGTATTGCGTGCCGACGTCGTTACCCTGGCGGTTAAGCTGGGTTGGATCGTGCGTTACAAAGTGAATATCCAGCAAATCACCGTAGGTCAGTTTTTCGGGGTCAAACCCCACACGGATGGCTTCCGCATGACCGGTCGTACCGGTGCAAACCTGCTCGTAATTCGGGTTCGGACGACGCCCGCCGGTATAAACGCTTTCCACCGACTCCACGCCGATGACGTCTTTAAACACCGCTTCTGTACACCAGAAACAGCCGCCACCGAAAATAGCGTATTCGATTGTCATACTGACTCCTTCACTCAGGGTATTGAGGAAATATGGGGACGGATAATGCTGAGATAAAGGTATGGCATTAAAAAAACAGAATGTGAAATGCTTATCGCCGGAAATTTATATTATTTTGCTACCGCTTATTTCCCTGTAAATAGTGTTGATATTGTGTCTGATTGATCTGCCTTTTTTTTCGTGGCAGACTCACTGGCATTGAAATACATGGAATTCCCCTATGAAAGACGTAATTGAAGGTTTCCTCAGATTCCAGAAAGAGGCGTTTCCGCAACGCTCTAAGTTATTCAAAGAACTCGCATTAAACCAAAATCCTAAGACCCTGTTTATCTCCTGTTCTGACAGCCGGTTAGTGCCGGAATTAGTCACGCAGCGTGAACCGGGCGAACTGTTTGTTATCCGTAATGCCGGTAATATTGTGCCGCCATTCGGTCCGGAACCGGGCGGCGTTTCCGCTACGGTTGAGTACGCGGTTAAAGCACTGGGCGTGAAAGATATCGTCATCTGCGGGCACTCAAACTGCGGCGCCATGAGCGCCATCGCTAACTGCACCTGTCTCGATCACATGCCTGCGGTTGCGCACTGGCTGCGTTATTCTGATGCCGCGAAAGCCATCAATGAATCCGTCGAACACGAAAACCCTGAGGCACGCGTCAACGGTATGGTGCACCAGAACGTGGTGGCTCAGCTGAGTAACCTGCGCACGCATCCTTGTGTCGCGGTCGCGCTGGCGAAAGGGGAAATCACCCTGCACGGCTGGGTGTATGATATTGAATCGGGTTGCATCGAAGCCTTTGATGCGAAAAGCGCCTCCTTTATTTCGCTGTCAGATAACCCGGAAGTTCGCGCCAGTTAATTGCCCGTTAAATAAAACATCCGGAACATTTTTAAATAATGTTCCGGATGATAAATCAGCGACTTAAGTCTTATTATATTGTTATCTTAACCTCTGCCGTAATATCCCCCTGCCTGAACGACAGTTAACCGATTTCTCTTTTACGCCACAGCGAGAATAATTGATGCCTGTTATCACGTTAGACCGTCTGGCCGATTGTCCTGCTGCTCAGTGGGATGCGCTGGTGCCTGCGCAACAGCCGTTCCTCAGCTATGCCTTTTTATCGGCACTGGAAGACAGCGGCAGCCTGGGCCCAAATTCAGGCTGGCGTCCGCAGCACCTGACCTGGCAGGAAAACGGCAACATCCTCGCCGCCATTCCCGGCTACCGCAAACGTCATTCTTATGGCGAATACGTGTTTGATCAGGGCTGGGCAGATGCCTGCCAGCGTTCCGGGATTGCTTATTACCCGAAATGGCTCGGCGCGGTGCCGTTCAGCCCGGTGACCGGCGCACGATTGCTGGGCGATGAACCGGCAGCAGTCAGTCTGTTGCAGGCGATACCAGATTATCTTGAAGAAAACGGTCTGACCGGCGCACACATCAATTTTACCGATGAACGCGCCAACCGGCTGATCGGAGCAGAACCCGTCTGGCAGCACCGGCAAGGGTTGCAGTATCACTGGCAAAACCGTGATTATCGCGATTTTCAGGATTACCTCGACGCGCTCACGTCGCGCAAGCGTAAACAGTTTCGCAAAGAGCGCGAACAGGTAGCGGCGCAGGGCATTGATTTTGTCTGGCTGGGAGGCGCGCAGGTCACTGAAGCGCAATGGGATTTCGTCTATGCCTGCTACAGCAATACCTATCACATTCGCGGTCAGTCGCCGTATCTGACCCGCGCATTCTTCAGCCTGCTGGCGGAAAGAATGCCTGAGGCGATCCGCGTGGTATTCGCGCAACAAAACGGCCGCGACGTAGCGATGGCGTTCAGCTTAATCAGCGGCGATACCTTATACGGGCGTTACTGGGGCTGTCTGGCAGAATTCGACCGGCTGCATTTTGAAACCTGTTTCTATCAGGGGATGGAATACGCGATTGCCAGCGGGCTGAGACGGTTTGATGCGGGCGCACAGGGCGAACACAAATTGCTGCGGGGCTTTGAGCCGGTGATCACCGACTCGTGGCACTATTTACGTCATCCGGGTTTACGTGATGCCGTGGAAGATTTTTTAGTAGAAGAACGTGCCGGCGTGCAGCGCTGGGCCGACGAAGCCCGTGAAGTGCTGCCCTACCGGCACGACGTCTGTTAAGTGCAGGACTTAATCCATACCGACAAATCCGCCGGTCTGATGTTGCCACAGGCGCGCATAAAGCCCGCCGTGCGCCAGCAGTTCGGCGTGATTGCCCATCTCGACAATCTGCCCTTTTTCCAGCACCACCAGCCGGTCCATTTTGGCAATCGTCGATAAGCGGTGCGCGATGGCAATTACGGTTTTGCCGCCCATCAGCGTCTCCAGACTTTCCTGAATCGCCGCTTCCACTTCGGAATCCAGCGCTGACGTGGCTTCATCCATGATCAGGATCGGCGCGTTTTTCAGTAATACGCGGGCAATCGCAATACGCTGACGCTGGCCGCCGGAGAGTTTGACGCCACGCTCACCGACATGGGCATCCAGCCCGGTTCTGCCCAGCGAATCATAAAGCTGCGGAATGAATTCATCGGCACGCGCCTGGCGGATTGCCAGCTGCAACTCTTCTTCCGTCGCTCCCGGCCTGCCGTACAGCAGGTTATCGCGGATAGAACGGTGCAGCAGCGAGGTGTCCTGCGTGATCATGCCGATTTGCGCGCGCAGGCTTTCCTGCGTGACCTCAGCAATATTCTGCTGGTCAATCACAATGCGGCCACCGTCGATGTCATACAGGCGCAGCAGCAGGTTCACCAGCGTGGATTTCCCCGCGCCGGAAGGCCCGATCAGGCCGATCTTCTCGCCGGGACGGATCGCCAGATCCAGATTGGGGATCACCTTTCCGCCTTTGCCAGAATTCTCTTTGCCGTAATTCTCTTTGCCATAATTAAATTGAATGTGATCAAAGTGGATCGCCCCCTGATCGACTTTCAGCGCTTTCGCCTGCGGTTGATCGGTGACGGTCAGCGGTTTCGCAATGGTGTGCAGGCCATCCTGGACCATGCCGATATTTTCGAAAATACCGTTCACCACCCACATGATCCAGCCAGACATATTCACGATACGGATCACCAGACCGGTCGCCAGCGCGATGGCTCCGACGCTTATCAGCGACTGCGTCCACAACCACAGCGCCAGACCCGTGGTGCTGACAATCAGCAAGCCATTGAGTGTGGTAATCGACACGTCCATGCCGGTGACCAGGCGCCCCGCCAGCTGAGTTTTCTCAGTCTGTTCGGTAATCGCTTCGCGGGCGTATTTCTGCTCCAGATCGGTATGCGCGAACAGTTTCAGCGTGGTGATATTGGTGTAACCGTCAACAATGCAGCCCATCAGTTTCGAGCGCGCTTCCGACGACTGCACCGAACGCTGCTTCACGCGCGGCACGAAATAACGCAGACAAACACCGTAACCGAATATCCAGATAATCAGCGGGATCATCAGCCGCCAGTCCGCTTCGGCAAACAGGAACAGCGCACTGGCGGCGTAAATCACCACGTGCCAGATGGCGTCCACCGCCTGCACCGCAGAATCGCGCAGCGAGTTACCGGTCTGCATAATGCGCTGGGCAATGCGTCCGGCGAAATCACTCTGGAAAAAGTTCAGGCTTTGTTTGAGGACATACTTATGATTCTGCCAGCGGATCATGCTGGTCATACCAGGGCTGATAGTCTGGTGAACCAGCAAATCATGCAGCCCGATAAATACCGGCCGCAGGATCATCGCCACCGCCGCCATCCACAACAGCTCGCCCATATGGTCGGTGAAAAAACTGCCCGGCGGAGTGTCTTTGGTCAGATCGATAATCTGACTGAGATAGCTGAACAGCGAGACTTCAATCAGCGCACAGACCAGCCCCACCACCAGCAAAATCGCAAAACTCGGCCAGACCTGGCGCAGATAATAAAGATAGAAAGGCAAAACCTGATCCGGCGGCTCAGCAGCCGGTGCCTCACGGAAGATGTCGATCATTCGCTCGAAACGGCGAAACAGCATAGCGATCCCCTTTATGATTTCCCTGTCGGCGTTGCTGGTTTCCATGCCATTTCAACGCCGTAAAGGGGAAAGCTTAGTGCAAATCACGGGGATTACAGCCGGTTATTTCTTCAGCACCGCATCTTTTTGCAGCAGCGACAACACAAACGCCAGCACCATGACGCAGGCCGCAATCAGATATACCGAGTGCAGCGCCGAGCCAAACGCCTGCAAATAATCATCGCGTATGGCGGTCGGTAATTCTTGTACTGCCTGCGCGCTGAGTGAGCGCGGAAGCACCGTGCCTTCGGGGATCAGCGCCACCAGTTGATCACGCAGAACGTGGGTGAAAATCGCGCCAAACATCGCCACGCCGATAGACCCCCCAATCGAGCGGAACAGCGTCACACCGGAGGTCGCCACGCCCATTTGTTTCATCGAAACCGAGTTCTGCACCGCCAGCACCAGCACCTGCATCACCATCCCCAGACCGAAACCGAGCACGCCGATATAGAGATACAGCATATGTACCGGCGTACTGACTTTCAGAAAGCCCAGCAGCACCATGCCGGTGAAACTCAGTAACGTACCGATAATCGGGAAAATACGATAACGGCCAATACGGCTGATCAGACGCCCGCTGACTATCGAACTGAACAACAATGCGCCCATCAGCGGCAACAACTGCATCCCTGCTCCCGACGGCGACGACCCTTTCACCACCTGCAGATACAGCGGCAGGAAAGTCATCGAGCCCATCAGCGACATGCCGATAATAAAGCTGATTGCGCAGCTCAGCAGGAAGGTGCGGTCGCGGAACAGACCCAGCGGAATGATTGGCTCTGCCGCCAGCGTCTCTTCGTAAATAAAGCCGCCAAGCGTCACGATACCGAACGCCAGAATGCACCACAGCTGCGGATCCGACCACTGATACACCGTGCCGCCTTCGCTGGTGAACAATATGATGCAGGTCAGCGCCGCCGCGAGATAACCCGCGCCGAGAAAATCGATTTCATGGCGGATGCGCGCGCTTTGCGATTTCAGCGCCACGCCAATCACCAGCAGGGCAAAAATCCCCAGCGGCAGGTTGATGTAGAAAATCCAGCGCCACGAAATATGCTCCACCAGAAAACCACCGATCAGCGGCCCGATCACCGTCGCCAGACCAAATACGCCGCCGAACAGTCCCTGATATTTCCCGCGCTCTGATGGCGGAATGACATCACCGACCGCCGCCATACTGACCACCATCAATCCGCCACCGCCCAGCCCTTGCAGGGCGCGCATCAGGATCAGCTGCGTCATGTTTTGCGCCAGTCCGCACAATACCGAACCGAGCAGGAACACAATGATCGCCGTTTGCAGCACGATTTTGCGTCCGAGCAGATCACCAAACTTACCGTATAGCGGCACCACAATTGTGGAAGCCAGCAGATAAGAGGTCACCACCCACGAGAGCTGATCCAGCCCGCCGAGCTCGCTGACGATAGTCGGCAACGCGGTAGACACAATCGTCTGGTCGAGTGCGGCCAGCAGCATCACCAGCATCAGCGCGGAGAACAGCAGCTTTATTGAAGGCTTCTCCTTCGTGACTTCGCTCTGTGCCGAATTTATTGTCGTCATGAATGACATCCTGACTTGTAATTAATTAACTGTATAATTAATATTGAAGCATCAAATTAATCTGGTCAATGGATCACCCCCCTTATGGCAGACAGAAAAATCTCAGAAACGGCGAGATCCGCACAAAAGGATCAAAAACCGGAGACGACAACCGCGCGTCGTCCGGGCCGTCCGCGCAGTGCAAAATCCGGAGCAGATAAGCGTGAACTGCTGCTGGACGCGGCTCTGAAACTGTTTGCCCAATACGGCATCGCTGAAACGCCGCTGAGCATGATCGCCAAAGAAGCGGGCGTCACTACCGCCATGCTCCATTACTATTTCAGGACCCGCGAGCAGCTTCTGGACGTGATGATCGACGAACGTTTTCAGCCGGTGCGTGCCGGATTTACCGACATTTTTGAAACGCACGCCGACGATCCGCTGATGGCGATCACCCACATGGCGCAGTGCATGATTGATGCGGCAGAAAAATATCCGTGGGTGGCGCCGCTGTGGGTGCGCGAAGTCATCAGCGAAAGCGGCATGCTGAAAAAACGCATGGAAGAACGCAACGGCGACAAGAACCGCAAAATCGTGCATGAATGCATCACCCGCTGGCAGGCCGAAGGAAAACTGAACCCGGATCTTAATCCGGCATTGCTGTTTATTTCACTGTTCGGCCTGACGCTTTTCCCGATGGCCTCAATGAAAATGCGTCAGGAAGGCGCGTCGCCTATTTCCCCCGATATGCTGCGCAAACACGTCGCTCTTTTGCTGTTCCACGGCGTGGCACCGCAGAAGCCGTAAGGGAAATTCCGGCAAGCGCGGGGATAGCCGCGCAACTCTCTTAAATCCCTCTTTTTTGTAATGAAAAATACTGCGCAGACTCCTTTATGATGTAACGAAAATGTTGCCGTTACTCAGGGAATGCCGTTTAACATGAAGGGAATGCCGCCGTTAATTCTCGCGCTGTTAGCCAGTTCGTTAGTACTCACTATCGGACGAGGCGTCACACTGCCGTTTATCACGATTTATCTGACTGAGCACTATCATCTGTTGCCGAAAAGCGTCGGGATTATTCTCGGAGCCAGCCTGGCGATCGGCATTCTCAGTAGTCTGTACGGCGGTTATCTGGTGGATAAATTCAATCACCGGACGCTGATCACCGTCTCCGTCAGCCTGTTTGGTCTGAGCTTTTTACTGCTGCCGTTTCTGCCCAATGTGACCGGCGTTCTGCTGGTTCTGGCGCTGCTGAATGCGTCATACGCCCTGCTCAGCATCACGCTTAAAGCCTGTATCGCCAGCTGGTTGCCGGTGGAAAAGCGGGTGAAAGCCTTTTCGATGAACTATACGCTGGTGAACGTCGGCTGGGCGGTAGGTTCGTCGCTGGGCGTCTGGCTGGCGGGTTTCAGCCCGATGCTGCCGTTCGTGATTTCCGGCGTGCTGGCACTGGGCACCGTGATTTCCCTGACCTGGGGATTGCGCAATATTCCGCATAAACCGCCGCAGACCACGCCTGAACAAAAACCGCTGCCCAAACCCAATCTGCGCCAGACATTGAGTATTCTCGCGCACGACCGCCGCCTGATTTACTTCACGCTGGGCAGTACGCTGGGGTCGATAGTGTTCGGGCAGTTCGCCGGTTATCTGTCGCAGTATCTGATCCTGGTGTCGGACGCGACCTTTGCCTACAAGATTATCGGCGCAGTGATGATCACCAACGCCGTGATTGTTATCGCTTTCCAGTACATATTAAGCAGCCGGATGAAGCAAAATACGCTGCTGAAATGGCTGCTGCTCGGCACAATTTTCTTCATCATCGGCCTGATTGGCTTTATGACTGCCGGACAATCCGTACTGTTCTGGGTGATCGCCATGGCGATTTTCAGTTTCGGCGAGCTGATCGTTATTCCGGTGGAATACATGTTTATCGACTTTATCGCGCCGGAAAACATGAAAGGCAGTTATTACGGGATGCAGAATCTGAGCAATCTCGGCGGCGCGATAAACCCGGTGATGTGCGGTTTTCTGCTCAGTTACGCCGCCCCGCCGGTGATGTTTGTCGCGCTGATCGCCGCCTCGGTGGGCGGCCTGGTATTCTTCTGGATGGGGCACCGGCTGGCGTCGCGTTAAGCGACGTTTTAGATAAAACGTGCATGGCGGAAAATGCAATACGCCTGTCTGATATCCTGGAGTTATTGCATTAATCGGGTATTAGAAGGAACCAAAAATCCATTTAGCCCATTGATATCAAAATGGAAACGACAATTTTCATTATTGGACTTCTCTGTGAGCATATAAAGGGATTCCAAATTCTTTATCGGGTAGTGCTCATAGATATGCATATAACGATTTAGCTCATTTAAGCTCAAAAGTTGCCTGATACGGTTTTCAATCCCAATGTCCTGAATATAGCGCCTGAATGCCGGAGATATCCAAAATAGCAATTCCAGCATGTTATCCAGTTTTTCGAGTAAATGAGCAATGACCTCACTTCTGGATTTAAGATTTTCTACCCGCCATGCTGGCTCATTGTGTGCAAGCCGGTTGCGAAAATGCCTTATTTCTTCGATTCGGCGGCGAATCGCATCTCGTTGCAGGTATTGCACATTACTGACGCCCGTCACCCTTGGAAGCTTTTTAAATGCTTTAGTTAACTGGTGAGGCCAAAGAAAACGCTTGTCACTACCATTATAAAATGCGCCATCAAGAAGATACTCCCAGGTGACAAATGCGGTATTCGCGATGATCTGATCAATGGAAGGTTCCAGAATAAATCCTGTTTTTTCCACGATCGTTTGCCTGGCCTCTTTATAAGCAGACTTCATCTTCTCACTAAATTTCTTTGCATGAGGCGCGATAACAAATTTGCCATCTGGATTTAAAACAGGTGTTGCGGGAATTTCTTCGTACCAGAATTTCCCCGCCGGGCAAGGGTAATGCGTTAAAGCGACATTATGTAACGCATTTCTTAAGGCAACTTCCAGTAATTGGACAAGGGGGTAAAATGCCCCAGTCACCGCGAGATTCCAGCAATATGCACCAAACAATTCGGCGTCATTCTGCGTTTTAAGTGAGGACTCATAGCTTGTTAACCGCTGCTGACTCAGGAGGCGTCTCGGTTCCTGATAATCATAACTTTGTGGCATTTTCGTCTTCCTTTACGTTGTCCATTTTGTCACGCCGCTACGCTACTCTGCGGTTGACAGCTTCGTCAAGAGCGCGTAATTTTGCCGCTGTAGCTAGTTGACGGTTCTTCTCCCATCTTAGTCATGGTGCTCAGTTCCCCGACATAAAGCGCAAGGATAAAGACCCCGCTATCATGAAAATGGTAGCGGGGTTTTCTTTTAGGATGTCAAAACCGCCTTAATCAAAGTTACTCTTCCAGCCCGCGGTTTTTCAGCATCGGCTCAATCGACGGCGCTTTGCCACGCCAGGTTTCGTAGAGCTTTTCGAGGTCTTCGCTGTTACCACGTGAGAGGATCTGGTCGCGGAATTTCTGACCATTCTCCCGCGTCAGCCCGCCCTGTTCGGTGATACCGGCAAAGGCATCGTCGGCCAGCATTTCGGTCCACAGATAGGCGTAATATCCGGCCGCATAGCCATTACCCCAAATGTGCTGGAAATAGCTGGAACGGTAACGCGGCGGCACATACGCCAGATTCACTTTATCTTTCGCCAGTGACTCCGCTTCGAACTTATCAACGTCCTGCTGCGGGGCGTCTGCGCTCAGACTGTGCCAGTGCATATCCAGCAACGCCGCGGCCAGCAGCTCGGTCATGTCATACCCTTTGTTGAACTTACTGGCCTTTTCGATTTTGTCCTGCAAGGCCTGCGGCATCACTTCGCCAGTCTGATAATGTTTAGCGAAGTGAGTAAACACTTTCGGATCGCTCGCCCAGTGCTCGTTAAACTGCGACGGGAATTCGACAAAATCACGCGGTGTCGCGGTGCCGGAAAGGCTCGGGTATTCCTGATCGGCAAACAAACCGTGCAGCGTGTGACCAAACTCGTGGAACAGGGTGATGACATCGTCCCACGACAGCAATGCCGGTTGCCCTGCCGCCGGTTTCTGGAAGTTCGCCACGTTATAAATCACCGGCTTATTACCCAGTAATTTCGACTGATCGACGTAATTGCTCATCCACGCGCCGCCGCCTTTATTATCACGCTGATAATAATCGGCATAGAAAAGCGCCATCGATTTACCGTCTTTATCGAACACCTCGAAAACCCGCACGTCGGGGTTGTATACCGGCAGGTCTTTGCGCTCTTTAAACGTGATGCCGTACAGCACGTTAGCGGCATAAAACACCCCGTTCTCCAGCACGTTATTCAGCTCGAAATACGGCTTGATCTGCGCGTCGTCCAGATCATATTTCTCTTTGCGAACCTGCTGCGCATAGTGCTGCCAGTCCCAGGCAGCCACTTTAAATCCACCCTTCTGTTTATCGATTTCTGCCTGAATATCCTGCGCCTCACGCTGTGCGCGGGCGGTCGCGGCTGGCACAATTTTGTGCATGAAATCCAGTGCGGCTTGCGGCGTTTTCGCCATCTGATCTTCCAGCTTCCACGCGGCATAGCTTGGGAAACCCAGCACCTGAGCCTGCTCCGCGCGGACTTTTGCCAGCTTCGCAATCAGCGTACGGGTGTCGTTGGCATCGCCTTTTTCAGCGCGATTGATGGAAGCTTCATACAGCGCTTTGCGCGTGTCACGGTCATCCAGCGACTGTAATAACGGCTGCTGAGTGGTGTTTTGCAGCACCAGTAGCCAGGCGTTGTCCAGCTTGCGGTCTTTGGCGGCCTGCGCGGCAGCCGATAACTCAGCATCACTTAGCCCGGAAAGCTGCGCTTTATCTTTCACCGTCAGGCCGCCCGCTTTGGTCGCGGCCAGCAATTTGTTAGTGAACTGCGTGCTGAGCGTCGCGGCCTGCTGATTCAGCGCCTTGAGTTTGTCTTTATCCGCATCAGAAAGATTGGCACCTGCCAGCTCGAAATCTTTAAACGTCACGTCAATCAGGCGTTGTGATTCCGGAGAAACTTTCAGGCTGCCACGCTGGTCATACACCGCTTTCAGCCGCGCGAACAGTTTGCTGTTGAGATGAATACTGTCATCCATCGCTGCCAGTTCAGGCGACGTGTCTTCGTCGATTTTTTGCAGCGTGTCGTTGGTATTTGCGCCGGTCATCGCGCCAAAAACATTTTGTACGCGCTGCAGCATGACGCCGGATTTTTCCAGCGCCACATAAGTATTTTCAAAAGTAGGCGGCGCTGTATCGTTAGCGATTTTATCGACCTCAGCCAGTTTCTGGCGAATGCCTTCCAGAATGGCCGGCTCGTAATCGCTGTCTTTATAGAGATTAAATTGTGGCGCCTGATATTCCAGCGGGCTGGGTTTCAGGAATGGGTTATCTGCGTTGATGGCGTGATTCATAACGTGCTCCTGCATTGGTGCCGGTGCAGATGTGGATTGTGCAGCGGCTGCGTATTGGCTGCATGCCAGAGTTAAAGAGAGAAAAAGAGGAGAGAGACGCATTTTTGGATTTTCCTTTGCCTGAGTTCCTTTAAGTCTTTGAGCATAGTAACAGGCAGGGAATTGGGCAAAATTGACAGGGTAAAATTTGCCCACAAACCGATTCGTTCTTAATCAAGGTAGACTACTTTTCACACTGCAGACTGTCAGTCTTCTGCCTCTGAGCTGTCTGAACCTGAGCCGAAGAAATCGCTACCATAAGCGCCTTCATCACTATCACTTGAACTGGACCTGCTCATACGTGGCTTGTAATGCTCCATATGGATTGCATATTCATCAGATTTTATGCCAACCATTTTCGGTACACGGATCTCCGGCCGGAAAAAACTGTTCACTACGTTAGACAGTTGTGCGTTATTTCTGGCAGACAGGATTATTTTCTGATCTGCGGGCGGTAAACTCCGGCTATCTAAAATAATAGAATACGTCAGTCCTAAAATGGAGAGCATCTTCCCGTTAAAAATTATCGACAGACGATTAAACGCCCTCTTTTCTAATAGGCTAACAGCCTCCCGGCTCAGTTCTGGAATATGACATCTCGGCATCACTAATGCGACCTGATCCGTTAACACCAACGATGAATTTCGAAAAACAGGATGGGAATAGGCTATTTTATAAAATATACTGCCAAAGCGACTTGAGGATTTCAGTAATGGTGAACCCACTTCTAAAGAAAAAAACACATAACCGTCATTTCCCAACATCGAAATATCTATAGGCTGCGTGTTATCTGCATTAAACCGGATCCCCTTACTGATTAATTTTTTCCTTGAATATAAAATCAGATCGTTGTTTTTATTGACCACGTCAAGTGAATCTGTGCAGTGAACAGCATAGAAAGGTGCCTGAGTCAGGGTGTTAAAAAAACTCTGCTCCTGAATCGTCAATTTACCCAGTGCTATTCGTAATGCGTGATAGTTATGCACAGAATAATCATCTATCGTTTTCTTGCCGGGCTTCCACAGAATACCATTACGCATCATGCTCTCACTGGTTTGTGAAGACCATCTGTTGCGGGTATTGTGTAAGATCTTTTCGCCTGCTGTCTTTTTGGTGAAAACTTTTTTATCCGGTGCAAGCATATATTAATGCTCCATGCTCAAAAGTAAATAACGAAGAGATTAAAATAAAAATACCTTCATAGCCACTTACTTAATAATTAATCAGATTGAAAATATTATAAAATAAAGCAAACTGCGGATAATATAAAATCATTAACGTGTCCTGGTTCTTCTGGTAACCTATTTATAACTGAAATAAAAAATTAACAGGATTGAGGATGTTCACCAATCAAGTATTCACTGACCAGCGTTTTAGCGTGAAGCAATTCACCGGCGAGACACTGGAGAACTGCCGCTTTTACCGCTGCCGGTTCGACAGCACCGATCTGTCAGAAACCGCATTTGTCGATTGTCTTTTTTACGATGATGAAGAACAAAAAGGCTGCTCTTTCCAGCATGCAAAATTGCAGGATGCCAGCTTTAAGCGTTGTGACCTGACGATGGCGGATTTCAAAAACATTCAGGCGCTGGGCTGTGAAATCCGTGAATGCAAAGCCACCGGCGCAGATTTCAGCGGTGCCAGCTTTATGAACATGATCACCTCGCGCACCTGGTTTTGCAGCGCCTTCATGACCAAAAATAACTTCAGCTACGCCAACTTCAGCAAAGTCATTCTGGAGAAATGCGAGTTATGGGAAAACCGCTGGACCGGCGCAAACGTGCAGGGCGCAAACTTAAGCGGCTCCGACCTGTCCGGCGGCGAATTCACCGAGTTCGACTGGAATAACGTCAATATCACCCATTGCGACCTGACGAATTCAGATCTGGGCGAACTGAACATCCGTAAAGTCGATCTCGATGGCGTGAAAATCGACGACTGGCAGCAAAGCCATTTGCTGGAAAAATTGGGGATGATTGTGATTCATTCGAAATGAGAGGAGTTGAAGTGAAAGGAGTTGAAATAGTCTCATTGAGGATTGTATTTCGCCCAAAAACTGTATTTACGACCATGCTTCTCTTTAACTTTCCCCATATAAACAGCGTGATCAGGTAAAGCAGAATAAGTTTTGATTTCGTTATCCAGCTGATCAAGTTGCTGTAGATAACTGGCAGCATGATGATAAGCCTGAGTTCTGCCCCCGGCTAAAATATCATCAGTCAGGCTTCGAAAAAGAATAACACGCAGGATATGCTCATTTGCAGGTACGTCATCCAGCAGTGAAAGCAACTGCGTGTAATGCCATTCAGCCACTTCGTGAATACCTTTTATCGCCAGTTCTTCAGCTTTTCCATATTCATGGAGTTTTAATAATGGATCTAACTGATCATAAAGCTCCGGCTCTTTGAGAACTGACATAATGAATTTATCGCGCAATTGTTGCGCCTCATTATCTGAAACCAAAGCAAGCGTGCGCAGTAAATTTGCATAATCAGGCTTAACATCCAGCAATTCGATTAATGTTTTCAGATAATTATCATGCTGCTCCAGTGCCTGATAACAATCGGCTAATAACGCTAACCGCGTCGCTTCCGGTCGAGCCCGGTCGCCATTACCCCATTTACCCTGCAACCATTTCATGGCCTCATCGTAAGCCCCACAATGGATACAGAACCTGATAATGCTTTCCTTTTGTCTGTAATCAGGCGAAGGACTGAGCAACAGAGTCGTCTGTATAAACAAAGCGGGGTCTTTTAAAGACTCAGCGATGCCATGAAGATGCGCAGACCAGATACCATCATCAAATGTTTCCTCATCTCTTTTTTTGAGTGAAGTGCGCAGTTTGTCTTCATAATAATCTGCCAGTTGTCGCAACTCGTCTTCAGTCAACAGCATTGAGGCATTCGGCAAAATCGGGTCAAGAATGCCGTACTCGTTATCTTCTACTAATTTTCTGACAACCGGCATCCAGCCTTTAGCGGGTACAGCACTCCGACTTGCTGCCTTCAGCCATAACAAAGAAGTATCCCGATAAATATCGCCAATATAACCATCAGAATCATCACACCGATTAAGCGAATTTTCCGCTGTGGCGAGTAAATCATTGAACAATTGAAAAGCCTTATCCGCAGAGATGGGCATTACGCTATTTTCAATGTCCTTCTGTAAATCATAGATTTTATTTGCAAGCTCGCTGGTTTCATAATAGCTGTAATAATGCCGCCCCCGGCGCAATGATTTTATCTCGTTCTTAAGCGCTTCAAATAATGCCGGTATATCTTTTTTAAGCAGAAGCCGTTCTATTCTCTTATCCAAAATCTCGTCTTCGCCGTAGAGTGAAGCAATAAAATCGGCCAACACATGACTCTCAAGCAGAGCAAGATCCGTAATTAAATTGTTATATTCTTTCATTGGCATCCCTTTTCTATTAGAAATCACTACGCCCGATGGCTGCCATTCAATAATGCCGCCGCCATACTATCAAGGTGAGTTTTTACCTTCTCCCAATGCGGCATCACCTGCTTCATCAGGCGGTAAAACTGCTCGCTATGGTTATGCTCCGCCAGGTGGCACAATTCATGCAAAATCACATAATCGATGCTTTCCCGTGGCGCTTTGACCAGGTGGGGATTCAGGGTTATACGCCCCAGCGGTGAACAACTGCCCCATTGAGTTTGCATGGTTTGCACGCGCAGCGGCGGTCTTTCACTCACCCACAGCGCCTGAACGAGCATCTCCTCCAGCCTTCGGGCGAACACCTCTTTGGCGCGGTCTTTGTACCATTCATTGAGCAAAACGCGGATGCGCTCGGGATTCTTTTCCCGCACCGTAATTTCAAGCTTACCGCGCAGCATTTTGACCCGTGGCTTCTCTTGCGGTTCCACCAGGATTTTCAGCATGTATTGCTTGCCGAGATAATAATGGCTTTCACCGCTGATATATTGCCGTTCGGTCAGATGCTCCTGCTGGGCGCGGAAATCCCGCAGTTGTTGCCAGATCCAGCGTCCGCGTTTTTTAACCGCACCGAGCACTTCTTCATCGGAACTGTTTTCCGGCGCAGCCACCTGCACCCGGCAATCCGGATGCACTTTGATCAACACCTTACTTTTCTGACTGCGCCGGGTGCTGATTTCAAAGCAAATGCGCTCGTCGCCATAGTGAAAGCACTGATCAGGCGAATATTTACGTGGCCGGGGAACCGCAATTCTTACGCTCATATTTCCCCTATATGCCCGATAAGCCAACGCGGGTGATTTGCACCACGCTTTCGACAATCATATTCACCTGATGGATACCCGCCCCGACGTCTTTGCACTGCTGAAATAACATCGGCAACAAACGGGTACGAATGGCAGCTTCGATATTTTGCGTGTTAATGGAATTCTCGGTAACGGCACAGTCAACCTCAGCATCAACCACAAACGCCAGATCGGTCCAGTTCTTCTCGACCTGCTTATCTGCCGTTGCGAACACCTGCGGCAAGGTTTTTTTAAACACGCCGTAGTAGGCCTGCGCATGCTTGTTGCTGCCAAATGCATCAGGAATATCCTGCAGGCGGCGGTTTTCAACGTCCTGCATAAATTCGGAGTACAGCAGGTATTGTTTGGAAGGATGATCGAACTGTTTTTCGGCTTCTTCGATGGTTTTCATCAGCAACGCAGAGAAGGCTTCCCGCGCGTAAGGATCATCATGCAAATCCTGCTCAATCATTTTGGTTACGCGGGTTTTGATGATATCGGTTTCGTTACGCGTTTTATCTTCCGACCAAGAGGCATCCGGTGTTTTCAGCTTTTGCTGACCCATTTTAGACACGCTATACACCGCATCAGGCTCTTTTATCTGCACGCCCACCACATGTTTATCCAGCAGCTTTTTCACCTGGTCAGCGTATTCGTCATAATCTACCGTTTCACCGGCATCCTCTTTTATCTGTAAACGCAAAATCGAAAGTTGCCTGACCGTATCTTTGTAATTTTTGCGGTCAGCATCGGTAAAGCTGCTGTCTTCAAAGAAGGTCGCTGACTGCAATGCCACTTTCAGGCAACTGGCAAAGGCACTGAGAGCCTCGTAAAAATCTTCACGACGTTTCAGATGAATATCGACAAACTCGCCGTGACGGAGCTCCATTTTGGGCACCAGCGCCTGACGTAATTGTTCCGGGTCACTTTGATTCGTCACCCCGTCAAATATCGCCCACAGGGTGTTATAGAGTAAAGGCAGGCGTTTATATTCGCTGCTCATCTGATTATACAAACCGTCGATATCATGGATGTCATAACCGCCCTGCGTTCGTGAGGCCAGATCCTGATATTTGGCGATGGTCGTATCCAGTTCGGCCAGCACACCGCGGTAGTCGATCAGCAATCCTTCTTTTTTCTTGTCATGCAGCCGGTTTACACGGGCGATCGCCTGGATCAGGTTATGGCCTTTCAGCGATTTATCGATATACAACACGGCGTTCTGCGGCTCATCAAAACCGGTAAGTAATTTATCGATCACGATGAGCAGCTTAAGTTGCTCATCTTTCTCAAAACGTTTAATCAGATCGCGGGTATATTTCTGCTCATCCTGACTGCCGACATTGTCTTTCCACCACTTCGAGACTTCCGGCAGAGTGGCTTCGTCGATGCTGGTATTGCCCTCACGGGTATCTGGCGGACTCATGACCACAGCAGATTCAAACAATCCGGCCTCATCGAGGTACTTTTTATATTTGATCGCCGAGAGTTTGCTGTCGCACGCCAACTGGCCTTTCAGACCCTCCGTAATATGTTTACTGAAATGGTTGGCGACATCCAGAGCGATCAGCCGGATACGATCATCAGAGCTTTGAACTGCACCTTTGCGGGAGTATTTGCGTTTTAAATCGGCTTTTTGCGTGTCACTCAGTCCTTTGGTGATGCGTTCAAACCAGCTGTCGACGGCTTTCTCATTCACGTTCAGCTCAGGCTTTCGCTCTTCATACAGCAACGGGGAAACGGCTTTGTCTTCCACCGCACGTTGCATGGTATAAGCGTGAACAATCGGGCCAAACTTATTGGTGGTTTTATCATCTTTCAGTAATGGCGTACCGGTAAAAGCCACAAAAGCCGCGTTGGGCAACGCCAGTTTCATGCGGATATGGTTTTCACCGCCCTGACTGCGGTGGCCTTCGTCGATCAGCACGACGATATTCGGGTCGTCGTTAAAACACTCCGGCAATTCTGTTGCGGAGGTAAATTTCTGGATCAGCGAGAAGATAATTCGCTCTTTGCCTTTGCCGATTTGCTGCGCCAGACGCGCGCCCGAAGTCGCCATGGCTTTCTGATGATCGTGCTTGCCGGGCAGCTGATCGCCCGACAGAAAACTGTTACTCAGCTGAGTCTGTAAATCCACGCGGTCAGTCACGACGATGAAGCGGCAGGCTTTCAGCGATTCATCCAGCAGTAACGCTTTGCTGAACAACACCATCGTCAGCGATTTCCCGGAACCTGTGGTATGCCATATCACGCCGCCTTCACGCCCCCCCTGCGCATTTTTGAGTTTGATGCGCTCAGTCAGTCGCTTAATGCCAAACACCTGCTGATAACGGGCAATCACACGGCCAATCTTATTATCGAACAGCGTATACAGGCGGGTCATGTCCAGCAAACGCGCCGGCAATAACAGACTGATGAGCATCTGATCCTGACCGGTGACAGCCATCTGACCGCCGGCAATCAGGTTCTGATACCAGGCGATATCTTGCGGTTTACGGTGGCTAAACAGCGAGGTGATTTGTTGCGTACTGAGCTTTTTATTTTTTACCGCCAGCATTTCAGCGTCGGTAATATCTTCTTCCCGCCAGCCGCCCCAGCATTTAAGCGGGGTACCGCAGGTGGCGTAGCGCCCGTCGTTGCCGTTAACAGAAAGCAAAATCTGGCTGTAGACGAATAACTGCGGAATTTCGTCATGCATCTGGTTACGCAGGTTTTGGGAAATACCTTCTTCGAGGGTCGGGCCTTTCTTGCCCTGACTGACCGGGCGCTTGGCCTCAATCACTACCATCGGAATGCCATTCACAAAACCGACGATATCCGGTTTACGGCAGTCATAATATGAAGAACCAATGCCGCCCGTGCGGGTGACACGAAATTCTTCGGTGACCAGAAAACTGTTGCTGGCGATGTTGTTCCAGTCAATCAGTGAAACCGTCTGGTTGGTTTTACGGCCATCCACGAATTCAGTGACGGCGATACCGTACAGCAAATGGTTGTACATCCGCTGATTCGCCTGCCTTAGCCCTTCATTCAGCGCCGGACTGCAGACTTCACTGATAATATTTTCGATAGATTTTTCAGAAAGCGGATGCGCTTTGCCCGCGTAATGAAAACGCCGGGTTTGCAGCACACGGCGCAACTCCTCACGCAATACCACCTGATCCTGTTTGCCGTGGCGGGCATCCAGCGCCTGTTGCGGCGAAAGAAAGCGCCAGCCCATATTCGCCATCAGCGTCAGGGCGGGTAATTTGGCGATATATTCTTCTTCGTATTTCGGCGGGATATGCATTTCGGGTTGCGACATCAGTTAGTCCTTTTTCTTCTGTAAACGCTTTTCGAGCTGATCCAGTTGTTCCAGTTCAATCCGGTCAGCCTCCAGGGCATCATGCTTTTTGCGCTGCTGATCAAAAATCTCATAGCACTGATGTGCTTTTAAGGTCATTTGTTCACGACTCACTGAACCCGCTCGTTTTAAAATTGGCTGATCGTTAAATGCCATGAATTTATCGATGTATTCCTGCCAGTCACTTAATACTAAGTGCTGCTTTCTTTCCGCACGAAATTCGGCAAATTCAAAGAACATTGAAACCTGACGGTTAAGGCTGTCCAGTTCATCATTACTAAGATAATTCTTCGCCACCACCACATCGGCTTTACGCACACGCTGACCTTTGAAACTGAACAGGTTCATATTCGGCTTATCCGGGTCAGCTCTTTGTACAATTAATTCAGCAGCCGTAAAACCCGTTACAGCAAAAAATAACTTATTTTGTACTTCGGCAAACAACAGTGAGGTTTCTTTTTCATTGGCGCGATAATCTTCAGACAGCGCCAGCAAATCACGAATTTTCTGATAGAAACGTAATTCCGAAGAACGTATTTCGCGAATGCGCTCAAGCAGTTCATCGAAATAATCCCATTTAGGATCTTTAAGACGCTCGTCATCCATTACCACGCCTTTAGACAAATACTCACCCAGCGTCTGAGTCGCCCAGCGTCTGAACTGTGTGCCTCTTGTCGAACGTACCCGATAACCTACGGCAAGAATTAAGGGCAGCGCATACAGCTGAGTCAGATACTCTTTTCCATCACTGGCAGTTGTCAACTTACGGTTGACAACTGCCTCCTCAGCCAGCTCCTGCTCTGAGAAAATGCCTTTCACATGCTTGCTGATATTTTGCTTACTGGTCTGGTAAAGTTCTGCGATTTCCAGCTGTGTCAGCCACACCTGACCGCCAAGCTGACGCAAGGTAAACTGCGCCATGCCGTCTTCGCTGGTATACAAAATCACATCATTTTCAGGCATCCATGCATTCCTCTGTCGTGTGAATTTTCACCCGGCGCTTACCGGTCAGCAATTGCTGCATTAACGCGGCCTTTTCCTGTTTCAGGAAGGCCAGTTTCTTTTGCAGCAGTTCGATTTCATTATCGGCAGCAGTAAGAACGGCGGCGATTTTTTGTTGTTCCGGGAGTGGGGGTAAAACTATACGTAAGAGCATTAATCTCTTTTTAGAAAGATTATATCTGGTTGCCCCTTGAGCAAGTTTAGAAATTTTCCTCCGCATTTCATCGCCCCTGAAGACAAACTTACAAAATTCGGGTAATACTTTTTCAAATGTAAAAAGCCTGTATCCAAAACAGAATGAGTTAAGATAGGTATCTTCAATATGGGAAAGCAAAACTGAAGACATCCCAACCTCTTCCGGAGTCTCCGAAGATGTTGTGAAAAATATATCCCCATAAGAAACTCTATATTGATTTTCTTTTGGCCCAATATTTACTTTTTCAGAAAAATCTATATTAATTTCAGTGTTCTTATATACATTCATATATGAAATATAAGGATAGCCAGAACCAAAGTCTTCTTTAGTTTTACCAGTCAAGCCTGAATATGTTTCACCTAAACTTCCAAGCTCTTCACTAAGCCACTCTCCCTCAAACCCCGGCAACCGCTTCTTCCCCGTCAACAAACTCTGCATCAGCGTTTTTTTCTGCTGCTGGCTGTTGCCGATCAGTTTTTCGGTGGTCGCAATCGCTTTATCCCAGGTTGAGAGGATTTGGGCGATTTTGGTTTGTTCTTTATAAGGAGGTACAAAAACTTTTATCGCATGCAGATCATTCCTATTAACACCAGGAACACCTGTCTTATCACTAAATTTTTTATAATCGATACTACTGAGCAGGTAATAGAGATATTTTGGCTCATTTCCATGAAAATTTTTAACCCACAAGGAAGTATTTAATGGCCAAAAATCTTCCTCAATAAAATACACATCACCGATTGAGCCATATCGACCTGTGACAATTCCTGGAGACGTTGCTCTAGGCTCATTATGGAAACCGGAATAGCCTCCCGAAGAAATGATCGGAATATTACCGTCGACTCGATCTTTTGCGGGCAGATCAAATCCACGCTGTAACTCTGCCACTTCACCTAAACTTTTAAGCTCCCAACCCGCCGGAACCTTACTCATAACCCAGCTCCTTCAGATATCCCGCCATTTCCGCTTCCAGCGCATCCAGTTGCGCTGTTAAAGCCAGACGCTCTTCACGCACCGCCACCAGATCAATCTCTTCTTCTTCCTCGAAGGTATCGACATAACGTGGGATATTCAGGTTGTAGTCGTTTTCCTGAATTTCTTTCAGGCTGGCGATATAGGCGTATTTATCGACAGAGCCGCCTTCGCGGTAAGTCGCGATGATTTTGGCGATATTTTCCGGGCTGAGCTCGTTCTGGTTTTTACCGGATTTATATTCCCGGCTGGCGTCGATAAACAGCACATTGTTGTCGATTTTATCTTTCTTAAAGATCAGGATCGCCGCCGGAATGCCGGTGCCGTAAAACAGTTTTTCCGGCAGGCCGATCACCGCATCAAGCAGGTTTTCTTCAATCAGTTGCTGACGAATTTTCCCTTCACTGGAACCACGAAACAGCACGCCGTGTGGCACGACGACGCCCATACGACCGGTGGCAGGTTTCAGGGTTTCGATCATATGCGAGATAAACGCATAGTCGCCTTTGGTTTTTGGCGGAATACCCCGGTGGAAGCGGTTGAATTTATCAGTTTCCGCATCCGCATGGCCCCATTTATCCAGGCTGAACGGCGGGTTAGCGGTAACGATATCAAACAGCATCAGGTCGCCGTTTTTATCCAGCAATTTCGGGTTGCGGATGGTATCGCCCCACTCGATTTTGTGGTTGTCTTCGCCGTGCAGGAACATGTTCATTTTTGCCAGCGCCCAGGTGGAGCCAATGGCTTCCTGACCGTACAACGCATAATGCTTTGAACCGTGATTCGTGCGCACACGGGCACCGCATTTGATCAGCAATGACGCCGAACCACAGGCCGGATCGCAAATGGTATCGCCCGGTTGCGGATCCAGCAGTTCTGACATTAAATCCGACACTTCCGGCGGGGTATAAAACTCACCGGCTTTCTGCCCGCCACTGGCGGCAAATTTCTTGATCAGGTATTCGTAAGCGTTACCGATGACATCCAGCGTGCCGACGCGGCTCGGTTTAAGGTTCAGCTCCGGTTTATCAAAATGCTCGATAAGTTCGCGCAGAATGCCGTTCTTCTGCTTTTCTTCACCCAGTTTATCGGTGTTGAAAGAAATATCCTGGAACACGCTTTTACCGGCATCCTTAAGTTTGGTGCCGTTGGCTTCTTCAATAGCGTGCAGCGCCTGATCGATACGTTCGCCGTTTTTGGCTTCGTGACGACGGGCGTAAATGGCGTAATAACTGGCATCACGCGGCAGGACAAAACGCTCACTTTTCATCAGCGCTTCGATCAGCTCCGGCGAATCACCGTGCTCTTTGGCGTAAGTATCGTAATGATCCTGCCAGACGTCAGAGATGTATTTCAGAAACAGCATCGTCAGGATGAAATCTTTATAGGTATCCGCGCTGATGGTGCCACGGAACGTGTCACAGGCATCCCAAAGTGCTTTGTTAATGTCGTCTTGTTTTACTTTATCGTTCATTCGGGTCCGTCACTCTTTATCGTTCGGTGAAAAGCATGGCGGCATTCTACCCTTATCACTGCTTTGCAAAAATAGCGCGTTTCCCCAAGCCAAAATGCAGGTGTAAAAAAACCGCCCCGAAGGGCGGTTCCTCTACTGCTACAAACCAGCCCCTATGTTGACGTTAATATTGATATGAGAAACGTTTACGTTCCATCCATCATTTTCCGACGTCATCAAAGAACCCAGCACAACGATCAGTGCATAAATACACTTTTTCATTGTTGCGGCCTTTTAAAACCGCGTTCCACCAATAAGCACCGGGACCGACTGGAGAAGGACAAGCAGTGTTTGGGTTGCCTGTCCGCGCGGTACTCAAGTGCTAATTTCAAGCCCGGTGACCCGTCGCTAAACGGGCAAACTAGCCCCGCGCAGATGCTACCACCAAGACCATAAAAACAATAAGGATATGTGTACAGAATTTAAACTTGCTGCCTTCCCACCCCTGGTGTAAGTTAGAGGCGTTTGGGTTGCCTGATCCCGCTTATTATTAAAGCGTGAAACTGGGTTGATTTAGCGCTAACTGAATCTCCCAACAAAAAAACCGCTCTCTGAAGCGGTTTTTTTGTACCTGAAATTCCGCTATTAAAATCGAAAAGTGCGCTTCTCCCCAGCCCCTTCATCAGGATCACATCGCAATATGCTATAACAGGCATTCGCATTAGCCACGAAATTAACCTCATGAAAGATAATAGTATTTACTCCCCGCAGGCGTCTGTGCCGGAAAAATCACGGGTGCTGGGTTGGTCTGATTTATTCTCGTTGTGGTTCTCACTCGGTATGGGCCTGATGGTGTTGCAGGCCGGGGCGATTCTGGCACCGGGACTCGGGCTGGCGGGTTCGCTGGCGGCGATTGTGTTGGGATCAGCCGTCGGGGTTGCGCTGCTGGCGCTGGTCGGGGTGACCGGCGGGCAAACCGGTTTGTCTTCAATGGCGTCGCTAAAGCTGAGCCTCGGAAAACGTGGCGTGGCGTTGCCGGTCTTGTTCAATCTGATCCAGCTGGTCGGCTGGGGCGCATTTGAAATTGTGGTGATGCGCGATGCCGCCAGTCTGCTGGCAAAACGGGCCTGGGGCGACGGCAGCTTTTGGGCGGATCCGACCCTCTGGACGTTTATTTTCGGCATCGTCGCCACCTTGCTAGCGGCCAGCGGGCCACTGGCGTTTATCCGCGTGGTGCTGCGCCGCTGGGGTATCTGGTTGCTGCTGGCGAGCTGCGCATGGCTGACCGGTTATCTGTTCCTGCACGCGGATTTATCGACGCTGTGGCATAAAGCCGGAGACGGTTCGATGCCGTTCGCGCTGGCCTGCGATATCGTGGTGTCGATGGCGTTTTCATGGCTGCCGCTGGTGTCGGATTACACCCGTTTCGGCAAATCTGCGCGACAAAATTTCTGGGGCACCGCCTGCGGATATTTCCTCGGCAGCGTGTGGATGATGTCACTCGGTGTCGCTTATACGCTGGCGTTTGTCAGCACATCGACCGATGCCAATGCGCTGCTGCTGGCGCTTTCTGGCGTTGCGCTGGGTATCCCGCTGTTGCTGATTCTGGTGGATGAACATGAAAATGCCTTTGCGGATATTCACTCTGCGGCGGTATCGGCGGGCACTTCTCTGCCGGTCAGTGTCGGTAAACTGACGCTGGGTATCGGCCTGCTGTGTACGCTGATTGCCTGGTCAGTGCCGCTGACGCAATACGAAAACTTCCTGCTGCTGATTGGTTCGGTATTTGCGCCGCTGTTCGGCGTGGTACTGACGCATCATTTTGTTCTGCGCCGGCAGACACAAAAGGACCTGAACATTTGCTCTGTCGCGGCCTGGTTTATCGGTATCGCGGTCTATCATCTGATGGCAAATCTGCTGCCTGACGTCGGCGCGACGATCCCGTCGCTTCTGGTGGCGGGACTGGTGTGCTGGGGATTAGGGCGTAAAGACTGAGTTAAGAAAACCGCCCCAAAGGGCGGTTCCTTAATGACTACAAACCAGACCCTATGTTGACGTTAATATTGATATGAGAAACGTTTACGTTCCATCCATCATTTTCCGACGTCATCAAAGAACCCAGCACAACGATCAGTGCATAAATACACTTTTTCATTGTTGCGGCCTTTTACAACCGCGTTTCACCAATAAGCACCGGGACCGACTGATGAAGGACAAGCAGAATTGGGACTGCTTATTCCCGCGGTACTCAAGTGCTAATTCCTGAGCCCGGTGACCCGTCGCTAAACAGGTGAATTAGTCCCGGCAGAAGATTAGCATCAAGACCATTCCTGGTGTAAGGTTATTTTTCACACAGGGACTTGTCTATCTCGCCCTAATCGTGTAACTTTTCAGCGTTGGGGCTGCTTGTTTCCGCTAGTATTAAAAGGTTGATTTAGCGCTAACTGAATCACCCAACAAAAAAACCGCTCTCTGAAGCGGTTTTTTTGTGCCTGAAATTCAGCCCTTACTCCCTCATTTCCCCTGCCCGAAAAAATCGTTGTACAGCATATAAAGATGCGCTGCACTCCACGAGAAGTTAGGTGCGCCCTGTTGCTGACCGTTGAGCGGATTGTAGTTTTCCCGTATAGGCGCATCCGAAACCAGCCCATCGGCGTGATCAAAGAAGGCCTGCGCCATTTTCACGGCATCTTCGCGGTAACCGTATTGCTCCATGCCTTTCAGGCCGAAATACAACTGGTCAACCCAGACCCGCCCGCGCCAGTAGATGTCTGCGCCGAACGCGGGATTGGTCAGTGCGGCGGTGCCGAGCGGCACATAGGTGTTGAACTCGCGCACATCTTTCATCACTTTCACGACGGCGTCGGCATGCGCCTGCGTCGCTGCGCCGTTAAACAACGGTGACCAGCCTTCCGGACCTTTTCCGCGCTCAGTAATCGGTTTGCCCGCGCAGCCGTTTGCCAGCGGTTTGCCTTCAATCCGGATGTCATAGAAGAAACCGCTGCGGCTGTCGAACATGCAAGTGTTGATATATCCGGCCAGTTTGACGGCTTTTGCACGAAAATCTGCGGCTTCAGTTTTCTTGCCTAAAATGTCAGCGATTTCAGCCATGTATTTGTTATCGCTGTACATGTAGCTGGCTTCATCGACCGATTCCTGTAACAACGAATATCCCAGCAGCGTTCCGTCATCCGAACGATTTTCGGCAAATTTGACCTGCCAGTCCTGTTTTTTGCCGCCATTTTTGATGTATTTCGCCAGCTGATCGGCGTCGATAAATCCAAAGGCTGCCGCATCATCCCGCCCTGACTCCCATGACGCCGCCACCTGTGCCGGGATTTCGATGCTGTCGTACTGACCGGATTTCACCACGCGGTCGTAGTTTTTCAGCCCGGATTCGGTCTGCTCTTTCTGCCCTTCCCTGACGGTAAACAGCATTTTGCCGTCAGCGGTGTTATGC
Source organism: Rahnella sp. JUb53 (assembly GCF_004346065.1). Lineage (NCBI taxonomy): Bacteria > Pseudomonadati > Pseudomonadota > Gammaproteobacteria > Enterobacterales > Yersiniaceae > Rahnella > Rahnella sp. JUb53. The sequence goes on from NZ_SLYT01000008.1 coordinate 71,742, forward strand.
GCTTTGTCGCGCGTTGCGCCATATTCCGGCACGCCGTTATGGTTATGGTCACGGTTGCGCAGCCACCAGTCGTGATAAGCGACCAGTTTCGGGTACATCTGTGCCAGCCATTGTTTATCACCGGTCGTTTTGTAGATTTCCATCACCGACCATGCGGCCAGACTCGGTTTGGTGTTGCGCTCATTCCAGTTGGTGCCGTCGCCGCCACGTTCAGGGCCCGGGTTATAGGCAATCAGATCAGGCACAAAACCAGCATCCCACGGACGAACCACGTCGCCGGGCTGGATCTGAAAGGCAAACACGGCGCGGATATTGTCTTTCGCTACATCGGGGTTGAAATGCGCCATCGCATACGCCTGTTTCCAGGTATCCCACGGCCAGGTCTGATTGCCGGAGAACCAGCGGCCGGTAACGGAAGGCGTCACGGAATCAAACTTCATCGCACCCGCCGCACCGCGCCAGTTGCCGGTTAATGTTTCAATGGCTTTGACCGCCACGCGTTCCTGATTTTTGGTTGCTTTCGGGTTAGTCAGACCGGTATTCAGATAGCCTTCCCAGCGTTTTTGCGAGGCATCCAGATAGGGCTGCGGATGCGCCAGAATATCCCGGATTTTCGGCTGTTCTTTCTGAATCTCGGCGGCCGTCAGCAGATGCGAATAGGTGGTGTAAATCGTGGTGGAACCGGAGATTTTAGCTTTGCCGGTAAACCGGTGGCCGTTGATTTCGGTCTGCATCGGCAGGGTTTTGTGGATCTGATATTCGGACTCACCGGACGTCATCAGGCTGGATGCCTCGCGCACTTTGCCGAAAGTCACACGCAGCCCGTCTGCGGCTTGCAGGATCTGGCGTGTATATCCCGGATATTCCTGTTCGATGGTTTTATCCGATGGCGGTTTTCCTTCCTGAGCGCGGAGTTTTTCCAGCAGTTCACCGTCCCAGACCAGTTCGAGCGGCGAATCAGTGGTGATTTGGGTTTCCAGCAATGAAGTGCGTGACGTCACAAAACGCAAGGTCATGTCGATGCGGATACCGGGGGCAGTCAGCGTCTGAATGAGCGCGCCGGGAATGCTGTAAGCGTCCATGCTCAGCGCGACTTTTTGCCCGGCTTTATACACCGTCAGCCGGTCAAAATTATCGGCCATAAAATTGATATATTCTTCGGTCAGCAGCGCCGGTCCGGGAAATCCGCCCATACCTTCCGGTCCCGCCGGAAGTAAATGTCCGTGCCACGCACCGTCATCAAATAAAGGATTAAAACGCTGATGCTCATCGAAATCATAATCGAGCATATATTGCGGCGCACCTGTGCGGTTAATGACGTTTTTAAAAGAATCAGCCCGTAAACTATTGGCCGTTTCTGCCAGCGCATGTCCGGAAATAAATAATGCAGCGCAGATAAGTAAACTGAGCGGCCGGTGCGGATTAATATGTTTCATTATGATTTGCCCCAATAAAAATATTGCATAAGAAATACCGAGTTGCTGGCACCGGTATTGTCATTGCTCATATAGAATTTGCTGTCTAATGCCGTCGCGAACCGGCCGCCATAATATTCGTACCAGATACCAGCCTGTGCGTAAGACGTGGTGGTGTCGAATGTATTATCCCGGGAGTGTTCGGCGTAACTGTATGCGGTCGATAAATACAGACCGGTGGTCGCTTCCACCATTGCGCTGACCATCATTCCTGATTCGTGGCCGGAATGGCTGCTGTCGCCCTTGCCGGTGTGATGCCAGACGCGCCCTGCCAGATTTTTGCCCTGTAACCCCGCGAGGAATAACTGACCGGTGCCGTCGGTGAGTTCCAGGCCATTAAGCAGCGTCAGTCCTTCTGCTAAATCATATTGCGTATAGCCGTTGACCATCGCCTGATACGTGTATTTATCTGAATAACGGTCGTATTTTCCGAAATGAAGTAATGCGGTGCTTTCATTTACACGGCTTTGCGGTGCCGCAGTCACGCTGTAGCGAAACTTGCCGGTCAGGTTCTGCACCTTTAGGGCCTGCGTTAAATCGCGGGTATTGGGGATCACATAGCCGTATTCCGGCGTGAAATCGCCCCACCATTGCAGATCATCCAGCGAGGAATCGTTGCGCATACTCAGGATAAATTCGGTGCCCTGATCGGTCCGGTAACCGCCATAAAAGCGGTTCAGGCCGCCCTCGAATCCGCCCCAGCTGTGATCAGGCACCCAGGCGTTTCCCTGATGATCGGCCTGCACCGTCCAGCCTTCGCCATAAATAAGCCCGAACCAGTTGCCGTGTTTTATTTCCAGGCCGCCTTCGATATACGTTCCGTCGCTGTATTTATGCTGATCTTTACCGTTTAAATACACGCTGCCACCGCCCCCCATTTCGCCATAAAAACGATAGGCGGTAGCATCGCGGCTGGCCGGTGTTATTTCCGGCGGCGTTAATTCATTGTGTTCGGCAGGAACAACCGTTTCCTGCGCCAGTAAATCCATTGGTAATAAGAATAATAAAAGTAAAAATATTATGTTGAGTGATGTGTTCTTCATCGTTATGCGCTTCACTGTTTTGATTATTATGAATAGGGAAAGCAGAGGTCAAACGCATACTAGTAAATATTTTACTAAAATATACTTAAAATTAGGTAAATCGTTAACTCTGTCACAGTGAGATTTTGCAGGCTGGCGGACAGGTGAGCAGTGTACATAAGCCGCTGATCACATTAAGCTACGGCTTTGGTTTACCTGATTATGAGACGCTGATGGCTACTTTGAAGGAAATCGCTGAGGCCGCGAACGTATCCGTTGCGACGGTTTCACGTGTGCTCAATGACGATCCGAGCCTGAGCGTGAAAGCGCAGACCCGCCAGAAGATTTTAGAAACGGCGGAACGCCTGGAATATAAAGTTTCTCCCTCCCGGCGCAATGCCACGCAGCGCATGACGTTTGCCGCATTGTTCACTTACCGGCAGGGGCTGGAAATTGATGATCCTTATTATCTTTCCATGCGCTATGGCATTGAAACACAATGCGAAAAGCTGGGTATCACCCTGATTTCGGGCTATGACTTTACCGGCGAAAAGGCACTGCCTTCTGCCGACGGTTTTCTGGTTATCGGCCAACCTCAGCCCGCGCTGCATACACAGCTCGCGCAACAATCCACACCGGTTGTTTTCATTGATGGCGTGATGGAAGACCCGCAGTCTGACTGCATTAACGTAGATTTATTTAAGATAAGCCAGAAAGTCATCGACTTCTTTATCGGCCAGGGATATTCCCGGATCGGCTTTATCGGCGGTCGCGATCATCCTGAATTCCCGGATCAGCGCGAGCAGGCTTTTGTGGAATATGGCCGTCTGAAAAACGTCGTCCAGCCAGACGATATCTGGTACGGCAATTTCACCAGCCAGTCCGGCTATCAGTGTGCGAAGAAAATGTTGCAGCAAAAAGCGCCTTATCCTCCGGCGTTGCTGATTGCCACCGATACCATTGCGCTGGGCGTGACCCGCGCGCTGCTGGAACACGGCGTTAAAATTCCCGAGCAAATTGCGCTGATCAGCGTCAATGACATTCCGACAGCCCGCTTTGTCTTCCCGTCTTTATCGACGGTTCGCATCCATTCCGAAACGATGGGCGCTCAGGCTGTTAACCTGCTGACCGAACGACTGCGCGATGAACGCACCGTGCCGCTGTCGGTATTTGTGCCGGGATCGCTGCAGCTGCGCGACACCACCCGCCGGTAAAATTTAACGGCATGATCTTCAGACCGATTTTTTATTTTTTGTGATCTCTCAGACAATCAGTAAAACTTTTTAGTTATTTTTACTAAATATTTACTATCTTCTCTCCCATAGAAACACGTCTCAGGAGAGATCACGTGAATAATTGGGAAAATATCGACAAGCAGTCAGAGAATCGTTTACCGCCACGCGCCTCCTTTTTCAGCTATGAAAACCCACAGGATGCGCTGCGTTTCGATCGCGCCGCCAGCCAGTACTTTCAGTTACTCAGCGGCAGCTGGCAGTTCCGCTTTTTTGAGCATCCGGCGTTAGTCCCGGAAGAATTCTACCGTCAGCCGATGACGGATTGGGGCAAAATCACCGTTCCGGGCATGTGGCAGATGGAAGGCCACGGCCAGCTGCAATACACTGATGAAGGTTTTCCCTTCCCTATCGACGTTCCTTACGTCCCCACCAATAATCCGACCGGCGCTTATCAGCAGCGTTTTACCCTTGATGCGGCCTGGACAGGCAAACAAACGTTGATCAAATTTGACGGCGTCGAAACCTATTTCGAAGTGTATGTGAACGGGCACTACGTCGGATTCAGCAAAGGCAGCCGCCTGTGTGCAGAATTCGATATCAGCGCCTGCGTGGCACCCGGTGAAAACCTGCTGTCGGTACGCGTTTTGCAGTGGGCGGATTCGACCTATATCGAAGATCAGGATATGTGGTGGATGGCCGGGATTTTCCGCGATGTGTATCTCACCGGCCGGGATGCTGTTCATCTCAACGATTTCACCGTGGTCACCGCGTTCGATGAAAACTACTGCGATGCCGTGCTGAACATTAATGCCATTTTCGGTAACTCTCGCAAGCCGGTCAGCGGTTATCGCCTGCACGCGCAGTTATTCGACGATGGCGTCTGCGTGGCGGAGTTGTCGGCAGAAAACCTGAATATCGGCGATGAAACACGCTGTCGTCTGGACATTCCGGTCAGCCATCCGCGCCAGTGGAACGCCGAACATCCTGAGTTATATCAGCTGCTGCTGACACTGTATAACGACGCCGGTCAGGTGATTTGCGTCGTGCCGCAGCGCGTGGGTTTTCGTGATATCTGCGTGCGCGACGGGCTGTTTTACATCAACGGACGTTATCTCAAGCTGCACGGCGTAAACCGTCACGATCACGATCACCGCAAAGGGCGCGCGGTCGATATGGCGCGGGTTGAGCGCGATATCATCCTAATGAAACAACACAACATTAACTCGGTACGCACCGCACATTACCCGAACGATCCTCGCTTTTACGAGTTGTGCGATATTTACGGTTTATTCGTGATGGCCGAAACGGATCTGGAAAGTCATGGTTTCGCGAACGTCGGGGATCTGAGCCGCATCACCGACGATCCACGCTGGGAACATGCTTATGTGGAGCGTATCGGGCGTCACGTGATGGCGCAAAAAAATCATCCGTCGATCATTATGTGGTCGCTCGGCAACGAATCCGGTTATGGCTGCAATATCCGCGCGATGGCGAAGCGCTGCATAGCGCTCGATCCGACGCGTCTTATTCACTACGAAGAAGACCGCGACGCCGAAGTGACCGACGTCATCAGCACCATGTATTCCCGCGTGCAAATGATGAATGCGTTCGGCGAATATCCGCACGCCAAACCGCGCATCATCTGCGAATACGCGCATGCGATGGGCAACGGCCCCGGCGGATTAGCGGAATATCAGGCCGTTTTAAATCGCCATGACAGCCTTCAGGGGCATTACATCTGGGAATGGTGCGATCACGGATTACTGGAAACCGGTGTCAATGGCCAGACGCGTTATACCTACGGCGGCGATTACGGCGATTACCCGAACAACTATAACTTCTGTATGGACGGGCTGATTTATCCCGACCAGACGCCCGGCCCCGGTCTGCGGGAATATAAACAGGTGTTGTGCCCGGTCGGCGTTAGTCTCAGTGGCGGCGCGCTGCGCATCAAAAACCGTTACTGGTTCAGTTCACTGAAAGACATCACGCTTTCACTGACTGTTCAGGTCGCCGGACACTGCCTGGAAACCCGTGAAATATCCCTGCCGCACCTGCAACCGGGCGAATGCGAAACACTAGATCTGCCTGAATTTTCTGCCAGCGGGCAGGAAGTTTTCCTGAATATCGGCATCCGCAAAAACAGCGCGACCGCGTACAGTGAAGCGCAGCATTCTCTCGGGCATTACCAGATGCTGTTGCAGGCAGCGCTTCCTTCAGCCGTAAAACCCGCGCCACAAAAAGCCGCAACGCTGTTATGCGATGAGCAAAAACATCAGCTTATTATCAGCGGCGAGGGTTTACGGCTGGCATTTTCCCGTCTGGATGGCGAACTGAAAAGCTGGCAAGTGGATAACCAGGAAATCACCGGCCGTGCGCCGACACTCAATTTCTTTAAGCCGGTCATCGACAACCATAAACAGGAGTTCGAAGGCCTCTGGCAGCCTAATCATCTGCATATCATGCAGCAGCATTTCCGGCAGATACGTTGGGAACGTCAGCAGGATGACGTGGTGATTGAAGTGCACAGCATCATTGCGCCGCCTGTTTTCGATTTTGGTATGCGCTGCACTTATCGCTGGCGGATATCGCCTCAGGGCGTCGTCACCCTCGATTTATCCGGCACGCCTTACGGTAATTTTGATTCTATTATCCCGAAAATCGGCCTCGATTTTGGCGTCAGCCGTCGTTTTACGCAGGTGGAATATTACGGTCGCGGGCCGGATGAAAACTATCAGGACAGCTGTCAGGCCAATCTCATCGGTCATTATCAGCAGCCGGTAAACCGCTTATTTGAAAATTACCCGATGCCGCAGGACAACGGCAACCGTCAGGATATCCGCTGGCTGAGCCTTCGCGATGATGCGGGAAAAGGGATTTTCATTCAGCCACGCCAGCCATTGAATTTCAGCCTGTGGCCGTACAGTTCGCAGATGCTGCAACAGGCGCAGCATATCGACGAACTGATGCCGGACAGCTGCCTGACGCTCAATCTCGACCACAAAATTTCCGGACTCGGCTCCAATTCCTGGGGTTCTGAAGTGCTCGATTCTTATCGCGTGTATTTCTCGACGTTCAGCTACGGCTTCACGATGGTGCCGTTCAGCCAGAAAGACACAGACAGCCTGCACCTGGCGGAATTCACCTTTCATTCCGGGGAGGAAAACTGATGATTATTCTCGACTCTTTAACTGAATTTCAGCGGCTGTACCGCAGCGGTAAAAAATGGCAGCGCTGCATGGAAGCCATTAATAACCTGGAAAATATCCGTCCCGGCGTTTTCCATTCCGTCGGCGATTCGCTGGTTTACCGGCTCGCCAGCGGCAGCGAAAAACAGCCGTCGGAATTCGAAGGTCACCGCCGTTATTTCGATGTGCATTATTACCTTGAAGGTGCAGAGGAAATCGAGTTTTCCGCGAAATCGGCCCTGCACTGCGTGGCGACTTATGACGATGAAACGGATCGCGAATTATTTAGCGGTCAGGGTGAAACAATCAAAGTGAGTAAAGGTGACGTGATCATTTTTGAAAACCACGAAGCCTGCCGGTTCAGGCCGGAAAAAGACGTCAGAAAAGTCATCTTAAAAGTGACCGTCGAAGAGAGTTATTTCGTTAATAAATAATAAAAAAACAAAAACCACTTACCCTACAAACATCGCAGTTGGAGAGTATTTATGGCCGGGGCCAGTCGAAATACCATAGGCAAATTTGGGTTGTTATCCATGACATTTGCCGCCGTGTTTAGCTTCAATAACGTCATCAACAATAACATCCAGTTAGGCATCGCCTCGGCACCGGTATTTCTGGTGGCGACCCTCATTTACTTTATTCCGTTTTGCCTGATCATCGCCGAATTTGTCTCGTTAAATAAGAGCTCGGAAGCCGGTGTTTATGCCTGGGTGAAAAGTGCCCTCGGCGGCCGCTGGGCATTTATGACCGCCTACACCTACTGGTTCGTGAATTTGTTTTTCTTCACGGCGCTGCTTCCCCGCGTGATCGCGTATGCGTCTTACGCATTTTTAGGGCACGATTATATTTTCACGCCCTTCACGACCGCGATTATCAGCATCTGCCTGTTTGCCTTTTCCACGCTGATTTCCAACAGCGGTGCGAAATTACTCGGGCCGATGACCTCGGTCACATCGACATTAATGCTGCTGCTGACGTTCTCTTATATCGTGCTGGCGGGCGCGGCGCTGATGGGCGGCGTGGAACCGGCGGATCCGATTAACGTTCAGGCGATGACGCCGCATTTTAACTGGGCATTTTTGGGCATTATTGCGTGGATATTCCAGGCCGCGGGCGGCGCGGAATCGGTCGCGGTATACGTGAATGACGTCAAAGGCGGCAGCCGCGCCTTCGTGAAAGTCATCATTATTTCCGGGCTGGTGATCGGCGTGCTGTATTCCATCGCCTCGCTGCTGATTAACGTGTTTGTGGCACAATCTTCGCTGCATTTTACCGGCGGCACGGTGCAGGTATTTGAAGGTTTATCCGCGCACTTTGGATTACCGGCAGTGCTGATGAACCGCTTTGTCGGCGTAGTTTCATTTACCGCGATGTTTGGCTCATTGCTGATGTGGACGGCCGCACCGGTCAAAATCTTCTTTACTGAAATTCCCAAGGGGATTTTTGGTGAGAAAACCATTCGTCTGAATAAACACGGTGTACCGACGCGCGCGGCGTGGTTCCAGTTTCTTATCGTTATTCCGCTGATGTTAATCCCCACGTTAGGTTCCGACAGCGTGCAGGATTTAATGAATACGCTGATTAACATGACTGCCGCCGCCTCGATGCTGCCGCCGCTGTTTATTATGCTGGCGTACCTGAATCTGCGTCTTAAATACGACAGCGTCGAGCGCGATTTTAAGATGGGTTCCAGAATGCAGGGGATCACCATCGTCAGTACGCTGATTGTGATTTTCACCGTCGGATTTATTGCCTCTACCTTCCCGACCGGCGCCAGTATTATCACCATTGTATTTTATAACGTCGGCGGGCTGGTGCTGTTCCTCGGCTATGCCTGGTGGAAATACAATAAATATTCCAAAGGCCTGGACGATAAAACCCGATATCACGAAGACACGCCGCTGGCGAGAATTGTGCTGGAATCGCAGAATGAAACGGCGCGGGTGAAGAAAGAGAATATGGCAAAGTCGCTTTCCGGGGCATAAAACTCCGGCACATGAAGAGAAAATAAAGACATAAAAAAACCGCCTGTAAAGGCGGTTTTTGTTTTACTGAATCTGAAGTCACACAGAAAAATTTACAAAGCAATATCCGCAGGCTGTTTTGGCTCTTGTTTGGCCTGAACGTCGAGCGGTCGCAGCTGAACCACGTCGGCGACCGGCGTGGTGATCATCGACGGCGTTTCCAGTTGCAGAATACGGCTGGTTTCCAACAGCTCTTTCTCGGTCGCTTCGATATTGCCATTCAGTTTGGTGCCATAGGACGGGATGATCTCCCGGAATTTGGCCTGCCATTCTGCACTGGCGGCTTTTTCTTTAAAGACCGTTTCCAGCAGTTTCATCATGATAGGCGCTGCAGTGGATGCACCCGGTGAAGCCCCCAGCAAGGCGGCGATACTGCCGTCCTTCGCGCTGACCACTTCGGTGCCGAGACGCAATACGCCGCCGTGTTTGCCATCTTTTTTGATGACCTGCACGCGTTGTCCGGCCACCCAGCGTTTCCAGTCTTTTTGCTCGGCCTGCGGGAAGAACTCCTTCAGCGCGGCATGACGGTCTTCATCGCTGAGCATCACCTGCCCGACCAGATATTTCACCAGATCGAAGTTGCCCATGCCAACGCGGGTCATCGGCAGCAGGTTAGAACTGTTCACACTGCCGAACAAATCCCACAGGGAACCGTTTTTCAGGAATTTGCTGGAGAAGGTGGCGAACGGCCCGAACAGCAGAACCTGTTTGCCATCAATAATACGGGTGTCGAGATGCGGAACAGACATCGGTGGCGCGCCCACAGCAGCTTTGCCATAAACTTTCGCCAGATGACGTTTCACCACGTCCTGATTTTCGGTCACCAGGAATTCACCACCGACCGGGAAACCGCCGTACTCACGCGCTTCCGGAATACCGGATTTTTGCAGCAGCGTCAGAGACGCCCCGCCCGCGCCGATGAACACGAATTTCGCATTCACCACGTGGTGTTTGTGGCTGTGTTTGAGATCGGTAATTGTCACGCGCCAGCTTTTATCCGGATTGCGCTGGATATCACGCACTTCCTGACCGTTTGCCAGCGTGAAATTGGATTTTTTCTGCAATGCTTCGACCAGCTGGCGCGTGACTTCGCCGAAGTTCACGTCGGTGCCTGCGGTGGTGCGGGTTGCGGCGACTTTTTGCGCTGGATCACGGCCTTCCATGACTGCCGGGATCCACTGTCTGATTTGTTCCGGGTCTTCTGAATATTCCATCCCGCGGAACAGGGTGCTTTCCTGCAACGCAGCAAAACGTTTGCGCAGGAAATCGATATTCTCATCGCCCCAGACAAAGCTCATGTGCGGCACGCTGTTGATGAAAGAGCGCGGGTTATTCAGCACGCCTTTCTGCACCTGATACGCCATAAACTGACGGGAAACCTGGAAGGCTTCGTTGATCGCTACCGCTTTGGTGATATCGACAGAACCGTCGGGCATCAGCGGGGTATAGTTCATTTCTGCCAGTGCGGAATGGCCGGTACCGGCGTTATTCCAGCCGTTGGAGCTTTCCTGCGCCACGCCGTCCATGCGTTCAATCATATGGACTGACCAGTCCGGCTCGAGTTCCTGGAGGTAGGTCCCCAGGGTTGCACTCATAATTCCGCCGCCGACCAGCAATACATCAACGGATTTTTCGTCTTCTGCGGCCGCAGGCTCGCTGGCACCCAGTGAGTCACGGTTGAGAAGCATACCAAGTATCTTTCTCATGACGTCTGTTTCTCTAAATGTTCAGTTCTGTTCTTGGCGATTCGGTTAAGAATATTGTTATGGCTGTCGAACAAGAAATTAGCAAAAAAACACGCGGGATCGTTACTGAAACTTCATTTTTTAAAATACTGGCTACGAATATAACATTATCACTACATAATTTAAAAAAGGATTTAACGTTTCAAAAAAACAGGCAAACGGGATACCGGACAGCGCTTCAGGCCGCGTCACCGCTGGATTTGAGGGATTCTGCAAAGGGGTTTTGGAGGGCCTGGGGGCGGTCAAAGAACGAGCTATTCGTGCTAAATCGGGTTTTGAGGCAAAAATGAGATGTTAAAAAGGCGCAGTTGCCCGCGCCTTTACGATCACTTTTTACGGAATCAGATTACAACGCGACGTCTGCAACCTGCTTCTGCTCTTCACCCTTTTTAGGGGCTGAAGAATTGTCCGCTGCCGGTGCCGGCTCCGCCGCTTTTGGCTGCGGGTTGTCGAGCATCAGAACGCGGCTGGTGTCGCCCAGTTCTTTCTCGGTCGCGGCCACGTTGCCGTTCAGTTCGGTGCCGTAAGAAGGGATGATGTCCTTCAGTTTGGCCTGCCATTCTGGCGTCGCGACTTTGTCTTTAAACACTTTTTCCATCAGGTGCAGCATGATCGGTGCCGCAGTGGATGCGCCCGGAGAAGCGCCCAGCAGCGCGGTAATGCTGCCATCTTTAGAGCTGACCACTTCGGTGCCGAGACGCAGAACGCCGCCTTCTTTCTCATCTTTTTTGATGATCTGCACACGCTGGCCCGCTTCCCACAGACGCCAGTCTTCTTTCTTCGCATCCGGGAAGTATTCACGTAACGCATCGAAACGATCGTCGTCGGACAACATCACCTGGCTGACCAGATATTTCACCAGATCGAAGTTGTCGATACCCACGTGGGTCATCGGCATGATATTGGAAAAATTCACGCTGCCGAACAGATCCCACAGGGAACCGTTTTTCAGGAATTTGCTGGAGAAGGTCGCGAACGGCCCGAACAGCAGAACCTGTTTGCCATCCAGAATACGGGTGTCGAGGTGCGGTACGGACATCGGCGGTGAGCCGACAGACGCTTTACCGTACACTTTTGCCAGATGGCGTTTCACCACGTCCGGGTTCTCGGTCACCAGGAATTCGCCGCCGACCGGGAAGCCGCCGTAGTTATCTGCTTCCGGAATGCCGGATTTTTGCAGCAACGTCAGTGACGCGCCGCCTGCGCCGATAAACACGAATTTCGCTTTGATGACGCTTTCTTTGTCGCCGTTTTTCAGGTCGGCAACGGTCACGTTCCAGGTGTTATCCGGGTTACGTTTGATGTCGCGCACTTCATGACCGAGGCTCAGCGAGAAGTTAGGTTTCTTCTGCAATGAGGCCACCAGCTGACGGGTGATTTCACCGAAGTTCACGTCGGTACCGATCGGAATACGGGTCGCGGCCACTTTCTGCGCCGGGTCGCGCCCTTCCATCACCAGCGGGATCCACTGTTTGATTTGCGCCGGGTCTTCTGAATATTCCATGCCGCGGAACAGCGTGCTTTGCTGCAGCGCCGCAAAACGTTTACGCAGGAAATTGATGTTGTCGTCACCCCACACAAAACTCATGTGCGGCGTGCTGTTGATGAAGGAACGCGGATTGTGCAGTACGCCGTTCTCAACCTGATAGGTCCAGAACTGACGGGAAATCTGGAAGGATTCGTTGATTTCGACCGCTTTGGAGATATCGATACTGCCGTCGGCTTTTTCCGGCGTGTAGTTCATTTCCGCCAGCGCAGAGTGGCCGGTACCGGCGTTGTTCCAGCCGTTGGAGCTTTCCAGCGCCACGCCGTCGAGACGCTCAACCATGTCGATTGACCAGTTCGGTTCTAATTCCTGAAGGTATGTCCCCAGCGTCGCGCTCATAATGCCGCCGCCGATCAGTAACACATCAACGGGTTTTTCATCTTCTGCCAACGCTGACTGGCTGAAAGCAACCACGTTAAGGCAGAGGATCATGGCGAGTATCTTTCTCATGACGTCTGTTTCTCTGAATGTTTAGTTTTAGTTTTGCAGGTGAAAGCTATCCAGATTTCCCCTGGATAAACGAAATCAACAACCCGGTGCGGTGGGAAATAAGCGATTATTTCCACAGAGTATGAAAGGACAATAATGGGGAGTAACGAAAACCGCGGCGAAGAACGACAAATCAACCACACAAATGTTACCGAATACTCATATTATCGAGATTTCGTAAACAATTTAACATTGCCGTTACGTGCATTAAAAATAGTTTAATACTTTAAATAATTACATAAGTTAGTGACGTGACGAAATTACTCAGGCCAGATTCGCCTGCAAAGCCGCAGCATGCGCGGCCAGAGCCGGTGCCGGACTGTGGCCAATCAGCATGAAGTTGTGACCGGCGTTGCGCCAGTAAACCACGTTCATTCCGCGACGGATTTCACTCTGCTGCGCCGTAGTGTCACGGTGTTCGCTGCGCGTAATACACAGCGCCATCGGGCCGTAGCGCACATCCAGATAGGTGATTTGCGCGATGTCATAGTCGTCATAATGCAACATGCGGGCATCTTTCAGATCTGCCCCCTGCACCGCCAGCGCCGCCGGGCTCAGTGCGATACCTAAGGTATGTTGCACCCGCGCCAGCTGGATTTTTTGTTGCCCCGCAGAATCATACACATCCGCCAGCGTCTGCTCGGTATACAGCGACATGTAATCCGCCACGCGCGCACGCCAGTTATCATCCGATTCAAAAAGCGTCGAATAACGCCCTGCCAGCAGCCCGACGGCCAGAAAGCTTACCGACGCGGCGAGCAGTGCGCGACGACTAAAGCGGCGCGAACCGGCAGCCGGAACATCGGGAATGGCATCCAGCGCGGCTTGTAATTTGCCGACCGGCGCTTGCTGTAACATCGCACCGAACGCGTCGTGGAAGGGTAAATTACTGCGCGACATCTGCGCCAGCCGCTGCGCCAGCACGTCATCCTGCGCCAGTTGTGCTTCAAATTTTGCGCGCTGCGGTTCGCTTAACTGGTTATCGAGATAAGCGACCAGGGTTTCATCGGAATAAGGCGCAGACGGGACTTCACGGGTCATTTTTTCTCTCCCTGCTGCGGTTTTGTGGAGGCACCGGCATCTTTTGCCAGCGTCAGCCGTGCGGCCGCCAGACGGCTCATGATAGTGCCCGCGGGCACACTCAGTGTCATTGCCGCCTCCTGATAGGTAAAACCTTCGACGTACACCAGAAACACCGCGTTGCGCTGGGCTTCCGGCAGCCGGTTCACCCGTTGCATCACCTGCGTATGCCAGTGACGTTCTTCAAAAGACAGCGTGTCGGCGGGCGCCTCCGTTTCATCCACATCCGCAAATCTCTGCCCCTGACGAACGTGCTGCGCCCTGAGTTCGTTAACCCATATAGAGTGCAGAATAGAAAAGAGCCAGCGATCCACGCCGGTGCTGTCGGCGACCTGCGCGCAGCGTTCCAGCGCCCGCACGCAGGTGGATTGCACCAGATCGTCTGCCACGTCATGCTTGCGCGATAACACCATCGCGTAGCGCCACAAACGTGACAGGCACTGGCTCAGTTCAGAACGTAAGTCTGCCGGTGAGATTTATCGTTTCTCCGTGATCAGGATTCCGGGTGGCCGTCGATGGCGGCGCTCAGGTCGCGGTATTCTTCGCAGCCGGTGCCGCATAAGCCTTTGATGGTCGCCAGCTGGGCTTTGGCGAGATCAGGACGCCCTTTAATCATATAAGCCTCGCCGAGATATTCCCGAACTTTGGCGTAATTCGCGTCAATCGCAATCGACTTCTGATAATAGCTGATGCCTTCGTCGGTGCGCCCCAGTTTACGGGTGGCATAGCCGCGATAATTCCAGGCTTCTTTGGTGTTCTGATCTTTGAGCGTATCCAGCACGGTCAGCGCTTCCTGATAACGCCCGGTTTTCGCCAGATGATAGGCGTACTGCGTTTTATCCTGATCGGAAATCATGCTGCCTTTATCCACCATGCAGCTTTTGGTTTTGCTGTCATAGATTTGTCCTTTCGGGCAGTCCGGCGTTTTCTTCGCGTCGGAATCGTCGCCCATCGCATTCGCTGCCGCGCTGAAAAACAGCAGATTGCCAGCCAGACACACAACCGACAGCGCCTGTATTACCGTTTTTGTCTTCATGATGATGTCCTGTAGGGGATTAACGGATGATTTACGGGCGGCCTGCGCTGCCCGGTAACATGCGGCGCAGAATGCCGTCGCGGAGAACGTAATGGTGGAACAGAGCGGTCAGCGAGTGCAGCAAAATAGTCAGCCCGTCAGTGTTCGATATAAGGTAAACACCTGAGGACCGGTTTCTATTCGGTGTGAGGGAAAATAATTTTCGTCCGATATGTTTTAAATGATAAAAACGGAGGAGAAAAGAGACGTCAGAACGCCCAAAGATAGCCTATATATAAATCAGGGACGCGCAAACAGCGTCCTGCGGCGCACAATTTCCCTTTGGGCCGGTCAAAAACCACGTTATTACGCGATAAAGTTTTGTTCTCAGTGGCCGATAATCCGTATTGGGCGCCTTACACGTCAACGGCTGCGCCATAATTTTGCATTTATTTCTTATGAGGTGCGGCAGGTGAGCGAAGTATCTAAAGAGTCGTTTGCGAAGCGGAACACGCTGGCAATCTTGTCCGTTCTGCGTGACCTGAAGAAGAACCAGACACTGGTGATGGTCAGCCATTCCCGCGGGCAATTTATCAGCAAAATTCTGGACGTCGACGCTGACCACCACCAGTTTTTATTCGATCTCGGCAGCTCAGATTATGAAAATAGTCTGGCAATGGACGCCGATACGCTGAATTTTGTGGCAGAACCGGCAGGCGCAAAGGTCGAATTTTCATGCAGTAAAGTTCGTCAGGTGGCGTATGAAGGTTTGCCTACTTTCACCTGTGATATCCCACCCGTGTTGTATTCCATTCAGCGTCGTGAGTATTTCCGTGTGAATGTGCCGTGGCTGCCGGATTACCGTTGCAGCGGAAAACTGCCGGACACGACAGACTTTGCCTATCGCGTGAGGGATATTTCTCTTGGCGGGCTGGGGCTGGAGATTGACGGCATGACGCCGCCGGAAATCAGTTCAGGCGCAGTGCTGAAAGATTCCCTGATCGAACTGGCCGAGCTTGGGAAATTCAAAGTGGATTTGCAGTACATCGGCGCGATGGCGCGCAAATCGGTGAGCAATAAAGGTGAAACTGTCAGCAAACAGCGGCTGAGTTTTAAGTTTCCGAATTTATCGCCCGCGCAGGAACGCGACCTGCAACGGGCAATTTTCGAGCTGGAAAAACAGCAACATATGAAAGCAAAGCGTTTTCAGCACGATTAGGGTTTAGATAAACATACCGCCTGAAGCCTCGATGCGCTGGGCGGTCATCCAGCCTGCCTCATCACTCAGCATCATCGCCACCATCCCGCCAATATCATCCGGCAAACCGGCGCGTCCCAGTGCGGTATTGGCTGAGACAATTTTGTTCACTTCCGGATTATCGCGCACCATACCGCCGCTGAAATCCGTTTCGATCGCGCCAGGTGCCAGCACGTTCGCGGTAATGCCACGGGCGCCCAGTTCTTTGGCCTGATAGCGGGTCAGCACTTCAATCGCACCTTTCATGATGGCGTAAGCCGAAGAGCCCGGCAGTGCGAAACGCGCCAGTCCGCTGGAAACATTCAGAATGCGTCCACCGTCTGCCATCAGCGGCAGCAGTTTCTGCGTCAGGAAAAATGGCCCTTTCAGGTGGACGTTCATCATCAGGTCAAACTGTTCTTCAGTGGTATCCGCAAAAGACTCATGCAAACCCACACCGGCATTGTTCACCAGAAAATCAAAAGTGTCGCGCTGCCAGACCTGTTGCAGCTGAGTTTTTACCTGCGCCACAAAAGCGTCAAAGCTGCCGGACGCGCCGGTATTCAGCTGTAGCGCCACCGCTTTTCCGCCCTGTGCTTCAACTGATTGCACCACCGCCTGCGCCGCATCCGCCTGGCTGTGGTAAGTCAGAATGATATCAACGTTGTTTTTTGCCAGCTTTTCAATGGCATTCTTGCCTAATCCACGGCTTCCGCCGGTCACAATAGCGATTTTACGGTTCATTTTGGGCCTCTTTGGATTTTTGTCACTGATACATCGGTTGAAACATAGCCTATTGGATTACCTGAGTGCGATAAATGGTTCATAATGAGTTTCACTGTCTCAATACCAACAACAATCGGGCAAAATGTGGATAAAATTCAATCAATGCAGGTCTTCGTTCGCGTGGCGGAGCTGAGTAATTTTACCCGTGCAGCAGAAAGTCTCGGTTTGCCAAAAGGCAGTGTCTCGCGCCTCGTCCAGCAGCTGGAGACGCGCATGTCGGCACGCCTGCTGCACCGTTCCACGCGCCGCGTGCAGCTGACGCAGGACGGGCAGGTGTTTTATCAGCGCTGTAAAGAGCTGCTGGCAAACATGGAGGAGCTTGAGTCGATGTTTCAGTCGAATCCGGCCAGCGTCAGCGGGCGGTTACGGGTTGATATGACCACCGGCATGGCGACCAGTCTGGTGCTGCCGCGCCTGGCCGAATTCCTCAACCGTTATCCTGCGCTGGAAATTGAGCTGAGCTGTACCGATCATCGTGTGGATGTGGTGCGCGAAGGGTTCGATTGCGTGATCCGCACCGGCACGCTGAAAGATTCCGGCCTGATTGCCCGCCCGCTCGGGCAGCTCAGCGTGGTGAACTGCGCCAGCCCCGGTTATCTGCGTCGTTATGGCACGCCTGATCACCCAGACCAGCTGGCGCAGCACGCGATGGTCCATTACGAACAAATTCTCGGCAGCCATACGTCCGCCTTTGAATATCTCGACGGTAAGCAGGTGAAAACCGTTAAAAGCGGCGGCGCAGTGACGGTCAACAGCACTGAAACTTACGTCTCTGCCTGTCTGGCCGGATTAGGCATTATTCAGGCGCCGTTGCTCGGCGTGCGTGACGCGCTGGCAAGCGGTCAGCTGGTGAGTATTTTGCCGCAGTTCCGTGCGCCGCCAATGCCGGTGACGCTGGTTTATCCGCACCGCCTGAACCTTTCCCGCCGCGTGAAAGTGTTTATGGACTGGCTGACCGACATTACTCAAACGTTCATTGCCTGACCGCTTAAACCGCCGCGACTTAGTCCCGGCGGCTCAGGCGTCTATACTTAAAGCCGGATGCACTTTTAAGGACAACATGGATCAATGCCCATCATTTCTAAACAAGAACCTGATACACAGGAAAAACCCGAGCCGCTGATTAATATCAAAACCGGTAATTCTACGGTGGATAAAAACATCGGCAGATTTTCACGACTGGTAGAACACGTTCAGTCATGGGGCTGGGTCGCCCACCTGCTGCGTACCACAGAGCGCTTTAACGATCGCCTCGGCAGCCAGTTTGGCGCGGCCATCACCTATTTTTCGTTTCTGTCGCTAATCCCGATCCTGATGGTGTCCTTCGCCGCCGTCGGTTTTGTGCTGGCCTCAAATCCCGATTTGCTGGCGGAGCTGATCAATAAAATCGTCAACAGCATCAGCGACCCGAATCTGGCGAACACGCTGAAAAGCACGGTGAATACCGCCATCCAGCAGCGTACCGCCGTGGGGTTATCCGGTTTGCTGATTGCGCTCTATTCCGGTATCAGCTGGATGGGAAATCTGCGCGAGGCGATCCGCGCACAATCGCGCGATGTCTGGGAACGTAATCCGCAGGATCAGGAAAAGATTTACCGCCGCTACATCCGCGACTTTATTTCACTGACCGGGCTGGTGCTGGCGCTGATTATCACGCTGTCGCTGACGTCGATTGCCGGTGCCGCGCAAAAAACCATTGTCGATGCGCTGGGTCTTGGCGGCATTGACTGGCTGCGTCCGGTGATGACCAGCATCACGCTGGTGATTTCTATTGCCGCCAACTATTTGCTGTTCCTGTGGATTTTCTGGATGCTGCCGCGCCACAAGCCACGTAAAAAAGCGCTGCTGCGCGGGACGTTGCTGGCGGCAGTGGGCTTTGAGGTGATCAAATTCGTGATGACCATGACGCTGCCGAAACTGGCGACGTCGCCTTCCGGCGCGGCGTTCGGGTCGGTGATCGGGCTGATGGCTTTCTTCTATTTCTTCGCCCGTCTGACGTTATTTGTGGCGGCGTGGATAGCGACTGCAAAATACAAAGATGATCCGAAAATGCCGGATCACCGTCAGAATGCAGGCAAAAATGAGAAAAACGCCACGGAAAACGACAGTGAATACACGCCGGACAATCTCATCGTGCCAGATGAAATGCATATATCAGCAATTAATTCTGATAATGAGATTAAAAAGCAGTGAATAATGCCAAATCAGGCATTGCACTGAGCTGAAAACCAGAATAACTGACTGAGGCCCGTACTTTTATTTCGCGGTTTTGCAGTCAGTTACTCTGCCTTTTAACCATTCGCCAAACTTATGATTGGCGAAATCTCGCCCTGATAAAACATTCCCCCGATCCGGCTTTAAATGCCTTTTTTCAGCGCCTCCGCTGCGTTGAAATACCGCCCTGCTCTGCATAAGATGCCTTTTCGATATACATTTATTTACATTAGATCCCTCCCACTCATTACAAATAAGAAACACTTATGCAAGCCACTATCACTCCAGAATTAGAAGCTGACGCCAACCTGGTGAGTCAGAACTCCCGCGGCAAAGTTATCGTGGCATCGCTAATCGGTACGGCCATTGAATTCTTCGACTTTTATATCTACGCCACTGCCGCGGTAATTGTATTCCCGCATATTTTCTTCCCGCAGGGTGATCCGACAGCGGCCACACTTCAGTCGCTCGCCACCTTCGCCATCGCCTTTATTGCACGTCCGATTGGCTCGGCACTGTTCGGTCACTTCGGCGACCGCGTCGGGCGTAAAGTCACCCTTGTGGCATCTTTGCTGACCATGGGCGTGTCTACCGTGGTGATTGGCCTGCTGCCGACCTACGCGACGATTGGCGTCTTCGCACCATTACTGCTGGCGCTGGCGCGCTTTGGTCAGGGTCTGGGACTGGGCGGTGAATGGGGCGGCGCGGCGCTGCTGGCCACCGAGAATGCACCGGCGAAGAAACGTGCCCTGTACGGTTCTTTCCCGCAGCTCGGCGCGCCGATCGGCTTCTTCTTTGCCAACGGCATGTTCCTGCTGCTGTCGTGGCTGCTGACCGATGAACAGTTCATTTCCTGGGGCTGGCGTGTGCCATTCCTGCTGTCTGCGGTGCTGGTGATTGTCGGTCTGTACGTGCGTGTTTCCCTGCACGAAACGCCGGTGTTCGCCAAAATCGCTAAAGCCGGTAAACAGGTGAAAGTGCCCATCGGTACGCTGTTCACCAAATACAAAAAAGCGACGCTGCTCGGCACGTTCATCATGGTCGCGACTTACACGCTGTTCTACATCATGACCGTATATTCACTGGGTTACGGCACGGCGGCAAAGCCAGTCGGACTGGGCATTCCGCGCAATGAATTTCTGCTGATGCTAATGATTGGCGTGATCGGTTTTGGCGTGATGGTGCCGGTCGCCGGTCAGCTGGCGGATAAGTTTGGCCGTCGCAAAACCATGATTTGCATTACGCTGCTGATGATCGTCTTTGCCCTGTGCTTCCCGACCATTCTGGGTGCCGGTTCACAGGCGCTGGTGATGGTATTCCTGCTGTGCGGCTTTATGGTGATGGGACTGACCTTCGGTCCGATGGGCGCACTGCTGCCGGAACTTTTCCCGACAGAAGTTCGTTATACCGGCGCATCCTTCTCCTATAATGTGTCTTCGATACTGGGCGCGTCCGTCGCGCCGTATATCGCCACCTGGCTGGCAACTCATTACGGGTTGTTCTACGTGGGCGTGTATCTGGCCTCGATGGCAACGCTGACACTGATCGCGCTGCTGTTGTCCAAAGAAACCGCCCATCAGTCACTGTAACTGACCCGACACCGTGCCCGGTATGCGCCCGGCACGGTGCCTTCAGCGAAGGTTCCTTATGCGCTTACGACGTTTTATCCTGCCTGTTCTGATCCTGCTTATCGTTATTGCTGCGGCCTTTTGGTATTTCTGGCCTCATACCTCCAATCCCAACGCCCTGTGGAACATCATCAGTAAGAAATGCCTGCCGAATCACCAAAGCACAGGCAAACCTGAGCCCTGCGCACAGGTCGATGAACCGCAAGGATTTGTGGTGCTGAAAGATCTGAATGGCCCGCTGCAATATCTGCTGATGCCCACCGCGCGGATCACCGGTATGGAAAGCCCGGCTTTACTGGAACCGGCAACGCCGAACTTTTTCAGTCAGGCATGGAATGCGCGGCATTTTATGGCGGATAAGTACGGTAAACCGATCGATGACAGCAATGTCTCTCTGGCGATTAACTCGCAATATGGCCGCTCGCAGAACCAGCTGCATATCCACATTTCCTGCCTTCTGCCGCAGGTGAAAACCACGCTGAGCAAAGATGGCGCGCAGATGGGATATAACTGGCAGGCGCTGCCGGATAAACTGCTCGGACATACCTATCTGGCACGTAAAGTGACACAGGCTGAGCTGAATGAAAAAGGCGCTTTCCGGCTCCTGGCCGAAGGCGTGCCGGAAGCGGATAAAAAGATGGGGCATTTCGGCATGGCAATGGTCAGCCTGCCGGGCGGCGATTTCCTGCTGCTCGCCAGCGAGCGTGACTTACTGAAACTCAATAACGCCTCGACCGAGGAGATCCAGGACCACAAATGTGCGGTACTGGATCCGGTGCCTCAGTGATGCAGATGCCGGAAGGCGCGCATGGTTAACTCCTTCCCCTTTTCACGAGGGGGAGGAGTCAATCCAACACGATTACTTCTCTTTCATCTGCTGCAATATCGGGCCGCACTGATTTTCTTCATTATCGCTTGGAGAAATCAGGGCGAGTAATGCCGCGGCGGGAGCCACCACTGCACCGAGCGCGACGGCGGCGGCACCACGGGCAATCAGCGGACCCGGTTTCACGCCGGCATCCGGATTTTTGTAGGTACCGCGAACATACAACGGTGAACGTAAGGTCAGGATACGCACGCCCTTACTTTCCGGGTTGATCGACAAGTCCAGACGCTCGGTCGCCATATTGGTGTTACCGGTGATGTTGATGACCGCGTTCTCGGTATCAAACACAAACAGCCGTGGCGTCACCAGCCCGTTCTTCACGTTGACGTTGGCGGCCGCACAGTTGATGGCCACTTCGTCATCGCCAAACAGTTTGCTGACCACGTAGTTACCGACATTCAGCCCAGCCAGTTCCATCAGACCCCGGCTGATCACGCCGTCGTTGATGAGGATTTTCATGTCACCGTTGCTGGTGCCCAGAAGCGCCGCGACCGAATTGCCGGTACCGGTCAGCGTGGCATCACCGTTCAGGTCACCCAGGCTGCGCTCCATCGACTGCACGCTTGGCAGCAGCTGTTTCAGTTTCAGCTTACGGGCATGAATATCTGCACGCGCCTGCATTGGCGATTTGTCCCCTTCAAGCCGGATAGTGGAATTCAGGTTCCCGCCCGCGACGCCGAAGCGCAGCGGATCCAGCAGGATTTCACCGTCCGTCAGTTTCAGATGCGTGCTCAAATCACTCAGCGGCAGAGATTTGCCATGCTCGATGCGTTTGGCGCTGAACTTCACATCGGCATCCATGACGCGCCAGCTCTTGGTATCAAATTTCTCCACCGGCAGCACTTTATCGGCAGGCTGGCGGGTGGTTTCCCCACGTTTGGCTTTATCTTTGTTGGAATCCGCACCAATCAGCGGCGCCAGATCGGCAAAGCGCAGTTGTTTAGACACTACATCGCCGGTCAGTTTTGGCCGTGGTTTGCTGGCCTGATAGGTCAGGGAACCGTGAATGTCGCTGTCGCCAATTTCACCATTAAAGTTCTGATAACGGTAAATCGCACCGTTTTTGCCATGCAACGTCGCCGATAAATGTCCGTCAGTGGAATAAGGTGGCGTTTGCGGCAACAACACGCCGGTCAGACCGTACAAATCAGACAGCGTCTGGCCGGAGAATTTCAGGCGTAAATCCAGACCGCCGAGGTTCATCGCATCCTGCAAGGTCCCGGCCACCGCTACCCGCGTGTTGCCTGAACGTACATCGGCCTGTAACGGGAACAGCGCATCGGGGTCTTTCAGCGCCAGCATGCCGCCGATTTTACCGCTACCAGAGAGCGATTCACCGTTGTATTTACCGTCAACTTTCCAGCCGAAAACGTACGGCGGAGTTTTAGATGTCGACGCGTCTTTTTTATCGCCGACCACTTCGGTAAACGGCAGCGGTTTGCCCAGCGGATCAATAATGGCGCGGAAATCGGCTTTCATTTTCGCGTCTTTGTAATCGATTTGTCCGCGGTCAAACACGATGTCATTGAGGGTAAATGACCAGGCGGAAGGCGGCTGAGCCGGGTCTTTGGTGTCGCTGTTGGCAAGATTAAACGTCCAGTTATTTTTGCCATTATCGAGACGTACCAGCGACGCATCCGGCTGTTTCAGCCAGATACGCGGAATAAGGACTTCTTTATGCAGCAGCGCGAGTGGCGCAATACTGGCGTCCACGCGGGCGAGTTTCACCATCTGCGCGTCTTTTTCGCCAGTTTGCACATCAGAAGGGTTACCGAGCACGATATCTTCAGCATGAATATGCGGCCACGGAACCCACGCACGCCAGCCCGCCTCATCTTTCTGCCGCGACCAGTCCACCCCTAAATTGCCGCGAATGGCAAAAGTACGGTTCAGTTCAGCGCTGACCTTTTGATTAATGGTAGGTTTGAGGCGGTTCCAGTCGAAGGTCGCGATGAAAATCACGACAGCGATCAACAGAATCACAATGATGCCCACAACCCAGGAGATCACTTTACCTGTGCGCGTCATAAAGCTGTTCCTTTCAGACAGTTAACGAATCCCAGTGTTTAACCATAGTTGAATTTGTCGCAATTTGCCGGAACCGGCGTGTGAAAAAGAAGAAAAACGAGGCAGGAGATGTGACTGTAAAAGCATTTAAATCAACAGAATAACAATGAATCACACCACCTCTACGCACCGGGCAATTTGAGACTTCGCCTCAGCGGGTAAGGTGTGATCCATTATCCTTTGAAATGTATTGGCAGGTTATCAAGATTGTCGAACGTCGCAGGACGCGCCAGATAATAGCCCTGAGCGGCGAGCGCATCGGAATTACACACCATCGCCCATTCCGAGGCTGTTTCGACCCCTTCAATGATCACGCCTTTGCTGTAGCGGTTCATCAGCGTCACCAGCGTATAAAACAGGCGCGAGCCTTCTTCGCTCTGTCCCAAAAGAATAAACAAATCGCGGGCGATTTTGATGTATTCGTAATGCCAGGTGGTGAAAGAAGAAAAGTTTGCGATCCCCTGACCAAAATCGTCGAGCCATAAACGGTCAGATTGCTCGATTTGCGACAACGGAATACTCAGTGCATGTTCAGCGCTTTCGACCAGTTCAAAACGTACGTAAGGCATCGCGCTGATTTGCGCGCGCAGCGCGGTGTCAGATTGCAGCATTTCCAGCACCTGACCATCGACGTTGATAGAAGCCAGTAATTCATGGTCGATGAACAAACTTTGCCAGCGCTGTAACAGGTCGAGTTGCTCCTGCACGATTTGCAGACGTTTGCCCACGGCTATCGCAACAAAATATTCTTCAGGTGAAATGAATTTGTGCGGATCCGCCGGGTGGAAAACCCCGGTCAGTAATTCAATCCCCAACAGCTTTCCTGTCGTGCGATAAATAGGCTGAAAACGGTACACTCTCTGACACTGACGCCAGTAAGACTGTGCTTTTACGCGTTCAATCGCGGTAAAAGAAGGCGTAATCAGCCCTAACATCATCTTAGTTATCATATTTTTCTGCCGTCATGAATAAGAATCAGATCATCAGGGGACATGCGGCAACATGTGTTGCGTGACGACAATGGCGTCCATATGAACAGACCGGACTTCAGCGAAGCACGTCGTTTCATGGCGGCAAAGTAGCCCGGTTTCCTGGCTTTCATTAGTAGAGTTATCTATCGGCGTAGCGCGGGGAAACTTTAATCACTCCGCATTTCTCTGCATGATTTGCGCATAAAAAACCCGAAAACCGGGCTGGAAGTTCCTTACAGCAGGCTCTGCATTGGGATGAATGAAACATTTCGTTTTTTCGCCTGCCGCATAAAAAAATAAAACCTCGTTTTAATTTATTTGACTGACCGCATTCTTATGAAGAGACTAGAGCGCAATAATGACGATCTTTTCTTTCCTTTCGTTTTAATGCTTCAGACATAGGCCAGGTACAATGACCCGCAAAAACATTGCCGTAATCGGCGAATGCATGATCGAATTATCTCAGAAAGGCGATGCCCTCCACCGGGGTTTTGGTGGTGACACGCTGAACACGTCTGTTTATATTTCCCGTCAGGTTTCCCCTGAAGCGCTGAACGTCCATTACGTTACCGCGCTCGGCACCGACAGTTTCAGCAATGAGATGTTGCAGGCGTGGCAGCAGGAAGGCGTGAACACAGATCTGACTCAGCGTCTGGAAAACAAACTGCCTGGCCTGTATGTGATTGAAACCGACGACACCGGTGAGCGCACCTTTTACTACTGGCGCAATGATGCCGCCGCGCGCTACTGGCTCGACAGCCCGCAATCCGAAGAGATTTGTCAGAAGCTGGCAGAATTCGATTATCTGTACCTGAGCGGCATCAGTTTGGCGATCCTTAACGATGAAAGCCGTGACCGTCTGATGACCCTGCTGAAAGCCTGCCGTTCACGCGGTGGCAAAGTCATTTTCGACAACAACTATCGTCCTCGCCTGTGGGCCAGCAAAGAACAGACGCAGGCCGCGTATAACGCAATGCTTTCCTGCACAGACATCGCTTTCCTGACGCTCGACGATGAAGACATGTTGTGGGGTCAGAAGCCGTATGAGGAAGTGATCGCACGCACCCACGCGCTGGGCGTCAGCGAAGTGGTGGTGAAACGCGGAGCCGACAGCTGCATCGTGTCCAGCGCCGAAGGCGAGCAGCACGATGTGCCTGCGGTGAAATTGCCGAAAGAGAAAGTGATCGATACAACCGCCGCAGGGGATTCCTTCAGCGCCGGGTATTTAGCAGTAAGGCTCACCGGCGGAAGCGCGGTGGAAGCGGCAGTGCGCGGGCATGAGACAGCGAGCACCGTGATTCAGCATCGCGGGGCGATCATCCCGATGGAGTTTATGCCGGAGCGGGTATAACGGTTTTTCACTTTCAGTGAAGGCTGGGTCGTAAGACGGTGAAAGTTTCGGTTTCCTAAGTGCTGCGCTCACTTAACTCACCGCGCCGAAACCGCCCAAAAGGGGCCATGACGGGCCCCTCTTGGATCTCCCACGTCTTTTTACTGCGCGCTACCGCAGGCAAGACGGACATGTTCTGTCACTTAAGTGAGTGGCACAAAATGTCATCGCTGCGCGATTCCCGAATGTCAGGTGTCGAGCCATAGGTCTCGAACCGTTCATTCGGTGCCATTTTTGAGCACGCCAATCCACTTTTCTAAAAGATAAACATCAGTTTGATGTTGAATTTAAGATCTTGCGGGCGATTCAGAAATCTTGCTGAACGGAGCGGCTTCGAGACCTATGGCTCGAAGACCGAGAGAAGGAACCGCAAAGCGGCAAGATTTCCAGCCTGTCATTGCGGTTGCTGAAACATAGCCAGCGAGCGGTAGCGCTGGTTGTAAAAGCGGGGAGAGATCCAAGAGAGGGAAAGCACTTCCCTCTCTTGGGCGGTTTCGGCGCAGCGAGTTAAGTGATCCCTGCAATTAAGAAACCGAAATACACACGGTCAGTTTTGACAGCCCCGATGCAATTAAGAAACCGAAATTTTTCACCCTTCCCAACCGGGAATAAATAAGGGACTCTCCCTTATTGAGATGAAGCCGATGCCGCCGGCACATCACCCGCTGCCGGAGCGCTCTCCACCGGTGCCATCACTTTGTCATACACCGCCCGCAGTTCACCTGCATTCAGTTCAGACTCGCCTTTCGGTTGTGCAATCAGCATCGCGGGTTCGCGGGAAAGCTGCTGTTTCAGCTCCTGATTCAGCACCGGCAACGTCAGCGTGGTAAGGAACTGCTGACGCAATTGCTGGTACTGTTCCGGTGCGATATCCACGACGCCGTTCTGCTGCGAACGCAAACGCTGGCTCATCAGCACATCGGTGTCGGTACGGGCGTAGGTGGCGAAAAGCTTGCTCAGCTGATCGTTCTTTTGCGCAATCAGCGCATCAAATTCAGACTGCGAAATGCCTTTATCACGCACCACCAGCAACTCTTCGGACAAACGCTTAAACAGCTCGGCAAGCTTCGCCTGTGGGGCGTCGATACGGATAGCACACTGGGCGCGCTGATACTGCACATTGCAGTCAAAGCCCAGTGACGGGCCCGGTGTGGTGGCATCTTTCTTATTTTCGAAAGCAGTTTTCAGGGCTTCCTGCAAATGCCAGAACAGCGCCTCACGGGCTAAATCACTGCGCCAGTACGCGGAAAGCGCCTGTGAATCCTGAATCGGCTGCCAGGCGTTGTCCCACATTAATGACAGACGATCCTGAGTCAGATTTTCATCCATCACGCTCATCGATTTGGTCGTGACTTCAGAGAGCGTCGGCAAGGTTTGTGGGGTCTGACGGCTGCCTTTCAGAACAGAGAAAGTCCGGTTGATTTGTTCGCTAAGACCACGACTATCCACATTCCCAACCACAAACAGCGTCATCGCATCAGGGGTATACCACTGATGATAAAACTTGCTTAAGGCTTCGATATTGATAGGTTTTGTCGGCAACTGATCGGGACTGTGCCCAACCAGGGTCGAACCGGCCATACGCGCACGCCACCAGGCATCCTGCGTATTTTGCGGTAAAGAGCCCACCGGATCCTGAGATTCCTGACGCGCGGCACTCACCAGCTCAGGCGTCACGGAGATTTTACCGGCGGTATTCGCCAGCCAGTTCAGCGCATCCTTCATCAGATCAGGACGGTTATTTGGCAGGCTCAGGTTATACATGGTGAAGTCATAAGAACTGACAGCCGGCGGCATCGGGCGCTGCGGATTGATACCTTGCTGCCATAAAGATTGTAACTGAGACGTGCTGAATCCTTCGCTGTGCATCAGTGCCAGACGCGGAAGGAAATGGGCATAGCCCGATTGCTGGGCAGATTCTGCCAGCGAGCCGGTGCGAACCACCAGGCGTAATTCGATACGATCGCTCGGGCGTTGCGGCGTCGTCAGCAACTGCCAGGTAAATCCATTGTCCAGCTTCCCCTGCTGCCAGGCCGGATCAGGTTGTAATGCTTCAGCTTGCACATGACTTGCGGCTGCTGCCAGCAACAATCCACCAATGAGTAAACGGATTTTGGTGCCCTGCATGTGAACCCCTACGTAATGACAATCTAATTTTAAATTTGCTGTCCTGCCGGTGTCAGTTGACTCGCCCACAGGAACTGAATGCGTAAGTTTAAGGACGAAAAATACAATCCTTCGTTAGACCGCGCTTTTCCTGCAAAGTCGCGCAGCCGTCAAAAATATTCTGGGAATAATAGCCGGAGGTGGCGTTCTGGGGACATATTATGAAGATAATCCACCGGTTACATCAAGCAACCGGTGGATATTAGGGGATATGAGGCTAAATAAATGCGTTTTTAGAAACGTTTAACGCTATTTTCATCCATCATCAGGCCATTATTTAGAAACCTGAAGCGGACTTCTCGGCCTCTGTCAGGCCTTTCTGGCCATTCAACGTCGCTTTCAGCTGCCCTTCATCGAGCTGATCACACCATTTTGCCACCACGATAGTCGCCACGCCGTTACCCACCAGATTGGTAAGCGCACGCGCTTCAGACATAAAGCGGTCAATGCCCAGAATCAGCGCCAGCCCTGCCACCGGTAAGTGCCCTACCGCCGACAATGTTGCCGCCAGTACGATGAAGCCACTGCCGGTCACGCCCGCCGCGCCTTTTGAAGACAACAGCAGTACCACAATCAGGGTGATCTGATGCCAGATATCCATATGGGTATTGGTGGCCTGAGCGATAAAGACCGCCGCCATGGTCAGATAAATCGAGGTGCCGTCCAGATTGAAGGAATAACCCGTCGGGATAACCAGGCCGACCACGGATTTTTTGCAGCCCAGACGCTCCATTTTATCCAGCATACGCGGAAGTGCGGATTCAGAGGACGAGGTGCCGAGAACGATCAGCAATTCTTCTTTAATGTAATTCACAAATTTGAAGATGCTGAAACCGGTGAAGCGCGCGATAAGCCCGAGCACCACCACCACGAACAGAATACAGGTCAGGTAGAAGCACAGGATCAGCTGACCGAGCTGGACCAGAGAACCGACGCCGTATTTACCGATAGTGAACGCCATCGCCCCGAAAGCACCCAAAGGTGCCAGGCGCATGATCATGTTGATGATGCCGAAAATGACCCCTGAGAAGCTTTCAATCACATTGAAAATCAGCTGACCTTTGTGACCCATGCGATGCAGCGCAAATCCAAACAGCACCGCAAACAGCAGCACCTGCAGAATGTTACCGCTGGCGAACGCACCAATCACGCTTGATGGGATCACATCGAGCAGGAAAGGAATGATGCCCTGACTTTGTGCCTGCTCGGCGTAAACCGCGACGGCTTTGGCGTCCAGCGCTGCCGGATCGACGTTCATCCCGGCACCCGGTTGCACGATGTTGACGATCACCAGCCCGATAATCAGTGCCAGAGTACTCACGATTTCAAAATAGAGCAGCGCGATGGCGCCGGTGCGCCCCACCGCTTTCATGCTTTCCATGCCTGCGATGCCGGTGACGACGGTACAGAAGATAACAGGCGCGATGATCATCTTGATTAACTTAACAAAACCATCACCTAACGGTTTCATTTGCGCGCCGATGTCCGGATAGAAATGCCCCAGCAGCACGCCCACAGTAATTGCTAAAAGAACCTGAAAATACAGACTCTTGAAGAGTGATTTTTTCATGAATACCCATCCTGAAGTGAGTGCATCGCCCTTGGTTTTTTAAGGTCAAAGATAATGAGGCGAGTGCATTGAAGTAACATCAACACAACATGATGGAAATATTTCGTTTCTCTGCGCAATGACGACTCATGAAAAACCAGAGCGGAAACCATTCAGCTCAGATTTAAGTAAGTAAAGAAATCAAAGAGAGTCAGAAAAAGTGCCGGCAGGAAGGGGTTTCCTGCCATTCAGAGCGTTCAGGAAGGCTGGCAGAATTTGCGCTCAAATTCTTTTTTGGAAAGCGGCGGGGAGAATAAATACCCCTGCCCGAGGTGAATATTTTTGTTCAGCAGCCACAAACGCTGCTCCTCGGTTTCGACCCCTTCAGCGACCAGCTGGATATTCATTGCACGTGCAATGGACGCCACAATGTTCACCATCACTTCGTCCCCGGGCAACACGCTGACAAAGCTGCGGTCGATTTTGATGACATCTATCGGCAGCGAACGCAGGCGGTTGAGATATTCAAGACCTGAATAGCCCAGGCCAAAATCATCCAGTTCAATCGATACGCCTGCTGCGCGTAATTCACTCAGCAGCAACAGCGCGCGATCTAAATCTTCAATCCGCGCCGTTTCTGTAATTTCCAGAACCAGTTGTCCCGGATTGATTTTATAACGGCTCAGCAGGCTGCGCAGTTCCGGCAGGAAATTACGCTGCTGCACCTGCACGCCGGAAAGGTTGACCGACAAGGGCAATGTAATGCCGCGCTGCTGCCAGTCCGCCAGGATCTGGCAACCGAGTTCGAGAATCTTGTAACCCAACAGGCTCATCACACCAATTTCTTCGGCCAGCACGATGAAATCACTTTCCAGCCCGTAACTGCCGTCGGGCATTTTACGCCGCAGCAAGGCTTCCGCGCCAACCACTGCGCCGGTTTTCATATTCATCTGCGGCTGGATAAACAGCGTGAAATCGCTTTGCTCCATGGCGTGCAGAATATCGTTTTCCTGCAATAAACGTTTCTGAATCTTCTCGGTCAGCTCAGGCTCAAAGAACAGGATCTGATTCTTACCTTGCTGATAAGCGGACAGTCTGGCGGCACGCGCGTTAGACATCATCTGCTGCGCCGTCACCGGGAATTCGCCTGTGTGCTGGACGATACCGATACTGCCCGTCGGATGCAGCGACATATTGCCGGCATCACTTTCCTGTGGCGCATTGATGCGCTCCATGATTTGTCGTGCCAGACGCATCGCCATAAAGGGACGCGCAATGTCTCCCGCCAGCAGGGCAAATTCGTTGTAACTCAGACGCGCCATCAGACAGTTTTCCGGCAGCACATCCATAATGGAAGATATCAGCGGGCAATCGACATGGCCGTCATCACGCAGACTTTCGATACCGATCAGCAGCAGGTGGAAACCTTTCTCAGGCTCCGCTGAACTGAGCCGCTGTTCCAGGCGCTGAATGAATTGTTCTTCATTATTCAGGCTGCTTCCGGAACACAGCGACACGTCATCACTCTTTTGCGGTAACTTTTCCCGTTGTTGCTGATTGCGGTTGTAGCTGCGCACCAGCATGCCGATTTCGTCGTCTTCATGACGTTGCGGCAGCGTCAGCTGATGATAAGGCACTTCGCTTTCCGGCAGGGATTCCAGCTCACGGGCAATCGTGCGTAGCGGTTTAACGATCAGGCGGTTGACAATCCAGCTCACGGAAATCGTCAGGATCAGTGCCAGCAGCAGATAAGTGGTCAGCATGGTCGACAGCGCACTGATAATGAACTGATACATACGGTAGGAATCAGCCTGAAGCACCAGAAATGCCAGCGGCTTGGGCGATTTTGGGCTGGCAGCAGCAGAATAGAGAGGAACTGAAATGGTCACCGGTAAATTAAAACCGCGGATAACCCATTGCGGCACCGGGCGGCCAGGCGGGAAATGCGTATGCAGCGCCGCAATTTGGTTGGGCATCACCACATCGGCACGGCTCAGAATACCCACCGGTTGCAGCGTGTTAAGGATGTCCTGCGTTTCTGACAGATCGACATCAAGTACGGCCTGCGACAGGGGCTCACGGACAGAATGCGCAATATTTTCAAGTTGCTGGGCGTAATCATCCCTCCGCTGCTGTACAAAGTGAAACAGCTGGATGACGATAAAGATACAGATAGTGAATGCAGCAATGCCTGAAACCGCCGCCATCTGTTTGATCGTTAATGAACGCCTGACCCGCAACTTTATTCTCCATTAACCGCAGACACGTTTTGACCCGCTCACCTTAACAGGAACGGTACTTCTGCGCAGTATACCTTATAACGCGTTTTTAAGAGGTCTGAGTCAATATTTTGGCTATAAAAAACAACATGTTTGCCAAAATACTTCTAAACTAACTATCCGTTAAGATAATTAACTTACGAAAAACATACATTACGAAGCATAACCGGATATCACCACAGCCAGAACATACCAGGTTCAGCACCACTGATGAAGTTTATGCGCTATACATCACAATAAAGACAAACTTTTCAGCTACCTTAAGACAAACAAGCAGTAAAATAACATCAAAAACCTTTTTGCGACAGCCAGTTACATCACCCTCGTTTTTATGCGGGAAATTCCTATTTTTTGTAAAAACTGCTCTATCCTGTAAAAGAACTGATATATTAAGACGAGTCTTATTCCCACTAAAAACTTTAAAAAAATTAAACTTTTCACACTCTTTGTTAACGGCCATTCAGGGTCGTTTTGACGTCCAGAAAACACCGATATATATAATCCTACCGGGCGGGATTTATGAATAAATATGACGATATTAAACGTTTTATGGATAAGACGAAGTTGGAAAAGCTTGATTATAAAGAGCTTAATGAAAAATCAACGGGTGAATCCATTACCGGTTCAATGAATCAGTGGACGTTGATTAAACAAGTTTCCGCCAGCGAAGATCCTGCCGGTCCTCTCGATAATGGCCGTTCGACGCAACCCACCCCTCAGTCTATTTCTGCGGATGAATTTTCCCTGTCTGCTGCCCGGCCTGTGAATGAACACCAGGATAACCGCCAGATAACGCAACCCTCCGTGGCACACGCGCCAATGTCTTCTGAAGTGGCTCCTCCGGCTGCCGGATTTGGCTTGCTGGATGCGCTGCGTGAAACGCTGCCTCCTGCTGCTGCACCCGCGCCAGCACCGGTTCAGCCCGCACAGCATCAGCCTGTTCACCCGGCACCGACATTGCACGCACAGTCTGTTATTCCTGACAGCGGATCGGGTTTACTTGATTCGCTGCGTAAAGCCATGCCTGAAGCGCCAAAACAACCTGCACCTAATCCGGTTCAACCCGCGCAGGTTCAGGGGCTTCAGCCAGTACAACAACCCGCAGCGACGGTGTATCACCAGCCGCCGGTACAACCTTCAGCGCCCGCTTACAGCCCTGCGCCTGTGCGCAGCACAGCGCCAGTGGCGTCCGCGTCCCCGGCGTCATCTGATGCTAACCAGCGCTTTAAACAGATGTTTAAACAGCGGGCTCCGCAGCCTGCCAGCGCTTATTTACATCGCGACACCCCGCTTCAACCCTTGTTAGAGATGATTGCCTCATGCCGTTAGTTTGCGTTTGTTCACCGAAAGGTGGGGTAGGAAAAACCACGGTGGCCTCCAACCTGGCCTATTCGCTCGCCCGCAGTGGCAGCAAAGTGCTGGTTATTGATTTTGATGTACAGAACGCCCTTCGCCTTCATTTCGGTGTGCCTATTTCCGATACCCGCGGCTTTGTGGCAGGTTCGGGTAACGAATCCGACTGGAGCCAGTTTATTCTCAAGGCGGGTTCAAATACGTTTGTATTACCTTATGGCGAAGTCAACGAAGACCAGCGTCTTGAATTTGAGCACCAGCTGGCCACCGATCCGCATTTTTTACAGCGCGGATTAAATACCGTCCTGAATTATCCGGGTTTAATTATTATTGCTGATTTCCCTCCGGGTCCAAGTCCGGCATTAAAAGCGGTTCAGGCTATTGCGGATTTACATATTGTGGTCATGCTTGCCGATACCGCGTCATTATCTTTATTGCCGTTAATGGAAAAGAATAAATTAATTGGCACCCCGCTTAATAATAAGAAGGGTGAATATTACGTCGTCAATCAAAGTGACACCCGTCGTACATTAAGTCGCGATGTCACACAATTTTTCGAACAGCGTTTAAATGAAAGATTATTGGGCACAATCCACAGGGATGAATGCGTGCCAGAGGCGAATGCCTCGCAGCGCTCTATTATTGATTTTAGTCCGGTATCCGCTTCGGCATTTGATATTGAACTGATCAGCAAAAAAGTCGCCGCCATCTTAGGGATTAAAGTCGGTGATGGTGAATTACACGCCGCGCCTAAATCTGGCAGTTATTAACTATCACTGATAACAGCGACCCCAAAGCGATGAATAAATTCCTGTTTTCCCTGCTTGTTCTTCTGCTGCTGCCGGTGGCAGCAGTCATCATCATCACGCCGATGGACAGCCAGAAGCAGTACATTTTTGGCCTGATCAGCATCGGGCTATTATTCCTGCTCGGCATCAGTAAAAGCCGCCGCATTAGTGTGGTCATGGTGATCATGTCCATCATCATGTCGACGCGTTATATTTACTGGCGCGCCACGGAAACACTGCATTTTAATTCCACAATTGAAGCTATTTTAGGGATCGGTTTATTCCTTGCCGAACTGTATGTCTGGCTGATTTTATTGCTGGGTTATCTGCAAACCACCTGGCCATTAAAACGCACCATCGAACCTTTGCCGGATGACATCAGTTTATGGCCAACCGTCGACGTGTATATTCCTTCATATAACGAAAGCCTCGACGTGGTTCGCGATACCGTTCTGGCGGCGCAGTGCATCGATTATCCGAAAGATAAAATCAAAATTTACGTGCTGGATGATGGTAAGCGCGACGAATTTGCGGTGTTCTCAGCGGACGCCGGCGTGGGATATATCACCCGTAATGATAACTCCCACGCCAAAGCCGGTAACCTTAACCATGCGATGAAACTCACTAAGGGCGAGTTGATTTGCGTGTTCGACTGCGACCACGTGGCGACCCGCGCATTTTTACAGGCCACCGTCGGCAGCTTCCTGAAAGACCCACGTCTGGCGCTGATCCAGACGCCTCACTATTTCTATTCGCCCGACCCGTTCGAACGAAACCTTTCCGCTGGACGCACCATGCCCAACGAAGGTGCGCTGTTCTACGGTCCGGTTCAGCAGGGTAATGACAACTGGAATGCGACGTTCTTCTGCGGCTCCTGTGCGGTTATCCGCCGCGTGGCGCTGGAAGAAGTCGGCGGCTTTGCCGTTGAAACCGTCACCGAAGATGCCCACTCCGCGCTGAAAATGCAGCGTCGTGGCTGGAATACCGCGTTTCTGGATATCCCGCTGGCCGCCGGTCTGGCGACAGAGCGTCTCGGCCTGCACGTTATTCAGCGTACACGCTGGGCGCGCGGCATGACGCAGATTTTCCGCGTCGATAATCCGCTGCTTGGCCGTGGTCTGAAATGGCAGCAACGTCTGTGCTACCTGAACGCCATGCTGCACTTCCAGTTTGGCCTGCCGCGCGTGGTCTTCCTGACCGCTCCGCTGGCGTTCCTGCTGTTTAATCTGAACATCATTTCCTCATCCGCCAGCCTGATTTTCGCATATGCGCTGCCGCACCTGGTGATGTCGCTGTACATCAACTCCCGCATGAATGGCCGTTTCCGTTACACCTTCTGGGGTGAAATTTATGAAACCGTCATGGCGTTCCACCTGATCCTGCCAACGATTGTGACCCTGCTCGCGCCAAAACGCGGCAAGTTCAACGTGACGGACAAAGGCGGTTTGCTCGACGTCGGCTTCTTTGACTTCAACATTGTGAAGCCGCATCTGATTGTCGCGATCCTGATGTTTATTGGTATCGGTTACGGAATAGTGCGCGCCATCTTCCACGATTACTTTGCCATTGATCCCAGCGTTATCGCGCTCAATGTGGCGTGGGGCAGCTTCAGCGTGCTGATCCTGCTGGCGGCAATTGCAGTGGCGAAAGAGACGCGTCAGGTGCGTAAAACCATCCGTGTTGATGTGGCGATCCCGGCGATTATTCATTACGCCAACGGGATTTCACTGCGCACCACCACGATCGATATGTCGATGGGTGGCGTGCAACTGGTGACGCCGGATGTGCGTTATCTCGAAGAAGAAATTGAAGAAGTGGAAATCCAGCTTTCATCCGGCGCCGAGAGCTTCCCGGTCAGCCAGGTCAGCGGCAACAAAGAGCGCATTCGTCTGCAATTTGAAAACCTGCCGCTCTCAAAACGCCGTGAACTGGTACGCGTGGTGTTATGCCGAGCGGACGCCTGGATTGGGGAAGAATACCCGCAGGATAACCCGTTCAAATCACTGCTCAGCATCATCCGTTGCGTGTTCGAATTGTTCTACAACACGTGGAAAGAACGCCGTGCTAAAGATAAACCCGCTGACGCCGCCAGCAAGAGTGAAGCAGCATGAACCGACTCCCTGAACCGACCGTAAAGCGCCGTTTCTCTGCTGTGCCGGGGGCGTCCCTGCTCAGAAAAATCACCACCGGCCTGTTGCTGACGTTCAGCAGCCTGCCGTTCACGCAGGCGGAAGAAACGCCAGCTCCGGCAGTGGATCCTGCCACCAGTTTGCCCGCCGCGCCATCGTGGCTGCCGCCGGTCACACCGATGCCGGAAGACAACGCAACGCCCGCCAGCAATGCGGCACCTGCAGATTCTGCTCCGGCTGCTGACGCCCCGCAGGCCGATACCACGCCGGTGAATAACAGCAGCTCACTGTCTGCGCCTGTGGCTCCGGTTACCGATCCGGCCGCCGCGCCGGCACCGGTGATCCCGCTGGTTCAGCCGGTCACCAGTAATATTACCGTGGCGGAAATGGGCCAGCCAAACGGGCTGACGCTCAGCGGCGGCCAGTTACAGTCGGGCATTCTCTTCACCCTGCCAGCGGACGAAGTGGTGACCAACGCGCATCTTTCGCTGGCGCTGAAAATTTCTCCGGCGCTGATTGCCCGCGATACCACGCTCGAGCTGATGCTCAACGGTCAGCCGCTGGGTAATCTGCCGCTGAACCAGAGCAGTAACGGCGGCGATGTTTACGATCTGGATATCCCGTCTGCGATGGTGGTGTCCAGCAATAACCTGAGCTTCCGCGTGCATGACAGCAACACCATGACCTGCGAGAAAGATCAGTCGGATAAATACTGGGTCACGATTTTGCCGACCACCAGCATTGATCTGGAAGGTCAGCAGCTCAATATCGGCCGCAATCTGGGTAACTTCCCGCGTCCGTTCTTTGATGGCCTGCAAATGCAGGAGTCCAAAATCACCATGGGCTTCACGTCGTCAATGAAACCCGGAGATGTCAGCGCAGCGGCGATGGTCTCTTCTTATCTCGGCATGTTGTCCGATTATCGCAGCGTCGATTTCCCGGTCATCCTGAACGATTTGCCGGATCAGAACGGCATACTGTTCGGCAAGCCTGGGGATAAAATCGGTTCGCTGACCTTACCGGCGAGCAACGGCGCATCGATTCAGATCATCGATAACCCGATTAATCCGGTCTACAAACTGCTGCTGGTGCTGGGCAATGACGACAACGAACTGCGTCAGGCCGCGTATCGCCTGATCAGCGGCGGTATGCCGAATAGCGTCGATCATCTGGATGTCGCGCAGCAAACCATTCCTGCGAGCAAACCGTATGACGCGCCGCGCTGGATTGATACCTCACGGCCGGTCACGCTGGGTGAACTGGCGGGTAAAGATCAGGATTCACTGATTTCTAACGGGATTTATCACGACGGTATTCAGGTGGCGTTCCGCGCTGCGCCGGACTTGTTCATGTGGGATGGTCACAATATTCCGGTGCGCATTGATTACCGCTTCCCGACCGAAAACTGGATTGATGAAGACAGCTCGAGGCTGAATGTCTCCATCAACAGCAATTATCTGCGCAGCCTGACAGTGAACAAAGTCGGACTGATCGAGAACCTCTGGCGTCGTCTGGGCGGTGACAGCCGTCAGGAACGCTACACCATCCAGCTCGCGCCGTACCTGATTTACGGCGATAACCAGCTGCAATTTTATTTCGACATCAAGCCGAAAAAAGATGCGCCGTGCAGCATTCTGACCAGCGATAACATCAAGAGCCGTATCGACCCGAAATCCTTCATCGATCTGAGCGGAAGCTATCACTTCGCCCAGTTGCCGAACCTGTCGTATTTCGTCGGCGCCTCTTATCCGTATTCCAAACTCGCTGATTTCTCCGACACGCTGATGCTGTTGCCGCAAACACCGACGGCGGATGAAATCCATACCCTGCTGAACCTCGCCTCACGCGCCGGTAAAGCCACCGGTGTGCCGGTGAATCACGTTCAGGTGGCCTTTGGTCTGAAGGGCGACGAACAGAATAACCCGCTGTTTGACCGCGATATCCTGGCCGTCACTACGCTTGGCGATACGCCGTTCAATCAGCAGTTGCTGGCTGACTCGCCGTTTAGCATCAATGCCGGTGCGATGGGCGTAAAAACGCCAACCGAAGTCCAGCGTCTCGTGGCCTGGCTGACCGGTGACTGGTACCGCCAGCCGGTGGATGCCGACCGGTATCTGTCCTCGACCGGCGCATGGCGCGGCTTCGTCAGTTACCGCTCGCGCTGGTCTAACGATCACGTGGTGGTGGTCGCGACCGGTACAGACGATCAGCAGTTGCTGAAAATCCATAACGACCTGAAATCGCCAAAAATTAACGCCAACGTGCGCGGTGATCTGGCGATCATTACCGATGAAAATGGCATCCGCAGTTTCTCCGTTGGCCAGCAATTCCCGACCGGACAAATGCCGTGGTACATGATGGTGCTCTGGTACGCCAGCACACATATCGTGATTCTGTCGCTGATCGCCACCCTGGTTTCGCTGGTGATTGGCCTGAGCCTGTTCGTCGTCCTGCGTCGTCATGCGGCTAAACGTCTGGGTCAGAAATGAAAGGCATCGGCTGTATAACAAAAACAATCAAAGTCGCCTGTGTTTCAGGCGACCCTCTGGCGGTTACCGGAGCTGGAAAATGAAAAAACATAAACTGTCCCTGGCGGTGATCAGGGCTATTTATCTGGTAGGGATCGCCGGAGTCGCGAGTTTTAGCGCCGCTACATTTGCAGCGGACACCACCAATCCGGCCATGAAAGCCCTGTTTGATCAGGCCGCTTACTGGCACGAGCGGGCGCATGATGATCTGGCTAAAGACGCCTTGCAGAAAGTGCTGCTGGTGGAGCCGGACAATGCGCAGGCGATGTATCTGATGTCGCTGTATTCCATGCAAAGTGGCGATAAAACGTCGGCTAATCAGTGGCGTGAAAAACTGTCTGCCGTCTCGCCGGACGATCCGCGTCTGGCGTCGCTGAACAGCGCCAAAGCGATGCAGTCGATTCCCCCCGCTCAGCTGGCTTCTGCCCGTCAGATGGCGGCACAAGGGAACGTCAGCGGCGCATTATCGGCGTACCGCACCATTTTTAACGGTAACCAGCCGCTCGACAGTCTGGCGACCGAATATTATCTGACCATGGCAGGCGATAAATCGCTCCAGCCGCAGGCCATTGCCGGATTACAACAGCGCATCGCCTCCCGTCCGGACGATACGCAGGCACGTCTCGGTCTGGGCAAAGTGCTGACTTATCAGGAATCCACCCGTCGCGACGGCATTAAACTGCTGAGCACCATGGCCGGTTCAAGCACCGAAGCCGACCGCTCATTACGTCAGGCGCTGCTGTGGATGGCACCGCAGGAAGGTGACCGTGATTTGTATCAGGGTTATCAGGCGCGTCATCCAAATGACACCGGCGTGATGGCCTATTTCCAGAAAAACATTGGCGGCGCAGCGAAAGGTCAGGGCTTTACTGCACTGAACAGCGGCGACGTCACCAGCGCTAAATCCAAATTCGAAAGCGTACTGGCCGATAACCCGAACGACGCCGATGCACTGGCCGGTCTGGGGTATATCGCTCAGCGCAGCGGCAACTTTGAAGAAGCGTCGCAATATCTGAGCAAAGCCGCCGCGCAGGGCGGTCCGAACAGCGCGCAACTGAGCAATCAGGCGCAGGATTCGGCGTTTTATGCCCAGTTAGCCAAAGCCAAAGACGCTGCGGGTTCCGGCAGTTACGACGCGGCGCTGGCGGCGGTCACTCCGCTGACGCAGGTGGGTGGCGAGAAAGGCCAGTCTGCCAGTTTGTTACGTGCGGATATTCTGCGCCGCAAAGGCGATCTTCCCGGCGCTGAGCAGCAATACAGCGCGCTGGGCGATAACGCCGATGCCCGCGCCGGATTGTATTATGTGCTGCGTCAGCAAAACAAAACCGCCGAAGCTAATCAGGTGCTGAAAACTCTGCCCGCCGGACTACAGGCGAAGATGAACCCGCCGGCCGTGGCGGATGTCATCGAACCAATGCGTCGTCAGGCCGCACAGGCAGTTGCGAACAACGATCCGCAGCGCGCACTCAATATTCTGCAACAGGCGCAGGAACGTCAGCCGTCGAACGTTTGGGTAAAACTGGATATGGCGCGCATCCTGCAATCGCAGGGGCAGACCGCGCAAGCGCAGGCCATTATGGCGCCGTCTTCACGTCCGGGCGCGTCTTCTGCCGATTTGTACGCCGCGGCACTTTTTGCTTCCGAAACCAAAAACTGGTCCACCGCCAGCGCCCTGCTCTCGCGCATTCCGCGCAGCAGTCAGAATCAGGGTATGCGTGAACTGGCGCAGCGCGCCAACTACAATGCGCAGATGGCGGATGCCGAAAATTATCTGCAACAGGGCAATACCGCAGCGGCGTCGAATACGCTGCGCGCACTGGCACAAAATCCACCGAGCGCACCGGCGGATGTCGGTTCGCTGGCGAAAAACCTGGCGGCAGCGGGACAGCTTCCGCTGGCGGTGCAACTGGTGCGCCAGAATATGCGTCAGGGTGTTAAGGGTAATGCCGGTGATTATGCCGATCAGGTGACCGTGCTCAATCAGGCCGGTCTGAGCAATGAGGCGCAAGCCTTCCTGCAAAATCCGCAGATTCAGTCCGGCACGTCACCGACCGCGCTGGCAAATCTGCGTAACGGCTTTGTCATCAATCAGGCTGACCAGCTGCGCGAGCAAGGTCAGTATGCGGCGGCTTACGACAAACTGGTCGTCGCGCTGCAGGCGGACCCGCAAAACCGCGACCTGATGCTGGCGATGGCGCGTCTGTATCAGTCAGGCAAACTCAATAAACAGGCGGGTCAGGTTTATAACTATCTGATGAGCAAAGACACGCCGACGCAGGATGCCCGCGTGGGTGCGATTAACGTGGCGCTGGGCGAAGGCGATAACCAGCGGGCGAAAACCCTGATGGAAGGCCTGACCGGGCCGCGTACGCCAGACCGTCTGCTGTTAGAAGCACGCGTCGCCGAAGCGCAGGGCGATCACCAGCAGGCCCTGGCGTTACTGCGTTCCGCCAAAGGCAAGATGATCGGGCTGGAGGGCGCGGACAGTCCGGCACAGATGGCCGGATTGCAGATCAGCGACAACCCGTTCATCAACCGCTCAACGCGCACGTCGGCTTCACGTCCGGCAACACAATCCTCTTACGGCACCGTGTTGCCGTGGCAGGTGTCTGATCAGGTTTCCACGCCGGGCAATATTCCGGCAGCCACCGCACAACCGACGGCAGTGGCGCAACGTAATGCAACCGAAAAACAGATCGACGACATGCTCGACGATTTGCAGGGCAAAACCGCGACCTGGGCGCAGGGCGACATGTCGATTCGTGGTCGTGACGGCGAAAGCGGTCTCAGCCAGCTGACCGAAGCCAAAGCGCCGATGACCTTTGCCTTCGTGCCGTTTGATACGTCACGTCTGAGTATCGGCGTCACACCGGTTTCTCTCAGCGCAGGCAGCCCTTCCGGCACCGGCAACGCACGTTTCGGTCAGGGCGCACTGGCAGCAGCGCAGTCGGCGCAGAAAGATGTGGCCGCCGCAGCCGCAGCGGCCGGTCTGGATATCGCCAACTACAGCACCTTTGCCAAATTGCAGGCGGCCGCAGCGGCGAACTCCAGCACCAACTGTACTTCCGCCAATGCCACGTCCGATCAGTGCGTCGCGTACAACACCATTACCGGCACGGATCCGACGACTTATGCTGCGCCATCCGCCGGAAATCAGAGCGCGACCGGCGTGGAGGTGAACGCCGCGCTGACCGGTGACAGCTACAAAGCCGATATCGGCAGCACGCCGCTCGGGCAGGATCTGAACTCGCTGGTCGGTGGTGTGCAATGGGCACCGAAACTGACCGACTTCACCACCCTGCGCGTGACCGCTGAACGTCGTGCCGTCACCGACAGTATTCTGTCTTACGTCGGTACCAAAGATAATTACAGCGGCAAGGAATGGGGTCAGGTCACCAAAAACGGCGGCAGCATTAATCTGTCCTACGACGATGGCGATGCCGGTTTCTATGCCGAAGGCGGTTACTACAGCTATCTGGGTAATAACGTGAAGAGCAACACATCGGTGAACGCCAATGCCGGTTTGTATGTCCGCCCTTACCGTTATGACGATCGCGAGCTGAAAACCGGTATCAACGTCGGTTACATGAACTTCGACAAAAACCTCAGCTACTACTCTTATGGTCAGGGTGGTTACTTCAGCCCGCAAAACTATGTCAGCGTCTCCTTCCCGGTGGAGTACACCCAGAAGTATGACGACTGGGATCTGAAACTGTCCGGAGCTGTGGGTTATCAGTCTTACTCTCAGGATAAGAGCGCTTACTTCCCGAATAATCCGGAACTACAGAAACAGCTGGAAGATCTGGTGGCAGAAGGTTACGGCACCGAAGCCTATTACGGCGGTAAAACGCAGAACGGCATCGGCTGGAATGCGGGCGTGGGCGGCAATTATCATCTGAACAAAAGCATGCAGATTGGCGGACAGGTTGGCTACGATACTTTCGGCGACTACAACGAAAGCACAGCGCAGGTCTACTTCCGTTACCTGATGGGTCAAAATTAATCGCGGTGAAATAAAACCATGCAAGAAAATAACTATACTCAGGTCGCGCAGGAATATTACCGCCAGCGTCATACCACACCGGGCTGGCAAAGCCTGGTGCAGGTGCTATTTTCAGGTATTCTGGCCTCCGCCGATGATGAGGATGGCCGTCGTTTTCTTACGCTGATGGGCAATAATCTGGCGCGTCAGCATCCGCTTCCCGCTTCGGCGACACTGGGCGAGCTGGAAGACAATATCAATCATATTCTCAGCCGGTTCGACTGGGGTGTGGTGAAACTGGAAGCCACTCAGCAACAGCTGGCGCTGGTCCACATTGCCTGGCCGGTTTCACCGCAGGGTCAGGATGATGAGCTTTGGCGCATCGCGCTGATCTCGCTGTTTGAAGGTCTTTATGCGGAGTGGTTGTTGTCACAGGGCGGACAGCCTTATGTTCCGCTGCGCTGGCAGGAAAGCACACCGGAAGGCGCGTTCGTTTTCCGTTATCAAAATGGTTTGTAAGGGATCACTATGTTGTTATTTCGACGCTACAGTCTGGTGCTGTGGTTCGGCCTTATATTTACGTTTTTCAGCTCTGCCGTAATGGCTCAGGATTCAGGCTGGTCGGCGTATAAAAGCCGCTTTCTGATGCCGGACGGACGCATCATCGATACCGCCAATAAAAACGTCAGTCACACCGAAGGCCAGGGATTCAGCATGTTGCTGGCGGTCTTCAATGACGATCAGGCGACGTTCGATAAACTCTGGCAGTGGGCGAACACCACGCTCTACCGCAAAGATATCGGGCTGTATTCATGGCGTTATGACCCGAACAGCACCCCGCATGTGGCGGATACTAACAATGCCTCTGATGGCGATACGCTGATGGCCTGGGCCCTGCTGCTGGCGGGAGATAAGTGGAACGACAGCCGTTACACCAAAGCCTCGGAGAAATTGCAGACGGCGCTGATTAAATACAATGTGATTGATTATGCCGGGTACAAAGTGATGCTGCCGGGCGTGAAGGGTTTCAATCAGACCAGCAACGTGACCGTCAATCCGTCCTATTTCATCTTCCCGGCGTGGCAGGCGTTTTACGCTCACAGCCATTTGAAAGTCTGGAAAGATCTGGATGAAAGCAGCACAGCGATGCTGAGTAAAATGGCGTTTGGTGAATTCCGTCTGCCGACCGACTGGGTGGATATGCAGGCCGATGGCACCCTGAAACCGGCCAGCCGCTGGCCGACGCGTTTCAGTTACGATGCGGTACGTATCCCGCTGTATCTCGGCTGGGCACATCCGGGCAGCCCGCAGATGGCACCCTTCATTCTGTGGTGGCAGAAATCCCCACGCGATGCGACACCGGCCTGGATTGACGTGATGACCGGCACCAAAGCGGCCTACAACATGTCGCCAGGCCTGTTAGCCATTCGTGATTTCACCATGGCCAACGCCGGCGCCATCAGCCCGAATCTGGCACCGAAAGACGATTACTATTCTTCCACCCTGCAACTGCTGAGCTGGTGGGCGAGTCATAAAGGGTAAGCATACTCTGGAATAAAAAGGCCAGTCAGGGGGATGCTGACTGGCCTTTTTTGTTGTGATCGATTGTATATATACAATCGATTAATTCTAAAATGATTGCATATATACAATTGATTTATCCAAATTTGATTGTATATTCAATATTGAAAATCAATAAATCTATTGTAAATATGCAATTAAAAGGTTTCTCTATGTGGGATAAAGAATTAAAAATCAAACAGGTAGACAACCTTCTCAATGAAATGAAACCTCGACGCAAAGCCAAGCGTCCAAAAAAAGGATGGATACAACTTCTCAGAAGCGCGCTGGGCATGAGCACCCGCTCGCTTGCAGAACGATGTGGTTTAAGTCAGTCGCGCATTTCGCTGATAGAAAAAGGTGAAATTGAGG
This sequence comes from Rahnella sp. JUb53, assembly GCF_004346065.1. Lineage (NCBI taxonomy): Bacteria > Pseudomonadati > Pseudomonadota > Gammaproteobacteria > Enterobacterales > Yersiniaceae > Rahnella > Rahnella sp. JUb53. The sequence goes on from NZ_SLYT01000008.1 coordinate 116,446, forward strand.
GGTCGCTAACGCTGAATACACTGGAAAAAATCGCTGAGGGCCTGGATTGTGAGCTTGTATACTTTTTGCAGCCAAAGCAAGGGCGAACGCTGCAAGAACTAAGAGAGCAGCAGGCCGAGAAAAAAGCGAGATTCCTTAATCAGTACACTGAAATTCATATGTCGCTGGAACAGCAACCCACATCATCAGCTTTCCAAAAATCGACACAAGACAAGCTTAAAAGCGACCTATTACAAAAATGGCCTCGGGATTTCTGGGATGAAAAATGAGCGAAACCATCAATAATGGCCTTCCTGAAGGGGCAACGGAACTTAGCCCTGACGATCTGGCCGGTTTAATTCCCGACTACATCTTTACCCGGGAAGACCTGAATCAATTTGAAAAAACGAACATACAGCAGGCATTAGCGCATCTCAGCCGTCAGAAGCTGAGTTACATAGAGATCTTAACCGTCGATTTCTGTCTTCGATTACACCGCAACATGTTCAATAAAACGTGGGAATGGGCGGGTCAACTCAGACGCAGAGAAGTAAACATCGGGAATACGCCACCTTATATGATCTCAATGCGTGTCAGAGATACTCTCGATAATGCAGTTTTCTGGATTGAAAACGAAACTTACCCACCCGATGAAATCTGCCTGAGACTTCACAGAGACATTGTATGGATCCACCCTTTTCCCAACGGGAATGGAAGGCATTCCCGGATATTTTGCGACGTGCTTCGTCGCACGCTTGGAAGGGGGTTCTTTCCCTGGGGGATATCAGCAGGTGAACTCGTTTCACCAGATGCACATCGCGCTGAATACATTCTCGCTTTGAGAGAAGCCGACAATGGCGATTATAGGCGCCTTATCAGATTTGCTTCTGACTAAAAATTGCCCACAAAAAAGCCCGCTTTTCGCGGGCTTTTTCATATCAGCAATATTACTGATTTACGGCAACGGTCTGCGTGGTGCCGGTTTCATCCTGATCGACGGCAAAGCAGGCGACGAGCTGATCGCCGTACTGTTTCAGCTGTGGCTGGAACTGTTTGCAGGTGCCGAACGCACGGCGGCAACGGGCGTTGAAGGCGCAACCGGCAGGCGGATTCAGCGGGCTTGGCAGTTCGCCGGTCAGCTTGATGCGTTCACGGCGTTCGTCCGGGTTCAGACGCGGCGTCGCGGACAGCAATGCCTGCGTGTACGGATGGCGCGGATTGCTGAAGATGGCGTCTTTCGGGCCCTTCTCCACGCAACGACCGAGATACATCACCATCACTTCGTCAGCGATATGTTCCACCACTGACAAATCATGCGAGATGAAGACGTAGGACAGCCCTAAATCCTGCTGCAAATCCATCATCAGGTTCAGTACCTGCGCACGCACGGAAACGTCGAGCGCGGACACCGGTTCATCGGCGATCACCACGTCCGGATCCAGCATCAGACCACGGGCGATAGCAATACGCTGACGCTGGCCGCCGGAGAACATGTGCGGATAGCGGTCGTAGTGCTCGGTTTTCAGGCCGACTTTCGCCATCATCGCCAGCGCTTTCTCGCGACGTTCTTCGCGGGTCAGTTTGGTGTTGATCAGCAGCGGTTCTTCGAGGATCTGGCCGACTTTCTTGCGCGGGTTCAGCGATCCGTAAGGATTCTGAAACACGATTTGGATCTTCTGACGACGCAGCTTTTCAGCGGTCGCATCAGGTTTCAGCAAATCCTGACCACGGTAATACAGTTCACCGCCGGTCGGCACTTCAATCATGGTCAGCAGACGGCCCAGCGTGGATTTACCACAACCGGATTCGCCCACCACCGCCAGCGTTTTACCGCGTTCGAGCGTAAACGACACGCCGTCGAGCGCTTTCACCGTGCGTTCCTGGCCGAAGATGCCCTTCTTCACCGGGTAATGTTTTTTCAGATCAATCGCGTGCAACAGCGGCTGCGATGAGGTGTTATCAGGACTCATAAGTAGGTCTCCCGGCATCATCCAGCGGATAATGGCACTTCGACTGACGCCCGTTCGCGAGATCACGCAGCGCAGGTTCTTCTTTACGGCAACGGTCAGTTGCATACGGGCAACGCGGATTGAGCAGACAGCCGTTCGGACGGTCATATTTGCCCGGCACTACGCCCGGCAATGACTGTAAACGCGCTTTGTCAGCGGCGAATTCCGGCAGTGAGCGCAGCAGCGCCTGAGTATACGGATGACGCGGCGCACGGAAGATTTCCGTGGCTTTCGCCGATTCCACCACCTGACCAGCGTACATCACGATGATGTGATGCGCGGCTTCCGCCACCAGCGCCAGGTCATGGGTGATCAGCATCAGCGCCATGTTTTCTTTCTGTTGCAGCTCAAGCAGCAGCTCGATGATCTGCGCCTGGATGGTCACGTCGAGCGCGGTGGTCGGCTCATCGGCAATCAGCAATTTCGGGCGACAGGCGATCGCCATGGCGATCATCACGCGCTGGCTCATCCCGCCGGAAAGCTGGTGCGGATACACGTCGAGACGCGAAGCCGGATCAGGAATACCGACCAGATTCAGCAAATCGATGGTGCGCTGACGACGGGTCTTTTTGTTACCGCCCTGATGCACCTTGATAGCTTCCATAATCTGGAAACCCACGGTGTAACACGGGTTCAGGCTGGTCATCGGATCCTGGAAAATCATCGCGACTTCGGCACCGACAATCTGGCGGCGCTCTTTTTCGCTGATGCCCTGCAGGTTACGCCCACCGAACTCCAGTTTTTCCGCCATCACTTTGCCGGGGAAGTCGATCAGTCCCATCAGTGCCAGTGAACTGACCGATTTACCGGAACCGGACTCGCCGACAATCCCGACTACTTCGCCCTGTTTCACGCTGTAACTGATACGGTCTACGGCGCGGAACGGCGTCCCTTCGTCACCAAAGTGAACGGAGAGCTTATCCACAGTCAGCAACGTTTTGCCGACCTGAACATCATTCGTTAATGTTGTTTCCATCTCCAACCCCTTACTGCTTAAGTTTAGGGTCGAGGGCATCACGCAGGCCATCACCCATCAGGTTAAATGCCAGCACCGTCAGCAGAATGATCACACCAGGAAAGGTCACGACCCACCAGGCACTTTGAGCAAACTGTAAGACGTCCGACAGCATGGTGCCCCACTCCGGCGTTGGCGGCTGTGCGCCCATACCGAGGAAGCCCAACGCTGCCATATCGAGGATGGCGTTGGAGAAGCCGAGCGATGCCTGAACAATCAGCGGCGCTAAGCAGTTAGGTAAAATGTTGATGAACATCTGACGGGCAGAACCGGCACCGGCGACGCGCGACGCGGTCACATAGTCGCGGTTCACTTCCACCAGCACCGCCGCACGGGTTAAACGGACGTAGTGCGGTAACGCTACGAAGGTCAGCGCCAGCGAGGCGTTAACAATCGACGGACCGAAAATGGCGACCAGCACCAGCGCCAGCAACAGGCTTGGCAGGGCCAGCATGATATCGACCACACGCATGATAATGGCGTCAACCACACCGCCGTAGTACCCGGCAAACAGACCGAACACCACGCCGAGGATCAGCGACAGTACGACTACCAGACAACCGACCAGCAGCGATAAACGCGCGCCGTACATCAGACGCGACAGAATATCGCGGCCCACGTCGTCGGTGCCCAGCAGGAATTTCCAGCTACCGCCTTCCATCCACACCGGCGGGCGCAACAGCGCGTCACGGAACTGTTCAGCAGGCAAATGAGGTGCGATCACGTTCGCGCCAATCGCAATGACCAGCATGATTATGATGTAAGCCAGGCCGACAACGGCCCCTTTGTTACGCTTGAAGTAATGCCAGAATTCGCGCAAAGGCGGCATCGGCACTGGCGCAGCCGTCACTAACTCGTTAGCGACCGGCTCAGTGGTTTGAGACATTGTGCGCCCCTTATTTCTTGTGGCGAATACGCGGGTTGACCACGCCGTAGAGCACATCTACCAGCAGGTTAACCACGATGATCAGAGTAGCGACCAGCAACACCCCGCCCTGCACGACCGGATAGTCGCGGCGCTGGAGTGCGTCGATCAGCCACCGGCCGAGTCCCGGCCAGGAGAAGATGGTTTCCGTCAGGATCGCGCCGCCAAGCAGCGTACCGACCTGCAAACCAATGATGGTCACCACCGGCAGCAGCGCATTGCGCAGTGCGTGGATGACGATCACCCGCATACGGCTGACGCCTTTGGCGCGCGCGGTACGGATGTAGTCTTCGCCCAGCACTTCCAGCATGGAAGAACGGGTCATACGCACAATCACCGCCAGCGGAATGGTGCCCAGCACGATAGCCGGTAAAATCATGTGCATCACAGCATCCACGAAATCACCCGGTTCGCCCCAGAACAGCGTGTCGATCAGCATAAAACCGGTCAGCGGCAGGCTGTCATCCAGGAACACGGTATCGCTTATTCGCCCCGATACGGGCGTCAGATTAAGCTGCACCGAGACCAGCATCACCAGCATGATCCCCCACCAGAAGATGGGCATAGAATAACCGGTCAGTGATATCCCCACGGCCGTGTGGTCGAATATCGATCCCCGTTTTACCGCCGCCAGCACACCCACCGGAATACCGACAATGATCGCGAAAATCATCGCGCAGATGCCCAGTTCCAGAGTGGCTTTAAAGCGCGGTACAAATTCCTGCCAGACAGGGGTGCGGCTTTTTAAGGACGTGCCCAGGTCGCCATGCAGCACACCGTTCACGTAGTGGAAATATTGCTGGTAAAGAGGCTTGTCGAGCCCCATATCTGCCATCAGCTGGGCGTGACGTTCGGGGGAAACCCCGCGCTCGCCTGCCATGATGGTGACCGGGTCGCCTGGTATCATGTGTACGAAGGCAAAAGTCAGCAAAGTAATGCCGATAAACGTTGGGATAACTAACCCCAGACGTCGGAGTATGAACTGCAACATATCCCGTACTCTCTGTATAAAATGCCCGGAGAACCGTAGCTCGCCGGGCTTATTGTGGCTCACATTTCTTTCTTGAGAATCAAGGCTGTACTGAATGGCCCGCGAGCAAGGCGGAGGAGCACAGCAATCAAGACATACCTTCAGGTAGGCGAAGATTGCGAGCACCGCACAACGCAGCTCCCGGGTTATTCAGTAAGCGATCACTCCATTGAGACGTTTTCGAAGTGGTGTTTGCCGAGCGGGTCTACGACATACCCTTTGACTTCTTTACGAACAGGTTCGTACACGGTGGAGTGAGCGATGATCAGCGCAGGTGCCTGGTCATGCATCACAACCTGAGCCTGCTGGTACAGCGCAGCACGTTTGGCGTGATCGGATTCAGCACGGGCTGGCTGGATCAGATCTTCAAACGGCTTGTAACACCAGCGGGAGTAGTTGGAACCGTCTTTGGCTGCCGCACAGCTGAACAGGGTGGCGAAGAAGTTATCCGGGTCCCCATTGTCGCCGGTCCAGCCCATCATCACAGACTGGTGCTCACCGTTTTTCGCACGCTTGAGGTATTCGCCCCATTCGTAAGTCACGATGTTGGCTTTCACGCCGATTTTCGCCCAGTCGGCCTGGATCATTTCAGCCATACGGCGTGCGTTCGGGTTGTACGGACGCTGTACCGGCATCGCCCACAGATCGATAGTGAAACCGTCTGCGTGACCTGCTTCTTTCAGCAGCTCTTTGGCTTTCTCAGGATTGTATTCGTAATCCACGACGTCTTTGTTGTAGCCCCACATTGTTGGTGGGATCAGGTTTTTAGCCGGCTGGCCAGCACCCTGATAAACCGCATCGATGATGGCTTTTTTGTTCACAGCCATGGTCAGTGCCTGACGCACTTTCACTTCATCCAGCGGTTTCTTCTCAACGTTGAAGGACAGATAACCCACGTTCAGACCTGGCTGTTGCATCAGGTTGATGGTTTTATCTTTTTTCATTGCCGCGATATCAGCCGGGTTTGGATACGGCATGACCTGGCATTCGTTTTTCTGCAGTTTCGCGTAACGCACGGAAGCGTCAGGCGTGATGGAGAAGACTAAACGGTCGATCTGCGGCTTGGTGCCCCAGTAGCCCGGGAATGCTTTGTAGAGGATGCGTGAATCTTTCTGATATTGCAGAAGCTGGAACGGACCGGTACCGATGGGATCCAGGTCAACCTTCTCAGGGGTTTTCGCTTTCAGCATGTTGTCAGCGTATTCCGCAGACAGAATTGAAGCGAAGTCCATCGCCAGGTCAGCCAGGAACGGAGACTCAGGGCGGTTGAGGACGAACTGCACGGTGTTGTCGTCCACTTTCACGATCTTGTTAATCAGATCGCCCATACCCATACCTTCGAAGTATTCGTAGCTGCCGCCAGAAACACCGTGGTATGCGTTATTTTTGTCCAGCTGACGCTCGAAGGAGAACACAACGTCATCCGCGTTGAAATCACGGGTCGGTTTGAATTCCTTGTTGTCCTGCCATTTCACGCCTTTGCGCAGATGGAAGGTGTAGGTTTTGCCATCGGCAGAGATGTCCCACTTTTCAGCCAGGCCCGGCTGGATTTCGGTGGTTCCGATCTTGAACTCAACCAGACGGTTGTAGATAGGCACGGAGCTTGCGTCATACGTGGTGCCTGAGGTGAACAACTGAGGGTTAAAGCCTTCAGGTGAACCTTCAGAACAATACACTAACGTTTTTGCCTGGACACTGGCCGCAACGGTCAGCGCAATCAGGCCCATACTGAATTTCAGTAGCCCCGACTTACCTAAAGAGATTGTCATCGCTTCTGCTCCATCGATTAATGGTGATGTGGATGTGTGTGTTGTGTATACAGCTCACGTCACCCTTTATTTTTATTTGCGGGTGACTGTGTTTGCTCGTGCGCTGCAATAAGTCCAACCAGAGCATGGTGAACTGCCATTTTTTTCCTGCGATCTGTAAAGTTGTCTTTACAAAAGCTTACCGGAAATAATCACTGGTCTTCCTTGGGGCTATCAATTTGGCAACTCCTATCCTTGACGTCAATATAACCATCAGGCATTTACACAGACTGTGAGTTACAACAAACAAACATAAAAAAACATTTCGTTAACCAAATCAGGACGAATGTTCAGTCTGCACAGCAAATAACCACACAATCCCCTTTGTAAAAGAATATTCCTGGGGGTTTCACCCATTTTAAATCCCTAAAAATTTCTGGCTAAACGATGAATATATGAACGGTTATTTTTGAGATAGGGGTGGAAACCAGCGGAAAATGCTGGGAAGTGCAGCAAATGACCGTGCAGGTTCAGAGAACGTGTTTACCCCGGCACCGTCAAAACACCCCAAAATGGCGCAAATGCACAGGGGTGGTGCAGGTCAATATCCGTACCGGTTTAGCGTGTTTTTTCGGCATCAGGGAGGGGGAGGACGGACATTGATTGAAACGAATATGTTAAAGAGTTTTTAAATTGTGGTGCGATTATTGCTTATTCTTAAGAGCTTATTACCTGCCAGATTTGCGTGAAAGCACCTAACGTCGGGTGCAAATAAAATATCTCAACAAACCTTTTTACATGGCACCTCGCAGACCTTCAAAGTCCTGCCAAAAATCCCTTCTTTACGTGGGAAGAGCCGCCTATTCTCGGTTCTCAGGCAATGAGGAGATTGATCGAAATTCGCGACAATTTGTTGCGTAAAGCAATGTTATGGCGCACCCTGCTATCGGGTATACAAAACGACCAGAGGTAAACCATGGCAACCAGTATTCGTTTAGACGACGACTTTGTGAGTGATGTGAAAATACATGCGGAAGCCTCCCACCGGAGCATTCCCAAGCAGATTGAACACTGGGCAAAAATCGGCCGGATCGCTGAAGACAATCCTGATCTGACTTACCGGTTCATTGTGGAAACGTTATTAGCCAAAAGCGAGATGGATAACAACAAGGTAACGCGCTATGCCAGAAGGACTGAGCGGTCAAAGGATTGATACGTTTGAATCTCATCGCTTTACCAGAGCCTTTGGACGATTGCCTTTGTCACAGCAGATTGTCGTCGATGATGAAATCGAGCGCATACAGGGAAATCCGCTGATCGGAGAACTGAAGAAAGGCGATCTCAGCTATTTAAGAGTGCATAAATTTCCGCTCGAAAAACAGCAGGCATTACTGGGCTACTGCTGGCGGGAAGAGAAAATAGAACTGTATCTACTGAGCCTGGATTCGCATGAGAACTTCTATCAGGATCATAAAAATCACCGTAAAGGTGATTTGAAGATGATGAAATAACTTCTCACAAAGCAAAAACCCGCAACCAGAAGGCCGCGGGCTTTTACAGGCGAAAAAAAACCTGCTTTAAAAGCAGGTTTTTCAAATGTGGTCGGCGAGAGAGGATTCGAACCTCCGACCCACTGGTCCCAAACCAGTTGCGCTACCAAGCTGCGCTACTCGCCGAATGGGGCGCATCTTACTGCGACCCCCTCAGAGCGTCAACGGCTTTTTATAACATCCGCACTGACTGCCCAGATTTTGTCCTATACGGCGCCAAAATAACCTATGGCTTCTGTTCTGCCTGAGGTTTGGCACACCAGTTATTCGCCGGATTAATACCACCGTCTGGCGACGTATAACCCAGACACCCCAGAATCGAGTCAAATAACTCAACGTGACGTTTCTTCGCACCGACCCGCTGCTGTGCCTGTAGCTGCTCAAACGCCCGCTTGTGGTCTGGCTGCTCCAGGAAGCTGTCAGAAGCCCACACCATCATCGGCACGCGGAACTGCTCCGGCGGGGCCATCTCGCGCGGCGTGCCGTGCAGATGTGAATTCTCATCAATGGATTCACCGTGATCAGAGGCATAAAACACCAGCGCTTTCTTATCACGCAACTGATCAATCACGTTGTCGATAAAGGTATCGGTGTACAATACGCTGTTATCAAAGGCGTTGATCAGTTCATCTTTGGTACAGGTGTTGCTCTTACACTCCGGCGTATAACGTGCGTAACTGCGCGGATAACGCTGGGAATAGAGGTAATGCGAGCCTTTTGTATGCAGGATCACCAGATGCTTACCTTTCGGGTGCGTTCTCAGGGATTCCTGTAACTCATTGACCAGCAACATGTCATCGACCGGCTTGCCGTCGTTGCGCTTTTCAGAGGCTATGATTTCGCGGAAAGAGAAGTTATTGGTGTCCGCGTTGTTGTAGAACCACAGCTCGCTTTGCATCGCGAACAGCTCAGAGGTGAAGCCCAGCGACTTCATCACCGCGAAAATATTCTGCTCTTTCAACGTACGCTGCGGGTTGTCCGCCGTACCGCCTTCGCGCACAAACATACAGCGCAGCGACAGCTTGGTTGCCGTATCGCACGAGGTACCGCGGAACGCCACCAGATTCTTTTCTTTCGACAAGCGCGGCGTGGTATCGCGCTCATAACCCAGAATGCCTAAGTGATCCCAGCGGGTAGTTTCACCGATGATAAATACGACGTAGGTATCGTCGATATCTGCGGGCGGAACGTAGGTGAATTCCTTCGCCGGATCAAAGTAATTACCGGCATCCCGGCTTTCATCAACCTGCGTATAAGCATACAAACCCAGCGCGGCCAGCCAGTTAGACGGCAGATAGGAGTGCGCGACGACGCCACCATAGCTGGGCAAGTCGACGTTGGTTTTCTTCTCATTCACACTTTGTTCGTGGTCGAGATATCGCAGTGGCAGCCAGACCAGTAACGCTGTCGCCAGCAAAACGATCAGTGGCAACGCACGTTGCCCCGGCGTTTTTATCTGCTCCATCAGCGTCAGACGCAGGTTGTTTTTCCAGATAAGGAATAACGGAACGGCACTGACCAGCGCCATCCAGATAAACAGATGCCACCCGATGATTTCTTTGCTGAGGTCGATATCCGTGGTCATCACCGAAACGACAATGCCGTACCCAATCACCACGTTGAACATCACCATGTAATAACTGGCGGCGACCGAAATCAGCACCAGTAATGTGGCGATGATGCGGAAAAACAGCTTTCCACCCAGCGAAATTAAACGCAGCACGAAGAAGGTAAACAGGACGATGGCACAAACTTCGGTGACTGCCTGAATCAGTTCAGTTGAAGTGAAATGATTGACCAAAGCGGCAAAGCGGCGTTGAAACACGGAGACATTCAGGAAAATGCCAATGTAAATCGCTAACAATAAAGAGATATTTTGCTGCGATAGAGTCTTCACTCTATTCATGTAATGTGGTTTTCCGGAAGTTTTTTGAAAGATTCTGAATCATTGTGACATGTTTATGCCCCTCGAGTTCACGGATTATGCTGAGATTACGTTTATATACATACTTGCCTGAACAGCAGGAAAGAAGCGCCCTGCAGGGGAGACAGAGAGATCATGGCGGGTTTTTCAGACATGAAAAAGGAGGCCGAAGCCTCCCTGGTATTTCATTAAAACGCCCCTGGTGAAGGCGGTATGACTTAAAATTACTTAATATTCAAAGTGACGTCGATGTTGCCACGGGTCGCATTGGAGTACGGGCAAACCTGATGGGCTTTCGCCACCAGTGCTTCTGCTTCGCTGCGCTCGAAGCCTGGCAGGGTAATATCCAGCTGAACTTCGATACCGTAACCGCCAGGAATTGCGCCGATGCCTACTGCGCCTTCAATTTTGGCGTCCGTAGGGATCTTAATTTTTTCTTGTGCGGCAACGGCTTTCAGTGCGCCGAGGAAGCAGGCGGAATAGCCCGCAGCAAACAGCTGCTCTGGGTTAGTACCGCCGCCCATGCCGCCCATTTCTTTTGGTACACCCAACTTGACGTCAAGAACGCCGTCGTCAGAAGTCGCACGACCATCACGACCACCGGTGGCTGAGGCATGAGCACGATACACCACTTTTTCAATAGACATATTTCGTTCCTTAATCAGTGAGAGCCATAAAATATTAAACGATTTAATCGCACACTACTTATTTGATTCTATCAAACGCGTCTAAGATGCTCCTTCAGACTCGTCTGTTTAACACTCTTTAAAGCGAAGTTTTACGCTTTATCCTGAAGCTTAGCCCGTAAGACTTCCAGTTGCTGCTTCAGCGCCACAATCTCGCCAACTTCACATTCGGTCGCACACAAAATGGCTTCGGGAATACCCTGCGCTTTTTCGCGTAACGCCCGGCCTTCTGCGGTCAGGGAGATAATCACCTGGCGCTCATCGGCTTTCGCCCGCTGACGCATCAGCAAACCGGCGGTTTCCAGACGCTTTAACAATGGCGTCAAAGTAGCAGAATCGAGAAACAGTTTTTCGCCGATTTCAGATACCGTGACTTCATCACGCTGCCAGAGCACCAGCATCACCAGATATTGCGGGTAAGTCAGTTCGAGTTGCCCGAGCAATTTACGGTAAACCTTATGCAGTGCCAGATTCGCGGAGTACAGCGCGAAACACATCTGTTGATCCAGATGCAGCATGCCGTTTTGTGTTGAGTCGGTATCTGTTGTCATGTTCATGCCGCCAATATATATAGCGCGCGATATTATCGCAAGCGCTTTTTTATGTTATCTCAACCCGCAGGTTCAGAAACCTTCAATCCGCTGCAGCATATACGGATAAAACGGGTTGGATGAAACACGCATCAGCTGATCCATACTTACCACCAGCGCACCGCTTTCACCCCGCGCGGCCAGCGTACCGAGCCTGATACCAAATTGCGCAGGCCCTTGCGGATTGCGCCCGTACAGCGAATCGTCTGTCGGAAAAGGCAGCGCGACATGCGACAGCGAATAGAATTCTGAAGGATAGTTCAGACCGAGTGGTGTAACTGAAGCGCTGTTTTGCCCCGCTACTGTGATTTTCGCTACCGTGGCCGCATCATCCGGTGAAGCGTTGGTAATCACCGTCGTCTGATAGGCGCGCGGCGGCGCAGGCAGCAGGCGCTCAACGGCGGTTTCCGATGACGGACGCAGCAGCGGCCCGACATACGCACTGCGGTTAATATCAAACAGTACCAGCTGGCTGCCGTTTGCCGGGAGCTGATTAAACAACGCCGTCACCACCGCACGGGCGCTGACGGTTGAATCAACCACCGACTGGAACGCCAGCACAGGCGGTAACTGTGAAAGCTTACCGGACTCCGCGTCTTTACTGATTTGCTGCTGTAAAACATGGGTCAGCAGATAAGACTGACGCGCCGCTTTCACCGGGAATGAATTGTATTTAAAAGGATTGAATTCCGGCATCAGATTCAGCCAGGCGGTTTTGGCAAAGGCAGGGAAAATTGCCGGCCAGCCCGCATATCCGGCAAAGCGCGCAAAACTGGTCACGCCAATCATCGGGGAAATCAGCACAATGCGCGAAGGGCGCGCCAGTGCAGGATCATCGAGCGAATCCAGGGTGTATTTCATCGCCAGCGCACCGCCATTGGAAAAACCGACCAGTTGCAGCGGCACATCCGCCCCCGCTGCACGTCGTGCCTCGCGAATTGCCAGCCGCGTTGCCGCCAGCCACTGTTCCCAGTCGACGCTGGTCAGTCCGCCCGGCACGGTGCCATGTCCGGGCAAGCGAATACCGACGGCAACGAATCCACGGCGACGATAATCCTGCGCAATATGCCGCAGGCTGTAAGGGGAATCGGTCAGACCGTGCAACAGCACCACCGCGCCGACCGGTTTACCGTCGGGCATCAGCTCATAAGAGCGGTTCCAGTCCTGCGCAAAATGCTCGGGATAAATCGGGCTGCGATCGTAATAGCGGTTAAGCGGAATACGATCTTCTCTGTCGAGTTTGTCCGTCACCTGCTGCTTCACTTCAGCAAACGCCTGCTGCTCCGCGCGTAAATACGCCGGCCAGTCGCTCTTATCCAGTTGCTCCGCACTCAGTTCGTCCGGCACCAGTTTGTGCCACGGCTCAAGCGGCGGCCCCTGTAAGGCGTCATAAGTACGCACAGCCAGCAGCGTAATAATCACCAGAATCAGCGCCAGTAACAGCTTTTTCAGGCGTTCAGAGAGATGACGAAGTTGCATTAAATAGGGGTTTCCTAAAAACAGTTTTGCAGAAAGACAGCCTCTTAAAGATATGTCCTTCCTGAGCATTATTGCGAAAATAATAATGCAATTACCTTGAACGGTGGCTGCACAAAGCGCAAATTTTCGCCCCAATTTTGCCCAGTTGCATTCCGTCCGTGGTGCAACAAATATACAACCCGGTCATACAACAATGACTAAACCCAGCAAAATCAATGGATAATGAAGTGGCACAGGCTTTGCTTAGATGAATTCAATCTTGTATACCAGATGGGATTCAAAACATGGCTTCAGTTTCAGAGACAGTCACATCACCCTTTCGCGGTTTTACCTTGCGGGAATGGCAGCAACATTACCGCGGTGCGCCAGACAGCCTGCGCACCACGCTTTCTCTGGTTATGGGAAGCCTGAGTCAAAACGACAATGCCTGGATTTATCTCGCCACCGCAGAGCAGCTTGAGGCGCAAATCCTCCACCTTGAAGCCCTTCGCCATCAGCATGAAGGCTTGCTGAGCGCCCTGCCGTTGTATGGTGTGCCGTTCGCCGTTAAAGACAATATGGATATCGCAGGCTGGCCGACCACGGCGGCGTGTCCGGCGTTTGCTTACACCGCAGAAGCAGACGCTACCGTGATTGCCAATCTGAAAGCCAAAGGCGCAATAGTGATTGGCAAAACCAATCTCGATCAGTTCGCCACCGGCCTGGTCGGCACCCGTTCTCCTTACGGCGCAGTCCCTAATACCTTCAATCCTGATTACGTCAGCGGCGGATCCAGTTCTGGTTCGGCTTCCGTTCTGGCACGCGGTCTGGTGGCCTTTTCGCTGGGCACCGACACCGCCGGTTCCGGCCGTGTTCCGGCAGGCTTTAATAATGTCGTCGGGCTGAAACCGACCAAAGGCTGGCTGTCGAATACCGGCGTGGTTCCGGCCTGCCGCCTGAATGATTCCGTCTCGATTTTCGCCCTGACAGTGGCCGATGCCCAGACCGTCGCCCAGGCCGCAGGCGGTTTTGATGCTGCCGATGCCTACTCCCGTAGAAATCCGTTTACCGCGCCGGTCGCCATGTCACCGCATCCGCGCTTTGCCGTACCGGACAGTCTGGAATTCTTCGGCGACGCGCTGGCGGAATTTGAGTTCGATCAGGCGCTGGAACGTCTGAACAGCAGCGGCATCACCCTCGTTCCCGTCGATTTCACGCCGTTCCGCGAACTGGCAGAGCAGTTGTATTACGGCGCATGGGTGGCAGAACGCACCGTGGCGGTAGGCGAAATTTTCGAAGAAAGCCCGGAAGCGATGGATCCGATCGTTCGCGGGATTGTCGCCAATGGCCTGAACTACACCGCGATCGATGCCTGGCGCGCTGAATATTTACGCGCTGAGCTGTCACGCAAGATTAATCTGACGCTGGAAGGGTTTGACGCGCTGGTGGTGCCGACATCGCCGACCATCCGCACGCAGCAAGAGCTGGTGCAGGAACCGGTGCTCTACAACTCGCAGTTCGGCATTTACACCAACTTCACCAATCTGGCGGATTTGTCCGCGCTGGCGCTGCCTTCCAGCCTGCGCGCCGACGGCCTGCCCGCCGGTATCACGCTGATCGCTCCGGCCTGGCACGACGATGCACTGGCAAGTTTTGGCCGTCAGTGGCAGCGCAGCCTGAATCTGCCGCTCGGCGCAACCGGGCTGGCGATGAAATCTGAAGAATTCATGACCTCCGCGCCGGTCAGTGCTGCCTGCGTGCGCGTTGCCGTGGTTGGCGCGCACCTGACCGGGATGCCGCTGAATTTTCAGCTCACCAGCCGCAACGCGGTACGCGTCGAACAAACCACGACCGCTGCAACCTACAAACTTTACGCCCTCGCCAACACCACGCCGCCAAAACCGGGACTGGTGCGGGCAGAAGGCGGCAGCGCGATTATCGTCGAACTGTGGGATATCCCGCTGGCGCGCTTTGGTGAATTCGTCGCTGAAATCCCGGCACCGCTCGGCATGGGTTCGCTCGAACTGGCTGACGGACGCAGGGTGAAAGGCTTTATCTGCGAGCCGTGGGCGCTTGGCGAGGCCACCGATATCACCGCATTTGGCGGCTGGAGAAGTTACATCCAGAGCCTGAATTCACCGGTCAAAAGCTGAGGGCGCGCACATGTTTAACACCGTTTTAATTGCTAACCGTGGCGAAATTGCCTGCCGCGCGATCCGTACGCTGAAACGTCTGGGCGTGACCAGCGTGGCCGTTTATTCCGACGCTGACCGCAATGCACCGCACGTCACGCAGGCGGATATCGCCATCGCGCTGGGCGGCGAAAAGGCCAGCGAAAGCTACCTGATGATCGACAAAATTCTGGCCGCCGCGAAAGAAACCGGCGCGCAGGCGATTTATCCGGGATACGGCTTTTTATCCGAAAGCGCAGAATTCGCCGATGCCTGCGAAGCGGCAGGCATTGCGTTTATCGGCCCGACCGCCGGACAAATCCGCGAGTTTGGCCTCAAGCACCGTGCCCGCGAATTGGCCGGTGCCGCAAATGTACCGATGACGCCGGGAACCGGGTTGCTCGCCAGCCTTGATGACGCCGTGAAAGCCGCCGCAGACATCGGTTATCCGGTGATGCTGAAAAGCACCGCAGGCGGTGGAGGCATTGGCCTGACGCGCTGTGAAGATGAAGACGCCCTGCGCGCCGCGTGGGACAGCGTGAAGCGTCTCGGCGAACAGTTTTTCCGCGACGCCGGTGTGTTTCTCGAACGCTTTGTCGATCGCGCCCGTCACGTCGAAGTACAGATTTTTGGCGACGGTAAAGGCCGCGTGGTGGCGCTCGGCGAACGCGACTGTTCGTTACAGCGCCGCAATCAGAAAGTGGTGGAAGAAACCCCTGCACCGAATCTGCCGCAGGCCAGCCGCGAAGCGTTACATCGCGCCGCCGTGCAGCTCGGCGAATCGGTGAACTACCGCAGCGCCGGTACCGTTGAATTTATCTATGACGCCCCGCGCGACGAATTTTATTTTCTCGAAGTGAATACCCGTTTGCAGGTGGAGCATCCGGTCACCGAAATGGTCACCGGTCTGGACTTGATCGAATGCATGCTGAACGTCGCCGCCGGTGAACCTCTGGACTGGCCTGCAATGGAAAAAGCCCCGCAGGGCGCGTCGATGGAAGTGCGTATTTACGCCGAAGATCCGCTGAAGAATTTTCAGCCGAGTCCGGGCGTGCTGACCGAGGTCTTTTTCCCCGAAGACGTCCGCGTCGATGGCTGGGTTTCAACCGGCAGTGAAGTGTCGGCCTTTTACGACCCGATGATCGCCAAACTGATTGTTCACGGCACCGACCGTCAGGACGCACTGGCGAAAATGTCTGCCGCGCTGGCCGCCACCCGCCTGCACGGCATCGCCACCAATATCGATTATCTGCGTCAGGTAGTTGCCACGCCGGTATTCCGCGACGGCGAAATGTGGACGCGCATGCTCGACAGTTTTGTTTACTCGCCAAACGCCATCGAAGTGATCGCGCCCGGTACGTACAGCAGCGTGCAGGATTATCCGGGGCGTCTCGGTTACTGGGATATCGGCGTGCCGCCTTCCGGTCCGATGGACGATTTTGCCTTCCGTCTCGCCAACCGCATTGTCGGCAATCATCTGGATGCCGCCGGTCTGGAGTTCACGTTACAGGGACCCACCCTGCGCTTTCATTGCGACGCGGTGATCGCGCTGACCGGCGCACGCTGTCCGGCACATCTCGATGGCGAAGCTGTTTCTTACTGTCAGCCGGTAAACGTAAAAGCCGGTCAGACACTGACGCTGGGGCGAGCCACGCAGGGTTGCCGCACCTATCTTGCCGTGCGTAACGGTTTCGATGTGCCGGTGTATCTCGGCAGCCGTTCAACCTTTGCGCTCGGGCAGTTTGGCGGTCACGCCGGTCGCACGCTGCGCGTTGCCGATATGCTGACCGTTTCACAGCCGGAACTGGCGGCCTGCACCACGCCCGCGCCGGTCGGTTTGCCGCAGGCCGCAGCGGAAAATATCGTGCCGCCTTACGGCGACATCTGGAATATCGGCGTGCTTTACGGGCCGCACGGCGCACCGGATTTCTTCACCACAGGATCCATCGACACTTTCTTCCAGTCTGAATGGCAGGTGCATTACAACTCCAACCGCCTCGGCGTGCGGCTGGTTGGCCCGAAACCACAATGGGCGCGGCAGGACGGCGGCGAAGCCGGTCTGCACCCGTCCAACGTGCATGACTGCGAGTACGCCATCGGCGCGATTAATTTCACCGGTGACTTCCCGGTCATTCTGACCCGCGACGGGCCAAGCCTCGGCGGTTTCGTCTGTCCGGTGACCATCGCCAAAGCCGAATTGTGGAAAGTCGGCCAGGTAAAACCGGGCGATAAAATCCGTTTTCATCCGATCAGTTTTGAACAGGCACAGGCGCTGGAACTGGCGCAGCAAGGCACGCTGGACTCGCTGATGCCAGTCAACGCGATGGCGCTGCCGGTGCCGTCTTTGCTGCCGGATACCACGGCTTCCGCCACCATTCTCGCGGCACTTCCGGCGACGGCTGAACGTCCTTCGGTGGAATACCGTCAGGCAGGCGACGGCTACGTGCTGATTGAGTACGGCGATAACGTGCTGGATCTGGCGGTGCGTATGCGCATCTACCTGCTGATGAACGCCATCAAAGCCGCCGGTCAGCAGGGTATTGAAGAACTGTCGCCGGGCGTGCGTTCGCTGCAAATCCGCTACGACAGCCGCGTGCTGCATCAGACGGCGCTGCTCCAGCATTTACTGACGCTCGAACACAACCTGGCGGATGTCAGCCAGCTCAAAATCCCGACCCGCATCGTACATATGCCGATGGCATTTGAAGATTCCGCCACGCTCGGCGCGGTCGAACGCTATCAGCAAACCGTGCGCACAGACGCACCGTGGCTGCCAAATAACGTCGATTTTATCCAGCGCACCAACGGGCTGGCGAGCCGCGACGAAGTAAAAAACATCATTTTCGACGCCAGCTATCTGATCCTCGGGCTGGGCGATGTGTATCTCGGCGCGCCGTGCGCGGTGCCGGTCGATCCGCGCCATCGCCTGCTGAGTTCCAAATACAACCCGGCGCGCACCTTTACCGCCGAAGGCACGGTCGGTATCGGTGGCATGTACATGTGCATTTATGGCATGGATTCGCCGGGCGGCTATCAGCTGGTCGGCCGCACGCTGCCGATCTGGAATAAGTTTCTCAAGAATGAGCAGTTTAAAAACGGCGAGCCGTGGCTGCTGCACTTCTTCGATCAGGTGCGGTTCTATGAAGTTACCGAAGCCGAACTGGAAATCCAGCGCGAGGCGTTCCGCGAAGGGCGCGCACAAATCCGCATCGAAGAAACCGAGTTCGATTTTGCGCAATATACGCAATTTCTTACCGATAACGCCGCCGATATTGCTGATTTCCGTTCGAAACAAACCGAAGCCTTTACCCGCGAAGTGGCGCACTGGCATGAAGCCGAAAGCGCCGCGGTGGAAGCCGCCGCCAACGCCGTGCAGTTAGTGGAGGACGATGCGGATCAGGACGGCCATTTAGTCAGCGCCGATCTGAACGGCAACGTCTGGAAAATCCTGGTCGAGCCGGGCCAGCAGGTGGAAGAAGGCCAGCCGCTGATCGTCGTCGAAGCCATGAAAATGGAGCTGTCGGTGAATGCGCCGTGCGCCGGAACCGTACTGAAAATCAGTTGCCAGCAGGGGCGTCCGGTCGGACCGGGCGATGCTTTGCTGTGGCTGGACGCAGCCGTTTAACGCTACCGACATACAGGGAATATCACATGCAACTGACGGGCTCTAAATCTTCACGCAGTAAAAATCGTCCGGAAGGACTGGCGGAACGCATCTATCAGCAGCTGAAAGATGACATTTTCAGTTTCCGCCTGCTGCCCGGAGACCGGTTCAGCGAAAACGACATTGCCGACCGGATGGAGGTCAGCCGCACGCCTGTGCGTCAGGCGCTTTTCTGGCTGGAACACGAAGGCTACGTCGAAGTGTTTTTCCGCAGCGGCTGGCAGGTTCGTCCGTTCGATTTCGACTTTTTCGAGCAACTGTATGACCTGCGCATCGTGCTGGAACTGGAAGCGGTGAAACGTCTGTGCGCGCTGCCGCCCGCCGTTCAACCGTTGCAACTGGCCGAACTGAAAGCCTTCTGGATTGATCAGCCGCCGCTCGAAGACGGTCAGCTGGTGTCGCGCTATGACGAAGAGTTTCACATGACGCTGGTGGCCGCGGCGGGTAACGCCGAAATGGCGCGTATTCACCGCGAACTGACCGAAAAAATCCGCATCATCCGGCGTCTGGATTTCACCAAAGGTGAGCGTGTGAACGCCACCTATAAAGAGCACGCGGGCATTCTGCTCGCCATCATTCAACAACAAACAGAGGAGGCGCAGCGCCAGTTACACGACCACATTGCCGTCAGTAAAGCCGAAGTGCGCAAAATTACCCTGCATATGTTGCACCGGGCGCGGGCGGAGAGTGACGCGGGCAACCCGTCATGACTTTTTTAAATGTTTTTTCGACTTTCACCATAACAGCGTTCTCTTAACGTATTTACATCACAGCATTTTTACAGAGGATTCATCTATGCAACGTCGACGTTTTATTAAAGCCTTTGCTCTTTCCGCCACCGTAGTCAGCATGGGTCTGGCCTGGAGCGCGCAGGCTGCCGACACCATCAAAATCGGTATCATGCATTCGCTTTCCGGCACCATGGCTATTTCAGAAACCCCGCTGAAAGACATCGCGCTGATGACCATTGATGACATCAACGCTAAAGGCGGCGTGCTGGGCAAAAAGCTGGAGCCGGTAGTGGTCGATCCGGCCTCTAACTGGCCGCTGTTCGCTGAAAAAGCCCGCCAGTTGCTGACGCAGGATAACGTCGCGGTAGTGTTCGGCTGCTGGACGTCGGTATCGCGTAAATCCGTGCTGCCGGTGTTTGAAGAACTGAACGGTCTGCTGTTCTATCCGGTGCAGTATGAAGGTGAAGAGATGTCACCAAACGTGTTCTACACCGGTGCCGCGCCTAACCAGCAGGCCATTCCGGCGGTGGAATATCTGATGAGTGAAGACGGCGGCGCGGCGAAACGTTTCTTCCTGCTCGGCACCGACTACGTGTATCCGCGCACCACCAACAAAATCCTCCGCGCCTTCCTGCATTCCAAAGGCGTGAAAGACAGCGACATCGAAGAAGTCTATACGCCGTTCGGTTACAGCGATTATCAGACCATCGTTTCCAACATTAAGAAATTCTCCGCAGGCGGCAAAACCGCGGTGATTTCCACCATCAACGGCGATTCCAACGTGCCGTTCTATAAAGAGCTGGCCAATCAGGGCGTGAAAGCCACCGATGTGCCGGTGGTGGCGTTCTCCGTCGGTGAAGAAGAGCTGCGCGGCATCGACACCAAACCGCTGGTCGGCGATCTCGCGGCGTGGAACTACTTCCAGTCGGTGGAAAATCCAACCAACAAGAAATTCGTGGCTGAATGGAAGGCTTACGCTAAGGCACACAAACTGCCGAACGCCGATAACGCCGTGACCAACGACCCGATGGAAGCGACCTACGTCGGCATCCATATGTGGGCACAGGCGGTGGAAAAAGCCGGGACGACAGACGTGGATAAAGTGCGTGCCGCGATGGCCGGACAGACCTTCGCCGCACCTTCCGGCTTCACGCTGACCATGGATAAAACCAATCATCACCTGCACAAACCGGTAATGATCGGAGAAATCGAATCCAACGGTCAGTTCAACGTGGTCTGGCAGACCGATAAACCGATCCGCGCCCAGCCGTGGAGCCCGTACATCGCGGGTAACGATAAAAAGCCAGATACCCCGGTGAAAACGGTTAACTGATTGTTTTAGCTCCTCCCCCTTCGCAGGGGGAGGAGCAAACCAGCATCAACTTTATGCGGCGAGAACATTATGAGAATCCTCATCCGATCACTGCTTTTCCTGCTTTGTTGCCTTCCGTTGCTGGCAGAGGCGGGTGCGGCGAATGACTTTGCTGCCGCCAGCCGCAGCCAGCAGGCCACGTTATTACAGCAATGGGCGGCGGATCCGCAGCCGGAAAGGCTGCCGCTGCTCGAAGCGCTGAAGCAGGAAAACGTCGTCATCGACGAAGCGAAACACGCATTCATCCAGAATGGCGATCAGCTGACGCCGCTGGAAAGCGATGTCAAACCGCAGGGTGACAGTAAAAAAGTCTGGCTGAACAACCGCCTGCGCATTTTGATTGCTAATGCGCTTTCCGCACACCGTCTGGTGAGCACCGACAGCGCCATCCGTTTGCAGGCCGCAAAAGCCTTACAGCGTGAAGCACAGGCCGATCAGTTGCCGCTGCTGACGCATCGTCTTGAACTGGAAAAAGACAGCACGGTTCACAATGCCCTTTCCATTGCGCTGGCGAATTTACAGCTGACCGACGCCAGTCCGCAGGTGCGTCTGAAAGCCGTTGAACTGCTCGGCACGTCGGGTGATCCGGATACACAAGGTCGTCTGCAAAGTCTGACGGATCCGAAAACTGAGGCCGATGCGACGGTGCGTGATGCCGCGCGTGCCAGCCTGAAAGCAGTACAACATCGCCTGATGATCGGCGATCTGCTCGGTCAGGCCTTTACCGGTTTATCGCTCGGCTCGATTCTGCTGCTGGCTGCGCTGGGGCTGGCAATCACTTACGGTTTGCTGGGCGTGATTAACATGGCGCACGGCGAAATGTTAATGCTCGGTTCCTATTCGACCTACATGGTGCAGTCGCTGTTTCAGCACTACGCGCCGGGGTTGCTGGCGCTGTATCCGCTGGTCGCGCTGCCGGTGGCCTTTTTCATTACCGCCGGGATCGGCATGGCGCTGGAGCGCACCGTCATCCGCCATTTATACGGTCGTCCGCTGGAAACCCTGCTGGCGACGTGGGGCATCAGCCTGATCCTGATCCAGGGCGTGCGCGTACTGTTTGGCGCGCAGAACGTTGAAGTGGCGAATCCCGGCTGGCTCTCCGGCGGCATTCAGCTGTTGCCGAATCTGGTGCTGCCGTACAACCGCATCGCGGTAATCATCTTCGTCATGCTGGTACTCGGCCTGACCTGGCTGCTGCTCAATAAAACGCGCCTTGGCATGAACGTGCGTGCCGTGACGCAAAACCGCGCCATGGCGGCCTGCTGCGGCGTGCCGACCGGACGCGTTGATATGCTGGCGTTCGGTCTCGGTTCAGGTATTGCCGGTCTGGGCGGCGTCGCACTGTCGCAACTGAGTAACGTCGGCCCGGAACTCGGTCAGGGTTACATCATCGATTCCTTCTTAGTCGTGGTGCTCGGCGGTGTCGGACAACTCGCAGGTACCGTGGTGGCGGCCTTTGGTCTGGGCATCGTGAACAAAATTCTTGAGCCGGAAATCGGCGCGGTACTGGGCAAAATCCTGATCCTCGCGCTGATTATCCTGTTTATTCAGAAACGTCCTCAGGGACTCTTCGCCTTCAAAGGCAGGGTGATTGACTGATGAGCCAGCCGCTGACGATTACCGGCGTACAAAAAGCGCCTAAGATTGCGATTTCGGTGGGCACGCTGGTGCTCATCATTCTGATTGTCATGCCGTTTCTGGCGCTGCTGCCTGCCACGAATCCGCTGGCGATCTCTACCTACACGCTGACGCTGATCGGCAAGATCCTGTGTTATGCGATCGTCGCGATCGCGCTCGATCTGGTGTGGGGCTACGCCGGATTATTGTCGCTGGGTCACGGGCTGTTTTTCGCCCTCGGCGGTTACGCGATGGGCATGTATCTGATGCGACAGGCCGCAGGCAGCGGGCTGCCGGATTTTATGTCGTTCCTCTCATGGACCGAACTGCCGTGGTTCTGGGCGGGCACGCAGCATTTTGCCTGGGCGATGTGCCTGATCGTGCTGGTGCCGGGCGCGCTGGCGTTTGTATTCGGCTATTTCGCCTTCCGTTCAAAAATCAAAGGCGTGTATTTTTCGATCATGACGCAGGCGCTGACCTACGCCGGTATGTTGCTGTTTTTCCGCAATGAAACCGGCTTCGGCGGCAATAACGGTTTCACCGGTTTCACCACCCTGCTCGGCTTTCCGGTCACCGCCACCGGCACCCGCGTGGGATTATTTTTAGCCACGGTTCTGGTGCTGGTCGCCAGTCTGGCGCTTGGCTTTGCGCTGGCACGCAGTAAATATGGCCGCGTGCTGACGGCGGTACGCGACGCTGAAAACCGGCTGATTTTCTGCGGCTACGACCCGAAAGGTTTCAAGCTGTTCGTCTGGACGATTTCCGCCATGCTGTGCGGCCTGGCGGGTGCGTTGTACGTCCCGCAGGTCGGCATCATCAACCCGAGCGAAATGTCGCCGACCAACTCCATCGAAGCCGCGATCTGGGTGGCACTCGGCGGGCGCGGCACGCTGATCGGCCCGATTATCGGCGCAGGTATCGTCAACGGCGCGAAAAGCTGGTTCACCGTCGCCATTCCCGAATACTGGCAATTTGTCCTCGGCGGCATGTTTATTCTGGTGACGCTGTTCCTGCCGCAAGGCGTGATTGGCCTGCTGCGCAAAAGGAAATCCTGATGAGCCCGATGACCATGACCGAAGACCTGTTTACACAGTCGCATCTGGCCGACCGGCATCGTCAGCAAACTGACCCAGTTTTGCAGCTGGAAAACATTAACGTCAGCTTTGACGGATTTAAGGCGCTGACCAATTTGTCGCTGAACATTGGCGTCGGCGAATTACGTTGTGTGATCGGCCCGAACGGCGCGGGGAAAACCACGCTGATGGACGTGATCACCGGCAAAACC
The DNA here is from genome assembly GCF_004346065.1 of Rahnella sp. JUb53. Taxonomy (NCBI): domain Bacteria; kingdom Pseudomonadati; phylum Pseudomonadota; class Gammaproteobacteria; order Enterobacterales; family Yersiniaceae; genus Rahnella; species Rahnella sp. JUb53. The sequence continues at coordinate 140,200 of NZ_SLYT01000008.1, forward strand.
AAACCGCAAAGCGGCCGCGTTTTTTACGATCAGCGCACCGATCTGACCAAACTGGATCCGGTGCGCATTGCGCAGTCCGGCATTGGCCGTAAATTCCAGAAGCCGACGGTATTTGAAGCGCTAACCGTATTCGAAAATCTGGAAATCGCGCAGAAAACCAATAAGTCGGTATGGGCGTGCCTGCGCGCCAAAATGAACAGCGAACAGCGCGACCGCATCGATGACATGCTCGGCACGCTGCGTCTGGCGGCGGAACGTCATCGCCCGGCGGGCTTGCTTTCACACGGTCAGAAACAGTTTCTGGAAATCGGCATGTTGCTGGTGCAGGAGCCGCATTTATTACTGCTCGATGAACCGGCGGCAGGCATGACCGATGCCGAAACCGAGTATACCGCCGAGCTGTTCAAACAACTGGCGGGCAAGCATTCGCTGATGGTGGTCGAGCACGACATGGGCTTTGTGGAAACCATCGCCGACCACGTGACGGTGCTGCATCAGGGGCAGGTTCTGGCCGAAGGTTCGCTGCGCGATGTGCAGGCTAACGAGCAGGTTATCGACGTGTATTTAGGGCGCTGAGGAATCGCATTATGTTGCAGGTAAATGAACTCAATCAGTTTTACGGCGGCAGCCACATTTTGCGCGGCTTGTCTTTTGAGGCAAAAATCGGTGAAGTGACCTGCCTGCTCGGTCGAAATGGCGTCGGCAAAACCACGCTGCTGAAATGCCTGATGGGGCTGATCCCGGCGAAGTCCGGCACCATCAGCTGGCAAAGTCAGGTGATCAATTCCCGCAAACCGCACCAGCGCGTGCAGGCGGGCATTGCCTATGTCCCGCAGGGTCGCGAAATTTTTCCGCGTCTGACCGTCGAAGAAAATCTGCTGATGGGCTTATCGCGTTTTTCCGGCAGCGATGCAAAACAGGTGCCGGATGAAATCTACCATCTGTTCCCGATCCTGCTGGAAATGAAGCATCGCCGCGGCGGGGATTTGTCCGGCGGCCAGCAGCAACAGCTGGCGATCGGCCGCGCACTGGCCTGCAAACCGAATCTCCTGATCCTCGATGAACCGACCGAAGGCATTCAGCCGTCGGTGATTAAGGAAATCGGCGCCGTGATCAAACAACTCGCCGCCCGGGGAGACATGGCGATCTTGCTGGTCGAACAATTCTACGATTTCGCCGCCGAACTCGCCGACAGCTATCTGGTGATGTCGCGCGGCAGCATTATAAAACGCGGGCGCGGAGAAGAAATGGAAGCGGAAGGCGTTCGGGGGCTGGTGGCGATTTAGTCGATACTGACTTTTTCAAGACAAGCTGCTACTTTTCAGCCACATTCACAGCCATTTTCGAATCCCGCTGAAAAGAATACAAAGTATGAAAATCAAAAGTCAGGAAGCTCTGGTGCGTCAGCGCAAGCGCTGGATAATGCTGGCGGTACTGTTGGCGGTGATCGCCGCAGGCCATCAGTGGTGGAAACAAGGGGAACTCGTCTCCGAGCAGTGGAGCCCCAACAAACAATATGTGGTGCGAGAGTATAAAACTTTCGAATTTATTCCGCGCATGACCATGCCGGGCGACGGCGGGCATTATTCCGGCTATATGCGTGTCTACAACCGCGACGGCAAACAGTTTTACGAAGAGTATTCCGACCTGCTCGACTTTATCGAAGGGCCGTTCTGGGCGAAGGAAGGCGTTTACTGGATGGGAAATGATAATCAGGACATCGTACGGTTGCCGACGTCGCCGGTGGAGTAAAATCCTTTTGAGTAAACCTTAGGCAATCTGAGACTATCAGGCGTACAATTCTTCGAACGAATCGCACGAACCATTCGAAGGAAGTAGCATGAAATCACTAAGCGCTAATGAAGTAAAAACTCAATTTGGCGATGTTCTTTTGAGAGTTCAGCGGGAACCCGTTCAGATCAATCGTAACGGCAAACCCGTCGCAGTAATGCTCTCTATCGAAGATTATCAGATGCTTGAAGAAGTGAAGATGCGGCTTCTTAAAGAAAAAGTGTCGCGTGCTGAAACGGATATTGCCCGCGGAGACGTCATGGATGGCGAAACCTTTTTCGCTCAGCTGATGAGTGGAAAACGAGACTAAAATGAGTCGCTATCAGATTGCCAGGGAGGCATAGGAGGATTTATTTGATATTCAGCGCTATTCCCAAAAACATTGGGGAAAAGCCCAGTCCGATAAATATCTTTCTGAATTATTTGTCCTTTTTTCTATGCTGGCAACTCATCTTGAGATGGGAAGGCCGGTGTCGTTTCGCGAAGATCTTTACCGTTTTCCACATCAGCACCACATGGCGTACTTTTTAACGACACCTGAGGCGATAATCTTTATCGCTATCATGCATCAAAGCTGTTCTCCTGCTGATGTTCTCTCCATGAGATTGCATGAGCCTGAAGCCAGCTATCAGGCTATCTTTCAGGATTAACAGACACAAAAAAGCCGCGACATGCGCGGCTTTTCACATCTCAACCTAAGGTCGAAAGCTTAGCTTCTGACTTTACGGTAGATAAACAGTACGACGATCGCACCAATCACGGCGACAACGAAGCTGCCGAAGTTGAATCCGTCCACGCGACCAAAACCGAAGAAAGTACTGATATAACCACCCACAACGGCACCTACAACACCCAGGACTACGGTCAGAATAAATCCGCCGCCATCTTTGCCAGGCATGATCCATTTCGCCAGAATACCTGCAATCAGACCAAAGATAATCCAGGATAAAATTCCCATTTTCGACTCCTCCGAATAAATTTCCGTTACCGTGAATATTGTTCAACCAAGTTAGCCAAACAAAAGCAGAACGTTTCGCGCTCTGCGAGCAGAACGTGTGTTTTACACGAACGCCCCTCTTCTTGAACTGCAATCAAAGTCTAGCACCGATTCTACAAAACCGCCCAAAATCAGCAGGAAGGAAGAAAAACGCAGAGAAATCTAAGGCAATTTCAGGCTGTGTCAGCACGAATGCGGTTTCGTCAGCTACCCGCATTCGCACGTAAAACTGCGTAAAAAGTAGACCAAATATTTTGAATGAGATACTCAAATCAATCCGTTTTTCATCGTCAGCCATCCGGCCTATTATGCATCCATCGAAAGGCAACCACCTTTCACTCTCATAAACCTGAATGGATTAAACATCATGAAAAACGTCAAAATTTTTGCTGTAGCTGCTACCCTTTCTCTGATTTCTTTCGGCAGCTTCGCCGCTCAACAGATTACTCAGCCATCCGGCGACATGCAGAAAATCGGTGTGATTTCTGCCGCTAACTCCACGACCCTTAGCGGTCTGGAAGCGAAATTATCTCAGCAGGCTAAAGACGCAGGCGCATCTTCTTACCGCATCATCTCTGTGACCGGTAACAACAAACTGCACGCTGACGCTGAAATTTATAAATAATCTCCCGCGTAAAACTCTCTGAAAAGCCTGTGGAAGCCCGACTTCCACAGGCTTTTTTATTTGCCAGTATTTTTATGCCGAATTTCGTTTAAATTCGCGATTGCAACTCTCCCATCCTGTTCACTATTCTGGTTTTTTCGCTCATCAGGAAAAGCCATGACCGTTACCGAATCTCTCCTTTCTTATGCACTTGCTGCCGGAATTTTAACGCTGACACCGGGCCTTGATACCGCATTGGTTCTGCGCACGGCGGCCAGTCAGGGCAGCAAAAAAGCATTATTGTCAGCATTTGGCATCAGTACCGGCTGTCTTATCTGGGGCGCAATGGTGGCGCTCGGCTTAGGCGCGGTTCTTGCGGCGTCTGAAATGGCATTTACACTGCTTAAGTGGACCGGCGCAGCTTATCTGGCCTGGCTCGGTTTGCAGATGCTGCTCAAACCGCGCAGCGAAATGAACATGGCCGCGCCGGAGGGCAACGGGAAAGTGTTACGCATCGGCAATTCGCCGTTCATAAGGGGATTGTTTGGCAATGTGCTGAACCCGAAAGTCGGCGTATTTTATGTTTCTTTCCTGCCGCAGTTTGTCGCTACCGGCTATCCGGTCGGGCCGTATATTTTCGGACTCGCCGCTATGCACGCCGTGATCGGCACACTCTGGTCCATCACCATGATTTCCGCCACGCGCCCGTTATCGCGCTGGTTGCGCCGCCCCGCAGTGGTCAGAACGCTTGATCGCTTAACCGGCACCGTTTTTCTCGCCTTTGCAGTACGACTCGCTATGACTAAACGCTAACTAAAAGGAATCCTGTCATGAAGACCCGTCTCACCCATGCTCCGACCGAACATGATCTTGAGGAGATCAAAACAGCTCTGCGCACTTTCAACCGGAATTTTGTTCCTCAGTCGAAATTTCGCGAGTTAGGTATTTTTGTGGAAGACGAGAACGGCAGCAAACAGGCCGGGATTGTGGCGGAAACGGTCGGTAAATGGATGTATATCCAAATGTTGTGGGTCGATGAGTCGTTACGCGGAAAAGATGTCGGAACGCAACTGATTGCCGAGGCGGAAGCAGAAGCTAAAACGCGGGGATGTCGCTATTCGCTGGTTGATACCTTTAGTTTTCAGGCCAGGCCGTTCTATGAGCGAATGGGTTACGAGATGCAGATGGCGCTGGAAGATTATATCCGCGATACCCGCACGCCTGAAGATGCGCCGTCTACCCATACCCGGTATTTCCTGACCAAGACATTAGGCTGAATCGGGGAAGCGCGGCTGAACGGGCCGCGCAATTTTTCGGTTATTTAGCCGACAGCGCCAGCCATTCCAGAACCGCAGGACGTTGCCACTGCGCTTGTGCGTACGCCGCCAGTTTCTCCGGCATCGCATCACCATTTAAACGCAGACGGTTCAGCATCAGCGCCAGATCCACATCCGCAATACTCCATTCACCAAACAGATGTTCTTTGTCGCCCAGCAAACGTTCGGCGGCGGCAAACAACTTTTCCGCAGCCTGCTGCGCTTTAGCAGAAAGCGGCGGACATTTTGCGCCGGCAAACACCACTTCCGTTGAGCGTTCCTCGCGGATGGGCATCAGGTCACTGCGCAGCCACGCCTGCACTTCACGCGCTTTGGCACGGTTTTCCGGATCGGCAGGATAGATAGCCGGAAACGTCGGCGCAGGGAAAAGCTCTTCAACGTACTCATCAATCGCCGAAGATTCGGATAACACAAACGTGCCGTTGGTCAGCGTAGGAACGCGACGGGTCATGGACAGCGCCGAATACGTTTCTTTCAGGTTCTCCGCATCATCCAGGCTGACCGTTTCCAGTTCAAACGGAATGCCCTTTTCAGTCAGCGCCACAAAAGCAGACATCACGTAAGGACTGAAAAAATTAGCATCGGAATACAAAATCAGCGAAGACTGGCTCATGGAAATCTCCTGAAAAAAATAAAGCAAAAGGAAGAAAAACATAGCGCAGAAAGTGGGTTGTGTCGTTAAAAACTCGTTCAGAGAACGCTTTAATACCCCACTCCAGCCCTCTCCTTCGCAGGGGAGGGAGCAGAACGAGTTTTAACTCCTCCCCCTGCGAAGGGGGAGTCTGGGAGGGGGTTTAGCAGACAACACCAGGATCGTTATTTCAGCCGGAACACCTGAACAATTTCATTCAGGCGACGCGCCTGATCTTCCAGAGAAGCCGAAGCGGCTGAGGCTTCCTGAACCAGCGCGGAGTTCTGTTGCGTGACGCCATCCATTTCATGAACCGCCTGTGTTACCTGACTGATGCCACGTGATTGCTCGTCAGACGCCGAGACGATGTCGCTCATGATATCGCGCACATCCGTAACGGCTTTCATGATTTCTTTCATCGTTTCGCCGGCATTTTTCACCAGCCCGACACCGTGATCCACACGACTTGTCGATTCCTCAATCAGGGCGGAAATCTCTTTCACCGCATCGGCGCTGCGCTGCGCCAGACTGCGCACTTCCGAGGCCACTACCGCAAATCCGCGCCCCTGTTCACCTGCACGCGCGGCTTCTACCGCGGCGTTGAGCGCCAGAATGTTAGTCTGGAACGCAATGCCATTAATCACTGACGTGATTTCAGAAATACGCCGCGAACTGTCGTCAATTTCCCCCATAATGCCGACAACATCCCTCATGATGCTGTCGCCTTTACCGGCGATTTTCGTGGCATTGGCGGTCAGTTCTGTCGCAACATGGGCGTTATCGGCGTTTTGTTTTACGGTCGCCGTCAGCTGTTCCATGCTGGCCGCCGTTTCTTCCAGCGCTGCCGCCTGTTGTTCCGTTCGCGAGGCTAGATCGATATTGCCCGCCGCAATCTGCGACGCGCCGCTGCCGACGGCATGGCTGGTGGAAATGATGTCATTCACCACATGGCGTAACTGCGATTGCATGGTTTGCAGCGCAAAGAAGATGCTCGATTGATCGTTTTTCTGCGTCACAATCGGATGTGTCAGATCACCATCCGCTACCGTCAGTGCAATCTTTGCCGCATCGGAAGGTTCGCCGCCCACAGGGCGTAACACTTTGCGGGTAAAGATAACGCTCAGCACCGCGAAGACCACGATGATGCTCAGTACCATCAGCGCCAGCGCGTAATAAAGTTGCCGGGTGCTTTCTTTCATCACCGCGTTTACAGGCGCCACGATACCCAGCATCCACGGCGTGCCCGTATTACCAATCTGAATCGGCACAAATTCGGAAAACGCCTTTTCTCCCAGCACCGGATCCTGCTGTTCACGGCTGGTCATCTGTCCGGTCTGAATGTTTTTCAGCAATGACGGGTCATTTTCCAGCTTATGCGTGATCTGGTCTTTTTTCGGCGAAGAAATGTAATTACCTGACTGCGAAAACAGCATCGCATAGCCGGTGCCCTGATAAGGTTTGATGCTATTGACCAGCGTCTGCAGGGTTTGCAGGGAGAAGTCCGCCGTGACAGAACCGAGGAATTTGCCATCCACCATAATCGGCACAGCAATTGACGTCAGCAAGGTATCCACGCCGTTATACGGATAACTGTAAGGCTCGAGGATCACCTCTTTTTGCAGCTTGCGCGGCAGCAGATAATAATCACCGCTGCCCGGCGTTTCGTAATCCGTGAGGTTATGTAAAACGACGTTGCCACTGGTATCCCGGTCCACATAACGGACGTAGCGGCCATCCGGATCCTGTCCTTCCTTCGCGGCGAGATCTTCATCTTTGCCATCAAAAGCATCCGGCTCCCAGGCCAGCGACATAGAGAGAAAATCCGGATGACTTTTCAGGGCATTTTGCAAAAGGGTATCGGCCAGTTTGCGGTCAGCATGTCCGGCTTCACGCAGGCTTATCATGCTCTGACCCAGGTCGCTGGCGGCTTGTAATGCGGTATCGAGTTTCTGACGGGCCAGATAGCCGTCGGTGCTGGCGGTTTGTTGCAGATAACGGCGGGCAATCTCGCGCTGCTGGTTGGCCGACTGCCAGCTGAGCAATCCAACCGTAATGATGTAACCCATGCTGATAGTGATCAGTCCGACAATCAGCATCAGCGTACGGGTACGCATCGCCTTCTTAGGGGCATTTTTCTTTGTAGCAGCCTCAACTCTGGCCGCCGGTGAAAGCGCCTGCATCTGACTCATAAAATTACCCCGGAACAGAAAAACGTACTGTGAAAACTCACGATGAAATAACGCGGATGATCTGTCCCTGATGCTGGCCCTGCAGAAGCGGGAATTCCGTTATCGTCTGAATTATCGGCAACAGGCGGAGATGCTTTAGCCAAAACGGTAAAAAACCGGCCGCCAAAGATAAACGTTCGCATCCTGCTCACGCCTCCCTATACTGCTGTTATGTCGGCTGATTCAGCACCTTTCCAGGAAACTCCTATGAAGTCATGGCTCTTACCTCTTTTGTTGCTTGCGCCACTGTGTTCGCAAGCGGCTTCCACGCCGAAAGAAATTAAAGCGCGATTCAGCCAGTTTAAGGTCGGGGATAAAACCATTTGCCTCGATGACGTGACGTATGCCAACAACAGCAAAATGAAAGTCATTGAAAATGGCTTTGTGGTATCGAAACGGAAAAACGTGCTGATTTATCAGAGTAATACGCTGTTTTTGCTGGGAAATGACATCACGGTGAACATCAAGGCGATCATTGAAAGCCGCGCGGGAAAAAACGCCTTCAACAACCAGTTCAAACAGGCCATGATTCAGGTTGAGGGGCTGGACGATCCGGCGCGAGCCAATGAGAAAGCGAAAATCATTCAGTCATTCCAGGATGTGATTTCGGACAAGCATAATGAAACGCCTTACAGCTCCGTGGCGCTGACCGACAAGGGCTACATCATCACGCAGGCCGAAAGCCACTCAACGACCATCAGCGAATGCTACGTAACGCCTTATAAGAAGCCTGAAAATAACAAATAAATCAGAGGGAAATGATGACTATTTTAGCGCCGATGAGTGCCGCGTTTTACCCGGATTTCGCCGAACAGCTGGCAATAGATTATGCCGAAGAGAACGTAACCGCCGGTCTGTGGCAGGCGGATACCGCGCTGGAAAGGGCGCGCAGTTCTACGCAAAGCGCACTGCCGCAAGGTATTGATACGCCGGATCAGTATCTTTTCGAGATTAAAACCGAAGAGAACGGCGAAACGGCAGGCTATTTATGGTTTTCTAACGTCGAACGTTATGGTGTACGCAGCGCGTTCGTGTACGAGCTGACGGTGTTTCCGCAATTCCGCCGTCAGGGTCATGCGGCGGCAGCGTTCAGATTGATGGAAGAACGCCTGCAGGAACAGGGGTGTGTGGCAATCGAACTGAATGTCTTTGCCAGCAATCCCGGTGCGCAGGCGCTGTACGCCAGCCTGGGTTACGTCACGACGAAAATGAATATGCGTAAACCGCTTAACGCTGATATTTAATAAATTCGGTCAGCGTACCAATACGATCATACAATTTGCGGGCCGTATGGTTGCTGGTTTTCGTCGTCCAGTAGACGTTAGCTTTGTCGTGCTGGTCGGCGTAAGCGTAAACCGCTTCAATCAGTTTCTGCCCGATCCCCAGTTTTCGTGCGCTGTCATCGACGTATAAATCCTGCAAATAGACCACCTGCTGCATGTGCCAGCCATGATCGTGATTGATACAATTCACCAGCCCGACCAGTTTCCCCTCGTATTCCGCCACATAGCCAAACATGCTGGCGTAGTCAGGCTGAGATAAACGCGTGAAAGTGTAATCAAACTGCGCCGGATCCAGACCTGACTGGTAAAAATCCAGATATGCACGCCACAGGGTTTCCCAACCTTCACGGTCAGCGGGCGTTAACGAACGGATCACAACATCTTGCGGCTGGCTCATGGGGTCATTCTCCTCAGGAAATGAAAACGTTACGGGCGCGAATGCGGATAATGTATCAGGTCGTGGAAACGCACGGAATGGCCGCTTTCGTTGCGGTAAGCGTGCGGGCAATCGGCGGCAAAACGCAGCGCCTCTCCGGCACTCAGCACGCGCGTTACGCCATCAACGGTCAGCGTCAGTTCACCTTCAGTCACAATCACATGCTCGATTACGCCGGCTTCATGAGGCGTGGATTCACTGCACCCGCCCGGTTCGAGATCGATAACAAACATGTCCATGCGCAACGTGGTGTCGTAGGGAAATAACGGCACGACGCGCATTCCTGAGGTTTGACTGTTGAAGGTGGTCAGCAAGCCGTGGCGATGCAACGCGGCTGACTGCTCAGGCGGCGTTTCAAGAAATTCCGAAAACGATACATTCAGGCCGCTGGCGATTTTCCACAATGTCGCCACCGTCGGGCTGGATTCGCCACGCTCAATTTGCCCGAGCATCGCCTTACTGACACCGGTTTTTTCTGCCGCCTGAGTGAGACTCCAGCCGCGTTCGCTGCGAACGGCCTTAAGCTGGCGGCCAATATGGCGGGTGATTTCCTGCATGGTATCTCCTCTGCGACGATGATCGTTCATCGCCATTGTACGTTATAACGCACAGTGATATCTTGAGCGCATCCGATGTGCGCTATAACGCACAACAGCATACCGCCAGCGTCCGCTAACCAGAAGGATTTTCACCCATGGCCTCGCGTTTTAGTTTGCAGGATTTAACTTTTTCGGCGGTAATCGCCGGATTTGTCGCGGTTTTAGTCGGTTATACCAGCTCGGCGGCGATTATCTTTCAGGCAGCGGAAGCGGCGGGCGCCAGCGTGGCGCAAATCGGTGGCTGGCTGAGTATGCTCGGCCTGGGAATGGGCGTTACCAGTATTGGTCTGTCGCTGTATTACCGCACGCCGGTCGTCACCGCCTGGTCAACACCCGGCGCGGCGCTGCTGGTCACCAGCCTGCCCGGCACCTCGCTTAACGAGGCGGTTGGCGTATTTATTTTTGCCACCGGACTTATCCTGCTGTGCGGCGTGACCGGCCTGTTTGCCCGGCTGATGCATTACATTCCGCAGGCACTTTCTGCCGCCATGCTCGGCGGCATTCTGCTGCGCTTTGGGCTGAACGCGTTTACCTCGCTGCAAAGTAATTTCGCCCTCGCGGGCAGCATGTGTCTGGTGTATCTGCTGGCGAAACGCGCCCTGCCGCGCTATGCGGTGGTGCTCGCACTGGCCGCCGGGCTGATCGTCGCCGGATTGCAGGGGGATATTTCGCTGCACGGCCAGACGCTGACCTTCGCGGCGCCGGAGTTTGTCATGCCGCATTTCACGCTTTCCTCGATTATCGGCATCGGTATTCCGTTCTTTGTCGTAACGATGGCCTCACAAAACGCACCGGGGATCGCTACCCTGAAAGCGCACGGCTATCACCTGCCCGTTTCTCCATTGATTACCTGGACGGCGCTGACGGCGTTAGTTTTAGCACCGTTTGGCGGTTTTACCGTCTGTATCGCCGCCATTACCGCCGCAATTTGTATGGGCGAGGATATTCATCCTGATCCGAAAAAACGTTATATGGCGGCGGTGGCGGCAGGCATTTTCTATCTGATCGCAGGCGTGTTTGGCGGGTCCATCGGCATGGTCTTTACCGCGCTGCCGGAAGCGCTGATCCACACCATCGCCGGGCTGGCGTTGCTCGGCACCATTGCGGGCAGCCTGTATCGTGCACTGGAAAACGAAAAGCAGCGCGATGCGGCAATCATCACCTTTCTGATCACCGCGTCCGGCGTCACGCTGCTGGGTATCGGTTCGGCATTCTGGGGGCTGGCGGGCGGCGTAATTACGCATCTGATCCTGAGTATTCCGGCGCGAAACCGGGATAAATCCGCCGGGAAAGGTTGAGTCCGTTCAAGTTATGGGTAACAGGTTTTCGTAACACGGCGCAAAGTGACGACGATCACATTTTCTGACCGGCAAACCCTTTTTACTGGGCGCAATCAGGCCCTTTAAAGAGCGAGAATTCCATGACTATTGCCACACAATCCTGTGTCGTGACCGGGAAAAAAGACGTTTCGGTGATCGACCAGACTATCGACTACACCGGCCAGGGCACGCTGGTAAAAATTACCCGCGGCGGGATCTGCGGTTCCGACCTGCATTACTACGAACACGGCGCGGTGGGCGATTTCAAAGTGCGTGAGGCGATGGTGCTCGGGCATGAAGTGGTTGGTGTGGTGGAGAAATCGGATAACCCAGATTTGCAGCCCGGCCAGAAAGTGGCGCTTAACCCGAGTAAGCCGTGCAAGGCCTGCAAATATTGCCTGTCCGGCGATGAAAACCAGTGTACCACCATGAAATTCTTCGGCAGCGCGATGTATTTCCCGCACATCAACGGCGCGTTCACGCAGTACAAAATCGTCGACAGCGCCCAGTGCATTCCTTACGACAATCAGGTCAGCGACCGTCTGATGGTGTTCGCCGAACCGCTGGCTGTCGCCATTCATGCCGTGAACCAGGCGGGTGATATTCATGGCAAAACCGTGTTTGTGTCCGGCGTCGGCCCGATTGGCTGCTTAATCGTGCTGGCAGCGAAAGCCAAAGGCGCAGCGCAAATCGTGGTGACTGACCCGAGTGAACGCTGCCGGACGCTGGCACTGGCTGTGGGCGCAAGCAAAGCGCTGGATGCCGCACAGGGCGATTTCAGCGAATATCAGGCAGAGAAAGGCTTCTTCAATGTGGCCTTTGACGCCTCGGGCCATCCTTCATCCATCCGCCGCTGTCTGGAAGTGACACGCGCACGTGGCACGCTGGTGCAGGTCGGCATGGGACCGGTAGTGAATGAATTCCCGCTGATGATGCTGATTGCCAAAGAAATTAACTGGGTCGGCAGCTTCCGCTTCACTGAAGAATTCAACACGGCAGTGGAATGGCTGGCGAATAAAACCGTTGATCCGATGCCGTTGCTGTCGGCGGAATTTCCGCAGGAAAGTCTGGTGGAAGCGCTGGACTACGCGATGGATAAATCCAAAGCGTCGAAAGTGCAGCTGGTTTTCTAGTTCAGTATGCAACGACACTCACAATATTAAAACATCGTTTCATTTTATGATGTCCTCTGATTTTTATCCTCAGAGGACATTTGCATTATGGTAAAGGACAACGCGAAAAAGCAGGTCGCACTGCTGCTGGCCGACGGATTTGAAGAAGGCGAAGCCGTGATTGTGCTCGATATTCTCGAGCGGCTGGAGATTCAGGTCACCACGCTGGCATGTCAGAAAAGCCTGACGTTGCGCACCTATCACGGCATTCAGATGCAGGCCAACGAATTGCTGTCTGCGCAGGGTGACCGTTTATTCGATGCCGTCGTCATGCCCGGCGGGCCGGAAGGTTCAGTGGCGCTGGCGGCCAGCAAAGAAGTGGTGGAGTTTGTGCGACGTCACGATGAGGCCGGTAAACTGATTTGCCCGCTGTGCTCTGCTGCCGCGCGCGTACTCGGCGGAAACGGTCTGCTGAAAGGCCGCCGTTATGTGTGTTCCGGCGATTTATACAAAGACGTAAAAGACGGCGTTTACGTCAATCAGTCCTTTGTGGAGGACGGCAACCTGCTGAGCGGTAAAGGATTAGGGCTGGCGTTCGATTTTGCTTTCCAGCTGGCATACCGCCTGACCGGCGACGCTGAAACCACCAATTTCCAGGCCGATCATATCGATTATCACCACTGGCGCGCCGACCAGAAGCTTTGATCAACATGCTGTGATTAAAACGCTGACAGCGGCTGATAACGAAGGTCGTCCGCCGCTGTCAGTATTATGTCCGTTTTTGGCATTCTCCCTTCTCTCTTTCAGGCGCACACTGACTTCACACTCACCAGATGGAGTCCGAAAATGACACACAGCGCCCTGCTAAACATCGATGTTCAGCGTTCATTCGAACACAAAGATTTCTGGCAGCAGAATGATTTACCGGCTTTCAGCGCAGCATTAACCCGCCTGATCGACGGCTGTCAGACCCGTAATGTGCCGGTCATCGACGTGTTTCACGTCAATCCTGACGGCGTGTTCTCGCTGGATTCCGGCCTGGTGACACCGATGTCTTTTCTGAGTCATCAGCCGCAACATGTAGTGCATAAACACGTCCACAATTCCCTGACCGAGTCCGGCCTCGACGGCTGGCTGCGCGAAAATGACATCACGCATCTGATCATCGCCGGAATGCGCGCCGAACAGTGTTGCGAAACGACGGCACGCGTGGCCTCCGATCTGGGCTACACAGTGACTTTTGTCACCGAAGCGACGCTGACCTTCCCGATGACCCACGCCAGCGGCGTCACGCTGAGCGCGCACGACATCAAATTGCGTACCGAGCTGGTTCTCGCCGACCGCTTCGCCACCATTTCCGACGTGACCGGTGCGCTGGCGGAACTCGACCGCGCTGTGTGAAGATAGCGTTTTCCCCTGCGGACGGATAAAGCACTATGCAGCGAAATGTCTACTTTGTGACGCTCCCCGGCGTGATGTCTTTGGATCTGACCGGTCCGGCAGAAGCGCTGCGCCTTGCCGGGCAATTCCACCTGCATTACATCGGACCGCAGGCGGAAGTTGTAATGTCGACCGGCCTGACGGTCAGCCATTTGCAACCGCTGCCAGAAAGTCTGCCCGCAGGCAGTATTTTGATCATGCCGGGCGTGGCGGAATCCACCGAAAACTTCGCCTCGCTGGTGGCACAGACCGCTTGCGACTGGCTGCATCAGCAGAAAAGCGCGATTGAGGCGGGGGATTTAACACTGGTGTGTATCTGTTCCGGCAGCCTGCTGGCCGGGAAAGCCGGGCTGCTTGACGGCTATCAGTGCACCACGCATCACGACGTGATCGGGCGTTTACGCCAGCAGGTACCCGCCGCGCAGGTGAAGGATAACCGGATATTTGTCGAAGACCGCTCAGTGCTGACCAGCGCCGGTATCAGTGCGGGTATCGATCTGGCGCTGCATCTGATCGCCACACATCTGGGGCCGCAAGCCGCGCTGGATGTCGCCCGCGAAATGGTGGTGTATTTCCGCCGTGGCGGCGATGACCCGCAACTTTCTCCATGGCTGCGTTATCGCAATCACCTGCATCCCGCCGTACACCGCGCGCAAAACCTGATGGCCGCCGAACCCGAATCCGCCTGGCAGGTTGAGGACGTCGCCGCAAAGGCACACATCAGCAGCCGTCACCTCACCCGTTTGTTCCGCCAGCATCTGGGGATCAGCGTGCGCGACTACCACGAGCAACTGCGCATCGCCATCGCCCAACAACGCCTGCAACAAGGCGCAGGCATTGAAAAAGCCGCCCTCGCCGCCGGATTCTCGTCCGCAAGGCAGTTCAGACGGGCGCAGGAAAGATGGTGCTAAAGGTGTCAGCTCACCCAGTTCCGCCGGTCTATTTTCCCCAGTCCCATCGCCAGTAATAAACCACCACCCAGCCCGCAGGCGAAGAGATACGCGATATTCAGCAGCGGATACTGCGGGAAATCGAGATGCTGGCTGCGCATGGCAATGATGATCAGCGCATGAAAGCCGTAGATGGCCAGAGAATGGCGGGAGACCAGCGTAAATCCCGGCAGGATGCGTTGCGCCAGCGCGTTTTTGAAAACCACAAACAGCGACATCGCGGAGATAAACACCAGCGGACCGCTGTAGACGTAAAAGGTGTCGGCGAAATTCTGGTTAATCTGCATCTGCCGGTAAGTGCCCGTGGCAATCGCCAGCGTGCTTAGGATGAACATGACACTGGCGGCCAGTGTGACCGGCGTTTTTTCGGTATTAAGCTGGCTAATGGCGCGCCCCATCAGGGCATACAATACGTAATAGAAGGTGTCGCCGCTGATATACAAATCCAGCGGCAGAAGATGGATTTTCTGCCACGTCACGACCGGCAGCTGGGGATTTGCCAGCACACCGAGCAACATTCCGGTGATCAGCAAATATTTTCCGGACACGGCCTTAACGTTAATCAGCGGGGAAAGCAGGTAGATCACGATAATCGCATAGAAAAACCAAAGGTGATAAAACACCGGCTTTTCCAGAATGAGACGCAAAGACGGCCAAAATCCGATTTTTGTCATCGTGAGGATATAGAACAGGGAGACGGCGCTGTAAAAAAGCAGGCATAAAGTGACGCGCAGGAAATGCCTTTTTTGCGCACTCTTCTCACCAAAAAACAGCGCACCGGAAATCATAAAGAACAGCGGCACACAAACACGCGAGGCGGAATTAAGCAGATTGGCGACGGTCCATTCAGCGGAATGCACTGCAGCGAAATTGACCACCAGTGACGTGCTGGCGTGGATCATCACCACCATCATGCAGGCGAGCGCGCGCAAATTATCTATCCAGCTAATTTTTTGGCTCATTAACTGCAATTTCCTTCTTTTCGATGTTCGCTTTGCAGCCTAGCGAGCTTTTGCGCGGCTAACAAGGCAAAAGCACCGATCTCAGATTGTGCTGAAGATGAATCAGATGATTGCGTTGCGCTCAAATAATCGGCAAAATAGCCAGCATTACTGCCTCGCTTGCGAAACCCGCCCGGACAGTCTCTTTTTTTCTGCTAATTTTCAACCGATTAGCCTTACGTCTGTGAAATAACTAAAATGCATAATTCTCCAAATACTGCGTCCCTTCTGGGTCGGCAGGCGCTTTTGTTCCCTCTGTGTCTGGTGCTTTTCGAGTTCGCGACCTATATCGGCAACGATATGATCCAACCTGGCATGCTGGCCGTCGTGGCTAATTTTAATGCCGGGGAAGAATGGGTGCCGACATCCATGACCGCTTATCTCGCTGGCGGCATGTTCCTGCAATGGCTGCTCGGGCCACTGTCAGATCGCCGCGGCCGTCGTCCGGTGATGCTGACCGGCGTGACCTTTTTCATCATCACCTGCCTGGCGATTCTGTTCGTGCAAAACATCGAGCAGTTTATGGTGATGCGTTTCCTGCAAGGCATCAGCCTGTGCTTTATCGGTGCCGTCGGTTATGCCGCGATACAAGAATCGTTTGAAGAATCGGTGTGTATCAAAATCACCGCCATGATGGCGAACGTCGCCCTGATTGCGCCACTGCTCGGTCCGCTGGCCGGTGCGGCGCTGATCCACGTTGCGCCGTGGCAGTCGATGTTTGTGATTTTTGCCGTGCTCGCCGCCATCGCGCTGTGGGGATTGTGGAAATCTATGCCGGAAACAGCCTCGCGTCTTGGCGAACCGTTCTCCATGCCCAGCCTGCTGCGTGATTACAAACACGTGCTGAAAAACCGTCAGTTCGTGTGTGGTGCGCTGGCGATCGGTTTTGCCAGCCTGCCGCTGCTGACGTGGATTGCACAGTCGCCGGTGATTTTAATCAGTGGCGAAGGTTTAGCTGCTTACGATTACGGCCTGTTGCAGGTGCCGATTTTCGGCGCGCTGATTATCGGTAACGTGACGCTGGCGCGTCTGACCGGCAAACGCACCGTCGAATACCTGATTAAACTGGGCGCGGGCCCGATGGTGGTCGGTCTGCTGATCGCCGCAGCGGCAACGATGTTTTCGGCGCATGCGTACCTGTGGATGACCGCCGGTCTGAGCCTGTACGCGTTCGGTATTGGTGTGGCGAATGCCGGTTTGTACCGCCTGACGCTGTTCTCCAGCGACATGAGCAAAGGCACCGTTTCTGCCGCGATGGGCGTCATCAGCATGATGATTTTCACGGTCGGGATCGAGCTGGCAAAAGTGGCATACGTCGAAGGCGGTGCGGGGATGTTTAACATGTTCAACCTGTTAAGCGGCCTCGCCTGGCTGGCGCTGGTGGTGGTGTTTCTGCGCAGCCGCCAGGTCGTATTGCCGCCGAACAGCGTAGTTTAATACTCAAAATGCCAGCAACGCAGATGTCGGGGCGTTATTGGCGCAGGGAGTTTGGACCCGGACTGCACGGAAGAACCGGAGCGTACACAGAGTACGTGAGGATTCTGAGTACAGCCCGGGTTCAAAATACCAAGCAAAATAGCCCCGTTAAAACTTAGAATAACCCCATCGGTTTACTCGAATAAGAAACGAGCAGACATTTCGTTTGCTGATAGTGATCCAGCATCATCTTGTGAGTTTCGCGCCCGATACCAGACTGTTTGTAGCCGCCAAACGCCGCATGCGCCGGATAGGCGTGATAGCAGTTGGTCCAGACACGGCCCGCCTGAATGTTGCGCCCCATGTGATACGCCACGTTGCCGTCACGGCTCCAGACACCCGCTCCCAGCCCGTACGCCGTATCGTTGGCGATTTGCAGCGCCTCATCCATATCTTTGAAGGTGGTTACCGCCAGCACCGGTCCGAAGATCTCTTCCTGGAAAACACGCATGTTGTTTTTACCCAGCAAAATCGTCGGTTGCAGGTAATAACCTTCATTCAGCGAGCCTTCGAGTTTTTTCTTCGCGCCACCGGTCAGCACTTCCGCGCCCTCTTTCTTACCGATTTCGATGTAATCCAGAATGGTTTTCATCTGACCGGCAGACACCTGCGCACCCATCTGCGTTTCCATATCTAACGGATTACCGGTTTTGATCGCTTCAACGCGTTTGATGGCGCGCTCCATAAAGCGTTCGTAGATGGATTCCTGCACCAGCGCACGGCTCGGGCAGGTACAGACTTCGCCCTGATTGAAGGCAAACAGCGCAAAGCCTTCCAGCGCCTTGTCGAAGAATTCGTCTTCTTTATCCATCACATCCGCGAAGAAGATATTCGGGGATTTACCGCCCAGTTCCAGCGTCGCCGGGATCAGGTTTTGTGCGGCATATCCGGCGATTTGCTGGCCGACTTCGGTCGAACCGGTAAAGGCCACTTTGGCGATGCGTTTGGACGTCGCCAGATATTCACCGATTTCACCGCCCGCGCCGTTAACCACGTTGATGACGCCCGCAGGCAGAATGTCCTGCACCAGTTCCATCAGCAGCAACACAGAAAGCGGGGTCAGCTTGGCCGGTTTGAGCACGATGCAGTTACCTGCCGCCAGCGCCGGTGCCATTTTCCAGCAAGCCATCAGCAGCGGGAAGTTCCAAGGGATGATTTGCGCCACGACGCCCAGCGGTTCGTGGAAGTGATAGGCGACGGTTTCGCTGTCGATTTCGCTGATCCCGCCTTCTTGCGCACGCACGCAGGAGGCGAAATAGCGGAAGTGGTCGATGGCTAACGGCACATCCGCGCCGCTGGTTTCGCGGATAGGTTTACCGTTATCCCAGGTTTCGGCGTTTGCCAGCAGTTCGATGTTTTGTTCCATGCGATCGGCGACTTTCAGCAACAGGTTTGCGCGCTGCTGCACCGGCATTTTGCCCCATTCATCTTTGGCTTTATGGGCGGCGTCCAGCGCCAGTTCGACGTCATCGGTGCTGGAACTGGCGACTTTACACAGCACTTCGCCGGTCACCGGTGTCAGATTGTCGTAATACTCTTTTTTTACCGGCGCGACCCATTCGCCGCCAATGAAGTTGTCGTATTGTTTTTTGAGTTTGAGCGGGAAACCGTATTCTTCCGGTTTGACGGCATGAGGATTTTTATCATAAGCCATGATGGAACTCCTTTATGCAGCAGGTTGTAGCAGAGCGCTGCATAAAGTTTAGGCAGTGAAAATCGAACCGGCGGGATGTAAAGAGAACTCTTCGAGCGGCCTCACACCTTTTTTGCTGCCACGCTGGCGTTACCGCTTCCGGGGGGCGTCGTGCGTGCAAAACTCTCACGCTGGAACAGGCGTTCGACCAGCTTTATCAGCTCAGGATGTTCGACGCACCAGCCCGGCGCGATACGACGAAAGTTGAGATATCCCAGACAACAGGCGACGGCGATATCAGCCACATTCAGGCTTTCAGAATTGAGCAGCGTGCGGCTGGCGGCATGTTTTTCCAGCGCATCCAGTCCGCGCAGCAACTTTTCCCGCTGACGCAAAATCCAGGCTTCGTTACGCTTATCGGCATCGCGACGCCCTTCCAGCACTAATGCCACGGCGGCGTCCGTCACGCCATCGGCCAGCGCTTCGATTTGCTTAACACGTAATGCTTCCAGCGGCTGCCACGGCAACAGCGTGGGCGCGACATTCATCAGCTCAATGAACTGCACAATGATCGGGGAATCATAGAAAATTTCGCCATCGTCGGCGACCAGCGCGGGGACTTTTCCGAGGGGATTGAACTGGGTGATTTTGCAGCCCGGTTCATGGGGCATGTCGTTAATGAAATCAAACGGGATGCCCTTTTCCAGCAACATCACCGAAATCTTGCGCACATACGGGCTGGTATAGCTGCCGATCAACTTCATCACACCCTCCTCGTTTTCGCCGGAACCTCTTTTAAAGCTAGCAGCCATGCCGGGGTTTACCAGTCACGGCTGCCAGATTTACAGGTTACTCTGCGGGAAACAGGAACGGGTTGATGCCGCTGCCGGAAAAACCTTTGTCTTCCATACGGTCATCGAGCAGCAGCGTGGCAAGGTCATCCGCCACAGCGTCAGCCTGCGGGTCTTTATCCTGATAAATCAGTTTCAGGTAAGCGCCGCAATCATCACAGGCTTCGGCTTTCACCGTTGCCTGTTCGTCG
Source organism: Rahnella sp. JUb53 (assembly GCF_004346065.1). NCBI lineage: Bacteria > Pseudomonadati > Pseudomonadota > Gammaproteobacteria > Enterobacterales > Yersiniaceae > Rahnella > Rahnella sp. JUb53. The sequence goes on from NZ_SLYT01000008.1 coordinate 160,079, forward strand.
TCGATGGACCACAGATTCAGATGCTCCATCTCGTCGCAGTTGCTGCATTTCGCCCGTACCACATGCCATTCGCTTTCACACAGATTGCAGTGCAGATAGCGCAGGCCACCGGCATTGATCACCGCAGACACAGGAATACTGCCGCAGACCGGGCAGAACTGGCGATTTTCACCGTAATCCGCACGTCCGACGCCGCGAAGTTGCGCCGCCATCTGCGCCCAGTAAAGGGACAGCGCCGCCCAGATAAATGGCGCTTTGTCAGCCGGAACGTGTTTGAAATCCTGGCAAAGCAGTTCTGTCGCCATCATTTCACGCTGAAGGTTCGGGGATTGTTCGAGACATTCCAGCACCGCACGCACCGGCTCAGAAGCGCCCGGTTTCAGGACAGCAATCAGCGCATCCAGCAACGTCAGCCAGTGCGGCGTTCGCGGAAACAGAGCGCAATCGAGCGGTGGTTTACCGGCGGCTTTCTCTAATTCCTCACTCAGATCGATACTGAGTGGAAATTCCTTCAGCACGCGCTGCTGGGCATCGCATATCGCCGCAGCAAAATTAAGATACCCGTCGAGCGGGCTGTTTTCTGCCAGCGCGCGCAGACGATCGGCGCGGCGCTGATAGAGCGTTTTCAGATTGGCGAACAGTACCGGCGGAATGTTTCCCGCCGCGTTTTTACCGTCTGCCAGTTCGTCCTGTGGAACAATCTGGATGCTCATCCGGCTTTCCTCTGGTCTTGTTCTTTTTTCAGCTCTTCATCACGCACCTGACGATACCAGCGCGGATGATGATACTTCGCCCATGACACCGGCACTTTGCCGCCGGTCATCGCTGCGATCGAGCCTTTCGCCCAGGTCGCCGCGTAGACGTGCATGATGATCACCAGAATCAGCCCGATACCGGCCAGCGAATGCACCAGCAGCGCCAGACGGATCAGCGGGATCGGGAAGAAATCAGCAAACCACGGACGCCAGATAATCACGCCGCTTGCCATCAGCAGCATCAGACAGCTGATCGCCGCCCAGAACACGCATTTCTGACCAAAGTTATAGCGACCTGTGTCGCCGACTTCATGATTGGTCAGCACCTTGTCGATATTTTTCGCCCACACGAGGTCGTCTTTTTCCGGCAGGTTGTGCTTCCAGTAACGGAAGAACATGCCGAGGAAAGAGACGAACATCACCACGCCGAAGAACGGATGCAGGATACGCGCCAGTTGCGGCGTGCCGTAAACGTTCATCAGCCAGTTAAACGACGGGAAGAAAAAGCCGATCCCACTGAGCGCCAGCGTCACAAAACAAAAGGCAACAATCCAGTGATTGAGGCGTTCGACCAGGTTATAGCGCTGGATTAACTTCTCTTTTTTCATGGACGTTTCTCCTCATCGTCATGTTTTTCGCCTTCTTCTGCGTGCTCTTCCTCTTTCACGTAGTTCGGACCCACGCCGAGGAAGTGGAAGGCTGCCGCCGCGAAGGTTACCGCGAAGCCGACTGCAGCCAGCGGTTTCCAGACACCTTTCCATAAAGTGACTGCGGCGCTGATCGCCGGATCTTTCGGCAGGCCGTGATACAGCTGCGGGTTGTCGGCGTGATGCAACACGTACATCACGTGCGTACCGCCGACGCCCTGCGGATCGTACAAACCGGCGTGCTCAAAACCGCGGCCTTTCAGTTCGCTGATGCGTTCTGCGGCCAGATCCTGCATCGCGGTTTTGGTGCCGAAATGAATTGCGCCGGTCGGGCAGGTTTTCACACAAGCCGGTTCCTGGCCGACGCTCACGCGATCAACGCACAGCGTGCATTTGTAGGCACGGTTATCCTGTTTGTTGATACGCGGAACGTTGAACGGGCAACCGGCGATGCAGTAACCGCAGCCGATACAATGTTCTGACTGAAAATCGACGATGCCGTTGGCGTACTGCAAAATTGCGCCTTCCGCCGGACAGGCTTTCAGACAGCCCGGATCGGCGCAGTGCATACAGCCGTCTTTGCGGATCAGCCATTCCAGCTTGCCGTTTTGTTCCACTTCCGAGAAACGCATCACCGTCCAGGATTTCGCACTGAGATCCATCGGGTTATCGTACACGCCGGTATTGATACCCACTTCATCGCGCAGGTCGTTCCATTCAGAACAGGCGACCTGACAGCCTTTACAGCCGATGCAGGTGGTGACATCGATGAGTTTCGCCACTTCCTGCTGATGGTCACGGGCACGCGGTGCAGGCGTGAACCCGTTTGTTGCGGACTTACGAAGTATGTCCTGTGATTGCATTGCCATAATTCGCCTCCGTTAGACCTTTTCCACGTTAACCAGGAACGCCTTGAACTCCGGCGTTTGCGAGTTAGCGTCACCGACTGACGGGGTCAGCGTGTTGGCTAAATAGCCCTTACGCGTCGCGCCTTCAAAGCCCCAGTGGCACGGGATGCCAATGGTGTCGACGTGCTTACCGTCGATGGTCAGCGGCCTGATGCGTTTGGTCACCACGGCTTTCGCCACGATGAATCCGCGCTTCGAGGAGACTTTCACCTCATCGCCCTGCGCAATGCCTTTCGAGGAGGCCAGACCTTCGCCGATCTCGATAAACTGTTCAGGCTGCGCGATGGCATTCAGCAACGCGTGTTTGGTCCAGTGGCGGAACAATTCGGTGATCGAATAAGTGGTCGCCACATACGGGAAGTCTTTGGCAGTGCCCATATTCGGCAAATCGCTGGCAAAAATACGTGCGACCGGATTGGAGATCACCGCCGGATGCAGCGGGTTGGTGCCAATCGGTGATTCAATCGGTTCGTAATGCTCAGGGAACGGGCCGTCGGCCATTTTGTCGGTGGCAAATAAACGCCCGACGCCTTCCTGCTGCATGATAAACGGACCCACGCCGGTGCCCGGCGCCGCCGCGCTGTAATCCGGGACATCAAAGCCGGTCCATTTCGCGCCATCCCAGCGGATGATTTCGCGTTTTGGATCCCACGGTTTACCCTGCGGGTCAACGGAGGCACGGTTATAGAGAATGCGGCGGTTCAGCGGCCAGCACCACGCCCAGCCGGATGTACAGCCCAGACCGGAAGGATCGGCGTTATCGCGGCGCGCCATCTGGTTACCGGCTTCTGTCCAGCTACCGGCGTAAATCCAGCAGAAACTGGCGGTGCTGCCGTCGTTTTTCAGATGGGCAAAGGTCGAAATCTGCTGACCTTTTTTCGCCAGCAGATTGCCCTGATCGTCATGGATATCTGCCAGCGCTTTGCCGTTGGCTTCGCGGGCGATTTCTTCCGGCAGCGGGTCGAGCGGATCCTGATAATCCCACGCCATATTCATCACCGGCAGCGGATTGGCACCGCCTTCTTTCTGATACAGCTCGCGCAGTTTCATAAACAGGCGCGCGATAATTTTGCCGTCGTGCAGCGCTTCACCCGGTGGCTCAGACGCCTGGAAGTGCCATTGCAGCCAGCGGCCGGAGTTCACAATCGAACCGTTTTCCTCCGCAAAACAGGAAGACGGCAGGCGGAACACTTCGGTCTGAATATCGGCGGTCTGCACGTCGTTCATCGCACCGTGGTTTTGCCAGAAGTTCGAGGACTCGGTCACCAGCGGGTCGATCACCACCATGTATTTCAGTTTTGAGAGCGCGCGCGAGGATTTGTTTTTGTCCGGGAATGCCGCCAGCGGGTTGAAGCCCTGCACGATATAACCGTTCAGTTTGCCTTCAGTCATCAGCTCGGCTTGCTGCATCACGTCGTAGCTTTTGTCCCATTTCGGCAGCCAGTCAAAGCCCCAGTCGTTCTCCGCCGTGGCATGATCGCCCCAGAAACTTTTCATCATACTGACGAAGAAGTTCGGCGTGTTTTTCCAGAAATTCACCTGCCCGTCCACCAGCGGTGTCGGTGTGATCTGTTGCAGATAATCGCTGAAATTCGTCTGTTTTTCCGAAGGCAAAGGCATGTAGCCCGGCAGATTCAGCGAGAGCAAACCGAGATCGGTGTAACCCTGAATATTGGAGTGACCGCGCAGCGCATTCACGCCGCCGCCAGGCATGCCGATATTGCCCAGCAACAGCTGGATCATCGCCGCACAACGGATGATTTGCGCGCCGCCGGTGTGATGCGTCCAGCCCAGCGCATACAGAATGGTCGAGGTTTTATCGCGCGCGCAGGTTTCTGCCAGAATAGAGCTGATCAGCAGGAAATCTTCTTTCGAGGTGCCGCACAGACGCTCCACCAGTTCCGGCGTGTACCGGGAAACATGCTCTTTCAGCAGATTCCAGACACAGCGCGGATCCTGCAAAGTTTTGTCCTGTTTCGCCAGACCGTTTTCATCCAGCTGATAGTGCCAGCTTTCTTTGTTGTAGGATTTTTTCGTCGCGTCGAAGCCGCTGAACAGGCCATCGTTAAAGGCATAATCTTCCCGCACCAGCAGGCTGGCGTTGGTGTACTCCCTGACATATTCGGTCTGAATTTTATTATGCGTAATCAGGTAGTTGATCATGCCGAGCAGGAAAGCGGTGTCCGAACCGGCGCGGATTGGCGCATAGATATCGGCCACGGCGGCGCTGCGGTTGAAACGCGGATCGACGACGATAACTTTGGCGTTATTTTTGGTTTTCGCCTCAATCACCCATTTGAATCCGACCGGATGCGCTTCTGCCGCGTTTCCGCCCATAATCAAAATGACGTTGGCGTTTTTGATATCGACCCAGTTGTTGGTCATCGCACCGCGACCAAAGCTTGGCGCTAATGCCGCGACGGTCGGACCGTGACACAGACGTGCCTGACAGTCGATGGCGACCATGCCCAGCGCGCGGGTGAATTTCTGATCCAGCAGACCGGTTTCGTTACTGGCCGCGGACGAACACAACATGCCGGTGGTCAGCCAGCGGTTAACCGTGACGTTGTTTTCATTTTTCTCGACAAAGTTGGCGTCGCGGTCATCTTTCATCAGGCGGGCGATACGGGAAATCGCCTCATCCCAGCTTATACGCTGCCATTTATCGGCGCCGGGCGCGCGATATTCCGGATATCTCAGACGGCCTTCGCTGTGGATGTAATCCAGTACGCCTGCGCCTTTCGGGCACAACGAGCCACGACTGACCGGATGATCGGCGTCACCCTCTACGTGGAAGATATTTTCAGTAACGTTTTTCGCGCCGTCGCCCTGGCTGTAAATCAACATGCCGCAACCGACTGAGCAGTACGTGCAGTTGTTGCGGGTTTCACGCGAGCGAAGCAGTTTATATTGGCGGGTTTCCGCCAGCGCAATTGTCGGGGCAAACCCCAATAATGCTGCGGTAGTGCCGGCCATACCGCCCGCACATATTTTGAATAATTGTCTTCTGCTGACTTGCATGAAAGACTCCTTCCCATCATTTGTTAACACATTGCTTTCAAATTGCCGCTTTCCGTTGCAGATGCGGAAGCGGTAAAATTAAGACCTAAAGTCCTGACAGTTTGTACGGCTTATGTAGCCGGAATGTTTATAAGGTTATTGCCAATGGATGTCCATCAAGTAAAAGAACTGAGCGAAAAAGATGATAAAAAAGTGACTCAGATCATCGGAGCCAGTCAAAAACCGGTGATGCAGCGCACACATCCTGGCGAACTGGAAGACGACTGGATTGCAGAAGAAGTGCCCGTTGCGCTGGTCTATAACGGAATTTCACATGTGGTAATGATGGCGTCGCCGAAAGATCTCGAAGCCTTTGCGCTGGGGTTTTCGCTGTCGGAAGGAATTATCGAATCGGCTACAGATATTTTCGGGCTGGACGTAACACCAAACTGTAACGGTATTGAAGTTAACATCGAATTATCGAGCCGCCGTTTTGCCGGGCTGAAAGAGCGTCGTCGTGCCATGGCAGGCCGAACCGGCTGCGGCGTGTGCGGCATCGAACAGCTAGGCGATTTGTTCCGCCCGCTCGCCCCGCTGCCGTTTACCCAAACGTTTGAGCTGGCGAATCTGGATAACGCGCTGAATAAGCTGAAATCCGTGCAGGAAATCGGTCAGCTGACCGGCTGTACGCATGCCGCCGCGTGGATAACCTCGCAGGGCGACTTACTGGGTGGCTGCGAGGACGTGGGACGTCACGTGGCGCTGGATAAAATGCTTGGCCTGCGTGAAAAACAAAGTGAATGGCAATCCGGTGCCGCGCTGGTGTCGAGCCGCGCCAGCTATGAAATGGTGCAGAAAGCCGCGATGTGCGGTGTCGAAATTCTGTTTGCCGTCTCCGCCGCCACCACGCTGGCGGTAGACGTCGCCGAAAAATGTAACCTGACGCTGGTCGGTTTCAGCAAACCGGGACGGGCAACGGTGTATACGCATCCGCAGCGTCTGAGGTAAACTCAGCGCAGAATTTGAACAGTTCTCCATCAGAATAATAATAAGGAAATCAAATGCGGCAGCCGTACCGACTGGAAAGCATAACTCTCAGGGATGTCGGCGTATTCGAGAATACGCATTTTGATTTCCCACCGATTAAAAGCGCAGAAGCGGATGCCGAAAAGGCAGAGATCCATATCTTCACCGGCCCGAACGGTTGCGGGAAGAGTACGCTGCTGTATGCGTTGGCGGCGGTGTTTGATGAAGCAATGGGGGACATGTCTTTAATTAATTCGCGGCTGGCGACAAAAGACAACCGAATTCATTATTTGTTTGACCATCAAAACGGTTCATATAGCGGGTATAAGTTCCTGGCTCAAGGTAGTGACAGCATTGGTTATTCTGATTCAAGCTATTCAGAAATTATTTATGAATACCACCAATCTGCAAAAGCATTCCTTAACCGTCCTTCGAACTTTCATTTCGCTGCATTTGCTTATTCCGGCCAAGCCAATCCTTATGAAGCATTCGATATTTCAACTATCGAAGAGATCACCGCCTCTCCTTTCGAAAATGCGCTGTCTTTCAACTCTACGGTTCGACCAAAAATTGTCGCCCAATGGATTGCCAACAACCGAACCAAAACGGCATTAGCAAATCAGGACGGTGAATTAGAAGAAGGCAAAAAGTACGACCTTGCGTTATCCCGCATCAGCCAGTTTGTTAAAACGGTTTGCGATCTAGATGTTGTGTTCCGTTTAGAACGTACACCGCGGCTTGCTGTGACGTTGAAGATGAATAGTGAAAACCTATCCCTTAACGTTTTACCCGACGGCCTGAAATCCATTATCGGCTGGATCGCCGATCTTGCCCTGCGCCTCGAAGCCATTCCCTGGAAAGAAGAGCGAGATATCTTCTCGCAACCCATCATCTTATTCCTCGACGAAGTGGATATTCATCTGCATCCGAAATGGCAGCGCCGCATTCTTCCGGCAATTCAGAAACTGCTGCCCAATGCGCAGGTGTTTGTTTCTACGCATTCGCCGTTTGTCGTCGGCTCTGTGGAAGATGCCTGGGTTTACCGCCTGCCGGATCCGCAACGGCTGGTGTGTCGCGACCCGCATATTGCTGAAGTGATTGAGCCGACGGAGTCAGCGGGGGGTAAGAGTTATTCGGTGATTCTGGAAGAGATTTTTGAAGTTAAGGAACAGTTTGATGTCGAAACTGAAAGACAACTGGAGCATTTTTATCAGTTGCGAAATGCCTACCTGAAAGATCCGCAGGATATTCGCGCACTGAAAGCCTGTGCTGAAAAAGTGAGTGAAATAAGTGAAGAGGTCGACGCCATCATTCTGATGGAGATGCGCCAGATTGCCCGACTGACCAAAGCAAAATAAGGATGTTTTTGCATGTACACATTTATCAGGGATGCTTCCCCGCCCTGTCTGGCATTGCGCTGGGAAGAATGGACAGATCGTTATTGCTCTGGCGACAAAGGTTTCCGCTGGTATTCACCAAAATGCTATGAAAATGTCCGTCAAAAGTTATTCGACGCAAGCCTTCAGCATTGTGCGTTTTGCGACGGACTGACCGGTGCTGAAAGCCGCCAGACCATCGAACATTTCAAGCCCAAGGAGCGCCAAGCCTTTCCGGAACTGGCTTTCCACTGGCAGAATCTTTATCCCTGCTGCGACCGCTGTCAGAGTGAAAAAGGTAACCGATATGATCCCGCACTGCTCAATCCTGATGACCTCGAATATCATTTTGATGATTACTTCGTGGCAAATTACCTGACAGGTGAAATTGAAGTGTCCCCGCTCGCCAGCGCGGAAAACTGTCACAGAGCACGTGTTACTCTTGAGCTATATGGATTAAATCTGGATATCCGTACTGCGCGTCGTAAACGGGAAGCGCAATTATTTCAGCGCAGAAATCCGGAAACAGAACTCTTAGATGACTTCAGTTATCGCTATTTCATCAAGAACAGCTAAAAGAACCTCTAAGCTTCACGTGCCTTTAGACAATTTAGGATTGTTTGCGGTTATCTGGTTCTAAGCCCCGTATAACAGGCGCTTACGAGTACCCGTACAAAGGGTGGAGCATAGATAATCATTTTCAATATCATTTAATTAACTATAATGATCCGACTGATTACGCGGTGCTCACAATGACGGTGCCGCCCTACACTATGGAGACGATGAACATGAGTTATTCACTGCCATCACTGCCTTACGCATACGACGCACTCGAACCGCATTTCGACAAAGAAACGATGGAAATCCATCACTCTAAACACCACCAGGCTTACGTGAACAACGCGAACGCTGCACTGGAAAGCCTGCCAGAACTGGCAAAACTTCCTGTTGAAGAGCTGATCGCAAACCTGGACAAAGTGCCTGCGGACAAGAAAGTTGCACTGCGTAACAACGCAGGTGGCCACGCTAACCACAGCCTGTTCTGGAAAGGCCTGAAAACCGGCACCACCCTGCAGGGCGAACTGAAATCTGCTATCGAACGCGATTTCGGCAGCGTTGACGCTTTCAAAGAAACTTTTGAGAAAGCAGCGACCACTCGTTTCGGTTCAGGTTGGGCATGGCTGGTTCTGAAAGACGGCAAACTGGCCGTTGTTTCTACTGCTAACCAGGACAGCCCGCTGATGGGCGAAGCTGTTTCAGGCGCATCCGGTTACCCGCTGCTGGGTCTGGACGTTTGGGAACACGCTTACTACCTGAAATATCAGAACAAACGCCCTGATTACATCAAAGCCTTCTGGGATGTTGTCAACTGGGACGAAGCAGCAAAACGTCTGGCTGAAGCGAAGTAATTTCGCTTTACCGCCCTTAACGGGCACGATGTTTTCGCCAATGGCGGGTCACTGACCCGCCTTTTTTATGTCCATTTTCATGTACTCTTTATTGAGTAAAGACCTAAGCCTGATCACTGTTTTATTGCCAATTATTCATTTCCCCTCTGCCCTTATCCGATCCCGCTCGCATTAATCAAAAATACGCGCCGTTCCCTATAAAGTTTCTCTTAAGTCCACCGATAGGTTGTTCACAAAGGCGTCACAAAATCACTTATTAATTTTAAAGGGATGTTCGACGGAGAATGAACATGAGCAACGGAACAGGTCTTTCGCAGTGGATGAATAATCTCAAGGTCGGCACCAAACTGGGTCTGGGCTTCGGGCTGGTACTTCTGATCGCCGTGGCCATCACCGTGGCAGGGATGATCAAATTTAACGACATCAGCCAGCGAGCTGAAAAAGTCGATTTCAGCAACCAGATGAATGCGCTGTTAAACGAAGCCCGTCTCAGCCGCACGCTGTATCAGCTCAATTACGATCCCGCTTATCTCAAACAAAACCAGGACAAAATCAGCGCACTTTCGCAGCTGATTGCCCAGTCGAAAGACAAGCTGGAGTGGGATGCGGCGAGTCTGGCAGAACTCAATCAGGTGCCGGTTAAAATCCACGAATATCAGCAGGCTCAGGACGCCTTTAAGCTGGCTGTCGATAAGAAGGATGCCGTTCGCGCGAGCTGGAACCTTTCCGAAACTGAAGCCGTGGTGACGCGTTTACAGGATCAGTTGCGCGTGGAAGATGCCGATCCTTCCATCCGTCTTTCTCTGGCTGAGGTGATTCAGAAACTGATCAGCGTGCGTTATAACGTGCGCGGCCTGTTGCTGAGCATTAACAAAGAATCCGAAGCCAAGCTGTTGCAGTCGATTGATGACACACAAGCGAATGCCAAAAAGCTGAATGCGCTGCTGTTACCGAATCAGCAGGCCACTCTCGCCCCGCTGATGAGCGCGCTGGCGACGTATAAAAGCCACGTTGTGGCGTATATGCCCGCCTATGAAGAAGAGCAGAAAAACTCCCAGCTGTTGTCGGTAAAAGCCACAGAAATGAATGCTCTGGTGGCGAAAATCTTCAAAAATGAACTGGAAAATACGCATCTGGATATCAGCCATGCGCAGATGATCATGATGGTGATTACACTGATTGTGATGCTGGCTGGCATCATCATTGCGTGGCGCATTACCCGCCAGATTGCCCAGCCGCTGCGCGATACCCTGAAAACTGCCGAAGCTATTGCGCAGGGTGATCTGACCGCCGCACATCCGACAACACGTCGTGACGAGCTGGGGATGCTGATGAACGCAGTCGCCGCGATGAGCCAGAATCTCAGCACCATGATTTATGAAATCCGCTCCGGCGTTTCACAGGTGTCCCACGCCGCAGCTGAAATCGCTGCGGGGAATACCGATCTCTCCTCACGCACCGAGCAGCAGGCGGCGGCCGTTGAAGAAACCGCTGCCAGCATGGAAGAGTTGAGCGCGACGGTGAAACAGAATGCCGATAACGCCCATCACGCCAGCAAACTGGCCAGTGAAGCCTCAGGCACGGCAACGCTTGGCGGCAAGCAAGTTGGCGAAGTGGTGGATACCATGCAGCAGATTTCCGGCAGCTCAAAACGCATTGCCGAAATTACCTCGGTCATTAACGGCATCGCTTTCCAGACCAACATTCTGGCACTGAACGCCGCGGTTGAAGCTGCGCGTGCCGGTGAACAGGGACGCGGATTCTCCGTGGTGGCCTCTGAAGTCCGCACACTGGCGCAACGCAGCGCGCAGGCGGCAAAAGAGATTGAAGGGCTGATTGCCGAGTCGGTTGAACGCGTCAGTACCGGTGCCAGACTGGTGGAAAATACCGGGCGCACGATGCAGGACATCGTGAAATCCGTCTCGCATGTTCGCGATATTATGGGTGAAATTGCCTCCGCGTCTGACGAGCAAAGCCGGGGTATCGCGCAGATATCACAGGCGATTGTGGAGATGGACAGCACCACTCAGCAGAACGCCGCGCTGGTTGAGCAGTCGTCTGCTGCCGCTGATTCTCTTGAAGATCAGGCCGCAACGCTGACGCAGGCGGTTTCGGTATTCCGTCTCGCCGGGAACGGCAATATGCTGAACGCACCGGAGTCCGCCCCGCTTCGTCGCCCGACTCTCGCGCCGCCGGTACAAGGCAAAACCAGCCAGGAAAACTGGGAAACGTTCTGACCCCTCTTTACTGCGCGCAGTTCCCTGATTGCGCGCAGGTATTCCTTCTATTCCCGCTGCCCAATGCAGGTTATGCTGGTGTGAGTGACATTTCAGCAGCGGAGAGCTTATGCATTATCCCGACGTGTACATCGGTACCATCGAGCAATATCCCGATTTCTCACCCAGTGCGATTGCCAAACGTCAGGTCGATGGCGGCATCGCCTTAACGCCTTTCGGGCTGGAAGGCGATCAGCAGGCCGAAAAGTCATATCACGGTGGTGCTGACCGCGCGCTGTGCCATTTCCCCCGCGAGCATTACGCCTGGCTGCGCCAGCAGTTTCCCGAAGAAGAAGATCGTTTCCATCCGCCCGCTTTTGGCGAAAACCTTTCCACGCTCGGCATGACCGAAGATAACGTATTTATCGGCGATATTTTCCGCTGGGGCGAAACGCTGATTCAGGTCACGCAGCCTCGCGCACCCTGCTACAAGCTGAACCATTTTCTCGATTGCCAGAATCTGTCGCCACTGTTGCAGCAAAGCGGCCGCTGCGGTTGGTTATATCGCGTCGTGGGCACAGGAAAAACCAGTGGCGATCGTCCGCTGGAGCTGCTGACGCGCAACAGTGAAGTCTCCGTCGCCGAAGCAATTTCTATCGCGTTTCATATGCCGTTCGATGAAGAACAGTACCGGCGTCTGATGTCTGCGGCAGGGATTTCAGCAAGCTGGAGTAAAACCATGCAAATGCGTCTGGTGAATCGCAAGATTGAGGATTTTGGGCGGAGATTGTTTGGGAAGTAAAAACACATCGGGTGTAGCTGGCGGGGTTTTTCTTTGCTCCTCCCCCTGCGAAGGGGGAGGAAAAGTTACATTAGAATTCTTTTTTCGCGAAACCGGTCACCGCTTTCAGGCCCATTTCGCGGCCCAGTGCAGTCATCGGGTGAACCACCACGATACCGCGTACGGTTTTCTTCAGCGTGCCCATATCAGCCTGTTCTTTCTTGGTGATTTCACGACTGAACAGCTTTTCCAGTTTCTGCGCTTCGGTGCTGAGTTTTTTCACACGCACATCTTTCAGACGCGCGATCTCGGCAGCCAGCTTTTCTTTCTCTTCTTCGTGCTTGTCGATCAGTTCAGCATTACCTGCCTGAATAACGGTCGCATCTTTGTGATTCAGTGCATCCAGCATGTCGCTGAGACGCTTGATCTCGGCTTTTTCGACTTCTTTCATGATTTCAGATCCGTTCATGCCGCAGCGGGCACGATTGTAAATTGGGAATAATAACCGTCAGTGTATCAGGAAGTGCGCGATTCTTCAGCTTGCTCCTGCGTTTCTGCCAGCCCGGGCGGTAAACCACACATCTCGCAGGCGCGCTCGCCAATGCGGATCATCGCCGAAATATAACGGGTATCAAAAACATAACAACACGACAAGCGCAGGCCGTTACTGTAGCGACCGCTCGGCGAATACAGTTGTCCCGGCGTCATGCAGATTTTATCTTTCAGCAACTGGCGGAACAGCGTGACGCAATCAACGCCCGGCGGGAAATCGACCCAAATCACAAAGCCACCCGCCGGTTGTGTGGCACGCGTTCCCTGCGGGAAATGGCGGGCGATCAGCGCGCGCGCCTGTTCAACCTGTGATGCGTAGCGTTTGCGCAAAGCCCGCAGATGATGGTCATAACCGCCCGATTCCAGAAACACCGTCAGCGTTTGAGAAAGCAACGCCGATTCTGCCATCGACGACACCGCTTTGAGTTTATGCAGCTTATCGGCAAAGCGCCCGCCTTCTACCCAGCCGATGCGAAAATCAGGCGCCAGCGTTTTGGTAAAGCTGGTGCAAAACAGGATCCAGCCGTCACGGTCAAAAGATTTCACCGCCGGAGACAGCGTTGCGCCAAACTGAATTTCAGCGTAAAGCCCGTCTTCAATCAGCGGTACCTGATGATCGTTCATCAGGCGTGCCAGCCGTTTCTTCGCTGCCAGCGGCATAGTGAAGCCGAGCGGATTTTGCGCCGTCGGCATGGCGATCACCGCATTCAGTCGCTTTTCAGTGAGCAGCATTTCCAGCACATCCAGCGATAAACCGGTTTGCGGATCGGTCGGGATTTCCACCGCTTTCAGCCCGAGGCTCGCCAGCATCGGCAGCAGATAAAAATAAGTCGGCGTTTCCAGCCCGACGCTGTCGCCCGGTTTGGTAGTGACGCGCAGCGCCAGCTGTAACGCTTCCATGCAACCGTGCGTAATCGTGATGTCGGCGGGTTCTAAAATCATGCCGAGCGTCAGCGCACGGCGGGCGATTTGCTGGCGTAACGCCGGACTGCCCGGCGGCAACGCGTATTGCCCGATGAGATTTGGCTGGCGGCGCAGCAAAGACGACATAATTCGCCCGAGCTTTCCGGTCGGATAAAAGTCATTCGACTGCGGGCAGGCCAGCGACAGATTGGTATACGTCGGGTCGATTTGCGAGGCGAAAACTTTGTCGATCAAATCCAGCACTTCATCTGCCGGTTCTGCGGCGGGCGTCTGCGGTTGTTCGTGTGTCTGATGAGTCAGCGCAGGCAATGCTGCACGGACATAAAATCCGGACTGCGGACGCGCCTCGATAAACCCGCGATCTTCCAGCCGCCGGTAAGCCGCCACCACGGTATTGATGCTGACTGACCAGGTTTGCGCACTGCGCCGCACCGATGGCAAACGGCTGCCGGGCGCGAGTGTGCCACGACGTATGGCATCTGCCAGTTGTTCCGCCAGCTGGTTATATCGGGTGTAGCTGAAATCCGCAGTGTCAGTCATGGTGTCAGTTCCGTGAAAAGTGATGGATACAGTTTTTAGTTACACAATCTGTAACCATGACAATAGCGTATTTCTGGTTCTGTTACCTTTCCTGTTCACTGTTTACTCTGGTTGTCTGGAAAACAGGGGATGCAGGAAAACTAAAATGATAGATACCGCTTTTGTCAGTTACGTCACCGTGATGTCAATTACGCCAGGCCCGAACAATCTTTTGCTGGCGGCTTCCGGGGTGAATTTCGGGCTGCGCCGCAGCGTGCCGATGATGCTGGGGATAACTCTCGGCTGCGTGGTGCAGTGCGCCCTGATGACTTCTATGCTGGCGATTTTACTCAGCTGGATGACGGTCGTGCGCCTGCCGATGGCGGCGATCGGTTGCGCGTATCTGTTCTGGTTGTCGTGGAAAATTTACCGTTCAGGCTCGCCGAAAGAAGGCGAAAAACAACAGCCGATGAATATGATTAATGGCGCGTTATTTCAGGCGGTGAATCCGAAAGCCTGGCTGATGGCGACCAACGTAGCGATTCTGTTTACCCCGCCGGATGGCAATATGCTGCATCACACGCTGCTGATTTGCCTCGGCTTCGCGCTGATCAATCTGCCGTGCATTCTGGTCTGGGTAGTGATGGGTGACAGGTTACGTCAGGCGTTACGTGTGGAATGGAAACTGAAGATGTTCAACACGATCATGGGCGGCATGATGGCGTTAACCGCACTGTGGCTGCTGGTCGGTGAAGTGCGCCATGCGCTTAACTAAAACGAATCCCCAAAATAGTTCGGGTTGCAGGAAAGCGGCAAGTGATGGAGTCCCGATGAGCTGACTCAAGTAAGTGATTCGGGTGACTGAACGCAGCCAACGCATCTGTGGCTCTAAGTATGACGAGGATTTATTTTTGCACCGGAGAAAGCCTGGAAGGCTGCTGATTACTGATATGGGCGATCAGCCCGGTCACGGAAAGAACCATCGTGGAGCGGACGATTTGCTGGTAACGCTGACGTTGCATGGCGATCAGCGATTCGTCAGCTTCTCCCGGTTTCAGGAACGTTGGTGCCGGTGGCAGTTCCGTCACACAATGCAGTTCACCGAACGGGCCGAGAATTTCATCATCAGTAAAACGATACTCTTCGCCGTCGTAATTCAGCTCTTCACGCAGCGCCATCAGTAATTCCGCATCTTCATATTCATGACGGCTGATCACACCCAGCGCATAAATCAGTTTGAGACGCACCGACAAATCACCAAGCGGACCGGTGCCGGTCAGTAACGGTTCGACCGCATATTTCACCGCGTAATCGTCTTTGCGAAAAACCTGCACCACCAGAATATCCAGCGCTTCGGCCAGTAATTCCACGGCAGTCATCAAAAAGCTGCGCACGGTTTTACCCGCATTGAGCTTTTCGAGTACACGGTTTTCAAACGCCTGAGCTTTTTCCATAGGGCTTACTTGCAGTAAAGTGCCGATGCTGACAGCGCCCCTGGCGTCATCCATGATGCGCGCATGTCGGGCAGAAACATCCTGCCCGACAGGGCTTTCTTTGCCTGGTGTTGGCGAAATCAAAATAAACGCAGTATTAGTGCATCGATTCGTAGAGAGCGACGGCTTTCGCCACAACTTCGCCATCTTCTGGCAGACCTGAAATCTGGGCGAGGGCGGCTTTTGGCCCGACTTTCTCCAGCAATTCTACCAGTTCTTTAGCTTGCGGATCTTGCTCGCTGCGGTAATGCATCGCGGCGGCAATCCCTCTGATCAGATTGTCGTTCGGCAGGCGGTATTCCTGCGTGCCGAGCAACGGTTTGATCAAACGGTCGCCTGCACTCAGTTTACGCAGTGGCTGACGGCCAACGCGCTCAACGTCGTCATGCAGGTACGGGTTTTCGAAACGGGTCAGAATTTTTTCGATGTAGGCGAAATGTTTTTCCGGGTCAAAACCGTAACGGCGGATCAGCACTTCACCACTTTCTTCCATCGCACCACGAACCACCAGACGCACTTTCTCGTCCAGGATTGCATCACGGATTGTCGCGTGACCGGCCTGCTGACCGAGATACGCGGTGATCGCGTGACCAGTGTTCAGGGTGAACAGTTTACGCTCGACGAATGCCATCAGATTATCGGTCAGTTCCATACCGGCGATGTGTGGCAATTCACCTTTGAACTGGGTTTTATCCACAATCCATTCGCTGAAGGTTTCAACGGTGACTTCCAGCGGATCGGTAGTACCGGCTGCCGCTGGTGGGACGATACGGTCTACGGCGGAATCGACAAAACCGATATGCGCTTCAACCCAGGCCTTTTCATCTTCCGGCAGCGCATTGAATACGTGCTGTTTGAACTGGCTGGTCCCGCGCACCATGTTTTCACAGGCGATAATATTCAGCGGCTCTTCGTTGCCCTGCTGATGACGCAGAACCAGACCTTTAGCCACGTTTGGCGCGATTTTTTCCAGCACGGTCGGGCCGACGGCAGTGGTCACCAGATCAACTTCGGCGATCAGGTTAATGGCATCCTGACCGGCGCTGTTTACGGCATTCACATTACTGACAGGCTCAACGGTGGCCTGTTCACCGACAACGTGCACGTCGTAGCCTTTGCGGCTGTTCAGCGCATCCAGCAAGGCAGGGCTGACATCGGCAAACGTCAGTTCAATCCCGGCATCAGCCAGTAATTTACCGATAAAACCGCGACCAATGTTACCTGCACCAAAATGTAATGCTTTCATATTTATTCCTTCAAATCGTGAGGAGCACCGGGCTCCGAATCAACAAGCGGGTCTCGCAAGACCCGCTTAGTAATTACTTTTCGATTAACTGCTCAGTATCAGCCGCGTAGAATAGTCAGTACTTCTTCAACGCTGGTGGTGTTCGCCAGACGCTCGATAACACCGTCTTCGTCCAGCGCCGTGGTCAGTTTGGTGATCACGTTGATGTGCTCATTATTGCGTGCTGCGATACCGACGACCAGACGTGCGCGGTCATCTTCATCATCGCCCCAGCGGATACCCGCCGGATACTGGCAGAACACGATACCGGTTTTCAGTACACGGTCTTTTGCTTCGATGGTGCCGTGTGGCACAGCGATGGATTCGCCCAGATACGTCGAGGTCAGCTGCTCACGTGCCAGCATCGCGTCGACATATTCTGCCTGAACATACCCGCCTTTCACCAGTTGCTCACCCGCAAAACGAATCGCTTCTTCTTTCGTGCCAGCGCTCAGGCCGAGGAAGATATTGCTTTCGCTGATACGGAACAGGTTTTCGTTTTCATTGTCTGCCACGATGCTGTCGCCCAGCGTCGTCGTCACTTTCTCTTTGTACTGGCTGGCTTTGTTCACTTCCACCAGACGGGAAGTCAGGTCAGTGTACAGGCCGCTGTCGAGGAAGTTGGTCAGCGAAATGTGCTGCGCATGTGGCACCTGACGCATGGCGCGTTCAGTCAGGTCGCGGTGCGTAATCACCAGATCCACATCATCAGGCAAATTGTTGATGGCGCTGTTGGTGACGCTGATGTTGGTCAGTCCTGCATCCTGCACTTTTTTGCGCAGAACACCGGCACCCATTGCGCTGGAACCCATACCGGCGTCACAGGCTACGATGATTTTACGTACGGTAGACAGGTCGCCTGCTACGCCTGCAGCAGCAGGTTTGCCGCCTTTAGACTGGGCTTTCATGTCCTGCATACGGCGTGTTGCTTCGTCCAGATCGTCGCCGTCTTTCGCTTTGGTGGTTTTCAGAAGCAAAGCAGAGATAACGAAGGACACCGCAAAGGCTGCCACGATGGCCGCGATATTAGCGAAGTACGCACCTTTTGGCGTCATCGCCAGCACGGCCAGGATGGAACCCGGAGAAGCCGGAGACACCAGACCGCCGTTCAGCAGGGTCAGGGTAAACACGCCAGTCATACCGCCCAGAATGACCGCCAGTAACAAGCGCGGGTTCATCAGAACGTACGGGAAGTAAATTTCGTGGATACCACCCAGGAAGTGGATGATTGCCGCGCCGCCAGCAGATTGCTTAGCGCTACCACGACCGAAGAACATGTACGCCATCAGGACGCCCATACCCGGACCCGGGTTCGCTTCGATCAGGAAGAAGATTGATTTACCGGTTTCAGTCGCCTGCTGGATACCCAGCGGAGAGAAGATACCGTGGTTTATGGCGTTGTTGAGGAACAGGATTTTCGCCGGTTCAACAAAGATAGAGGCCAGCGGCAACAGGTTATGAATAACCATGATGTGCACGCCTGCAGCCAGCACTTTAGACAGCGCTTCTACCAGCGGACCAATCGCCAGGAAGGCCAGGATCGCCAGCAGCATACCGATAATACCGGCAGAGAAGTTGTTAACCAGCATCTCGAAGCCGCTTTTGATTTTACCGTCAACCCAGCGGTCGAAACGCTTGATGCACCAGCCGCCCAGCGGACCTGCAATCATTGCGCCGAGGAACATTGGCATATCCGCACCAACGATAACACCCATAACCGTGATTGCACCGACCACACCACCACGGTCACCACCGACCAGACGACCACCGGTATAACCGATGAGCAATGGCAGCAGATAAGTGATCATCGGGCCAACCAGCTTCGCTAATGTTTCATTAGGGATCCAGCCGGTAGGAATGAACAGAGCAGTAATGATACCCCAGGCGATAAACGCGCCGATGTTGGGCATTACCATGTTACTCAGGAAGCGACCAAAGTTTTGAACTTTGATCTTAACGTCTGGTGAAAACATAAAACGCACCCCTATTGATACGCGCTGACAATAGAGCGCGTGATATCAGTTAATTATCGGTGACGGTTATTTCGGTTTTTGTGCCACTGCTTTAAAAATCCGTCCGTCGAATTGCTGTCTGCGAGGCGGACTCTACCACGTGATTATAGGCCTCGCGTAGCCACCCGGCAGCCCGTGACGGAGATCACACGTATACGGCCACCACCCCCTCATTTTTGGTGATCATGATCACAAAAACACCCTGTAACCCGGCTACACTGATTATTATTTAAACGCAACACCGTCAAAAATGTGATTTAAATCACTATTTGTTAACGATTCTTTATCATTAAAATGTGATATTCATCACAAAGTATTTTTGGGCAGACCGGCTTATTTCGCTTAAAAAGCATTCAGACGTGTCACGGGAATGGAAAAGTGAGTTTACGGAGGAGAGGTTGAAATAAAATTACAGTCGGGGGAATGCTGCCTGGCTGTCCGCCGGATAATGTAGTCTTTATGTGATGATGTGCGGAACAGCCAAATTTTTTCAGTATAGAATTCAGGCAGCTTGGATGGATTAAGTACCGCAATACGGTTCCTGAACTTTTCTCTTACACAGTCAGGGAGTACTGCACGTATATAGCCACAAACTTAATAAGGTTAAATCAATTTGGAGAGAAAATGCGGCAGAGGATAATTGTTTGCCCGGTTATACAAAATGAGGGCGAGTTTCTACTTTGTAAAATGGCTTCGGATCGTGGGGTTTTCCCGGGGCAGTGGGCTCTGTCTGGTGGAGGAGTTGAACCTGGGGAAACGATCGAAGTTGCTCTCAGACGCGAAATCATGGAGGAATTAGGAGAGGAACTTATTATCACTGACATCACACCATGGACTTTTCGTGATGATACCCGGATTAAAACGTATCCGGACGGCACCACCGAAGAAATTTACATGATTTATCTTATATTCGATTGTATTAGTGCTAATCGGGATATTACGTTCAACGAAGAATTTCAGGAAGTAATCTGGGTGCGACCTGAAATGTTGAAAACGATGGATTTAAATGAGGCGACTCGGATCACTTTTACCCAGAAAGGGGTTCTGTAAAGGATTATCGTCAGCATTATGGCTAGGGAAAGTTGTTGATTATTGGAATAATCTAATAAGAGAGAAAACCCGGCGCCTTCCGACTCCGGGTTTACGGTATTACTTCCCGCCTTGGGCCTTCACAATGGCCGCCTGCAAATCTTCGGCAGACACGGCTCCCGGCAGCACGGTGGTGTTTTCAGCGGTCGCGCCGCTGGTTGGCATCACCACGAAACCTGGCGTGCCGCTGAAGCCCAGCGTACGTGCCAGTTCATCGTTCGAGGCGATGGCTTCGTGCGTTGCTTTACGCTGTGCGTCGGTCGGTGCTGTGGCTTTGGCGGCTTTCACTGCGCCCGCGATGTCGGCATCGGTCAGTTTACCTTCGTCATGGCCGGTGCGGTAAATGCTGTTGTGGTAATCAAAGTACGCCTGAGCGCCTTTTTCTTTCCAGATTGCCATACCGGTTTCAGCCGCAGAGATGGACGCTTTCCAGCGGTCACCGAAGATTGGCCATTCTTTAAAGACGAAACGCACGTTCGGATTGGCTTTCACGGTCTGCTCAACCAGCGGCGCCATGTGGCTGCAATACAGGCACTGGTAATCGAAGAATTCCACGAATGCCACTTTGGCATCTTTCGGGCCGTAGCTTGGGGTCGCCGGGTCATTCACCAGCGCTTTGGCGTTTGCCAGCACTGCACTCAGGGTTTGCTGTTGTTGCTGATCCGCCTGCTGTGCCTGCAATTTCTGGCTGACCTGCACCAGAATTTCCGGATGCTGCAACATGTAATCCGCCGCAATTTTACCAATGGCTTCCTGCTGCGCCGGGGTGAAATCTGCGGTTGCGCTGTCGGCAGCAAAAGCCAGCGTCGGCGCCAGCACCAGAGAAGCCAACAGAGTCATCGTCTGACGTTTCATCAAAAATCCTTAAAGTGAAATACGGGGAAAATCGGACAGTTGCCTTCAAAAGTAGAGGAATTTGGCCGGATTTGCAGGTTAAAAATTGTCATTTTTTATAAATATAAGGGCAGGAACGGCGGAAATAAAAAAGCCACGTACGCGATGACGTGGCTTGTTTGAAAACGATGGTCTGGCTTAGTTGCTGAAATCGCCCTGGGCGACTTTCTGCGCCTGAAGCAATGTCTGTTGTTTGCCGACCAGATTGGACATCATGGTGTTGTATTGTGTTGCCTGCTGCTGCGTCGGGAACTGTACGCCGCCATTGGCAAACGCGACCTGAGGGCCCTGTTGTTGCAGATAATCACCGACAGAGACGATATCCTGCGTGAAGCTTTGCAGCGCTGGCACCAGAGGCGTCAGCACGTTCGCTGGCTGGGTGACAACCGTGTTGTACACCTGGCCGTAAACCGCCTTCAGATCATCCGGTTGTTTCAGTGCAGCCATCGCTGTATCGGCTTTCACTTTTGAATCACGCAACTGTGCATTCAGCATACTCAGCGTGCTGGCTGCCTGTTGCAATGCGCTGCGCTGGGTCATGTAATCCTGCGGAGTACGCACCTGACCAATCGCGCTGACCACCGGTACCAGGCTGCCATCAACGGCGCCTTTCATCTGGCGGGAGAATGACAGGATAATGCCGTAGTCGTTCGCGTAATTACCAAAACGTTGTTTCTGATCTTCACTCAGCGAAGGCAAATTTTGCCCGCTGCGCATGACGGTATTTTGCAAATAATCGATAAAGGCTTTGCGTTGTTCCGGTTCTTTATCGCCACAGGCAGTGAGCTGGAAAACGACCAGCAATGCGATAAACGGCGCCAGCCAGCGAGAAAATACACCGCTTCTGATCCCTACAGCCATGAGTCCTGACTCCTGATTTCAATGTTCTTCTTCCGGCCAGTTCCCTGCCGATGCTGTGCATTCCATGCGGGTTATAGGATAGAACAATTGGGGGGAGAACGCTTTTTAAAAAAGCGTAGAAAAGTTTTAAATTTGAAGTTCAAGGTCAGGATCAACACCGCGGGCTCGCCGCCCACACTGGCCCAAAGGGTTTTAAACGAAACCCTTTGGGATCCTGCGTTTTTAAACTGCGCGCTCTGCTCGCTGGCTATGTTTCAGCTATCACTGTGACAGGCTGGAAATCTTGCCGCTGCGCGGTCTCTTCTCTCGGTACTGGAGCCTCTGGTCTCCAGTCCGCTCCGCTCAGCAAGATTTCTGAATCGCCCGCAGCTTTTTAAAAAATAAAGAAAGTAAGGTTGTGAAGTCAAAGCCTGAGGCCGGTTCCAAAATACCGCCGGAGGAGAGGTGCAAAACCGCGTGTTTTTTTACGCGGGTTGTAACCCGAACGGAGGGCACCGCGCAGCGGCGGAATTTTGCGGCTGTCGCCACGGCAGCTGAAACATAGTCAGCGAGCAGAGCGCGCTGTGAGAAAACGCGGGAGTCCAGAGGGAGAAGGTTTATTCTCCCTCTGGTCGGTGTGGGCCGATGCCCACGACCTTGACTTTGATTTTGACTTTAAAAAGTCAACTGCTTACTGAAGCAGCGAAATATCCGCGACTTGCAGGAACAGCTCCCGCAGTTTAGACAACAGCGTCAGACGGTTGATACGCACCGCTTCGTTCTCATCCATTACCATCACGGTATCAAAGAACGTATCGACGGTTTCGCGCAGCGCAGCCAGTTCCACCAGCGCTTCTTTGTACTCACCGGCCGCAAACAGCGGTTCCAGTTTGTCGCGCAGAACCACCAGATGCGTCGCCAGTTTCAGCTCAGCAGGTTCTTTCAGCACGGACGCGTGAACGTGATCCAGCAGAACGTCGGTGGATTTCGCCAGAATGTTGGACACACGCTTGTTGGCCGCAGCCAGCGTTGCCGCTTCATCGAGCGTACGGAAGTAGCTCACCGCTTTCACGCGCGCATCGAAATCTGCCGGTTTGGTCGGACGACGTGCCAGCACAGCCTGAATAGTATCGACCGCGTGACCTTCTTCCTGATACCACGCGCGGAAACGACCGAGCATGAAATCAACCACTTCATCGACAACCTTGGCGTTAGTCAGCTTGTCGCCGTACAGGCGCACGGCTTCTTCGGTCAGGGTTTGCAGATCAAGCGGCAGGTTTTTCTCAACGATGATACGCAGAACACCGAGCGCGGCACGACGCAATGCGAACGGGTCTTTATCGCCTTTCGGATGCTGTCCGATGCCGAAGATACCGGCCAGGGTGTCCATCTTGTCAGCGATTGCCAGCGCGCACGCTACCAGCGAAGCCGGTAACTCGTCGCCCGCAAAGCGTGGCTGATACTGTTCGTTCAGGGCTACCGCGACTTCTTCCTGCTCGCCGTCGTGACGCGCATAGTGCATGCCCATCACGCCCTGCGTGTCGGTGAATTCGAAGACCATGTTGGTCATCAGGTCACATTTTGACAGCAGACCGGCGCGTTTGGCGTTCTCAACGTTGGCACCGATTTTCTCAGCGATCCAGCCTGACAGCGCCTGAATACGGTCGGTTTTGTCGCGCAGCGTACCCAGCTGTTTCTGGAACAACACGGTTTCCAGACGCGGCAGGTTATCTTCGAGACGTTTTTTGCGGTCGGTGTTGAAGAAGAATTCGGCATCGGCCAGACGCGGACGCACCACTTTCTCGTTACCGGAAATGATTTGCTGCGGATCTTTCGACTCGATGTTAGCCACGAAGATAAAGTTCGGCAGAAGTTTGCCCGCAGTGTCGTACACCGGGAAATACTTCTGGTCGCCTTTCATGGTGTAAACCAGCGCTTCAGCCGGAACCGCCAGGAATTTCTCTTCGAATTTCGCGGTCAGCACCACCGGCCATTCGACCAGAGACGCCACTTCTTCCAGCAGGCTTTCGCTCAGATCGGCGATGCCGCCAATCTCTTTCGCCGCTTTCTCCGCATCCTGTTTGATCAGCGCTTTACGCTGTTCGTAATCCGCAATGACTTTGCCGCGTTCCATCAAAATCTGTGGATACTGATCGGCGTTGTCGATGGTGAATTCAGGCTCGCCCATGAAGCGGTGACCGCGAACCGTGCGGGCAGAATCGATACCGAGGATTTTCGCCGGGATCAGCTCATCGCCTAACAGCAGCGTGACGGTGTGAACCGGACGCACAAACTGCACGTCGGAATCGCCCCAGCGCATCAGTTTAGGGATTGGCAGTTTAGACAGTGAAGTGGCGATCATCGCTGGCAGCAGTTGTTGCGCGCTTTCGCCTTTGACGTGCGCACGGTAAACCAGCCATTCACCTTTGTCGGTGACCAGACGATCGGCCTGATCAACGGTGATACCGCAACCGCGAGCCCAGCCTTCAGCGGCTTTGCTTGGATTGCCTTCGGCATCGAATGCCTGCGCGACAGCCGGGCCGCGTTTTTCAACTTCGCGGTCAGCCTGAGATTCATGCAGACCGGAGACTTTCAGCGCCAGACGGCGCGGAGCTGCAAACCATTTTACGTCGCCGTGTGGCAGGTTCGCCGCATCCAGCTCCGCAGTCAGGTTAGCGGCAAAAGATTCAGCAAGGCTGCGCAGAGCCTTCGGTGGCAGTTCTTCCGTGCCGATTTCCACCAGAAATGTTTTTTCAGTCATTGACTTATCTCACTTCTCGTTCTTTTTGCACATCGGGAAGCCCAGCACTTCGCGGGAAGCGTAATACGCCTCAGCTACCGCTTTAGTCAGGGTACGGATGCGCAGAATGTAGCGCTGACGTTCAGTCACAGAAATCGCTTTACGCGCGTCGAGCAGGTTGAAGCAATGGGCCGCTTTCAGGATGCGCTCGTACGCCGGCAGTGCCAGTGGCTTTTCGAGTGCCAGCAGGGTTTGCGCTTCTTTCTCGTGCTGTTCAAAACAGGAGAACAGGAAATCGACGTCGGCGTATTCAAAGTTATACGTCGATTGCTCCACTTCGTTCTGATGGAACACGTCGCCGTAGGTGGTTTTACCCAGCGGACCGTTGCTCCAGACCAGATCGTAAACGCTGTCCACGCCCTGGATGTACATCGCCAGACGTTCCAGACCGTAAGTGATTTCGCCGGTTACCGGTTTACATTCCAGGCCGCCGACCTGCTGGAAGTAAGTGAACTGCGTCACTTCCATGCCGTTCAGCCACACTTCCCAGCCAAGACCCCAGGCGCCGAGCGTCGGGTTTTCCCAGTTGTCTTCAACGAAGCGGATATCGTGGATCAGCGGATCAAGACCCAGCTCTTTCAGCGAGCCGAGATACAGCTCCTGAATGTTTTCCGGTGAAGGTTTGATCATCACCTGGAACTGATAATAGTGCTGCAGACGGTTAGGGTTTTCGCCGTAGCGGCCGTCGGTCGGACGACGTGATGGCTGAACATACGCTGCCGCAAAAGGCTCAGGGCCGAGTGCGCGCAGGCTGGTCATCGGGTGCGAGGTGCCCGCGCCGACTTCCATATCCAGCGGTTGAACAATGGTGCAGCCCTGCTGCGCCCAATAATCTTGCAGTGTCAGGATCAGGCCCTGAAATGTCTTGGTATCAAACTTTTGCATGTTGGATTCGCACGCGAGAAAGTGGGTGTAAAGAGAGTGCGACAGTATACCCGCTGCACGGAAGATAATCAGCCAGAATGACACATCAGTTCAGCCAGATTTGCTTTCGGGACGCCAGTATTTAGCGCTTCTGAGCCAGTTTATACGCTTCGTTGCCTTCGCGTTTACCCACCGCGACAACGGTCACGATGATTTCCTGATCTTCTACCTGATACACCAGGCGATAACCAAGACTCTTTAATTTGATTTTATAGCGGTTATTTTTAGGGCCACATAAGCGGGCAGAAACCACGTGAGGATTCTCCAGCCGCTCGGCCAGTTTCTTTTTAAATTGCTCCTTGAACGTTGGGGCAAGTGCTTTCCATTCTTTTAAAGCTGATTTGAAAAAATTGAGTTTATAAGTCATCCAGTGTCAGCCTTATCCTTTCTTCACCCTGCCGCGCATCCATTATGCGGTTCAATTCAACGTCTTCTGCAAGACTCAGAAAATAGGCGTAAACATCGGGCGGAACGCAATAAAAAGCGGGCTCGTTACGATTGAGTATCGCCACCGCTTCGCCTTCGCCTGCACTAAATGTTCCCATCGGGTCGCGTTTTAGTTCAGTAATACTGGCGGCTGAGGAAGTGAGTATTTCAAACGGCATAGCTTTTCTCCTTTTTTCATACTATGCCGTCAGTATAGCTTTTAAAGACATCCTTTAAAGCACTCTTAATAATATCTTTTAAAACCGCGCACTGATCCCAGCGTTATAGGAAGTTTGCTCGCCGGAATCCAGCCCGGTGGTTTGAGAAATAGCCGCAAATGCTGAAATGCTGTGGGTGATTTGCACGTTTAAGCCTGCGGTCATATCAATCCAGTCGTCATCCTGCTCGCCGGTGGTGCGGCTGAACCGCGTGCGGGTGGATTTGATCGCGCCGGTGGTGGTGTAGGTTTTATCCCCAAACTGCCGGTCATACGTTACCTGCGCGTACGGATTAACGATGCCGAGTTCGGCATTTACACGCCAGCCCAGTGCGCCGATTTGTGAATGGGAAGTCTGATCGCCAAAGCGCATTGAGGTGCTGTTATTCCCCTTCTCGCTGTAACCGTCAACACTGCTGTAATCCCAGCTGTATTGCGCCACTGGCCCGGTTTTCAGCACCGGCAGCACCGGGAAATCCCAGCCTGCGGTGACGCGTCCGCCGATCTGTTTACCGTCGGTATCACCACGTTCGGTACGGGTGGTGGGTCCGAGGGTGATGCGGCGTTTGATGTCGTCATAATTGAGCGAACCGTAATGCAAATCGCCGTTGATCCAGCCATTTTCGGCGATTTTAATACCCGTGAATGCGGTCGCCATCCAGCCGCGCGTGCGGTAGCTGTAGTGATCGGTCGGATCGTCTTTATCATCGGAACCGGAAAGCATCAGCCCCATCATCCAGCGATCGGTAATCTGATAATCCATGCCGATATTCAGCGAGTTAGATGTCAGGTCGCCATCGCCCAGACCCATCGACGGACTGAATTTGCTGTCCGCACTTTGCCCGGCGTAGCCGCCAAACATGCCGAAAGTGCCGGCGTCATTATCCTGCGTGCGCAGCTGCTGATAACGGCTGTCGAGCAATCCCTGCGTATTTCTCGCCAGCGCCAGTGACCCCTGACTCAGCGCCGAGGCTTCCAGCGGGCCGTCGATCACCGACTGCATATACTGGGCAATCAGCGCGTGTGCCTGAGGTGTCGGGTGGAAATGGTCCGAAAACAGGAAAGCTTTACTGGTGTCGAAGCCCGGCAGGTTCGAGGTACATTCCGACGCGGATGTCCCGACCGGACAGGCGGTACCGGCAGTATTGGCGAAACCGTATAACGCCGGATCGGCCACCACTTCGTTGAACAGCCCGTTGATATCCACACGCGCAATATTGCCGCCGGTTTTCGCCAGCGCGATATCTTCGGTGGTGTTGTAAGTGTCTGTCAGACCGCCAGCCACGTCTTTCAGCGCGTCATAAGCCGCTGCCAGCCCTTTGGCGATCACGTCCTGCACCAGCGGAATACCGGAGCCTTCCGCCGCAGCGGCTGCCAGCGCATTGTGAATGGCTTCGGTGCGGGCATCGGCATTCGGCGTATTTTGTGCATTGAGATACTGATATGCCGCTTCCAGCGCCTGTTGCTGCACCGGCAGTAATCCGACCTGTATCACGCCTTCCATCAGCACCGGCGTCAGACCGATATTCGGCACCGTTGGCACCACGACCGTTCCGGCTCCGGCTTTCAGTAAGTCGTTCACCTGCGAGGCCGCCTGCGTCGCGCTGTTGGTGGCAATTTCAACCGCCGTGAT
Source organism: Rahnella sp. JUb53 (assembly GCF_004346065.1). Lineage (NCBI taxonomy): Bacteria > Pseudomonadati > Pseudomonadota > Gammaproteobacteria > Enterobacterales > Yersiniaceae > Rahnella > Rahnella sp. JUb53. The sequence goes on from NZ_SLYT01000008.1 coordinate 187,805, forward strand.
CGGGTTCAGGCTCAGCGCCGCAGCGGCCAGATCGTTGCCGCCAATCCAGTGCACATACAGCCCGTTCGGGTCGGCTTTGCCGCCGGTCGAGGCCAGATAGCTTTTGACCTGATCCTGGGTGGTGTAGTCAGAATCCAGCCCCGGTACCGCGACGCCGCCGCCTTCGGCATAGTTCAGGCCGCCTTTTGAGGACGGCGTTAACGTTGTGCCGATGTTATTCGCCAGGATTTCGTCATAGAGCTGATGTGAGCTGCTGTCGAAGGTCCAGCGGCCAATATTGCCGGTATCACTCAGGCTGTCGCCGAAAACATAAAGCTGGTCAAAAGCCTGCGCAGGAGCCTGCATTCCCAGGCACAGTGCCACCGCGAATGCCCCTTTCGTCAGCCGTAAAATGGACGTCTTTTTTCCGGTCATAAGTGTGATATCCCTGATAGATCGGTGTCGCAACGCTATGATTGAATGTAAGGATTGCGTAATAAGTGGCTTTAAATATTGTTCAGATCCGACCAGCGTCAAGGCAGAGGTTCAGAAATTGCGACGTTGCAGAGTTATCCGAGAAGCCACACACTGACGCCACGCATTTCAGCCTCTTATAAGGACAACAGAATGGCGACCACCCGATGCAGCTGGGTTTCGAAAGAGCCGGTTTACCTCGAATATCACGATAAAGAATGGGGCGTTCCGGTTCAGGATGGACGCGAACTGTTTGAAATGCTGTGTCTCGAAGGCCAGCAGGCAGGCCTGTCGTGGATCACCGTACTGAGAAAGCGTGAGAATTATCGTCAGAACTTCCATAATTTTGACCCCAAACGTATCGCGAAAATGACCGATGACGATGTGGAACGTCTGGTGCTCGACGCGGGTATTATTCGTCACCGTGGCAAAATCAAAGCCATTATCGGCAACGCACAGGCGTATCTGGCGATGCAGGCCAGCGGGGAGGACTTCTCAGAATTCATCTGGAATTTTGTCGGCGGTCAACCGGTCATCAATAATCCCCCCGGCCCCGAAGGCGTTCCGGCGAAAACGGCGGTGTCAGATGCCATGTCCAAAGCGCTGAAAAAGAAAGGTTTTAAATTCATCGGATCCACGATTTGTTATGCCTTTATGCAGGCCGCCGGGCTGGTGAACGATCATCAGTCGTATTGCTTCTGCCATCCCGCGAATCAGCCGTCATGATCCGCGCTGCGCAGCCCGGCGATACCGAAGCCATTCTGATGCTGTGGCTGCGCAGCTCATTACTTTCCCATCCTTTTATCGCCGATTCTTACTGGATTGAAAGCCTGCAAATGGTCAGGGAAGAGTTTCTGCCCAAAGCGCGCGTCTGGGTAGATTGCGATGCGAATGATGTGATTTGCGGATTTATCGGCGTACTGAATCAGCAGTTTATCGGTGCGCTGTTTGTCGAAGAATCCCATTACGGCGATGGCACCGCACAACGGCTGATGGGCGCCGCGAAAGAGGAATATCCGGTGCTGCTGCTGGAGGTCTATCAGCAAAATCACCGCGCTGTCGCGTTCTATCACAAGGAAAAGTTTGAAATCTCCGCCCGCACCCGCCATCCCGGCACTGACTTACCGACCTATATCCTGCGCTGGTTCCGGCCCCTTTCTGAATAAGTTCCTGAAACCGGTAAAAATACAAAAAGGGATATCCGGAATTCTCCTACTGCTTAACATCGCGAAATTGCGCATAAAGAGCGCCAGAACGCCGCAGGACTGATGTCCTCCCGTTGCATTTGTTTATGTTTTGACACCTTTTTCTGTGCAACTTCTCAGAAAGCGCGAAGTCATAATGCAGCGGTTAAGTTCTGAATAATAAACATCCTGAAGGAAATAAGATGAGCAAAAGATTAGTTGTGGTTGCGGGCGTACTTTGCGTCACCCTGGGCCTGTCGGCCTGTACCACTAACCCCTACACCGGCGAATCAGAAGCAGGGAAATCCGGCATTGGCGCAGGTCTTGGGGCCGCGCTCGGCGCAGGCGTCGGTATGCTGTCTTCTTCTAAACACGACCGCGGCAAAGGCGCGTTGATCGGTGCCGCAGCCGGAGCCGCACTGGGCGGCGGTGCAGGTTATTACATGGATGTGCAGGAATCTAAACTGCGCGACAAAATGAAAGGCACCGGCGTCAGCGTGACCCGTCAGGGCGATAACATCGTGCTGAACATGCCAAATAACGTGACCTTCGATACCAACAGCAGCACGCTGAAACCTGCTGGCGCTAACACGCTGACCGGCGTGGCGATGGTACTGAAAGAGTATCCGAAAACCGCCGTCAACGTCGTCGGTTACACCGACAGCACCGGCACCCGCGCGCTCAACATGAAGCTGTCGCAGCAACGTGCTGACGGCGTGGGCAGCGCGCTGATCACGCAAGGTGTTGAAGGCAGCCGTGTTCATACCACTGGCGCAGGCCCGGACAATCCGATCGCCAGCAACAGCACCGAAGCGGGCAAAGCGCAGAACCGTCGCGTTGAGATCACCCTCAGTCCGTTGCAGTAAATTTCGTCCTGCCCCTGATAAAAACGGAGCCACCCGGCTCCGTTTTCGCGTTTGTGATATTCTCCCGCCACGTGCCTTCCCACCTGTGTAACGGATGTGAGTATGTCTCTGAAAGCCATTGCGAAAGATCTCGGTCTCTCTGTCACCACCGTCAGCCGTGCGCTGAACGGGTACGATGACGTTTCAGCTGACACCAAAGCACGCGTTCAGGCGGCGGCAGATTTACGTGGCTACCGGCCCAACACCCTCGCCCGACGGTTGAAAATGGGTAAAATCGACGCCGTTGGCCTCATTTTCCCCTTCACTTCTCATCCGTTAAGCAATTCCGCGTTTATCGAAATGGTCGGCTGTATTACCCGCGAACTGGCAAAATATGAAATCGATTTACTGCTGGTGCCGGATGAACTGGGCACCTTTTCGTGGCGCAGACTCATCGAAAGTAAACGCGTCGATGCCATGCTGGTGGCGCATACGCTGGATAACGATCCGCGACTGCTGGATTTGCAGCAGCGTAATTTCCCGTTTCTGGCACTCGGGCGCAGCGGATGTCTGACGCAGGATTACGCCTGGTTTGATTTTGATAACCGCGCCGGTATGCAGATGGCGGTCAATCATCTCGCCGCGCTCGGGCATCAGCGCATCGCGTTTCTCGGCGAAAATAATCAGCAATCGTTTATCGGTCAGCGCTATCAGGGTTATCTCGACGGATTGCAGTCAAACGCCCTGCCACATCATCCTGATTACGTGCATAAAATCAGCCCGAGCCGCCGCGCCGGTTATCAGACCACACAGGCGCTGCTGGCCTTACCGGTGCCACCGACGGCGATCGTCTGCGACTGCAACATGCATGGCGAAGGTGCTGCGCTGGCGTTGCATGAAGCCGGATTACTGCTCAGCGGCGGTGTTTCCCTGATTATCTTTGACGGATTGCCGTGCGACAGCGTGCCCGATGTGGCTGTGACCGCTGTCCGTCAGGGCACGCGTGAAGCGGTCGGGTTACAAATCGCTACCATGACCATGGCGCTGATCCGCAACGAACCGCTGAAAAATTTGCAGGTTCTCTGGCAACCGGAATTGCAGGCGGGCGTCACCGTCCATCCACCACGCTGATATTTCCCCCTTAGATTATTTTTCCACCCTATATCACAGTTTTTAACCTTCACATTTCCCATCCGAAACGTTTCGGATCAATAGTTACTCCACCTGATCGCGTCTTATCAGCGCAAATCTTTCTGTGGAGGAGTGACTATATGGAAAACCAGATTGTTCATTTAACCGGCGGGCATACCAGCCTGATCGTCCGTTGCACGCCTTACGCCGAAATTCTTTACTGGGGAAACCGCCTCAGTCAGTTTTCCGCAGATGACATCATTTCGCTGAGCCGCGCCGTGCCCAATGGCCGGATTGATGTGGAAGCGCCGGTGAATGTCAGCGCGGACTCCGGACGCGGTTCTTTCGGCACACCGGGCGTGGAAGGCCATCGCGACGGACTGGACTGGTCACCGGTATTCAATACCACGCGGGTAAAGCACGACGAAAACCAGCTCACCATCACCACCGAAGACACGATCGCCGGGCTGCAATTTCGCAGCGAGTTGCGCCTCGATGACAGCGGCGTTTTGCAGGCGCGTAACGCGCTGACCAATCTCAAGCCTGGCACCTATCAGGTGACGCGGCTGGCCGTGACGCTGCCGCTGCCGGAACGCGCCGCCGAAGTAATGGCGTTTCATGGCCGCTGGATCAAGGAGTTTCAGCCGCACCGCACGCTGCTGGATCACGGCGGCATCATTCAGGAAAACCGGCGCGGTAAAACGTCTTCCGAATATTTCCCGGCGATGATGATCGGTCATCCGGGTTTCAGCGAAGAACAGGGCGAAGTCTGGGGGATGCATCTGGGCTGGAGCGGCAACCATCGTCTGCGCGCTGACATCAAAATCGACGGCCGGCGTCTGGTGCAGGCCGAAGCGTTGTATTTCCCCGGTGAACAACGGCTTGAACAAGGTGAAACGCTGGAAACGCCGTGGCTTTACGCCAGCTATTCCGCCAGCGGCCTGAACCGCATGAGTCAGCAATTCCACCGCTTTGTGCGCGAACAGATTTTGCGCTTCCCGGCTGAGAAACCGCGTCCGGTGCATCTCAACACCTGGGAAGGGATTTATTTCGATCACGATCCAGACTACATCATGCAGATGGCGACTGAGTCCGCCGCGTTAGGCGTGGAACGCTTCATTATCGACGACGGCTGGTTCCGTGGCCGCGACCACGACCGCGCCGCGCTGGGTGACTGGTATCTCGATGAGAAGAAATACCCGCACGGCCTGAAACCGGTGATCGACCACGTCAAAAATCTCGGCATGGAATTTGGTATCTGGGTCGAACCGGAAATGATTAACCCGGATTCCGATTTATATCGCGCCCATCCCGACTGGCTGCTGGCATTGCCCGGTTATCAGCAACCAAGCGGGCGTCATCAGTTCGTGCTCGATCTGAATAATCCGCAGGTCTTTGATTACCTGGTGGAGCGCATGAGCTGGCTGCTCGGCGAGCACGATGTGGATTACGTGAAATGGGACATGAACCGCGAAATCGTTCAGCCCGGTCACGAAGGCCGCGCGGCGCTGACGGCACAAACGCATGAGTTTTACCGTCTGCTGGATGTGCTGGGCGAACGCTTCCCGCACATCGAGTTTGAATCCTGCGCGTCCGGCGGTGGCCGTATTGATTTCGAGGTGCTCAAACGCAGCCATCGTTTCTGGACATCTGACAATAACGACGCGCTGGAGCGGCAGAAAATTCAGCGTGGCATGAGCTATTTCTTCCCGCCGGAAGTGATGGGATCGCACATCGGCAACAAGCTGTGCCACGCCACATCGCGCCAGCACAGCATTGAATTCCGCGGCCTGACGGCGTTGTTCGGTCACATGGGCATTGAGCTGGATCCGGTGAAAGAAGGCGAGGCGGAGCGCGCCGGTTTTGCGAAATACACCCGCCTGCATCAGCAGCTGCGCCCGTTATTACACAGCGGTGATGTTTACCGCGTGGATACGCATGACGAGACGATGCTGATTAACGGCGTGGTCAGTAAAAACGCCGGCAGCGCGGTATTTCTGATCAGCCAGCTGGCGATGCCGACCTGGTCATTGCCCGGATCGTTACGGGTGCCGGGGCTGAAACCTGAAGCACGTTATCGCGTGACGGTGCTGGATGAACCGACGTTGCTGAAAGGCGGCGGCAGCGGTCACACCATGCGCGTGCAACCGGCCTGGCTGCATGAATCGCCGGTGCTGAGCGGTGAATGGCTGGCGAATGCCGGGCTGGCGTTGCCGGTGCTGGATCCGGAAAGCGCTCTGCTTCTGGGCTTCGAAGAAATCAGATAACAACAAAAAACGCCGGTACGACAGTGCCGGTTTTCATGGTTTCGGCAAGGAAATCACTATGAACCCTACACAAACTTCCGATCGTTGCTTCTATAAAAACAATACTAACTTCTGGATATTCGGCAGCTATTTCTTCCTCTATTTCTTCATTATGGCGACCTGTTATCCGTTTTTACCGATCTGGCTTTCTGACGTGATCGGCCTGAGTAAAACGGAAACCGGCATCGTGTTTTCCAGCATGTCGCTGTTCGCTATTCTGTTTCAGCCGATATTCGGCATCATCTCTGACAAGCTCGGCCTGAAAAAACATCTTCTGTGGGTCATCGCCGTGCTGCTGTTCCTGTTTGCGCCGTTCTTCATTTACGTCTTCGCGCCGTTGTTAAAACTGAATATTGTGCTCGGGGCCATTCTCGGCGGCGCCTATATCGGTTTCGTGTTCGCGGGCGGTTCCGGCGCAACTGAGGCGTATATCGAAAGAGTCAGCCGCAACAGCTCATTTGAATACGGCAAGGCGCGGATGTTCGGTTGTTTCGGCTGGGGAATTTGCGCCTCGACGGCGGGCGTGCTGTTTAACATCAATCCGGACATCGTTTTCTGGATGGGTTCCGGCGCGGCGATCATTTTGATGATTTTGCTGCTGATTGCCCGCCCGCAGGAAAACAAAAACGCGCAGGTGCTGGATAAACTCGGTGCCAATCAGCCGCAATTCTCGCTGAAAACGGCGGCGTTGTTACTGAAAGAGCGCAAACTGTGGATGCTGATTTTGTATGTAATTGGCGTGGCCTGCGTGTATGACGTGTTTGATCAGCAGTTCGCGACGTTCTTCAAAACCTTCTTTGCTTCTCCGCAACAGGGCACGGAAATGTTCGGCTACGTCACCACCGCCGGTGAGTTGTGTAACGCGCTGATTATGTTCTGTTCTCCGTGGATTATTAACCGCATCGGCGCAAAAAATACGTTGCTGCTGGCGGGTACGATTATGTCGATCCGCATTGTTGGTTCGTCATTTGCGACCACGGCCATCGAAGTGATCCTGCTGAAAATGCTGCACGCGCTGGAAGTGCCGTTCCTGCTGGTCGGGGTGTTCAAATACATCACGCAGATTTTTGACGTCCGGTTCTCGGCGACCATTTATCTGATCGGATTTAACTTTGCCAAACAGCTGGCGGCGATTTTCCTCTCCGCCTTCGCTGGTAACCTGTACGACCGCATCGGCTTCAGCGATACCTATCTGATCCTCGGCGGTATTGCCTTTGGCGTGACGATCATTTCGGCCTTTACGCTGAGCAGCAGACCGAAGTCCGATGCGGTTTCCGGCGTCCAGACGGCAGAAGGATTGCGCTGACTTACGGGATGCAGCCTTTCGGCACTCTGTGCTAGTCTCCGTGGGACAAGCATGAGGGGAGAAAGGCTGTGAGTAAAAAACAGGAACCGGGCGCGGCGGTTCGGGCAACGATACGTGACGTCGCCAGCGCCGCTAAAACGGGTAAAACCAGCGTTTCACGTTATCTCAACGGTGAACAACACCTGCTGTCCGATTCGCTGAAAGAGCGCATCGGGCGGGCAATCTCCCTGCTCGATTATCAGCCGAGCCAGATGGCGCGCAGCCTGAAAAGCGGCCAGACGCGTCTTATCGGGCTGATCCTCGCTGATATTACCAATCCCTATTCTGTCGATGTGATGCGCGGCGTTGAAGCTGCCTGCCGTCAGGAAGGGCTGACGCTGCTGGTGTGCAATACCAACAACGAGCTGGATCAGGAAAAGCATTACCTGCAACTGCTCAGCAGTTATCGCGTGGATGGCATTGTGGTGAACGCCGTGGGCATGCGTGAAGCGGCGATTTCCACGCTGCAACAGGCCAATTTACCGATGGTGCTGATTGACCGCAAAGTCGCGAATTTCGCCTGCGACGTCATCGGCCTGAAAAACGTCGAAGCCACACAGATGATGACCGATCACCTCGTAAAGCAGGGTTTCGAAGCACTGCTTTTCGTCAGCGAACCCGCCACCGTCAATACCCGTTTCGACCGCCTGCGCACGTTCCTGCAACGGATGCAGCAATCCCCGCAACTGACGGGGGAACAGGGTGAGATTGAGCTGTATAACACCGAAGGGCTGGACAATTTGCTGCGCGAATTTGTCGCACGACACGCAGATAAACACAAAGCGGTGATGTGCGTGAATGGCGCACTGACGTTACAGGTCGCGCGCGCCATGCAGCGGCTGAATCTCCGCTGGGGGCCGGACATCGGTTTATCCGGTTTCGATGAACTGGTGTGGGCCGATCTGGCGGGCGTCGGCATTACCACCCTCAAACAACCCACTTACGACATGGGCGTGGCGGCGCTCAGACAACTGGTGACCCGCATTCAGGGCAATACTGAGCCGGTTAAAGACCTGGAGTTCTCCGGCGAACTCATTGCGCGCGGTTCTACCGCAGCTCGCTGATCCCTTTTACTTCCCGATTTCCTGCCCGTTCTTCGTGAGCGGGATCATATTTTCGGGCTTTTGTTCTGTCGTATGGAACCGGTTCCAATTAGGTTGTATAAAACGAAACAAAACGTTAACAACGGCACGACGTCTCATTTGCTTGACTAAAATGAGGTGTCGAAATGATTGCCTGCACCTTATTGGCAGCGCGCCCACACAGGAAAAACGTTCATGAAAAGAGAAATCGTCATTGTCACCGCCGCCTACGGCAACAGCGTGGTGAAAGACCTCGGTGGACAGGCTGAACTGCTTTCTGTCATTGCCGCGGCAAAAGCCGATGGCGTGGAAATCCGCCGTGAATTGTTCTCCCCGCAGGAGCTGGATACGTTACCGGCGCTGGCGGAAAAAATTCAGCATCACGGATTGTTTGCGGTTTACTCGGTGCCCTTCCCGCTGTTTTTGATGGGTGGCGAGCTTAATCCTGATGCACCACAATATTTTGAAGAGGCGCGCATTCTCAATGCCCGCACGATTAAGTTTTCACTCGGTGAATTTGAACCGGGTCAGGATCTGACACCGCTGAAAGTGGTGCTGGCATCCAGCCCGGTGAAGCTGGTAGTGGAGAACGATCAGACCCCGGAATGCGGAATTCTGTCGCGCATCAATGCCTTCATGTTTGCTGCGGAATCCCTGCATTTGCCATTGAGTATGACTTTCGACATGGCCAACTGGCTGTGGGTCGGACAGGATCCGGCGATTGCCGCTGAGCGTCTGGCACGTCATGTCGGTTATGTCCATGTGAAAGCAGCGGAAAAACGTGCCGGTAAATGGCATGCCGTGGCGCTCGATAACAGCGATGGCAGCTGGGAACCTTTATTGAAAATGTTGCCTCAGGATGTTCCGCGCGGCATCGAATTCCCGCTTGAAGGGGATGATTTGACCGCCGTAACGCGCCATTACGTGGACGTTTTGCGCGGCTGATTTCGCGGCACCCTCACCGGTGCGGGGAAGGCTGAGGCATTATCAGGAGATACCGTTATGAACAAGTCCAGACTGGCCTCGCGCCGCTGGTGGTACATCATGCCAATCGTGTTCATCACTTACAGTCTGGCGTATGTCGACCGCTCAAACTTCAGTTTCGCGTCGGCGGCCGGTATCAATGATGATCTTCACATCACCAAAGGCATGTCCTCCCTGCTCGGTGCCCTGTTTTTCCTCGGCTACTTTTTCTTCCAGATCCCCGGCACGATTTATGCCGAACGGCGCAGCGTTAAGAAACTGATTTTCTGGTGTTTATTGCTGTGGGGCGGTTTTGCTTCGCTGACCGGCGTGGTGACGAATATCCCGATGCTGGCGGTGATCCGCTTTGCCCTCGGCGTGGTGGAAGCCGCTGTCATGCCCGCTATGCTGGTGTACATCAGCAACTGGTTTACGAAATCCGAACGCTCGCGCGCCAATACGTTTTTGATTTTGGGTAATCCGGTCACGGTGCTGTGGATGTCGGTGCTTTCCGGCTATCTGATCAAATCGTTTGGCTGGCGGGAAATGTTTATCTTTGAAGGCATTCCGGCGGTGATCTGGGCGATTATCTGGTGGTTCAGCGTCAAAGATAAACCCGAAGAAGTCAGCTGGCTGAGTGAGCAGGAGAAAAAAGCCCTGGCCGAACAGCTGGAAAAAGAACAGAAAGACATTCAGGCAGTCGGCGGTTACCGCGAAGCCTTCCGCTCGCGAAATGTGATTTTCCTCTGTCTGCAATATTTCTTCTGGAGCATCGGCGTGTATGGCTTTGTGCTCTGGCTGCCGTCGATTTTGCGTGACGGTAAGTCGATGGGCATGGTCGAAGCGGGCTGGTTGTCCTCGGCTCCTTATCTGGCAGCCACCATCGCGATGATTCTGGTGTCATGGGCATCAGACAAAATGCAAAACCGTAAGCTGTTTGTCTGGCCGCTGTTGCTGGTCGGCGCCCTGGCGTTCTTTGGATCCTGGGCCGCTGGCACAAACAATTTCTGGCTTTCGTACAGTTTACTGGTAGTCGCCGCGGCCGCAATGTATGCCCCGTATGGTCCGTTCTTTGCCATCATTCCTGAAATGCTGCCGAAGAATGTGTCCGGCGGCGCCATGGCCTTAATCAACAGTCTGGGTGCGCTGGGCTCGTTCTTTGGTTCCTGGTTTGTCGGCTATCTGAACGGCAGCACCGGAAGCCCGGCCGCCTCATTTATTTTTATGGCCGTCTCGCTGCTGCTTTCTGCGGGATTAACCCTGGTCGTCAGGCCACGAAAGGCCGCAATGAAACCGAAAGGGAAAGTTTCCTTAACCTGAAAATCTGAAAATACTCATTTAAAGAGTTGGAGTTTGTAATGAATAAGCCGTCAATTGTTCTGTACAAAAAACTGCCTGCCGATTTGCATCAACGCCTTGAAGAGCATTTTGCTATTACCGAATTCGATGGCATCACTGACAAAAACCGTGCGGAGGTTTTTGATGCTCTGCAAAACGCAGAAGGGCTGCTGGGTTCTGGCGGAAAAATCGATAAAGAGTTGTTCGACCATGCGCCACGCCTGCGTGGGGTTTCTACCATTTCCGTCGGCTACGATAACTTTGACGTGGCAGAACTGACCCGCCGCGAAATCCCGATGATGCACACACCGACGGCGCTGACCGATACCGTCGCTGATACCGTGATGGCACTGGTGCTATCTACCGCCCGCCGCGTGGTGAATGTGGCCGAGCGCGTAAAAGCCGGTGAGTGGAACGAAAACATTGGCGAAGACTGGTTCGGCATCGATGTTCACCACAAAACCATGGGTATCGTCGGCATGGGCCGTATCGGTCTGGCGCTGGCGCAACGTGCGCATTTCGGTTTCGACATGCCGATTTTGTATAACGCACGCAGCCAGCATAAAGAAGCGGAAGAGAAGTATGGCGCACGTAAATGCGAGCTGGACGAGTTGCTGAAAGAGTCTGATTTCGTCTGTATCTTGCTGCCAATGACCGAACAAACCTTCCATCTGATCGGTAAGGAAGAACTGGCGAAAATGAAATCCAGCGCGATTCTGGTCAGCGCAGGCCGTGGCCCGGTCATTGATGAACCGGCCCTGATCGAAGCACTGAAAGCCGGTACGATTTATGGCGCAGGCATGGACGTGTTCGAGACTGAGCCGCTGCCAAAAGATTCTCCGCTGCTGAGCCTGCCAAACGTGGTGGCGCTGCCGCATATCGGTTCCGCAACGCATGAAACCCGTTACGATATGGCGGCCTGCGCAGTGGATAACCTGATCGCCGCCCTGAAAGGTGACGTGAAACAGTTCTGCGTGAATCCGGAAGTTCTGAAGAAGTAAGATTAAGAGTGGGCAAGACCGGTCCGGGCGCAATCCTGTGGCCGGTCTCCCGATTATTCTTCGAAGGGTCAGAGGTACCTCATCAATATCTCTCTGATTTTTCCGTCAGCTTTTCTTGCATATATTTCGTTGTTAAACGCATGAAGACTGTTTTTCAGTGACAGCGTCGGGACATCGTCGGGTGCCAGGAGCTTAAAGGACAGGCTGCCAGTAAAGGCCTTTCTTCCGGCGACCATCGACTTAAATTTGTTGAGCAACTCTTCTCCCCCCAGTTCACGGGCACGGACTTTCAATCCTTTAATAAGAGGGTCTTTCCAGGTTTGCTTGTCGTAATAAGGTAAACGTTTTTTCAGTGACAAATAGTCGGAAAGGCTTTGATCGCCCGACATCATGCCGGTCTTGCTGATACTGGTCAGATTTTTAAACGTCGTGCCGGGAATGGTTTGGGTAATAACGATATGTACTTTTTTCTTCCCCGTACCGCGGGAAAAACCGTGGCACTGGAATATATTTTCGTCTTTCATGGTTGAATAATGACATTCAGAAAACAAATCATTATAAATTGACCCTGATAAGGATTCTTTGAGGTTTTTCAGCAATCGTTCAATACTTCCTTTTTCCCTGCACACCAGGACATAAGCTGAATTATTCGGTAAGCCACTGTCTTCTATCAACGAATTAATAATAAAAATCTGAGCGCAGGTTGTCACGGTATCAGAACTTAAATAGGCAAGATATAAACTACAATTTACCGGCAACGATAAGTTGTAACTATCCAGTAATTTAATGATTTCCTGTTTTGCTGATTTTTGTATATTGATAACTTCCTGCTCAGGCATGGGTAAATAACCCAACGATTTCTTAGTGAATCCGAGGCTCTGGACAATGATGTTTTCGAAGCACAGACTCAACAGGGCCGCTTTATAATCACGATCAGATGAAGCCGCATCCCGGGTGACATCCATTTCATCAATCAGAATAATGGTATTGCATGTTATTATTTCCAGCTGATAGAAAAGATCAGCCAGCACTGTCGATAATACATCGGGAGACAGGAGACTGTGGGGCGTCACAATAACCACCGGGTCATCATAATTCAATTTTTTACCCGGATTTAACACTTCCTTCCCCTGGATATTAATATATCTGGTTTTGGCATTTACCGTAATTAATGCCCCCTCAGACTGGGTGCTCCGCGCGATGTCTTTTATTTTCTTTCCCAGCGCATAGTCTCCTCCGCCTGCCGTAAAGATATTCAGTATAAGTATGCTTCTTTTCATTTTATCAACCTGATTTATATATTCTTAAACATAATTATGCCAAGGGAGAAAAAATATCATAAGCCGTTTTTTATTACTCCGTCATTAAGCATAAAGGGATCCGTTGAGGGATATTCCAAAAAATACAGTGAATGATTTTCCGTATTCATCTTTTTTAATACTTCTCCGCGTCAAAACCCGCTGGTCCGATTGCACTGTTTTGCTGCAGGCGTTATGGTGGAAGACACATTTTGATAACATACAAAGTTTTCTATGACGTTTTCTGCTTTCGGTGACAAATTTACCCGTTTTTCAGGCATCACACGCCTGATGGGCGATATGAATGACGGTCTGCGCACTCCTGGCGCCGTGATGCTGGGTGGCGGCAATCCGGCGCAAATTCCTGAGATGCAGGATTATTTCCAGACACTGCTGTCGGAAATGCTGACCGCTGGCAAGCTGACCGAAGCGCTGTGCAATTACGACGGGCCGCAGGGCAAAGATGTGTTGCGTCATGCGCTGGCAGAGATGTTACAGAAAGAGCTCGGCTGGCAGCTTGACGCGCAAAACATCGCACTGACCAACGGCAGCCAGAGCGCCTTCTTTTATTTGTTCAACCTGTTCGCCGGACGCCGTGCCGACGGGAGTATGTCAAAAGTGTTGTTCCCGCTGGCACCGGAATACCTCGGTTATGCCGACGCCGGTCTGGACGAAAATCTGTTTGTTTCAGCCAAGCCAAACATCGAATTGCTGCCGGAAGGCCAGTTCAAGTATCACGTCGATTTCGATCATCTGAATATTACTGATGATATCGGCCTGATCTGCGTTTCCCGTCCGACCAACCCGACCGGCAACGTGATTACCGACGAAGAGCTGATCCGCCTCGATGCACTGGCACAGCAGAAAGATATTCCGTTACTTATCGATAACGCCTATGGCGTGCCGTTCCCCGGCATTGTATTCACTGACGCGACGCCGTTATGGAACCCGAATATTATTCTGTGCATGAGTCTGTCGAAACTCGGCCTGCCGGGCTCACGCTGCGGCATCGTGATTGCCGATGAGAAAATCATCAAAGCGATCAGTAACATGAACGGCATTATCAGCCTGTCTCCGGGCAGCGTCGGACCGGCGATTGCCCATGAGATGATTGCGCGTGGCGATTTACTGCGCCTTTCAAACGAGGTCATCAAACCGTTCTATTTCCAGCGCGTGCAGGAAACTATCGCTACGCTGCGCCGTCATCTGCCGGAAGAACGTTGTCTGATCCACAAACCGGAAGGTGCGATTTTCCTGTGGCTGTGGTTCAAAGATTTGCCGATCACCACCGAAGTGCTGTATCAGCGCCTTAAACAGCGCGGTGTGCTGATGGTGCCGGGCGATTATTTCTTCCCGGGGCTGGAACATCCGTGGCCGCACACGCATCAATGTATGCGCATGAACTACGTGCCTGATGCGGATCAGATCGAGCGCGGCGTGAAGATTCTGGCGGAAGAAGTGGAAAAAGCGCACGCGGAAGGTTGAGAGTCGATTATCACTTATGAGTTTAGGTCTGGAAGAGGTGTTTAACCTTTTCCAGACCTTTTTTATAAGCGTAATCATTATTACTAAATAAAATAAATACTTACCCCACCTCTTTCTAATACACGCCTCATTTATTATTTCCTGATAACAAAAAATTTATTGCAGCCCTGGAATTATTTTTCTTCTTAAAACCATTGATTAATGAGATAAAAAAGTCAAATAAACAAAAACTTAATTGAACTTTAAGTATATTAATATAAAAAACCTGTAGTGTATAAATCAATCTTTTAATGTGATTTGTTCTCACGCCTCAATCTCAAACCATATAAAAATCATATTTATGTTCAAGAAATTATCAAACTTTATATCCAGAACAGATGGCGAGAGCCATAGTTTCAGTCAGGCTCAATATGCGCAGAAAAATAACTGGATGAGCAATAATCCAAGAAATCTGCCCGGTGCCTGGATTGGCAGTTTTACTGATCCGAGGACTAACCAAACAATGTATGGCTTACAGGGAGCATGCCTTGGGTTATCCGCCGCTTATCTGATCAAAGGACAGAACTGGAGCACGTTTAAACAATATCTGGATACCCCGGAATGCCACAGACTCACGCTTGGCATTATGAACTATCAGGAACAATATGGTGATGTAATACAGGCACAAAACCGGGCAGCGGCGCTTGCAAAAATGCAAATCCATGTGAAACAGAATAAATCATTATTTAGCCGGTTTACTCATAAAAAAAAGGCAGAAGCGCCAAAAAATATAACCTACCTCTCTTCCTCAGAGGCCTTCAATCACATTGTAAAAGTTCAAGGTGGGATTAACTTTATCGATATAGTGCGTTTAAAACCCATTGAAAATACCATGGAAAGAATAGATGTTCTGATGGCACATATTGCTTCTAACTTTAAATACAGAATAAACATGCACCGTCCTGGTGGCGGACATGCTGTGGCTATTACAACCGGAAGGAAAAGGATAAAATTCTTCGATCCTAATCAGGGAGAGTTTTCGTATCCCGATACGGCGGAAGGACGTGAATACTTTAAGGTCGCTCTGGCTTTACTCTTAGAAGACCGTTATCCAAGGTATAAAGAATTGTCAATTTCCCGTTATACCTGCTAAAGAGAATAATTTTCTTTCTGTACCTTGTAAAACAGTGCCTTCTGAAACGAAGCACTAACAGAATAAACCTTGTTCAGCATGATATTCCAGAGTAGGTTTTCGGTGCTAATCAGGATTTTGTGTTTTCAACGCCTGGCATAAGCATTTCACATTAGCCAGCTCCTGACAATCTGCGGGAAATTTCAGTTCAGGGAAGGAATCGTAATAAATTGATATTATAAATTGTATTATTAAGAAAAATATCATAACCACATTTGTAATTTATATAGACAAAACAAGACATTAAGAAAATCACATCACTATAGGCATATCCTTAATTTATCATTAAGCACTTCGCTTATGAAAAAACCTTAGTATGAAACCCTACTTTTCGTAAGACTTCATTCATAAATTAACTCTTAGAAAAATTACCCATGCCTATAGAAAATAAATTAGCGCTATTTGCCTCTCAAACTCATGGTCAATACTCTCCTTTTGATCAAGATGCCTATATGCGGAAAAATCACTGGGTAAGCGATAACCCCAGAAACCTGGCAGGAGCCTGGATTGGTAGCTTCCGACTTCCGTGGATGAATAAAGAATTATATGGTTTACGAGGTGTGTGCCTTGGCCTGTCTGCGGCCTATCTGGTTAAAGGACATAACTGGAGCACATTCAAACAATATCTTGATTCCCCTGAGTGCCATCGGCTCACACTGGGCATCATGAATTATCAGGAACAATATGGTGAGATCAGTCTGGCGAGAAAGGTTGCGGCTGAACAGGCAAAATCCCAGGCAACGGCACAAAATGGCGCATCAGCAGTCAGCAATACCAAAAAGATAGCTGTACCCAAACAGATAGAATACGTCACTACTGCCGATGCTATTAAGTTGTTGGTAAAGGTTCAGGGAAATATTAACTTTATCAGCAGAATTGAACTGTCACCGGTTGAAGACGTTGAGGAAAGAATAGAAGCCTTAATGAAACAGATTGATTCGAACTTTGGCTACCAGTTAAGCATCAGAGGCGGGGGCAGCGGACATTCAGTAAGTCTCACCACCGGGCAAAAAAGGATAAAGTTTTTTGATTCTAATTTCGGTGAAATATCCTACCCCGACACAGAAGTCGGGCGGGAGTCTTTTAAATCTTATCTTTGCTTTATATTTAATGAGGTTTATAAGAAATTCAACATAATAATTATCTCTCGTTTTACTTACTGATTAAGATAATACTCCCCTCGTCATACGCTGTTTTATGTTCCCCCTTACCGGGGGAACATAAACAGATCACGTCTTAAGCCGACGTATTTTCCAGCGCAGGTTTTTCAGTACCAATCGCAATTTTCTGCGGCTGCAACGCTTCCGGAACATCTCGTACCAGACTGATATGCAGCAGGCCATTGGTAAATTCAGCTGCCGATACGTGCATATGCTCTGCCAGAGTAAAGCTCAGGGTGAAAGGCTTGATCACTAATCCCTGATGCAGATATTCCACTTTTGTTTCCGGCTGAGCAGGCGTACCGCTGACGGTTAAACGCGGCCCTTCGACCTCAATATTCAGCTCGCTCTGCTGGAAACCGGCCAGCGCCAGTGAAATGCGATAATGATTGTCGTCAGACTTTTCAATATTGTAAGGAGGAAAAGCCTGATCCGCGCCCTGCATTGAACTGGCTAACTTATCGAAACCAATCCACTGACGCAGTAATGGGGAAATATCGTAATTACGCATGGTATAACTCCTTCTTAGAAGCGAGATTTAACATTCCGTCATCCTGTCTGGATATGACGGCGCAGCTCCCTGACGGCGAGCCTAAACTTTTTCATTTTCTGGCGGTCAATAACGATGGCCGCCTGTGACTTAGTGCCGGTACTTATTGCCGACACTTATTGCCGACAAATCAGCGGATTTCGATACGCCGCGGTTTGGACGTTTCAGGAACGATGCGTTCCAGATCGATATACAGCAAACCGTTCGACAAATTGGCGGCTTTTATTTGGATATGTTCCGCCAGCTGGAATTTGCGTTCGAAATTACGTTCAGCGATGCCCTGATATAAATAAGTGCGGTCGGTTTCAGTCGGTGCATGTGCGCCTTTCACCACCAGCATGTTGTCATGGGCCGTGATGTCCAGCTCTGACTCGGCAAAACCTGCGACCGCGATAGCAATCCGGTAATGGTTTTCGTCAACCAGCTCGACATTATATGGGGGATAGCCGCCACCCTGATTCTGACCCGATTCGATAAGATTAAATAAACGGTCAAAACCAATGGCAGAACGGTATAACGGGGATAAATCAAAATTACGCATGCCCACTTCTCCTGATATTCAGCGAGTATTTTTAAATAGCCTTCCATTCGGACAGGCCAGCGTCGCAGTGATGACAGGAGAACCCTTCCGGCGTTCCTCCTCCTGCGTCGTACAGTAAAAATGGAGACGAAAGGGATTTTTTCAAGCAGGTAAAAACAAAAAAATTTGGCTGTTGTTTATATGCTGACAGCCAAAATACATGACAGGTCAGGGCGAAAAGCCAGGGTGAGCAGGCAGTTTCCTGCAAGATTTCAAATAGTAATTACACTTAATGGGATCGCAGCCACAGAGCTACAGCTTGCTTTGTTAATTTTTTGTGCTGAGTGGTATAAGTCACTTTGACTTAAAAGCTCAGCCTGACAGCATAAGATGAGTTCTAAAATGATGAAATTTGCACTGACGCCGCTGATGACAGGATGTGTTTTTTTAGCGACGAGCGGTTGTTCCAGCGTGATGAGCCATACCGGGGGAGACACCGGATATTATTCAGGCGCACGTGCTGATGTGAATATGATGAAAAGCGATGATACCAGCTGGGCGATGACGCCTCTGCTGCTCATTGATTTACCGTTCAGCGCCCTGCTGGATACGGTATTACTGCCTTATGATTATTACCGCAGCGGAAAAGTGACGACGCGCGATCGCGTCAGAGCGAGTGAAGAACACAATATTGCGCTGAGCAACGGCGTGGATATTGACCACGTTCCGCCAATGACCACCACCGATCGCGGACATAAGTCTTCGGCGCATAGAAAATAAGCGTAAAAAAACCGGCCAACATGATGAGATCGTTTCAAACCCTGGCCGGTTTACTCTATGAGCTACTGAGCGTCGGTAACAAAAATCTGAGCGAATTCCCCGCACTGGCGCATAAACGCCACTTTGCCGCCATCCGGTGAATACACTACTGCATCGGCGCAAGGCGCAATCTCCGTTCTCTGCGTTAACCGCTGCATTTCTCCGCTTTTAACATCCAGGCGCATCACGCTGTTATCGCAGACCAGCGCCAGCGACTTTCCGTCCGGGCTCCAGTTGAATGCCGACTGAATGCCGTTGTCAGAATGGCTGATCTGCACCGGTTCGCCGCCGTTGGGTGACACCGTCCAGACCTGAACCACATCTTTTTTATCCTTCATCAGAAACGCAATCTGTGCGCCATCCGCTGACGCGCGCAGCCAGTGACGTGGTTGCAGGGCAATACCCTTTTCAGTGAACGTGATACGTCTTTGCTTCACGCCAGACGGTGGCGCAGGCAGCGTTTCCGGCGTGCCTTGCAAAGGTTTTTCACCCGCCTGACGGTAATCCGTATCGTTCTCAGGTAAATCCACCACGAAGATTTCCGGATGCTTTTCGCCATCAGCAGAAAGGGTATCGCCGATAAAGGCCAGCGCCCAGCGCTGCCGGGAACCGTCGGCTTTTACATAGCCTTCCTGCCCGATCCAGCCTTCTTCATAAGCGCGGTTGATATCATTGCTGGCGGGCTGAGGAGCAGGCGTTGTTTCGCTGACCAGTACGCTGTAATGGCTGCCATCGTATTCACGAGAGTGATGCTTTGGTGGCGTAACGGGATAGCCGGAAAGGGCGATACCGACATTGCGCAGGTCGCGAGCCGGATCCAGTTCATGCAAAACATGGTCGTTATAGGTAAAACTCAGACGCGAACCGTCCGGACTGAAAACGTGGACGTGCGTGCCGCCGCGCAGGGCGCCGGCGGTATAAGGCGCGGTGATATCCATCGCATCCAGCGTGACCGCCTTTTCGCACGCGGGGTCAGACACGATAACTCCGCGACGATGGTGAAAATCGTACTGCCAGCTGGCATCCGGATTTTCCGGGCCATGAATAAATGCATAACGCGCGGGAAGGTCGGGGCTGACCGTTACCACACCCACGTGTGCGCCATCTTGCGCCTGATAAACCACTTCCGCTTCACCGGTTTCGACATTCACCCGCTCAATGGTTGAGCCGGTGAAAGAACCGCCATGCGGACGCACGTCGTACACCAGCCACTGGCTGTCCGGCGTCCAGACATTAATGTTAGTCAGCTGATGCCCGCGGGCATCAGAAGTTAATTGTTTTTCCATGGCTGCGAGGTTCCTATCTGCCAACTCAGTTGTTCAGAACAAACTTCTCGACAGCAAATGCCACACCATCTTCGGTGTTGGTTTTGGTGACGAACTGGCTGACAGCTTTCACGCTGTCCAGCGCATTGCCCATCGCGACACCAATTCCGGCGTATTCCAGCATAGCGATGTCATTTTCCTGGTCGCCCAGCGTCATTACACTCTCGCGCGCGATACCCAGTTTTTCCGCCAGCACTTTCACGCCTTCACCTTTATTGACGCGTTTATCCAGAATTTCGAGGAAGTACGGCGAACTTTTCATGATGGTGTAGCGTTCTTTGGCTTCGACCGGAAGCTGACTGATGGCGCGATCCAGCAGTTCAGGATCATCAATCATCATCACTTTCGGGAAGGTCAGTGCCGGATCCATTTCGTCTGCCGGGCAGAATTGCAACGGAATGCCGGTGGTGAAGGATTCATGCACGCTGTATTTGCTGATAAAGCGGTTGGCGGTAAACAGGTCAGTCTTAGTCAGTGCATGGAAATGCACACCCAGCTCGCGCGCCAGCTGTTCAAAGTAGTGATAATCTTCAATCCTGAGGGATACTTCGGCAATCACGCTGCCATCTTTGGCATTATGTACCAGCGCACCGTTGTTGGTGATGCAGTAACAACCGTCCTGCTGCAAATCCAGTTCCATCAGGTAACGCTGCACGCCGACGAACGGGCGGCCGGTCGCCAGAACGATTTGCACACCTTTCGCCCGTGCTTCTGACAACGCTTTTTTAACGGCAGGCGTCACTTCATGCTGCGGATTGAGCAACGTCCCGTCCATATCAATTGCAATTAATTCAATAGCCATAGCATCCTCAGAGTTTAAGAAATCTTCCTCAATGCTATCGCGATTACCCGCTGTAAAGCCAGCCGGAAAGCGGGTTCGCACAGACGAAAAAAAGTCCGAAGCGGTTTCCCGGTTCGGACTCTGTATCAGCTCATACCTTGATCAGATATCGATTATCAGATATCGATGTTGGCAGCTTTCAGCGCGTTCTCTTCGATGAAGGCGCGGCGCGGTTCAACCGCATCGCCCATCAGCGTGGTGAACAACTGGTCAGCGGCAATGGCATCTTTCACGGTCACACGTAACATGCGACGTTGCTCAGGATCCATGGTGGTTTCCCACAGCTGATCAGGGTTCATTTCGCCCAGACCTTTATATCGCTGAATCGACAGACCACGACGGGACTCTTTCACCAGCCATTCCAGCGCCTGTTCGAAGCTGGTCACTGGCTGACGGCGTTCGCCACGTTCGATGTAAGCATCTTCTTCGATCAGGCCGCGCAGCTGTTCGCCCAGCGCACAGATTTTGCGGTATTCGCCGCCCTGAATGAAGTCTGCATCCAGATCGTAATCCGTATCGACACCGTGCGTACGAATACGCAGAACCGGTTCGAACAGCTGATGTTCGCGGTTTTCACGCACGATCGCGCTGTAAGAACTGCCGTGCTGCTCTTTCTCGTTGAGGCGCGCTACCAGCGATTCCATCCAGGCCTGAACTTTCGCCTGATCAGTCAGATCCGCACCCGGCAGGGTTGGCTGATAGATCAGGTTGTTCAGCAGCGCACGCGGATAACGACGTTCCATACGGCCAATCATTTTCTGCACGCTGTGATGTTCAGCCACCAGTTTCTCCAGCGGTTCACCCGCCAGGGCCGGTGCATGGGCGTTGGCGTGTAACGTTGCCCCGTCCATGGCGATGGAAATCTGATACTGATCCATCGCTTCGTCGTCTTTAATATACTGTTCCTGCTTGCCTTTTTTCACTTTGTACAACGGCGGCTGTGCGATGAACACGTGGCCACGTTCTACAATTTCAGGCATCTGACGGTAGAAGAAGGTCAGCAGCAGGGTACGGATGTGTGAACCATCGACGTCGGCATCGGTCATGATGATGATGCTGTGATAGCGCAATTTGTCCGGGTTGTATTCGTCACGGCCAATGCCGCAACCGAGTGCGGTAATCAGCGTGGCCACTTCCTGAGAAGAGAGCATTTTGTCGAAGCGCGCTTTCTCAACGTTGAGGATTTTACCTTTCAACGGCAGAATCGCCTGGTTCTTACGGTTACGGCCTTGTTTCGCAGAGCCGCCCGCTGAGTCCCCTTCCACTAAGTACAGTTCGGAGTGAGCCGGGTCGCGTTCCTGACAGTCCGCCAGTTTGCCGGGCAAGCCAGCCAGGTCCAGCGCGCCTTTACGACGGGTCATTTCACGCGCTTTACGCGCCGCTTCACGGGCACGCGCTGCGTCGATGATTTTACCAACAACGATTTTGGCGTCTGACGGGTTTTCCATCAGGTAATCCACCAGCTTCTCGTTCATCAGCGTTTCAACGGCCGTTTTCACTTCGGAAGAAACCAGTTTGTCTTTGGTCTGAGAAGAGAACTTAGGATCCGGAACCTTCACCGACACCACAGCAATCAGGCCTTCACGGGCATCGTCACCGGTGGCGCTGATTTTAGATTTCTTGCTGTAGCCTTCTTTATCCATGTACGCGTTCAGGGTACGGGTCATCGCCGAACGGAAACCGGCTAAGTGAGTCCCGCCATCGCGCTGTGGAATGTTGTTGGTGAAGCAGTAAATGTTTTCCTGGAAACCATCGTTCCACTGCAACGCCACTTCAACGCCAATGTCATCTTTTACCGTGGAGAAATAGAACACGGTCGGATGGATTGGGGTTTTGTTTTTGTTCAGATATTCCACGAAAGCTTTGATACCGCCTTCATAATGGAAGTGATCGTTTTTACCATCACGCTTGTCCAGCAGGCGGATAGCCACGCCGGAGTTCAGGAATGACAGTTCGCGCAGGCGTTTCGCCAGAATGTCATACTCGAATTCGGTGTGATTGGTGAAGGTGTTGAAGCTTGGCCAGAAACGTACCGTGGTACCGGTCACGTCAGTATCGCCAATCACTTTCAGCGGATCCTGAGGCTCACCGTGCACGTAAGTCTGAGTATGGACTTTGCCTTCGCGGCGGATAACCAGTTCCAATTTTTCCGACAGGGCGTTAACGACGGAAACACCCACGCCATGCAGACCACCGGAAACTTTATACGAGTTATCGTCAAATTTACCGCCGGCATGAAGAACGGTCATGATGACCTGAGCAGCAGAAACGCCCTCTTCTTCATGAATACCGGTCGGAATGCCACGACCATCATCCTGTACGGAAACAGAGTTATCCGCATGGATCGTGACCTGAATCTCTTTACAGTGGCCCGCGAGGGCTTCGTCGATAGCGTTGTCCACAACCTCGAATACCATGTGGTGCAGACCAGTGCCGTCATCGGTATCGCCGATATACATGCCGGGGCGCTTACGCACCGCGTCCAGCCCTTTTAATACCTTGATACTTGAGGAGTCATAAGAATTCGACATCAACGTTTCTCGCTCATTTTTAGTCCTGTGATAGAACGGCTATTTTACCTTGTTCCACGCGGAACATCTTGCCCTTTTCACCCATCATGTCGGTCACTTGCTCAGCGCTTATCGCACTGACAAAAACCTGTGCCTGGGTGGCTTTCAGGCGATCGGCCAGCAACCGACGTCGGTCGGCGTCCAGCTCGGAGGCAAAATCGTCAAGAAGATACAGGCAACGCCGCCCGCTCTGTCGGGTGAGAAACTCACCCTGCGCCAGTCTCAGCGCACACATCAGTAGCTTCAGCTGTCCACGGGACAGTAAATCTTCCACCGGCGTGCCGTCGGCACGAATGCGGAAATCCGCTTTATGCGGGCCTGATGCGGTATAGGTTAAGGCTCTGTCGCGCTCAAAATTACGCTCCAGCAACTCGCCGTACTCAGTTTCCTTGTCCCATCCACGCTGGAAAGAAAAACTGAGGGCGAATTCAGGCAGGAATTGTGCGCAGGTCGCGCTGATATCAGCCGCGATCGCGTCGCTGTACGCTGCCCGCCATTCGCTAATACGCTCGGCTAACGGGATCAGTTCCTGATCCCAGGCACGAATTTGCGCATAACGACTCACCTGGCGCAGCGCGGCGTTGCGCTGCTTGAGTAACCGTCGCAGGTTGCTCCAGGCGATAAAAAAACCGGGGTCGTGATGAAAACAACCCCAGTCAATAAATGCCCGTCGGTACTTCGGCCCGCCGTTGAGCAGGGTGAAACCTTCGGGTGTGATCAGTTGCATTGGCAGCATTTGTGCCAGTTCAGACACTTTATGACCGTCAGTGCCATCAATGCGCACTTTGCTGTCGCCCTGGCGGCTTTTGCTCAGGCCAATCGACAACTCACGATCGCCGCCGTCATCTACACGGGCGTGAAGAACAAACTCCGGCTGATCGTGACGGATAACGCGTCCGGCCTGCAAACTGCGAAAAGCGCGGCCATGCCCCAGCGTATAGACCGCTTCGAGCACGCTGGTTTTACCGCTGCCATTGGGACCGACCAGAAAGTTAAAACCGGGCGACGGATCTAAATCCGCCGCCTCGATGTTGCGGAAATCTTTTATCAGTAAGCGCGTTAAGGCCATCTAAACCAATTCCAGGGCGTCTTCGTCGCGGTCAGTTTGCGTGCGGACAGCGCACAACAAGCGGAGCGTACTCAAGTACGTGAGCATTGCGAGCACTGCCCAATCGCAAAATGACAAGTAAGATAGCCCGATCAGAGCCTCATTGGCATAACGACGTACGCGGCCGACTGGCTCGCAGCGTCTTCGATCTGCACGCTGGAAACAGAGTCTGTCAGCAGCAGATTAACGTCTTCGCACTTGAGCGCATTCAGCACATCGAGCACGTAACTGACGTTAAAGCCGATTTCCATTTCGGTGCCTTCGTAGCCGACATCCAGAATTTCTTCTGCTTCTTCCTGTTCAGGGTTATTCGCGGTGATTTTCAGCTGGTTATGGCTGACATACAAACGCACGCCACGGAATTTTTCATTGGACAGGATGGCTGCACGGGCAAATGCCTGTTTCAGCAAATCGCACCCGGCCTGCAGCGTTTTGTCCGGATTTTTCGGCAATACGCGGCGATAGTCAGGGAAACGACCGTCAACCAGTTTGGACGTAAAGATAAAGTCGCCGACGTGAGCACGGATATTGTTGCTGCCGATTTGCAGCTGCAATGTGGTGTCACCGCCGTCAAGCAGACGCACCAGTTCCATCACGCCTTTACGCGGCACGATGACTGAATGCGAAGGCAGAGACTGGCCGATTGGCATAGAACATACGGCCAGACGGTGACCGTCGGTCGCAACAGTACGCAATTCTTCACCTTCGGTTTCGAACAGCATGCCGTTTAAATAATAACGAACGTCCTGATGCGCCATAGAAAACTGCGTGGCTTCGATCAGACGTTTCAACGTGGCCTGCTGCAGGGTGAATTCTACTTCGCTTTGCCAGTCGTCAAGATTAGGGAAATCTGTCGCCGGTAAGGTCGACAGCGAGAAACGGCTGCGGCCTGATTTTACCAGCATGCGGTCGCCGTCGAGTGCGACGGAAATTTCCGCGCCTTCGGGCAATCCACGGCAGATATCAAAGAATTTACGCGCCGGTACCGTGGTGGCACCCGCTTCATGTGGCTGAGACAGCGCGACTTTCGCCACCATCTCCATTTCCAAATCCGTCCCGGTCAGCGACAACGCGCCATCCGTCACCTGTAATAACAGGTTACCCAGAATAGGCAACGTCGGTCGTCCACCCAGCGGGCTACTGACCTGTTGCAGTGGTTTCAGCAAATGCTCACGTTCAACAATAAATTTCATAGCGCTAGGAAGATAATGTTCTGATTAAGTTGGAGAAATCTTCTTTGATGTCGTGACTTTCTTCACGCAACTGCTCGATTTTACGGCAGGCGTGCAACACCGTGGTATGGTCCCGACCACCGAACGCATCGCCGATTTCTGGCAGGCTGTGGTTGGTCAGCTCTTTCGCCAGCGCCATCGCCATCTGGCGTGGGCGGGCTACCGAACGGGAGCGCCGTTTGGAAAGCAGGTCAGCGACCTTGATTTTATAATATTCGGCCACTGTTTTCTGAATATTATCGATAGTGACCAGCTTCTCCTGAAGCGCTAACAAATCGCGCAACGCTTCACGAACGAAGTCGATGGTAATCGCACGGCCGGTAAAGTTGGCATTGGCGATCACACGGTTCAGTGCGCCTTCAAGCTCACGCACATTAGAACGCAGACGTTTAGCAATAAAGAAGGCGACTTCGCCTGGCAGACGGATATCGTTCTCGTCGGCCTTTTTCATCAGGATCGCCACGCGGGTTTCTAATTCTGGCGGTTCGATCGCCACCGTCAGCCCCCAGCCGAAACGCGATTTCAGACGATCTTCAACACCGTTGATCTCTTTTGGATAACGATCCGAGGTCAGGATGATCTGCTGATTGCCTTCCAGCAGGGCATTAAAGGTGTGGAAGAACTCTTCCTGGGAACGTTCTTTATTAGCAAAGAATTGGATGTCATCGATGAGCAACGCATCGACAGAACGGTAGTAACGTTTGAACTCTTCAATGGCATTGTTTTGCAGGGCTTTTACCATGTCCTGCACAAAGCGCTCGGAGTGCATGTACACCACTTTGGCATTGGCTTTACGCGCCATGATGCCGTTACCGACCGCATGCAATAAGTGGGTTTTACCCAGACCGGTGCCACCATAAAGGAAGAGCGGGTTGTAGGCGCCGCCCGGATTGTCCGCCACCTGACGCGCCGCCGCGCGGGCCAGCTGGTTAGACTTACCTTCTACAAAGTTATCAAAAGTGTGTTTTGGATTGACGTTCGAGCGGTATGAAAGCTCGGGCTGAACAGGCGAACTGTCCCAGCTCGGACGTGAAGGCGCCAGACGCGGAATAGCGGGCGCAGTCTGAGAACTGACGCTGGCCGCAACGGGTTGACTGACGCGCTGAATCATGGGTTTGCTGCCGACTTCAAAACGCAGCAACGGCGCATCCGCCCCGCAGAAATCGTTGAGCAAGCCGTTAATATTGTTTAAGTATTTGTCACGAACCCAATCAAGGACAAAACGATTCGGGGCGTAAAGCGCCAGCGTATTGTCGTTGAGTTCCGCCTGCAGGGGGCGTATCCACATACTGAATTCTGTGGCAGGTAGTTCATCCTGCAAACGGGCAAGACATTGCTGCCAAAGCGAAAGTGACACGGCGGACTCCACTCGAACAAGTATCAAAAAAGAAAAGGATCAGGATATTTTTTAAATCATGATTTTTGGCACACGTCCCGCCTGCCTGTATAAGGGGATGGGGGAAATTTCTCTCACCACCCTGTCAGTGGCGTAAAGTCACGTGCGAACCGCTTTTTACGGTTTGTGTCGAAAGCTACCCAGCCGGGATCGCGATCGGAATGGCGGATCATAACGCAATCCGACACAGAGATCCTCCCCTTCCTGACAGTTTAGATCCTTTTTATCCACAGGCAGCGGTCGGCAAGTGGGTAAGCTTAGCCGATCCTTTTTAAAATAGGCGATGTAATCATCACTGTGGTGAAAAAATAGGAGTCCGCTGAGCTAAATTTCATCGCATTGCGAGAAAGATCTCCGCCCTGTGGATAAGGATCAGGCGAGGATCCTTGCGATTTACGGCAGAGTCCGTATAATCTTCAGCCCTACGTGTGAAGCCTGTGTTCCTGATGGTCATAACCAGATGGATATTGCGGTGTGACCACGGGCAATTCTGGTAAACACTTGAACCATTTCTGGCAATGTAAATTGACTCAGGACTGTACAGTTATTACAATCCCGCTTCTTTATATGTTGCGACAAAGGCACCGGTCTTTTTTTTGCCGAAATGTCTTCGCGTTTACTGATCAGTAATAATTTAAGTTTAGGTAGAAATCGCCATGAAACGCACTTTCCAACCGTCCGTATTGAAGCGCAACCGTAGCCACGGCTTCCGTGCTCGTATGGCCACAAAAAATGGTCGTCAGGTTCTGGCTCGCCGTCGTGCGAAAGGCCGTACCCGTCTGTCAGCTTCTAAGTAATAAAAGCTAACCTATTTAGTGGTTAAGCTCGCTTTTCCCAGGGAGTTACGTTTGTTAACTCCCCGTCATTTCACTTTCGTCTTCCAGCAGCCACAACGGGCTGGCACGCCGCAAATCACTATACTCGGCCGCCTGAACGAGCTGGGGCATCCCCGCATCGGTCTCACCGTCGCAAAAAAACACGTCAAACGCGCACATGAACGCAATCGGATTAAACGCCTAACCCGCGAAAGTTTCCGGTTGAATCAGCATACGCTGCCGTCGATGGATTTTGTGGTGGTCGCCAAGAAGGGTGTCGCCGATTTAGATAATCGCGCGCTGACGGAAGCGTTGGAGAAATTATGGCGTCGACATTGCCGACAGGCTCCCGCATCCTGATAAAGCTGATACGTGGTTATCAGTTATTCATCAGTCCGTTGCTCGGGCCACATTGCCGCTTTCGACCAACCTGCTCTCAATACGGTATTGAAGCAATTGGTCGTTTTGGCATGTTAAAAGGCAGTTGGTTGACTTTGAAACGCGTATTAAAATGCCATCCTTTGAACCCAGGTGGTGATGACCCCGTACCGCCGAAAACCGACAATAACAGAGAACTCTAACGATGGATTCGCAACGCAATCTTTTCCTCATCGCTCTGCTGTTCGTGTCTTTCATGATCTGGCAGGCATGGCAAACGGACCACGCTCCGCAACCGGCCAACCAGACCACGCAACAGACTGCGAACACTGCAAACGGTGATGCTGCTAACCAGGCTGTTCCTGGTAGCGGACAGGGCAAATTAATTACAGTTAACAGTGATGTGCTGTCATTAACAATCAACACCCGTGGTGGCGACATTGAGCAGGCTCTGCTGAAGGCTTACCCGACGACTTTGGGCTCTGACCAGCCTTTCCAGTTACTGGAAACCACTCCTAATTTCATCTATCAGGCACAAAGCGGTCTGACAGGTAAAAACGGTCCTGATAATCCGGCTAACGGTGAACGTCCTCTGTTCCAGACCAGCTCGGATACCTTCACGATGTCTGAAGGCCAGTCTGAACTGCGCATTCCGATGACTTACACGGCGGCAAACGGTGCGATTTACACCAAAACCTTCGTGATCAAACGTGGCTCTTACGCGGTGAGTGTTGAATACAATATCAACAACACCACAGCAGCTCCACTTGAACTGACTCTGTTCGGTCAGCTGAAACAAACCACCGAATTGCCTAAGCACCGTGACACCGGCAGCAATAACTTTGCTCTGCACACGTTCCGCGGCGCGGCATACTCCTCAAGTGATGACAAATATCAGAAGTACGCGTTCGATAAGAGCGAAGTGCTGAATGTCACCACTCAGGGCGGTTGGGTTGCGATGCTGCAGCAGTACTTTGCGACTGCATGGATCCCGTCAGCGAAAGACACCAATACTTTCTTTACCAGCACCAACAACGGCATTTCTTCGATTGGTTTCAAAGGCACGCCGTTTACCGTTGCACCAGGCGCACAACAACAAGTGGCTTCCACTCTGTGGGTTGGCCCGGAAATTCAGGACAAGATGGCGGCAATCGCGCCTCACCTTGATCTGACTGTTGACTACGGTTGGTTATGGTTCATCTCTCAGCCACTGTTCAAACTGTTGAAATTCATTCAAGGGTTCGTCGGTAACTGGGGCTTCTCGATCATCGTAATCACCTTTATTGTCCGCGGTATCATGTATCCACTGACCCGCGCTCAGTACACGTCGATGGCGAAAATGCGTATGCTGCAGCCAAAACTGGCCGCCATGCGTGAACGTATCGGTGATGACAAACAGCGCATGAGTCAGGAAATGATGGCGCTGTATAAGTCTGAGAAAGTGAACCCGCTGGGTGGTTGTCTGCCGCTGGTTATTCAGATGCCAATCTTCCTGGCACTGTATTACATGCTGTCTGGTTCCATTGAATTGCGCCACGCGCCATTCATCCTGTGGATCCATGACCTGTCAGCGCAAGACCCGTACTACATCCTGCCGGTTCTGATGGGTATCACGATGTTCTTCATTCAGAAGATGTCGCCGACCACCGTCACTGACCCAATGCAGCAGAAGATCATGACCTTCATGCCGGTCATCTTCACCGTGTTCTTCCTGTGGTTCCCGTCCGGTCTGGTGGTGTATTACATCGTCAGTAACCTGGTAACCATTCTCCAGCAGCAGCTGATTTATCGCGGGCTGGAAAAACGTGGCCTGCACAGCCGCGACAAGAAAAAATCATAAGTGAATGTCAGGGCGGCTTTCGTCCTGACCGCTAAACTTGATGATAAAAGACAAAGGCGGTCATTTGACCGCCTTTTGCATATCCGTAAAAAGACCAACAGAGATCATTGCTATGAGCACCTCAGATACCATTATTGCCCAGGCAACCCCACCCGGCCGCGGTGGTGTGGGCATTTTGCGCATTTCCGGCCGTGCGGCGCGTGATGTGGCACAGGCTGTCTTAGGTAAACTGCCCAAGCCGCGTTATGCCGATTATCTGCCGTTTCAGGATGCAGACGGCAGCACGCTGGATCAGGGCATCGCGCTGTGGTTTCCGGGCCCGAACTCTTTCACCGGTGAAGACGTGCTTGAGCTGCAAGGCCACGGCGGCCCTGTGATCCTGGATTTGCTGCTTAAACGCATTATCGCGCTGGAAAACGTGCGCATTGCGCGTCCGGGCGAATTCTCTGAGCGTGCTTTCCTCAACGATAAGCTCGATCTGGCACAGGCAGAGGCGATTGCCGATCTTATCGACGCCAGTTCCGAGCAAGCCGCACGTTCTGCGGTTAACTCCTTACAGGGCGCATTCTCTCACCGTATTCATCATCTGGTGGAAGCACTCACTCACCTGCGGATCTTTGTTGAAGCCGCTATCGACTTCCCGGATG
The DNA here is from genome assembly GCF_004346065.1 of Rahnella sp. JUb53. Classification (NCBI taxonomy): domain Bacteria; kingdom Pseudomonadati; phylum Pseudomonadota; class Gammaproteobacteria; order Enterobacterales; family Yersiniaceae; genus Rahnella; species Rahnella sp. JUb53. The sequence continues at coordinate 218,608 of NZ_SLYT01000008.1, forward strand.
AAGAGATCGACTTCCTGTCTGACGGCAAAATCGAAGCCAAACTCAATACAGTGATGGGCGATCTGGATGCGGTACGTGCTGAAGCACGTCAGGGCAGCTTGCTGCGCGAAGGGATGAAAGTGGTGATTGCCGGGCGTCCGAACGCCGGTAAATCCAGCCTGCTGAACGCACTGGCCGGTCGTGAAGCGGCGATCGTTACCGATATCGCGGGCACTACGCGTGACGTTTTGCGCGAACACATCCACCTCGACGGTATGCCGCTGCATATCATCGACACCGCAGGTTTACGAGAAGCCAGCGATGAAGTTGAGCGCATTGGTATCGAACGTGCATGGAATGAGATCGAACAGGCTGACTTAGTGCTGTTTATGGTTGATGGCACGACAACCGCTGCGACCGAGCCAGCGGAAATCTGGCCAGAGTTTATGGCCCGCCTGCCAGCGTCTTTACCGATTGTCGTTGTGCGCAATAAAGCCGATATCACCGGCGAAGCACTGGGGCAAACAGAAGTGAATGGTCACTCACTTATTCGCCTTTCCGCCCGTACCGGCGATGGCGTTGATCTGCTGCGTGACCATCTGAAACAGGTCATGGGCTTTAATCACAATATGGAAGGTGGATTCCTCGCCCGTCGCCGTCATCTGCACGCACTGGAAGACGCCGCACAGCATCTGGTTCAGGGTAAAGACCATCTGCTTGGCGCCCGGGCCGGTGAATTACTGGCAGAAGAACTGCGCATGGCGCAGCAGTCACTGAGCGAAATTACCGGCGAATTCACGTCGGATGACTTGCTGGGGCGCATCTTCTCCAGCTTCTGTATCGGTAAGTAATCCGACATTCGCATCAAACAAAACCCACATTGCAAAATGTGGGTTTTTTATTGTATTCAAAGTATTACAGCTTACCAGACTTTATAAACGCGTCCGGTCTGCGCGCCTTCCACGCTGCGGCGATACGCTTTCGCCACCCGTGCTGCCGGAGCGGCTTCAAAGCCCGGGAAGAACGGGCCGTAAGCTTTCAGCGACTCTTCTACTACGGTCGGGCTGACCACGTTGATGCGGATGCCGCGTGGCAGTTCAATCGCCGCACCACGGACAAAACCTTCCACGGCCGCATTAACCGTGGTGGCGTTTGCGCCCTGACGGATAGGTTCATCAGCAATAATCCCGCTTGTCAGCGTGACGGAGCCGCCATCATTCAGGAATGACTGACCGATCAGCGCAATACGTACCTGCCCGAGCAGTTTGTTCTGTAAACCAGTATTGAATTGTTCTGCGGTCATTTCAGTCAGCGGGCCAAAGTGCAGGCTGCCGGTAGTGGCGATAATCGCATCGACTTTCCCGGTACTTTTGAAAAGCGCTTTTACGCTGTTTTCATCGGTGATATCGACCTGAAATTCACCGCGCGTCTTGCCTGCAGTGATAATTTCATGTTCTGCGCCGAATTCCCGGATCACCGCTTTACCCAATGTACCCGTCCCGCCAATCACTAGAATTTTCATCACAGCTTCCTCAACGTTGTTTTGTTGGATCATCTTTCACCAAACTTAGAGTTAGATATAGACTCGTATTATTCGTTCTGTACTAACTCAGGGTTTGTAATGTGGATAAGCTGCGGAATATTGAAGTCTTTGTCAGCGTAGTAGAATCCGGAAATTTCAGCACTGCGGCGGAAAAACTGGGGATTTCGGCGGTGATGGTCGGTAAACATATTCAGCAACTGGAAAAACATCTCAATGCCCGCCTGTTGCAGCGCACCACGCGCAGGCAAAGCCTGACCGATGCCGGTGAAGTGTTTTATGAAAACGGCAAACGGGTGCTGGAGCAGATGAAATTCACGGAAAACGCGATGGAAAGCCTGCAAAGTGTGCCGACCGGATTGCTGCGGGTCAGCGCGCCGGTATCCCTTGGCTCGAGCGTTATAGCGCCGATGCTGGCCCGTTATCTGCAAACACACCCGAAAGTGAATGTGGAGCTGATACTGAGTAACGCGAGGGTGGATTTGATCGGCGAAGGTTTTGATGCAGCAATTCGTATTGGCGAAATCGGCGACGACCGTCTGGTGGCGAAGCCTCTGAAGCCTTATGAAATGGTGATCTGCGCGTCTCCAGGCTATTTGCAGCAGTTCGGCACGCCCGCGACGCCTGAAGACCTGAAAACGCACCCATGTCTGGTGCATACCGTCTGGAATCAGAGCGAAGGCTGGCATCTGGCGAATACAGAACGCACCACGTCAGCGTGGCCGGTTAACAGCCGCTATGTGTCCAACGACGGTCATGCGCTGCGTGCTGCGGCACTGGAGGGCGCCGGTTTGCTGTTGCAGCCCAAAGTCCTGCTGGCGGAGGATATCGCCAGCGGCAAGCTGATCCCGGTGCTGGAGTCTTTTATCCCGAAGCCCCGGGTGGTGCATCTGGTTTATCTGCCTGATTTCAGGCCACGAGCCAAACTGACCAGCCTGATTAACTTCATGACGGAAAACGACTTTTACTGAGTATGGCGTAAAACAAAAAGCGGTAAGTGATCGCTCACTTACCGCTCAACGCTAAACACTTTTCATCAGACGTAATTAAAGCTTAAAGCCCGCAACCACGGTTTCCAGCTGAACGGTCTGATCCTGCATCGCCTGCGCAGCGGCAGAAACCTGTTCGACCAGCGCGGCGTTCTGCTGCGTGGCGTTATCCAGCTGCGTAATAGCCACGTTAACCTGCTCAATGCCCAGACTTTGCTCCTGACTGGAAGACATAATTTCGTTCATCAGTGTCGCCACGTTGTTCACGCCGCCCATGACTTCATCCATTGTCGTCCCCGCCGTTGCCACCAGATTGCTGCCGGTGGAAATATCCGCCACAGAATCTTCAATCAGCTTTTTGATTTCACGCGCAGAGGTCGCCGAGCGTTGCGCCAGACTGCGCACTTCGGAGGCCACCACGGCAAAACCGCGCCCCTGTTCACCGGCACGTGCTGCTTCTACCGCCGCATTCAGCGCCAGAATGTTGGTCTGGAAAGCGATGCCGTCAATAACACTGATGATATCGACAATTTTGTGGGAGGAACGGGTGATCGACCCCATCGTTTCTACCACCTGCTTCACCACTTCCGAACCTTTTTCCGCGACTGCCGATGCGTCACGCGCCAGCTGGTTAGCGCCCTCCGCATTGGCTGCGTTTTGCTTAACGGTGCTGGTCAGCTGTTCCATTGAGGCTGCCGTTTCGACAATAGAACTGGCCTGTTCTTCAGTTCGCGCAGACAAGTCCAGGTTACCGCTGGCAATCTGGCGCGAAGCTGAAGTGATCGCCAGACTGCTGTCACCAACCTGACGCAGAATGGATTGCAGGAAAGACAGGAAGCTGTTGAAGCTCTGGTTGATCTGATTGAACTCAGGGCTGCGGCTGTCCGGTAAGCGTCGGGTTAAATCCGCGCCGCCCGCTGAAAGCTGAGCGATATTTTTATTCAGTGCGGCAAGCTGGCGCATAAACACTTTAATCGCCGCAATCAGCACAATCAGCAGCAGTAAGACCATCGGGATTTGTACCAGCCCGAGACTCGTCAGAATGCTATGGCTGCGCGCCAGCAACTGACTGGTCGGCATATCGGTCGCGATATACCACGGGCCCTGAATGTTACTCATGAACATCGTATGCGACGTACCATCGTTGTCGTAATCCGCCACCAGAGAGGATTGATCGTTAATCTGGTCGAGGCTTTTGCGGATCTGCATCGCCAGCGGAGAGGCTTCGCCCAGCGACGCCAGTTTCGGCAGCTTTTCATCCGTGGAATGGCTGGTACCAACGATGGTGCCGTCTTTCTCCACAATATAAATTGTCGCGTGAACCTTTTTCTCCATTTCCGTCACCAGCTGGTTAAAGAAGCCCAGCGTCACGTCGATAGTGGCAACGCCCCACTGTTTGTCGCCTTTATAAATCGGCATCGCACAGTTGGTGCGTGGCTGGGTGCTGGCGTCATCGAAATAGGCCGGAGCCCAGACGCACTGCCCCTTTTCACCTTTGGAGGCGGCGAGATACCAGGACTGATCGAAATAGTTCGGCGATTCTGCGCTGTTCCAGAAAGTATTCACCGTCAGCTGATTATTACTGTTTCGGGCAAAGAAGGTGCTGAATTTGATTTTTGCCGGATCGCGCTGGTTCGGCAACGGCCAGATACCGCCACCAAACACGGCAGCATCACCGTACTGATCAACCAGAGCAGGCAGCAGCCGGTCGATACTGTCGCTGTCCATTTGTGCGACGGTCTGGGTGATGGTGCGTACCTGAGACTCAACTTTATTCAGGCGATCGTTAATGGCGACGGCCACATCATCCACCTGGTTAGCCACCAGATTACTTTCGGTTTGTTTCAGCTGAGGAGCAATAAAGACCTGGATCACGATAAGCGTAACGATGACCAGCACAATAAAAAACAAGCTGATCAATGTGATAAAGCGGGATTGCGTTGTTTTTAACATTTTAGGGTACTCACAGGCGAAGCAGCGAGATCGCTGCTTAACTAGTAACGGCATTTTCTGACGTTTCTTTATGTTGCTATAGTAGATATATCTGGCACCCGGATCGTATGAGTGAAAATCCAGAACATCATTCCGATGAGATTTCTTCTCAACTGGCGATTAAAACTGTGATTTGTTTCACTTTATGGTGATGAAAATCTGTCTGAAAAGTGAATGAAGTGTGCGCCACTGCGAGTTTTAAGCGGTTTTTAATGATTTCTCTTAATGTTATTCTTTAGAACAATTGAGAAAATACGGTCGAACCATTAATCATGGAGTGAACAATGGCGTGCCATTTTGCAAGATGGGCAATGACGGATGCAGAACCGGATACACACCGGTTGCCCAAAGAGATCGTATTATTCGCAAAACACCTTTCCGAAAAACAGCGCAAGCGTTTCTTAAACGGCCGCGTGCTTCTGGCAGAAATGATTTTCTACCTGTACGGAATTGCTGAACTTCCTAACGTGATCACCTTACCCAGCGGTCGTCCGAGTTTCGAATCCCTTGATCTCCCTGATTTCAGCCTGGCGTATGCCGGTAGCACTGTCGGTGTCTTAATCAGCAGTGAAGGGAAAGTCGGTCTGGATCTCGAAATCATTCATGCCCGCAGTGCGCTGGTGAATCCGCAACAGCAGTTACAGCTTTCTGCGGTGGAGAAAACCTGGATTGCCATGCAATCCGATCCTGTGGAATCCTCGCTGCAACTGTGGTGTATCCGCCAGAGCATGCTGAAGATGTCCGGCCTCAACGATCAGGGTCCGCTGACGCTCAGCCTGAATCCGGCTTCTGGCCGTTTGCGGTCTGCCGTGACACCGGAGGCGCAGGTAATGAGTGATATTGAAGGGTCGATAACCTGGTCATGCGCGCAATCTCCCTCGATAATCCGGTTGCAGTGCTGGCGCTATGAACCCGAAAACGGTTTCACCCGCACACAAACACTTTCCACAGATCAGCAGTCCGAATCACCGCACTTTATGAAATTCATCAGCCTGCCGCCTGCTAAATAAAACTTCACTTATGTTTACGCTCGTCGACCCGTTTTTCGTTTATGGTTACAGGCAGTTCCTTTCGTAAAATCATCCATAACAGGAGTTAGCCATGTCAGTTACACCACTGAAGTTTGTCACACTGTTAGGTAGTCTTCGTAAAGCGTCATACAACGGCATGGTGGCGCGTACATTGCCGAATGTCGCCCCTGAGGGCATCGTGATTGAAGCATTACCTTCGATCGGTGCCATTCCACTCTATGATGCAGATATTCAGCAGGAAGAAGGCTTTCCGGCGGATGTTGAAGCGATTGCGGAACAAATCCGTCAGGCGGATGGCGTCATTATCGTCACGCCGGAATATAACTATTCCGTACCGGGTGGCCTGAAAAATGCCATCGACTGGATTTCACGTTTGCCAAACCAGCCGCTGGCCGGAAAGCCCGTGCTGATCCAAACCAGCTCAATGGGGCCGGTCGGTGGCGCACGCTGCCAGTATCACCTGCGCCAGATCCTGGTTTTCCTTGATGCCATGGTCATGAACAAACCTGAATTTATGGGTGGCGTCATTCAGAGCAAAGTGGATGAGCAGACAGGCGAAGTGGTTGATCAGGGGACACTGGATTTCCTGCGCGGCCAGCTGACGGCATTTGCCGACTATACCCGCCGCGTCAGCAAATAATTCCGGTCATCAGAAATGCAAACAGCCCGCAAATACGGGCTGTTTTTTTATCGGCGTTAAGCAGACGTCAGCGGATTAATGCCCGTCTACGAACGCGATTTTCAGCACGAACAGCAGCGCAACCACAACCACACACGGGCTGATTTCTTTCCAGCGGCCGGTGCCCAGTTTCATCACCACGTAAGAGATGAAGCCCAGCGCAATACCTTCAGTGATCGAGAAGCTGAACGGCATCATCACCGCAGTGACGAACGCCGGAACGGCTTCGGTCAGGTCATCCCATGACACGCGCGCCAGGCTGGAAGTCATCAGGACGCCGACATAAATCAGCGCACCCGCTGCGGCGTATTCCGGCACCATGCCGGCCAGCGGGGAAATGAAGATCACCAGCAGGAACAACAAACCGGTGACAACCGCAGTCAGACCGGTACGGCCACCGACGGACACGCCGGAGGTGCTTTCAATGTAAGCGCCCACAGAAGATGTGCCGATAAATGCGCCGGCAACGGAAGATACGCTGTCTACATACAGCGCCTGTTTCATCTGCGGGAATTTACCTTTCTCGTCCGCCAGACCGGCCTTGTCGGTCACGCCGATCAGCGTGCCGGAGGAGTCAAACAGGTTCACCAGCATGAAGGAGAAGATGACGCCCGCCAGACCGATATTCAGCGCGCCTTTCAGATCCACCTGTCCGACAACCGTGGTAATGCTCGGCGGCATCGACCAGAAACCGGTGTAATGCACGTCGCCAATCATCAGGCCAATCACGGTGGTGACAATAATCGACACCAGCACCGAGGCATGGAAATTACGCGACGCCAGCACGGCAATAATGAAGAACCCGAGTACGCCCAGCAGCACGTTGTGCGAGGTCAGATTACCGATGGTGACGATGGTGTCAGGGTTCGGAACGATAATGCCGGCGTTTTTCAGCCCCATCATGCCGATAAACAGCCCGATACCGGCGGTAATGCCCACGCGCAGGCTGACCGGAATATTGGCAATCATCCAGTAACGGATGCGGAAAATGGTCAGCAGCAGCAAACCGACCGCGCCCCAGAAAATCGCGCCCATCCCGATCTGCCACGAAACGCCCATCGCGCCCACGACCACAAAAGCAAAGAACGCATTCAGACCCATCGCCGGTGCCAGAGCGACCGGAAGGTTGGCGATCACGCCCATCAGGATGCTGCCGAACGCGGCAATCAGACAGGTGGTCACGAACACGGCCTGTTTATCCATCCCCGCAACACCCAGGATCTGCGGGTTCACGAAAACGATATAGACCATGGTCAGGAAGGTAGTTAAACCGGCGATAGTTTCGGTGCGTACGGTGGTGCCGTGCTGCGTCAGTTTAAACAGACGTTCAGCCAGACCTTTACCCGCAGTCGCATTGCTCTGTGGTGTGCTCATTGGTGAGTTCCAAAATGGGGGAAAAACAATCGGGGGGTATCCTAAGGATTTTAGCCCGAAAGCGCCAGCACTGGATGTATGGGATTAAATCTATCGTTCGGGTACAGTGCCATAATGCACGCCAATAGATGAAACGCTCACAGGGAGAAAGTATGTCACAGGTTGAATGTGTCTTTTTTGATTGCGACGGTACGCTGGTGGACAGTGAATTGTTGTGCTGCGAAGCCTACGTCGAAATGTTCGCGCATTTTGGTGTGACGGTTTCTTTCGACGAAATGTATAAGAAATACAAAGGCGTCAAACTTTACGAAATCGTCGCAATTGTGAATAAAGAGCACGGTATCGATGTGCCGAAAGAAGAAATGGAAGTGGTGTTCCGCCAGCACGTCGCGCGGCTTTTCGACACTAAACTTGAGCCGATTGACGGTGCGCGTGAACTGCTGGAACACATTACCGTGCCAATGTGCGTCGTCTCCAACGGCCCGGTCACCAAAATGCAGCACTCGCTCGGCCTGACCGGTTTGCTGCCTTTCATGGGCGATAAGCTGTTCAGCGGCTACGATTTGCAACGCTGGAAGCCCGATCCGGCGGTATTGTACAAAGCCGCCGAGGTCATGAATGTGCCGGTGGAAAACTGCATTCTGGTAGAAGATTCCGTGGCAGGCGCACAGGCCGGGATCACCGCAGGCATCCCGGTGTTTTACTACTGCGCCGATCCGCATAACCCGCCGCTGGATCACCCGCTGGTGACGACTTTCCACGACATGCGCGAACTGCCGGGGATCTGGCGTCAGATGGGGTATCAGATCACGGGTTAAGGGCGATCCGTTGTTGATTCACGCTCAACATCAGGCGGCCAGCGTACCGTTCTGAACGGCGTCCAGTCTGCTGGCTTATCGGTCAGCAGCGGGTTTTTAGGCACCGGTCTGGCTTCCATGTAGTGGCAGCAGTGGCTCCATAAACCGTAAGCATCGCGCAGATTGCCCACCGTCCAGGCGAGCACAAACCGGTCCACGACCTCATGTGTTCCCGGTTTACAAACCGCGCAGTATATCCGGTGCCCCCAGTCTGCATGCCCCGCCAGCTGCACCCGTTCTCCCTGAATATCGGCCCAGTCAAATACCTTGATCACCACCGGCCAGCGCTTCCAGGGCCAGACGCTGCGCTGATATTCATACACATAGACTTTCTGCCGCTTGCGGTTAAAACGAACAGGTGCGCCCCGGGGTTCAAATAAAACCCTTCTGATGCAGTAGATAAAAAATGAGGAAAGTACGAAAATATGGAGACCTATCATAAACAGGAATAAAGAATTCGACGGAAAACTCGGAGCAAGAAAAAATTGAGCACTTATAATTAAAACACTAAACATCACTAATGTGCTAAACCACATACCCCCCCACCCGTAATTCACATAACGCGGGATCTCCATCCACACATCATTGATTTCATTCACCCGGATCAACTGCGGCGGAGCTTTCTGATCGTCTGCCTGTTTAGGTAAATCTTCATCCCAGTATCGAACTGGCGCATCAAGTCTGGACTGTCGTTTCATCACATCATCCCTGTTGCGGTGGTTGATTCACGTTCAACATCTGACGGCCAGCGTACCGTTCTGAACGGCGTCCAGTCTGCTGGCTTATCGGTCAGCAGCGGGTTTTTAGGCACCGGTCTGGCTTCCATGTAGTGGCAGCAGTGGCTCCATAAACTGTTAGCATCGCGCAGATTGCCCACCGTCCAGGCGAGCACAAACCGGTCCACGACCTCATATGTTCCCGGTTTACAAACCGCGCAGTATATCCGGTGCCCCCAGTCTGCATGCCCGGCCAGCTGCATCCGTTCTCCCTGAATATCGGCCCAGTCAAATACCTTGATCACCACCGGCCAGCGCTTCCAGGGCCAGACGCTGCGCTGATATTCATATACATAGACTTTCTGCCGCTTGCGGTTAAAACGAACAGGTGCGCCCCGGGGTTCAAATAAAACAGATCTAAAACAAAAAATAACAGCAATATATAACGGTGAGAGTAGTAAGAAATTGAAAATAAAGGAGGATACATCATAAAACATATCCGAAATGAAATGAGATGATAAAAGGAAAAAGCTTAAGCAACATAAAGAAATAATAGCCATAAACCATAACCCCCCCCACCCGTAATTCACATAACGCGGGATCTCCATCCACACATCATTGATTTCATTCACCCGGATCAACTGCGGCGGAGCTTTCTGATCGTCTGCCTGTTTAGGTAAATCTTCATCCCAGTATCGAACTGGCGCATCAAGTCTGGACTGTCGTTTCATCACATCATCCCTGTTGCGGTGGTTGATTCACGTTCAACATCTGACGGCCAGCGTACCGTTCTGAACGGCGTCCAGTCTGCTGGCTTATCGGTCAGCAGCGGGTTTTTAGGCACCGGTCTGGCTTCCATGTAGTGGCAGCAGTGGCTCCATAAACTGTTAGCATCGCGCAGATTGCCCACCGTCCAGGCGAGCACAAACCGGTCCACGACCTCATATGTTCCCGGTTTACAAACCGCGCAGTATATCCGGTGCCCCCAGTCTGCATGCCCCGCCAGCTGCACCCGTTCTCCCTGAATATCGGCCCAGTCAAATACCTTGATCACCACCGGCCAGCGCTTCCAGGGCCAGATACTTTTTTTGTACTCGTAGACATAAACCTTCTGACGCTTTCGGTTAAAACGAACAGGTGCGCCCCGGGGTTCAAATAAAACAGAGCGGAAACCACTAACTACAAAATAGAAAACCGGAAGAAGAGGTAGAAAATAGAAAATGAACGATGCTATATCTGAAAACATGCCTATCGAAATAGCGCCATAAACAAGAAAACAAAGTGCAAAAAACGAAATAAAGGCCATAAACCATAATCCCCCCCACCCGTAATTCACATAACGCGGGATCTCCATCCACACATCATTGATTTCATTCACCCGGATCAACTGCGGCGGAGCTTTCTGATCGTCTGCCTGTTTAGGTAAATCTTCATCCCAGTATCGAACTGGCGCATCAAGCCTGGACTGTCGTTTCATCGCATCATCCCTGTTTACTGACCGTCAGGCCCAGCTGATAATCTGCATCAGTATTATCCGGCCAGTAATTCGCGATTAGTTTCACTTTCGCTGTACGGCTTTGTTCTGCCCAGACACTGACCATCAGATTCAGGCTGTTTATCTTCCTCTCTTTACCGCCTTCCGTTACCGTCTCCTCATCCACTGACAGACGGTATTTATAATAACCGGAAGGCTCCACAGCCTGATACCCGTCAGCCTGCCCCGGCGCACTCACTGATTGCGAGAACAATACCTTATCGTCGCCAGCACGCGCCAGATGCACGGACCAGCCACCTTTGCCTGCCGCCCATCCGGGCATACTCACCCGCAGATCGATGCGTTCATAAACCACACCCTCAAGGGTGGTGCGACCGGTCGGGCTAACAGCAGAAGCAAAAGCCACATCTGCCACCATGCCGCTGACAATCGCCCGGTAATCGATCAGGGCTTCGGCCAGGTCTTCCAGACTGGTGGCATGCCAGACGATATCGTTACCATGCCGCTTCAGCTCAATGCCGAAGCAGGTACGTCGCAACCAGATTTCAAACGCCGTGGTGCGCAACTCACTGCCAACATAGGCCAGCATGGCCCCGCTAATTAACAATATCGCCGCCCAGCCGGCGGGGCCGAGTCCGAGAAAACCTGTTTCTGCCGTGCTAGTTAAGGCAAAAAAACCCTTAAAACCATACATACCACCAACGACTCCACCTAGAATAAAAGTTGCGGATGATGCGTAATAAAATCGAACGGCTGCACTATCACCGTCATTTTTGGCTTCTGAAGCGTTTACCCATTGCCGAATACCCTCAGCAATACCAGCAATCCCTCCTAACACAGCCCCAAACCTGACCATAGCGGGCACCTGCTCTGCGGCGCTCAGCACCACCCAGTTTTTCTTTAACGCCAGTTTGTAGGCAAAACCTGACAATTCTGAGAAGCCTTCCATCATCAGCAGGGTGTTAATGGCCATATCCGCGACGAGATCTTTATCAGTGCCCACGGAGTTATTCAGCCGCTCCGTCAGTTCACGCCAGTTAAACCACTGCATCGCCAGCAATCCTGCCCCCAGTATCAGGCCGGCACCGTCACCGCTGACCAGCCGGCGGCTTAACTCGCCATATTTGGCGATCTGCGCATAAGTTGCTTTAAGCACCGGACCGGTTGCGCCTTTTTCTGCCAGCGACAGCTCAGAAAGATAGACATCGTGCAATTCATCCAATACCGCGGGGTTATTGAACGGTTTCTCCGTCAAGACGGGTAACTCGCTTTGCAGTTTCGCCAGTGTCCCCGGCGCACTGAATTCCACCCAGAGCGGCGTATCCAGCCCTTTGCCCCGCATCCCCTGAATTTCATCCACCACCGACATACTGCCACCGGTTAGCCTGAGCACGGGGCCGTTTTGCGACATGGCCTGACGCAGGGAAGCGGAATGTCTGAGATGTTTCTGCAACCCGCGGAAGGTCGTCTGGTATCTCAGTACAACGACGGATTCGCCCGCAGTCAGCATGGCCGCCTGCATCATCCACATAAACCCTTTGCGGGGAGCCTCGGCCAGCGACTTACCCAGCCGGGCGGCAGAGCCAGTGACTGCCAGCATACGGATAGCCCAGCTCCGCTGGATGGCAGCACCTTTCAGATACTGACCAAACTCATCGGAAGTTGCCGCCGCTTTATAATTACCGTAGTTGAAAACAGTGTTCAGCAATGAGGTGTCCATTCCCGTAAAGCCCTGATACGCCGGTGAGTCAGCCTTTTCGAGCCACAACGCCCAGACCTTTAAGGTATCTTTGCCCATTGCACCGCCCTGCACACAGGCAGCAAGCGTCAGCATCTGCGCAGCCCAGCTTCCCGCACTGCTATCAGGAGAATAATCATGCGTAATGATCGTCTGCCAGCCGGGTGCCTGATACCAGGCGGCAAGATCTGTATCAATGGCGGCAAGCTGCTTTTCAGGGGAGGTAAATCGCTCTTCAAATTCAGCGGCAAAGGACGCCCGCGCCGGTTCGTCATAGTTTTCCAGCAAACGATGCGTTTGTTGGCTGAACGTTTTCTCCCAGGGAACGGGTCGTGGATAGCCGCCCCCGATACCCGGACCTGATGACGCCTGGCGGGGATTATTCACTACCTCCGTTTTTATATTGTCGAGGTACTGGCAGATCGCCTCAGAAATCATATGTCGGTGGAAGACGCCGGGAAGCTCAAGATATTCCTGCCTCGCTTCCGCAATCTGCATACGGCTATTATTCAGTTCCTGAATCACGCCCACGCTGTCATTCAGCGCCAGCGCTACGGTCCGGCATTGGTACTCCACATTAAAGTGCGAGATTTTCAGTTCCAGAATTCTCTGTTTAACAATGTCCGTACGGGTGAAAAAACCGTGAACGCCACCGTCTGGTTCACCGGTAAGTCTTTTGGGATTATTGAAAAAATACTCGGTGGCAAACTCGGCAACATTAGCTTTCATTGAGGAGAGTTGCGGATCCATAACCAGCGCTGCGGGTATACTCGCCGGATTATTTTTCAACTCCGGAAGAGAAATTTTGGTGAAACGACTGACCGGGCGCCTTTCGGACTTATATTCCTCAAGCACCTCTTTACTCCAGGGATCGCGGCTGAAAGCCAGCCAGGCTTCACTGTATTTTTTGTCATCGATATTGATGAAACTGGCAGAAACATCGTGCCCGTGCTGAGCACAGGATTCACTCAGCGGTTCAACGGTTTCACTTTTGGGCATATTGAAGGGATTGAATTGTCGCAGATAGCCTTTGGCCGTCACCTGATAGCCCTGCCAGATCCGCTTATCCAGCAAGACATACACATAGCCCATGCGTAAAGTACGCAGCGCATATTTAAATTCGCTTCCGGTCAGTTCAACTTCTTGCTGAGGAACATCTGGTCGCCAGCCTGTATTCACCAGAGTATGAGGCACCGCTGCGACACGCAGCGGGTAGATTGGTAATCCTTTCCGCTGGCAGGCTTTGCAGCCTGAAGGTGTAGAAGTGGCCTGCTCACTGGCAACTGCGTTCTTCAACATCTGACTTCTGAAATCCATGAATAACATTCCCTTGTTTTTTCATGGTTAATACGCCGAATTACACACGATGTAAAACTTAACCTAAATTTCCTCTATTAATGGATTTGAATTGTGATCCTGATCGTAAGCCTGCATCCGCTTTTCCAGCTCCGCTAAGGATCGCAGGCCATCTGCCAGCGGCAGGGTTTTATCATTGAAGATTTCAAGCGACCACGGCCCGGTGAAGCCTTTTCGGTTCAGCGTGCTGACGAAATCCACCAGCGGTAAATCACCCTGCCCCGGATAACAGCGATAACTGCGGCTCCATTGCTGCACGTTCATGTCTTTGTAGGGCGCATCAGCCAGTTGCAGGAAGCTGATTTTATCCAGCGGCACTTCGTCCAGCCGGTCAAGATTGTCGCCCGTGGCGAGAATATGGAAGCTGTCGAGCACAATGCCCAGCGCCGGATTGTTCACCTCACGTACGCGATCCCACGCCTGCCGGTAGCGGTTGATGTGTTTGCCCCACGCCAGCGCTTCAAAGCCGATACGGATATCATAAGGCTCCGCCATTTCAGCCAGCGCGGCGAGATCGGCAATCTGTACATCCCGCTCCGGTGAGCTTTCTGGATCGGTGTTGCTGCACACCAGTAAATGATCGCAGCCCAGCTCGCGCATCAGATCAAACTGACGGCGCGCGCTGGCGAGTTTTTCGATACGTCTTTCCGCAGGAACGCCTTCAAAATCGCGGAAAGGCTGCAGCAGGAAAATACGCAAGCCGAGGGAATCGGCGAGATTACGGATAGCCACCGGCTTGACCGGACTTTTAAGCAAATCATCTTCGAATATTTCCACGCCATCGAATCCCGCAGCAGCTATCGCCGTGAGCTTTTCAGGCAAGGTTCCTGGTACTGAAACTGTCGCAATTGAACGTAAACGGGTGGTTGCAGGCAAAATAGCGTCCTTTAAGTCAGGCTTCGATACTTACAGTAGTGGACCCTCATGCCACGTTCGTCAAGTGCAGAGGCGTTGTATGAACGCACGGATTGTAACTGAGCGACGCAATGGTTAATCTCTGTGGCGTGAATGTGGTTAATGATGAGGATAAGACGCTGAGCAGCCAAAGTTCCCCGGCGCCGGGACGTAAAAATGATCCGATAGGACTGAAGCAGCGCATTTTTGACAGCGCTTTGGCTGAATTCGCAGAATCCGGTCTGATGGGCGCACGCATGGAAAATATCGCTTCCAACGCCAGCACCACGAAACGTATGGTGGTCTATCACTACAAGACCAAAGAAGCGTTGTACATGCTGGTGCTGGAGCACGTTTACCGCGGTATCCGTCAGCACGAGCTGGATCTGGATCTCTCGTCATTTCCGCCCGCTGAAGCTATCGTCAAACTGGTCGAAGCCAGCTTTGATTTCCACGTCTCACATCCGGAATTCATTCGTATTGTTTCAACGGAAAACATGCTGCGCGGCCGGTTTATCCGTCAGTCCACCAGCATCCGTGAAATCAACAAATCGGCATTAACGCTGCTGGAAGATATTCTCGCGCGTGGCAAGCAAAGCCATCTGTTCAAAGAAGATGCGCAGGCACGCGACGTTCACCGTCTGATCAGCAGCCTGTGCGTGCACCAGGTTGCCAACCAATATACGTTCGGCGCATTGTTTGAAAATCCGGATGAAGTGGATTTACAGACCGCCCATTACCGTCAGCTGGCCGTCATGGTTGCCCTGCGCTACGTGATGAAGTAATTGCGCTGATCGGACGCTGTTACAGAGCGGACAGCAAAAAGGCCTCGTAAGAGGCCTTTTTTGTCGGGCAATATCAGCCAGCGATTATTCTTTCGGCGCGTCTTTGCCGTCTGTCAGCAGCTTGTCCAGCGCATCGCCGCCCACGTGACGGAAATCCTGCCCCTTCACGAAGTAGAAAATGAATTCGCAGATGTTCTGGCAACGGTCGCCGATACGCTCAATAGAACGGGCGCAGAACAGCGCAGTCAGCACGCTCGGGATAGTGCGCGGATCTTCCATCATGTAGGTCATCAGCTGGCGCACAATGCCTTCATATTCCTGATCCACTTTCTTGTCTTCACGGTAAATACGTACCGCTTCGTCAAGATCCATACGCGCAAACGCATCCAGCACATCATGTAGCATTTCTACGGTGTGGCGACCCAGAGATTCCAGGCTGACCAGCAGCGGCTGATGCAGATGCGAGAATTTTTCCAGCGCCGTGCGGCAGATTTTATCTGCCACGTCACCGATACGTTCGAGTTCAGAAATGGTTTTGATGATCGCCATCACCAGACGCAAATCGCTGGCGGTCGGCTGGCGCTTGGCAATAATGCGCACACAGGCTTCGTCGATCGCCACTTCCATCAGGTTAACTTTGTCATCACCTTTGATGACGCGCTGCGCCAGTTCGGCATCCTGATTATGCATCGCCGTAATGGCATCAGTCAGTTGTTGCTCGACCAGCCCGCCCATTGCCAGAACCTGCGTGCGGATGTGTTCAAGCTCGGCGTTGAACTGGCCGGATATGTGTTTGTTTAAGTTCAGGTTGTCCATTGTTCTTACCTCAACCGTAGCGGCCAGTAATGTAATCTTCAGTCTGTTTGCGCGCTGGCGACGTGAACAGCGAGTCGGTATCGCTGTATTCGATCAGTTCGCCCAGATACATAAACGCAGTGCGATCTGAACAACGCGCAGCCTGCTGCATGTTGTGGGTCACGATCACCACGGTGTAATCAGATTTTAGCTCGGTGATCAGTTCTTCGATACGACCGGTAGAAATCGGATCCAGCGCAGAACAAGGTTCGTCGAGCAGCAGAACGTCTGGGCGGATCGCAATACCGCGCGCGATACACAGACGCTGTTGCTGACCACCGGACAGGCTGTAACCGCTCTGGTGCAGCTTATCTTTGGATTCGTTCCACAGCGCGGCCTTGGTCAGTGCCCATTGCACTCGCTCATCCATATCGGTACGGGAAAGCTTTTCAAACAGACGCACACCAAACGCGATGTTGTCGTAAATAGACATCGGGAATGGCGTCGGTTTCTGGAAGACCATGCCGACTTTGGCGCGCAGCAACGCGATGTCCTGCTTATCCACCAGAATGTTTTCGCCATCGAGCAGGATTTCACCTTCTGCATGCTGTTCCGGATACAGCTGGTACATTTTGTTGAACGTACGCAGCAGCGTGGATTTACCACAGCCGGACGGACCGATGAATGCCGTGACTTCGTTCTTAGCGATATCCAGGGAAATATTTTTCAGCGCGTGGAATTTGCCGTAATAAAAGTTCAGATCGCGAACCTGAATCTTGCTGTTGGATGCGTCAGTCATTCGACTCATTAAGACATCTCTCTTATTCGCGCGCCGCGTGGCGACGCCGGGTAAACAGTGACGGCAGCCGTATTCGTCTGCCATCGATAATGAATGAACTTATTGCTTTTTCGGCGCGAAAATCACACGCGCCAGAATGTTCAGCAGCAGCACGCACACCGTAATCAGCAGCACGCCCGCCCAGGCCAGTTGTTGCCACTCGCCAAACGGGCTCATCGCAAACTTAAAGATAGTCACCGGCAGGTTGGCAATCGGCTGCATCATGTCAGTGCTCCAGAACTGGTTGGAGAGTGACGTGAACAGCAGCGGCGCGGTTTCACCGGCAATACGGGCAATCGCCAGCAAAATACCGGTGATAATGCCGGAAACAGACGCTTTCAGCGTGATGGCCGAAATCATTTTCCATTTTGGCGTACCCAGCGCGTAAGCCGCTTCACGCAGGCTGTCGGGCACCAGTTTCAGCATGTTTTCCGTGGTACGGATAACAATCGGGATTTGTAACAACGCCAGCGCCAGAACGCCCGCCCAGCCAGAGAAGTGACCCATTTTTGCCACCATAATGGTGTACACAAACAGGCCGACAACGATGGATGGCGCAGAAAGCAAAATGTCGTTGATGAAGCGAATGAATTCAGCGAGCCAGGATTTGCGACCATATTCGGCCAGATAAATCCCCGCCATCACGCCCAGAGGCGTACCGATGACCGTCGCCCATAAAATCAGTAATCCGCTGCCCGCAATGGCATTCGCCAGACCGCCGCCCGCCGTGTTCGGTGGCGGCGTGTTTTGCGTGAACAGCGCCAGCGACATCCCGTCGACACCTTTGACGATGGTGGTAAACAGGATCCAGACCAGCCAGAACAGACCAAACGCCATGGTCATCATCGAGACCATCAGCGCGATACGGTTTTTCTGACGGCGCCATGCCTGACGTTTACGGCGTGATTCCAGTAATGCTGCGTTACTTTGCATGTCGAGTGTCGTCATCTTAACGGCCCTCTTTCTTAGCCAGACGCAGGATCATCACTTTCGACAGCGCCAGGACAATAAAGGTGATAACAAACAAGATCAGCCCCAGTTCCATCAGCGCGGCAGTGTGCAGACCGGCTTCCGCTTCGGCAAATTCGTTTGCCAGTGCGGAGGTTATACTGTTGCCCGGCGCATAAAGTGAGGCGCTGTCGAGCTGGTAGGTGTTACCGATAATAAAGGTCACTGCCATGGTTTCGCCCAGCGCGCGTCCCAGACCTAACATCACGCCACCGATTACCCCATTTTTGGTGAACGGCAGCACGATGCGCCAGATCACTTCCCACGTGGTGCAACCAATGCCGTAAGCAGATTCTTTCATCATCACCGGCGTTTGCTCGAACACGTCACGCATGACGGAGGCAATGTACGGGATGATCATAATGGCGAGAATGACGCCCGCCGCCAGAATACCGATACCAAAACCCGGGCCGGCGAACAGTGCGCCAACAATCGGGATACCGGAAAGTACATCACCCACCGGCGTCTGGAAGTACTGCGCAAACAGCGGTGCAAAGACAAACAAACCCCACATGCCATAAACAATGCTGGGGATCGCCGCCAGCAGTTCGATAGCAATACCCAGCGGGCGTTTCATCCAGTTCGGCGCCAGCTCAGTGAGGAATAATGCGATACCAAAGCTGACAGGAACTGCAATCAGCAAGGCAATAATGGAGGTCACGACCGTGCCGTAAATCGGCACCAGTGCGCCGAATTGTTCGTTCGGAGCATCCCAGGTTTTCGTCCACAGGAAGGATAAACCAAACTTTTCGATGCTCGGCAGGGAAGCAATAAACAGCGAGACGATAATGCCGCCCAGCATGAATAGCACAATCAGCGCAGCCAGTTTGACCAGAGCGCCGAAGATGATGTCACCGTTTTTGCTGGGTGCCTTGATAGCCGGCTTGTATTCAGCCATACCACTCTCTTTTAATTCAAATTTAATTCCCTCCCCGGCCGGAGAGGGAATGAAGCAGAGTTACTATACCCAAAATAATTGGAGTTGCACCAAGCCAGCTGCAAGTGAATCCCGGTGAGCTTACTCAGGTAAGTGATTCGGGTGAACGAGCGCAGCTAACGCCGGTGCAGCTTCAGGTATGACAGGTATTCCTAGTACAGTGCTTTGCCGCTGCTGTCTTTAACGTTGGTTTTCCATGCTGCACGGATCTGCTCAACCACTGATTCAGGCAGGGCTGCGTAATCCAGATCGGTCGTCAGCTTGTTGCCGTTTTTGTAAGCCCAGTCGAAGAACTTCAGCACTTCAGTGCCTTTCGCTGCGTCTTGCTGATCTTTGTAAATCAGAATGAAGGTGGTGGAGCTGATTGGCCACGCATTGTCACCTTTCTGATTAGTCAGGTCCTGAGCGAAGGTTTTGCTCCAGTCAGCGCCTTTAGCCGCTGCGCTGAAGGACTCTTCAGTCGGGCTGATCGCTTTACCGTCAGCATCAACCAGCTTGGTGTAAGCCAGGTTGTTTTGCTTGGCGTAAGCATATTCTACATAACCGATTGAACCAGGCAGACGCTGAACAAAGGCTGCAACGCCGTCGTTACCTTTACCGCCGAGACCCGTAGGCCAGTTCACAGTAGAACCAGAACCGATTTTGTCTTTCCACTCGCTGTTTACTTTCGCCAGGTAACTGGTGAAGACATAAGAGGTACCGGAACCGTCAGCACGGCGAACGACCGCGATGTTGGTGTCTGGCAGTTTCACGCCTGGGTTCAGCTTGGTGATCGCCGCGTCGTTCCACTTTTTGATTTTGCCGAGGTAGATATCACCCAGCGTTGCGCCGTCCAGCGTCAGCTGACCGGATTTGATCCCCGGGATGTTAACAGCCAGTACCACGCCACCGATCACGGTAGGGAACTGGAACAGGCCGTTTTTGGCCAGATCTTCGTCTTTCATCGGGGCATCAGATGCGCCGAAGTCTACGGTCTTGGCGATGATTTGTTTCACGCCGCCGGAAGAACCGATGCCCTGATAGTTAACCTGAGTACCGGTTTCTTTCTGATATGCGTCAGCCCACTTAGCGTAAACAGGAGCTGGGAAGGTACCGCCAGCGCCAGTCAGGTTAGTGGCAGCGAAAGCAGACATTGCTGTGAGGGAGAAAGTCGCTGCTACAAGACCGGCGACGGTGTTACGCATCAATTTCATGTTCCACTCCTGGTGGTTTTAAACTTCCCGACTGATGTCGACGTTAATTAAAGTGTTTGGCACAGGAGGAAAATAGGACAGTTTAGTGACAGTAAAATGTACGTTATGTGACAGTTTTATGACACTGGTCACAATTCGAACTATACGGGCAAAATGCGGGGATTTTAAGCGGGAAATGCCGGTTGTGACACCGGCAGATGACAAAAAGCGGGCAAATTATCGCCCTTTCTTCTTACGCCCGGGCTGGGCAAAACGCTTACGGGAGCCTGAATTACCCTCCGGTTTTTCGGTATTTTTCGGTTTTGTGACAGCCGGTTTTGCAGCAGTGGGTTTCTTAGCCTGAGCAGTTTTTGCCTGCGCTTTTTTCGCCGGTTTATCTTCAGACGACGAATTTTCAATCAGTTTAAATAACTCAATGAGTTCATCATCGGTCAGGTCGCGCCATTCGCCCAGCGGCAATCCTTTCAGATTGATGTTCATGATGCGCACGCGTTCGAGCTTAGTGACTTCAAAACCAAAGTGCTTAGTCATACGGCGGATCTGGCGGTTAAGCCCCTGCACCAGCGTAATGCGAAACACCATCGGCGCTTCTTTCTTCACTTTGCACTTTTTGGTCACGGTACCGAGCATCGGTACGCCCGCGCCCATACCGGCAATAAACTCGTCTGTGATCGGCTTGTTGACGGTGACGATGTATTCTTTTTCGTGGTCGTTACCGGCGCGCAGGATTTTGTTGACCAGATCGCCATGATTGGTCAGCAGAATCAGGCCCTGCGAATCTTTATCCAGACGGCCAATCGGGAAGACGCGTTTGCTGTGGTTAACGAAATCGCGGATGTTGTCCCGCTCACCTTCTTCCATCGTGGTGATGATGCCGACAGGTTTGTTCAGCGCGATCAGTACCAGATCTTCTTCATCACGCGGCTCGATAACCTGACCATTCACTTTCACCACATCGCCGGCAAATACCTGAGCCCCTACCGCGGCACGCCTGCCGTTAATAAAAACATTTCCCTGTTCGATGTAACGATCGGCATCGCGGCGCGAGCAAATTCCGCTCTCGCTGATGTATTTGTTAAGACGAATGGAGTCGGTCTGCATTGAGCAAAGCACCTTCAGAAAAACGCGAACTATACCTTATCCGGCGCGGGTTACGAAGTCTGAGAGAAGAAAATCGTGACCGTTTACTGAGAAAGAGAAAAACCGGAAACAATAAAAAAGCGCCCCGAAAGGCGCTCAGAGAATCAGCGACTGAATAGGTCGGTTTTATTCGACGGTCACAGACTTCGCCAGGTTACGTGGCTGGTCAACGTCGGTGCCTTTAATCAGCGCAACGTAGTAGGACAGCAACTGTAACGGCACGGTGTAGAAAATCGGTGCGACGATTTCTTCAACGTGTGGCAGCTGGATAATCTTCATCCCTTCGCTGTCGGTGAAACCGGCGTCCTGATCGGCGAAGACATACAGCAGCCCGCCACGGGCGCGCACTTCTTCGATATTCGATTTCAGTTTTTCCAGCAATTCGTTATTAGGTGCAACGACGATCACCGGCATATCCGCGTCAATCAGCGCCAGCGGGCCATGTTTCAGCTCGCCCGCCGCATAAGCTTCTGCGTGAATATACGAAATCTCTTTCAGCTTCAGCGCACCTTCCATCGCGATCGGATACTGATCGCCGCGACCGAGGAACAGGGCGTGATGCTTGTCAGAGAAACCTTCAGCCAGAGATTCGATGGTTTTATCCAGCGACAGCATTTGTTCGATACGCGCAGGCAACGCCTGAAGCGCGTGAACAATGTCATGCTCAACTTGCGGGCTCATCCCTTTCAGACGGCCCATGCGTGCCACCAGCATCAGCAGAACGGTCAGCTGCGTGGTGAACGCTTTAGTAGAGGCCACGCCAATTTCGGTACCGGCTTTGGTCATCAGCGCCAGATCGGATTCACGCACCAGAGAAGAACCGGCCACGTTACAGACCGCCAGAGAACCGAGATAACCCAGCTCTTTGGACAGACGCAGCGCTGCCAGCGTATCAGCCGTTTCACCAGATTGAGAAAGCGTGATGATAAGGCTGCCCGGACGAACAGCGGATTTGCGATAGCGGAATTCTGACGCGATTTCGACATCACATGGCATACCGGCCAGAGATTCGAACCAGTAACGAGCCACCATGCCGGAGTTGTAAGACGTCCCGCAGGCGATGATCTGCACGTGCTGAACACGGGACAGAATTTCGTCAGCTTTTTCGCCCAGTTCGCTCAGATTGACTTCGCCGTGA
Source organism: Rahnella sp. JUb53 (assembly GCF_004346065.1). Taxonomy (NCBI): domain Bacteria; kingdom Pseudomonadati; phylum Pseudomonadota; class Gammaproteobacteria; order Enterobacterales; family Yersiniaceae; genus Rahnella; species Rahnella sp. JUb53. The sequence goes on from NZ_SLYT01000008.1 coordinate 241,082, forward strand.
TTAAAACGCCCTTCGAGGGTGTTTTTAATGGCCAGCGGCTGTTCGTAAATCTCTTTTTGCATGTAGTGACGGTAAACGCCTTTGTCACCGGCGTCGTACTGTACTTTGGATTCGATTTCTTCACGCTCAACGGCATGACCATTTTTGTCATAAACGCTGACAGAACGGCGCTTAACCTCAGCAACATCACCTTCTTCCAGGAACAGGAAACGGCGGGTAACAGGTAACAGCGCCAACTGGTCGGAAGCGATGAAGTTTTCACCCACGCCACGGCCAATCACCAGCGGGCTACCGGAACGGGCAGCGACCAGAACAGACGGGTCACGGCGGTCCATCACTACCGTACCGTAGGCACCACGCAGTTGCGGGATAACACGCTGAACGACTTCAAGCAGCGTGCCGCCCTGAAGTTGTTCCCAATGCACCAGATGCGCGATCACTTCGGTATCCGTTTCAGAATCAAAACGGTAACCGCGTTCAATCAGTAATTCACGAAGAGGTTCGTGGTTTTCGATAATACCGTTATGCACTACCGCAATGTAATCAGACACATGCGGGTGGGCATTGGCTTCAGAAGGCTCGCCATGTGTTGCCCAGCGGGTGTGAGCAATACCGGTACCGCCGTGCAGCGGATGTTCATCCAGCGCATCGGCCAGCATCTGGACTTTGCCCAGACGACGCAGACGTCCCATTTTCCCGTCGGCATCAATCACAGCCAGACCGGCTGAGTCATAACCGCGGTATTCGAGACGGCGTAAACCTTCCAACAAAATTTCAGCAATATCGCGTTGCGCCACAGCGCCTACAATTCCACACATCAGTTTTATTCCTATAGAAGGTCTTTCGGGACCTTTTTGATGCCTGACCTGATTTATCCACAAGCCCCGTTTTCCGGTGTACTTGCGGTTCCCCGAGCCTTGTAGAGAGTTGGGGATTATTATGTTTTGGACTGAATTTCGACGACAAAATGCAGACCAAAACACAACGTGATAAACAAACATCAGGCGCAGAAAACTGCGCCTGAATGCTTAAGCCTCAGAATAGCTTATTTTTTCTTCACCGGTTTCTGCCAGTCAGGCTTGTGCACCTGCGGCACGCGGCTGAGCAGCAGACCGTTATCCGGCACATCGCGCGTCACCGTCGTACCCGCAGCAATAGTCACGTTATTACCGACCGTGACGGGCGCGACCAGTTGTGTGTCAGACCCGACAAAGACATCATTACCAATGACAGTTTTATGCTTGTTCACGCCGTCGTAGTTACAGGTGATGGTGCCCGCACCGATATTCACGTTATCGCCAATCTCGGCATCGCCAAGATAGGAAAGATGACCGGCTTTCGAGCCTTTACCCAGGCGCGCCTTTTTAATTTCGACGAAATTACCTACATGCGAGCCTTCAGCCAGTTCAGCGCCGGGGCGCAGACGGGCAAACGGTCCGACAGTACAACCGCTTTCCAGCAACGCATCTTCGAACACGCTGTACGGGCTGACTTCACAGTCATCGCCAATTACGCAGTTCTTCAGCACGCAACCCGCACCAATTTTGACGCGATCGCCCAGTTTTACGTGACCTTCAATAATTACGTTAGTGTCGATCACCACATCAATGCCGTGCGCCAGCTCACCGCGCAGGTCAAATCGCGCCGGATCCATCAGCATCACGCCCTCCAGTAAAAGACGCTCAGCCTGTTCGCTCTGATATACGCGCTCGAGACGGGAAAGTTGCAGGCGGTTATTCACGCCATCCACTTCACTGTTTCGTGCAGGGTGAACGGTGGCGATCAGGTGTCCTTCAGCATGCGCCATCGCAATAATATCGGTGATGTAGTATTCACCCTGCGCGTTGTTGTTGTTCAGCTGACCGAGCCAGCGTTTGAATGACGCGCCATTAGCCACCAGAATACCGGTGTTAATTTCCTGAATTTTCAGCTGTTCTTCGCTGGCATCTTTCTGCTCGATGATGCCGGTAACAACGCCATTCTCACGAACAATACGGCCATAACCGGTCGGATCATCCAGCACCACGGTCAGTAATCCAATGCCGCCATCGGGCTTGGCTTTGAGCAATTTATTCAAGGTGTCGACGGAAATCAGCGGAACATCGCCGTACAGCATCAGCACATCTTCATCATCAGCAAAGAACGGCGCCGCCTGCTGCATTGCATGACCGGTGCCCAGTTGCTCTGCCTGTAATACCCAGTTCAGATCACTGCCTGCCAGATTTTTCTTCAGTAAATCGCCGCCGTGGCCATAGACCAGATGCACGTTCCGGGCACCCACTTGCGTGGCCGCATCAATGACGTGCTGAACCATTGGCTTGCCGGCCAACGGGTGAAGAACTTTCGGGAGGTTGGAGTACATGCGTGTCCCCTTGCCCGCGGCAAGGATCACCACACTCAGTGCGCTGTTCGACATAGGTAACCTGACAAATCCAATTTGAGTGACAAAAGTAACCCGTTCAGTGCGCGGATTACTACATATTTCGCTTCAAAAACCGCCCGCAGACCGCAGTCTGCAAGGGTTGTATGCTGCATAGACTACACCAAAAAAACTGAGGGTAAAGTGTCGATTAATCACGCAAGCATTCCACTAAAAGCGAAAATTTGCGTTGGGGAAAACACTGAAAATGTACTTTTTTAAAGGCAAAAAAAAAGCGACCCGAAGGTCGCTTTTCTAACTGATGTTGTTACATCGCTTTTCTGGTCAGTTCGATAACGCGAAGTTTCGCGATCGCCTTAGCCAGTTCCGCTGACGCCTGAGCGTAATCAACGTCGCCGTGAGAACCACTAATGTGTTCTTCCGCTTTGCGCTTGGCTTCAAGCGCGCGCGCTTCGTCGAGGTCTTGCCCACGGATTGCAGTATCAGCCAACACGGTCGTTGCATTCGGCTGCACCTCAAGGATGCCACCGGAAAGATAGATATACTCTTCTTCACCGTGTTCTTTAACAATGCGCACCATGCCAGGCTTGATGGCGGTGAGCAGCGGAGCATGCCCCGGGAAAATACCCAGTTCGCCTTCGCTACCCGTCACCTGGATTTTTTGTACCATGCCTTCAAACATACGTTTTTCAGCACTGACAACGTCCAGATGGTAAGCTTTTTCAGCCATGTCATCCTCTCTCACAACAAACTAGCGTTACAGTTTCTTGGCTTTTTCCACTGCTTCATCAATGGTGCCAACCATGTAGAACGCTTGTTCCGGCAGGTGATCGTAGTCGCCGTCCATAATGCCTTTGAAACCACGAATGGTATCTTTCAGCGATACGAACTTACCCGGAGAACCGGTGAAGACTTCGGCCACAAAGAATGGCTGGGAAAGGAAACGTTCGATCTTACGCGCACGGGATACAGCCAGCTTGTCATCTTCTGACAGCTCGTCCATACCCAGGATCGCGATGATGTCTTTCAGTTCCTTGTAACGCTGCAGAATAGACTGCACGCCACGAGCCACATCATAGTGTTCCTGACCAACAACCAGTGGATCCAGCTGACGGCTGGTAGAGTCCAGTGGGTCAACCGCCGGGTAGATACCCAGTGACGCGATCTGACGGCTCAGTACCACGGTCGCATCTAAGTGAGCAAAGGTGGTGGCTGGGGATGGGTCAGTCAAGTCATCCGCAGGGACGTAAACGGCCTGAACGGAAGTGATTGAACCACTTTTGGTCGAGGTGATACGTTCTTGCAGAGCGCCCATCTCTTCCGCCAGTGTAGGCTGATAACCTACCGCTGATGGCATACGGCCCAGAAGTGCGGACACTTCGGTACCGGCCAGGGTATAACGGTAAATATTGTCAACGAACAGCAGTACGTCACGACCTTCATCACGGAATTTCTCCGCCATAGTCAGGCCGGTCAGTGCAACGCGCAGACGGTTACCTGGTGGCTCATTCATCTGACCATAGACCAGGGAAACTTTGTCGATAACGTTGGATTCGGTCATTTCGTGGTAGAAGTCGTTACCCTCACGAGTACGTTCACCCACGCCCGCAAACACAGAATAACCGGAGTGCTCGATCGCGATGTTACGGATCAGCTCCATCATGTTTACAGTTTTACCCACACCCGCACCACCGAACAGACCGACTTTACCGCCCTTAGCGAACGGACACATCAGGTCCATAACTTTGATACCGGTTTCCAGCAGTTCCTGGGAGTTTGCCAGCTCTTCATAAGAAGGCGCAGCACGGTGAATCGCACGACGTTCTTCTTCGCCGATTGCACCTTTCATGTCGATTGGTTCACCCAATACGTTCATGATACGGCCCAGTGTTGCAACACCCACAGGTACTTCGATTGGGTGTTCCAGGTTGTTCACTTTCAGACCGCGACGCAGGCCGTCTGAGGTACCCATTGCGATACAACGAACAACGCCGCCGCCTAACTGTTGCTGTACTTCCAGCACCAGTTTGGAGGTACCGTTTTCTACCTCAAGAGCATTGTACACGTTCGGTACTGCATCCTGAGGGAACTCGACGTCCACCACGGCGCCGATTACCTGGATAATCTTTCCAGTAGCCATCTTGAATCCTCTACGTAATTCGTAAACCTAGCTTAAACCGCGGAGGCTCCCCCGACGATCTCGGTGAGTTCCTGAGTGATGCTGGCCTGACGAGCTTTGTTGTATACCAACTGCAGCTCTTTGATCAGGCTGCCGCCGTTATCGGTTGCGGCTTTCATCGCTACCATTCGCGCGGCCTGTTCGCTGGCCAGGTTTTCTACGACGCCCTGATAAACCTGAGATTCCACGTAGCGACGCAGGAGGGTGTCCAGCAAGGCTTTAGGGTCCGGCTCATACAGGTAATCCCAGGACTTCTTCGCCAGTTCGCCGTCTTCTGCCGGTGGCAGTGGTAACAGCTGAACGATGCGGGGTTCCTGAGACATGGTATTGATAAATTTATTGCTGACAACGCATAACTTGTCTAAGCGACCTTCGTCGAAAGCCTGCAACATCACTTTTACGGGTCCGATCAGTTCTGACAGAGAAGGGTTATCCCCCATGCCAGTCACCTGAGCAACAACGTTGCCCCCCACGGAGCCGAAGAAAGAGGCTGCTTTGGAACCGATCAGTGCGAGATCAACTTCAACACCTTTTTCGGACCAGCCTTTCATCTCTGACAGCAGCTTTTTGAACAGGTTAATGTTCAGACCACCACAAAGACCACGGTCGGTAGACACCACCAGATACCCGACGCGCTTAATTTCACGCTCATCCAGGTAAGGGTGCTTGTATTCCAGATTACCAAGCGCGAGGTGACCAATCACTTCACGGATGGTTTCTGCATAAGGACGGCTGGCCGCCATGCGATCCTGCGTTTTACGCATTTTGGAGGCGGCGACCATTTCCATCGCTTTAGTGATCTTTTGCGTGTTTTGCACGCTGCTGATCTTACTACGTATCTCTTTTCCGCCGGCCATCTCTGCTTCTCCTCAAGACCAAACGGCCTGCCGGGTTTTAATACCAGCAGGACCGTTTAGTGTTACCAGGACTGGGTTGCTTTGAAGGTATCGAGGATATTTTTGAATTTACCCTCGATCTCATCGTTATACGCACCAGTTTGGTTGATTTGCTGCAGAAGCTCGCCGTGCTCACGGTCGGCATAAGCCAACAGTGCCGCTTCGAAGCTACCGACTTTAGACAATTCAACGTCTTCCAGATAACCACGTTCTGCTGCGAAGATGATCAGAGACTGCGCAACGATTGACATCGGAGCGTATTGTTTCTGCTTCAGCAGTTCGGTCACTTTCTGACCATGGTTCAGCTGTTTACGCGTTGCTTCGTCCAGATCTGAGGCGAACTGCGAGAACGCAGCCAGCTCACGATACTGTGCCAGAGCAGTACGAATACCACCGGACAGTTTCTTCATGATCTTAGTCTGAGCAGCACCACCAACACGGGATACCGAAATACCCGGGTTAACCGCAGGACGAATACCGGCGTTGAACAGGTTTGATTCCAGGAAGATCTGACCATCTGTAATCGAGATTACGTTGGTCGGAACGAACGCGGAAACGTCACCCGCTTGCGTTTCGATAATTGGAAGCGCAGTCAGGGAGCCGGTTTTGCCTTTCACTTCACCCTTGGTGAATGCTTCAACATACTCGGCGTTAACACGCGCAGCACGTTCCAGCAGACGGGAGTGGAGATAGAAAACGTCGCCTGGGTAAGCTTCACGACCTGGTGGACGACGAAGCAGCAGGGAAATCTGACGGTAAGCAACAGCCTGTTTAGACAGGTCATCATAAACGATCAGTGCGTCTTCACCGCGGTCACGGAAGTATTCACCCATTGCGCAACCGGAGTACGGTGCCAGGTATTGCAGTGCAGCAGATTCTGATGCAGTTGCAACAACAACGATGGTGTTTGCCAGTGCGCCGTGCTCTTCCAGTTTACGAACCACGTTAGAAATGGTGGACGCTTTCTGGCCGATAGCCACATAGATACATTTGATGCCGGAATCGCGCTGGTTGATGATCGCATCGATCGCCAGAGCTGTTTTACCGGTTTGACGGTCGCCGATGACCAGTTCACGCTGACCACGACCAATTGGGATCATGGCATCAACGGACTTATAACCTGTTTGCACAGGTTCATCTACGGACTGACGTTCGATAACGCCAGGTGCGATCGCTTCGACAGCTGAGAAGCCGTCGTGCTCTACCGGACCTTTACCGTCAATAGGTGCACCCAGGGTGTTAACAACGCGACCTAACAGGCCACGGCCAACGGGAACTTCCAGGATACGACCCGTACATTTTACTTTCATACCTTCGGCGAGGTCAGCGTAAGGGCCCATTACAACGGCACCTACAGAGTCGCGCTCCAGGTTCAGGGCGATAGCGTAGCGGTTACCCGGCAGCGCAATCATTTCGCCTTGCATGACATCGGCTAAGCCGTGCACGCGGATGATCCCGTCACTGACGGAAACGATAGTACCTTCATTGTGAGCTTCGCTCACCACATTGAACTGAGCAATGCGCTGCTTGATCAGTTCGCTGATTTCGGTGGAATTCAGTTGCATGCTCCAGTCCCCTTAAGACTGCAAGACGTCTGCCAGGCGTTCAAGACGACTGCGAACGCTGCCATCAATCACCATATCACCTGCACGGATTACGACACCGGCAAGAACAGACTTGTCAATTTTGCAATTCAGCTTAACTTTGCGAGACAGACGTTTTTCCATCGCAGCAGCAATTTTTGCCTGCTGTTCTTCCGTAAGCGGATTTGCTGAAGTCACTTCAACTTCAGCAACAGCCTCGAGAGAGGCGCGCAGTTCGATAAACTGCTCCAGCACTTGCGGAAGAACGCGTAAACGTCCATTTTCAGCCATTACCTTAATCAGGTTTTGGCCTGCGTCGTCGAGTTCGTCACCACATACGGCAATAAACGTTTTAGACAAAGTTTCAGGCGCGCTAGCACCGGAAAGCAGTTCTTCAATTTGTTCATTGCGCGTGACTTCAGCCGTGAACGCTAGCATGGACTGCCAGCGGTCTAAGCTTTGGTGCTCAACGGCAAAGTCAAAAGCTGCTTTGGCGTAGGGGCGAGCTACAGTTACAAATTCAGACATCAGCCCCTCCCTCCTTACAGTTCAGCGACCAGTTTATCAACGATGTCGCTGTTAGCAGCTTCATCCACGGAACGTTCGATGATCTTCTCGGCGCCAGCAATGGCCAAAATTCCGACTTGCTTACGCAACTCTTCACGGGCGCGTTGGCGTTCGGCGTCGATCTCTGCCTTGGCTTGCGTCACGATCTTGTTACGTTCCTGCTCGGCTTCAGCTTTTGCTTCGTCGACGATTTGAGCTTTACGCTTGTTCGCCTGATCGATGATTACCTGAGCTTCAGCTTTGGCTTTCTTCAGTTGGTCGGTCGCATCGGCTTGCGCTAAGTCCAGCTCTTTTTTGGCACGTTCTGCGGAAGATAAACCTTCAGAAATTTCTTTCTGACGTTTTTCGATGGCAGCCATAATTGGCGGCCATACGTACTTCATGCAGAACCAGACAAACAGGACGAACGCGATAGCCTGGCCGAGGATTGTTGCGTTAAGATTCACAGCACAATGCCTCTTTCAAAGTGAATTATTTGATGTAGTTCGATTAACGCTGAGCGAACTCAGTGTTAGGCGACAGCAAACATCACGTACAGACCCAGACCAACCGCAATCATTGGGATTGCATCGACCAGACCCATAACGATAAAGAACTGTGTACGCAACAGAGGGATCAGGTCAGGCTGACGTGCAGCACCTTCCAAGAATTTACCACCCAAGATGCCGATACCGATTGCAGCACCGATTGCCGCCAGGCCCATCATCACAGCGGCAGCCATGTACAGCAGATCCATACTCAGGTTTTCCATGACAGTCTCCAGTTTGTTTCAGTTAAAACGCAGTAGTGTTGAAAGAAAATCAGTGTTTTTCAGATGCCATCGAGAGATAGACAATCGTCAGAACCATGAAAATAAAGGCTTGTAGCGTAATGATCAGGATGTGGAAAATGGCCCAAGGCACATTCAGAACCCACTGTGACCACCACGGCAACAGGCCAGCAATAAGGATGAAGATCAACTCACCCGCATACATATTGCCAAACAGTCGCAGACCCAGTGAAACTGGTTTAGACAGCAGGCTGACACCTTCAAGAATCAGGTTAACCGGAATGAAAACCGGATGATTGAATGGCTGCATTGTCAGTTCTTTAATGAAACCGCCAAAGCCTTTCATCTTAATGCTATAGAAAAGAATCAGAATGAATACGCCAAGTGCCATGGACAACGTGATGTTCACGTCAGCCGTAGGAACCACACGCAACGCTGGCAGACCAAAGATGTGCTCGCCGATGAATGGCAGCAAATCGATTGGCAGCAAATCCATCAGGTTCATCATAAACACCCAGACGAAGACGGTCAGCGCGAGAGGTGCAATCACTTTGCTTTTGCCGTGATACATGTCACGCACGCTGCTGTCGACGAAACCAACGACCAGTTCAACTGCGGTTTGCAGTTTACCCGGGACACCGCTGGTGGCGTTTTTGGCTACGCGATGGAAAATAACCAGAAAGAGTACTCCGAGGAACACGGAGAAAAACATCGAATCGATGTTAATCGACCAGAATCCCGTCCCGATCTGAAGCTGAGTCAGGTGGTGACCGATATACTCTTGTGGAGTAGAGATTTCTCCTGATGCAGACATGATGCCTCTTACCCTTTAGTAGTTAAGTACGGTAACTGTTAATGACGGCCGGTGCCAAAATCTGGGTCATCAACACCGATAAATAGGCCAACCCCAACGGAGCAAATGCCGCCTTAAACAGGCCAAGTGCGATAACCATTAAGATTACCGTAACCAGCACCTTCAGCGCTTCTCCGATAGCAAAGGACCAGGCAACCCGTCCAGAGACCGTTGTTTGCGCCTGGTGGCGCCATGCAAACAGCATGAACAGTACATTTGGCACCCAGGCGGCCAAACCACCCATAAGAGCCGATGTGGTCCATTCCAGGCTTTTAAAACCAAATACTGCACTGAGCAGAACAAAGGTCAATAACTGCAGTATTAACAGCTTTCTGGCAACCTTCACACTATTTGTACTGTGTAAAATACCGGATACAGACATGACGTTTGTTCTCTCCGTATCAAGTACCTAGCTGGAGGTAGACTGAATGCCGTATATCACTGCCTTTACTGTTTTGAGTCAAGCAGCAAAAAACGAGCAAATTATACGGGGCACAGGGACGAATTCAATGGATAAGTAGCGAAAAGGTGAACAATTATTTAAATTTTCCCCTTCACGACTATTTTGACAACCAAACTATAGCTGAATTTGCCCTTTTTGGTTTGATACGGTTATTTCATCACCCGACAAAGAAGCGTGCACTGGATCACATAATTAACGCAGGACACTTTATATACCCTGCACTGTTTGAATGTCTTTAGCTAATCAGGCCTTTTAAAACCTTTATAAATCAATTTGTTAATAAAACACTGCTCGTTAAACAAACTTATTTAAAAATAACCACGATTTATTGACACAACAACCCAACAAATAACAACATTTTTATTACAACTTGAATATCCGCAGGGTGACGGACGTTCAATTTCACAAGTGACTATTACAGTCCGGATTAAAATAAAAACATCTCATAAATGCTATCAGTATGTAAAAAAGCGGTGATAGAGAGTTTGCCACCGCTATATAATTAGCCTGCTCATTTTAACTGTGTTAACACAGCCGTTTTTTAAATATTATTTGATAAAACGCAACTTTAGTTTGAGAGAAGAATGACCAGATGACGTTCCCCGTCAAGTTCTGGTACCTGCAGTTTTATGACTGATTCCAAAGTGATACCTTCCGGTAATGCGGCCAGCTCATCATCAGGGCTGACTCCTTTTAAGGCGTAAAACCGCCCCTGCCCTTTTTGCGGCAGATGATGGCACCAGGAAAGCATATCCTGAAGGGACGCAAAAGCACGACTGATCACCCCATCAAAAGGCGGCTCTGGCTCAAACTCTTCCACACGGCTTTGTACCGGTTCGATATTTTTCAGCCCCAGCTCATGCTGAACCTGACGCAGGAAGCGTACACGCTTACCCAGGCTGTCCAGCAGCGTGAAGTGTGAATCAGGGCGGACAATGGCCAGAGGAACGCCTGGCAAACCAGGACCAGTGCCGACATCAATGAAACGACTGCCTTTCAGGTGTTCATTCACCACGATGCTGTCCATGATATGACGCACCAGCATTTGCATCGGGTCACGAACAGATGTCAGGTTATAGGCCTTGTTCCACTTATGCAGCAGTTCAACATAGCCAATCAGTTGCTGTTTTTGCTGATCGGGTAACGCTATTCCTGCCGCAGCAAGCAGCGAGTCCAGTTTCTTTTGCACAGTGAATCCTCAGAAAGAGTCGATATTCGGGAACAGCCCGGTTGAGAAATGATAAAACACTCAGAAAGATGGGAACAGTAAGAACTGACCGCCGCTTTGGCTACAAAGGGCGGTCATAAGAGAGGTGAGTTATGCGCTACGGCGCAGTAAGCCTTGTTTTTTAAGCCAGATCAGCAAGATCGAGATAGCTGCCGGCGTAATACCCGAGATCCGCGATGCCTGACCAATGGAGGTCGGCTTGTGATCGTTAAGCTTGGCGATCACTTCATTGGAAAGACCATTCACCTGCCGGTAATCAAGATCAACAGGCAGTAAGGTGTTTTCATTGCGCTGCTGTTTTTCGATCTCTTCCTGCTGACGGGCAATATAGCCTTCATATTTGATCTGAATTTCTACCTGTTCTGCCGCCTGTACATCCGGAACGGAAGGTGCGAACGGGGAAAGACGGGTGATCAGCTCATAGGTCATTTCAGGACGACGCAATAACTCTTCCGCACTGGCTTCTTTAGAAAGCGGAGCAGAAAGATGCGCGTTAATTTCTTCAACCTGTGCATGATGCGGGTTCACCCAGATGCCACGCAGGCGCTGACGTTCCTGTTCGATCATTTCCAGTTTTTCGTTGAAGCGCGCCCAGCGAGCATCATCAACCAGACCTAACTCACGGCCTTTTTCAGTCAGACGTAGATCGGCATTGTCTTCACGCAGCATCAGGCGGTACTCAGCACGTGAGGTAAACATGCGGTACGGTTCTTTGGTGCCCAGCGTACACAGGTCATCAACCAGCACACCAAGATAAGCCTGGTCGCGACGCGGTGCCCAGCCTTCCTGCTCAGTGGCACAACGGGCAGCGTTCATGCCAGCCAGCAAGCCCTGCGCAGCGGCTTCTTCATAACCAGTGGTGCCGTTGATCTGTCCGGCAAAGAACAGACCGGCGATAAATTTGCTTTCCAGCGTCGGTTTCAAATCACGCGGATCGAAGAAATCGTATTCAATCGCATAACCCGGACGAACGATGACGGCATTTTCCATCCCCTGCATAGACCGGACGATCTGCATCTGCACATCGAATGGCAGGCTGGTGGAAATACCGTTTGGATAAACTTCATTGCTGGTCAGGCCTTCCGGTTCGAGGAAGATCTGATGAGAATTGCGATCGGCAAAACGCATGACTTTATCTTCGATCGACGGGCAGTAACGCGGGCCGATCCCTTCGATGATCCCTGCATACATTGGGCTGCGATCCAGATTATTGCGGATCACGTCATGGGTTTTTTCGTTGGTATAGGTCATGTAACACGGGATCTGGCGCGGATGTTGCGACACGTTGCCCATGAAAGAGAATACCGGTGCCGGATTATCACCGTGTTGTTGTGCCAGCACACTGAAATCAATGGTGCGGGCATCGATACGCGGAGGTGTACCGGTTTTAAGACGGTTAACTCGTAAAGGTAATTCACGCAGGCGCTGGGACAAGGAGATCGCAGGAGGATCCCCGGCACGACCACCGCTGTAGTTCTCCAGACCGATGTGGATCTTCCCATCCAGGAAGGTACCAACCGTCAGAACAACCGATTTAGCGCGGAATTTCAGCCCCATTTTGGTCACAGCACCCACGACACGATCGTTTTCGACGATCAGGTCTTCAACCGGTTGCTGGAAGATCATCAGGTTTGGCTGGCTTTCCAGTGCGGTACGTACTGCCTGGCGATACAGAACCCGGTCAGCCTGAGCACGTGTCGCCCTGACAGCAGGGCCTTTGCTGGCGTTTAGTATCCTAAACTGAATGCCCGCATGATCGATAGCCGTGGCCATCAGTCCGCCCAGTGCGTCCACTTCTTTTACCAGATGTCCTTTCCCGATCCCGCCAATTGCAGGGTTACACGACATCTGTCCCAGCGTGTCGATATTGTGGGTTAATAATAAGGTCTGACGTCCCATGCGTGCAGAAGCCATGGCGGCTTCGGTACCTGCATGACCACCACCTATGATGATGACGTCAAATTGATCCGGATAAAACATGCGACTGCACCTCGGCGTTCAAGCGAACTTTCTTTGTATGGCGTTGGGAGGAGGGATTCTACTCAAGTTTTGAGCTTCCACAAGTCCCCGGGGATCTTCACTAATTAAAAGAAGATCTTTTTTATTTAAAGATCTCTTATTAATACTTCTATTAAGATCGCGATCCTCTGTGCATAAGTCATTTTTGTTTATGAAGATCAGTATGCTAAGAAGGATCGAATGCTGTGAATGATCGGTGATCCTGGACAGTATAAGCTGGGATCAGAATTGAGAGTTATGCACAGCATGAAAAGCGTACAGGAGTTGTTAGAGGGATAACTACGGGTTTTACCCTGCTTTTAAGCATAGTTATCCACATCTGATCGCCTGAAATTTACACTTATTTGATCAAATTAATCCAGTTGATCACCCAAACCTCGGCCGGATCCTCAGGAATTTCGTGTTGAGTCACGTCGATCTCAAGACGATCACCGATCCGTTTTGCCCCTAATGACGTCAGTTTTTGATCCAACGAACCGATCGCGCCACAGAAGGTGTCATATTCACTGCTGCCTAAACCTAATGCGCCAAAGCGTACTTTTGACAGATCAGGTTGCTGATCTTCCAGCTGCTCCATAAATGGTTGCAGGTTATCAGGCAACTCACCCGCACCGTGTGTCGAGCAAACAACCAGCCAGATCCCTTCCTGCGGAACTTCATAGAGCTCGGGGCCATGGAACATCTGAGTGGAAAAACCGGCTTCTTCCAGTTTCTCAGCCACGTGTTCTGCTACATATTCGGCACTGCCAAGCGTACTGCCACTGATCAGGGTAATGTCAGACATGGTGCTCTCACCCGGGAAAAGGAGACTATTGTACGCTGTGAATGAGCTGGGATCTACCTGTGGATAATAGGGGTATAGAAATCAGTGCTCAGGGCTGGATGGTACGTGTGATGGGGTTCTGCAGGGAGATAAGCGTCTCGGTTGACTGGATCTCATCAATTGTCTGGATCTTGTTGATAAGTACATGCTGGAGGGAATCAATCGAGCGGCACATGATCTTAATGAAAATGCTGTAATGCCCGGTGGTGTAATAGGCTTCGACCACTTCTTCTATACTCTCTAACTTTTTCAGTGCTGACGGATAATCCTTGGCGCTTTTTAAAATGATGCCAATAAAGCAGCATACGTCATAACCCAGTTGCTTGGGATTAACGGTAATATGCGCGCCGGTAATGATGCCTGCCTGCTTCATTTTCTCTACGCGGACGTGGATAGTTCCCGGGCTGACCGTGAACACTTTTGCCAGTTCCGCATAAGGGGTACGGGCGTTCTCCATCAATGCATTCAGGATCCCGCGATCCAGCTCATCGAGCTGATAGATTTCAGTCATGGTTATCTTTCTCTGTAGGCTTAATTTCGCTGCCAGCGACGTTGTACGCGGCTTTTAACGCCCGTATCAAAGCGCCAGATGTGATCGAAGATCCGCAGGATTCCGGGCTTGCCATAATGTGACATCGCCAGAGCATGAAAGCGATGTTGCTTCTCTTTTTGCAGCGTCCTGACTTTTCTTTGCACCTCATCAGGCAGGCGCTGGGCGATAAAATCGGAAATGACCACGGCATCGGCATCATGCCATTGTGGTGACGCCAGTTTATCCAGCGTGGCATTCAGACAGGCTGCCAGATCGGTACCGCCGCGAAAATGCTGTCCCAGAAAGCGCAGCGCCTGATCCAGACCGCCGTTGGACGTCAGTTCATAATGGATCACTTCACTGGCGAACAACATGATGTAACAGCGGCGGTTATCCGCCAGTGCAATTTTCAGTAGTGCCAGACAGAATGCTTTGGCGCACTGTTCGTTAAAACCGCCCATAGAACCCGAGGTATCGACGCACACCACAAAAGGCCCGCGCGGTTGTGGTTCCTGTTGCTGATAAACCACCGGGCGTTTAACCACTTTCTCACGCCAGACATCACCTTGCAGCCGATAGGTCATCAGCCGCTTTTCCAGCAGGCGGCGGTAAAATTCGTACTCCAGTTCGGGCAGCCCCAGCGTTACCAGCTCCGTCGGCATCAGGCGCAAAATATCATCGCTCTGATGGATACCGTTGACTTCTTCCGGTACCGTCGCGGGTTCACGCACCATCAGCCGGTGCGTTTCCATTTTGGCATCTTCATGCGGGCTGGTTTTGACGGTCTGACTGCGCCCCAGCTGTTCGGCCAGATGCATCAGTTCAGGTTGTTGCTGGAGAAATGCCCCGAAACGAGCCAGCGACTGGATATCGCCACGCATGCGCTTTCCTTTACTCATATCCCATAAACGACCGGCCGCCGTATCGTTCTCTGCTAATAAAGGAGAGAGCTCGCTGCTGAGCTCCAGACGTTGCAGCAGTTCTTCCTGCAGCTGCTCCTGTTCCTGTTCCAGTAACTGCTGATGAACGGTCACCGTCTGGAAGGTCAGATTCAGGCGCCAGCGCTGGAGGAACAGGGTCTGGAAGCTGTTGCCGGTTTTGGCGGTGCGGGAGGCTTCATGATTCTCCTGCAACGTTCGGGCTTCTGTCGTGAAAGGGGAGCTTAGCCGTTCAAGCTCTTCAAGAAGCGCAGGCAGTTCCGACTGAAAAGTAACGGCATCAGTCTGCTGGCAATGCTGATAAAGATAGAATTCTTTCGCCAGATCTTCCGGAACAGGGGTTTCGTGGATCCTCTGGCGAAGGCGCATCTTCCATTCGGGAAGATCTTTGGTCAGCGCCCGTTTGAGACGTGGGAATTTCTTGAAGAAAACCGCCATTGCCGGTGCCGCCAGCAGGCCGATGATCGATTCCTCAATCAGTTCAGCCTCGCTGATGGCCAGCAGAAGATCCAAAGACTCCAGACTGAACATGATCAGTGTCCGCTGAACGTCTGTTGCTGATGACGCAGCTGTTCAGATACCTGCAACAGGCTGGCCTCTATTTTTGCCATCCATTCTGCCGGCACAAACAGACAGTTTTGCTGCTGGCCGAATTCATGCCTTTGCTGAGCCAGTTTTGCGGTGAGATCGCTGAGCGTATTTTTCATCTCATCGGGAACGGCAATGTGCTCATGTCCTGGCAGGGTCAGCGGTGTGCTCTGACGACTCACATCCAGCACCAGCAATTGCTGTTTATCGTCGATTTCCAGATCAACGGTCTGAGCAAAGCCAATGCCATTGATTTTGGCTTTCAGTACGCCCCCTTTATTGAGCCAATCCTCCAGAACGATACGTTCAAACAGCAAATGCGTGACTTTAATGTCATGCAGATGCAAAGGCGTTTGCAGTAATAATGTCAGGCTGGTGGTGGTCATCGTGTCAGGCAGAGAGTATTGCGGCTTGCGGCTGAATATTCCGGCTTTTTTGCTCAGCTTGATGGACTGCCGTGAGCTTTGTTGCTGCTGATGCTGCATCCATTGCTGATTAAGCTGCTGGATTTTCATCAGCAGTGTTTGCTGCTGGAAAGCCTGCTCAGTGATCAGCTGTTCGATCTGCGTTTGCAGCAGGTTATAGGTGTTCAGGTCGTGCCATAAACAGTCTTTGAGCAGGATCAGATCGACTGGCGTGATCGCATTCCGTCCGCTGAAGAAGGCGCAGGCCTGCAACAGACGCAGGGCTTTTTTCCAGCGACGGTCGGAGACATAAGGCGCTGTATCCAGGGCATCAAGACGCTGACGCAACTGGAAAATCAGTTCAAAGCAGCTGTCTGAAAGCGTAACTTTGTCGATTTCCGGCTGCCATTGTTGGTATTCTTCATCGCTGATACTCAGGGACTCTGCCACCGGATTGGTGCTTTCATTATTGCGGCTGGTGAGCAGCGAGCGGAAATTTTGCTTATCCTGCACTTTATCCAGCCACAGACGGATCAGCATACGGTCATACAGCGCTTCCAGACCGCCGTCGGCTTCAGGTAATTCGTTAGACGCACTGACCAGCAGGCGCATCGGAATAGGGGCTTCGCGCTCGCCATTACGGAAACGACGTTCGTTGATGGCCGTCAGGAGCGTATTAAGGATGGCAGGGCCTGCTTTCCAGATTTCATCAAGGAAGACAATTTCAGCTTCCGGCAGATAACCTTCGGTCAGACGCAAATAACGGCCTTCATCTTTCAGGGCCTGAATCGACAGCGGACCAAAGACTTCTTCCGGCGTGGAAAAGCGCGTCATAAGATATTCAAACGCGCGGGCGTGACGGAAGGCAAATTTCAGACGGCGGGCAATCAGACTTTTTGCAATACCCGGCGGGCCGAGCAGGAAAACGCTTTCACCGCACAGTGCGGCCAGCAGGCAAAGTCGTATGGCATCCTGCCGCTCGTACAGGCCATGTTCTAGTGCGTTAGCAAGACGGGCGATCCGTTCTGCCAGAAGGGGAGATTGCGCCATACTGTCTCTTCCGGTTTCCATTTAGTTGTTGAATAGTGTACTGGGTTCTTATGAGAAGCTACGATTATTTTTATCGTTATAGCTTGTTGATTACTAAAAATTTTCTATTATCAAAATTGTGACCCCGTTCATCTGAACCCTGGTTTAGCTGCACATTTAAGGGTAGGCAATCAGATTTATTCGTGCATACTGTGCGCCTTTTAGTGGGCATCATAAGACTGAGCGCACGCATCGCTTACAGATGTTCGAGCAAAAAAGAAAAGAAACGAAATATGAGCACTGAACATAAACGGTCACTCCCAGCAGTAACCCTGGCCGCCATTGGTGTGGTCTATGGCGACATTGGTACCAGTCCTCTCTATACCTTAAGAGAGTGTTTTTCCGGTCATTATGGTTTCAACGTTGAACCCAGCGTCGTTTTTGGTTTTCTTTCTCTGATTTTCTGGATGTTAATCCTCATTGTTTCGCTCAAATACCTCACGTATGTGATGCGGGCGGACAACGCAGGCGAGGGCGGTATTCTGACGCTGATGTCTCTGGCGGGCAGAAACACTTCGGCACGCACCACCGCCGTTCTGGTCATTCTCGGCCTGATCGGGGGAAGCTTCTTCTATGGTGAAGTGGTGATCACTCCGGCTATTTCTGTTCTTTCCGCGATGGAAGGTCTGGAAATCGCAGCACCTTCACTTGATCCCTATATTGTGCCTCTTTCTATTACTGTCCTGACGCTGCTTTTCATTATTCAGAAACACGGCACCGGCATCGTGGGCAAACTGTTTGCACCGGTGATGTTGCTGTGGTTCCTGACGCTGGCTGTTCTCGGCGTCAACAGCATCATGCAGAATCCTGAAGTACTTCGCGCCATGAACCCGATGTGGGCGGTTAACTTCTTTATCGAGCATAAGTCGTTTTCCTTCCTGGCGCTCGGTGCGGTCGTTCTGTCGATTACCGGCGTGGAAGCGCTGTATGCGGATATGGGTCACTTCGGGAAATTCCCGATCCGTCTGGCCTGGTTCACCGTCGTGCTGCCTTCTCTGGTGCTGAACTACTTCGGTCAGGGCGCATTGCTGCTTAAAGATCCGGAGTCGATTAAAAACCCGTTCTTCCTGCTGGCACCTGACTGGGCTTTAATCCCGTTACTGGTGCTGGCGACGCTGGCGACTATTATCGCGTCTCAGGCTGTTATCTCCGGAGTGTTCTCCCTGACCCGTCAGGCTGTGCGTCTGGGTTATCTGCCGCCAATGCGCATTATTCACACCTCAGAAATGGAAGCGGGTCAGATTTATATCCCGGCCATTAACTGGCTGCTGTATTTTGCGGTGGTTATCGTTATCGCCAGTTTCGAGCATTCGAGCAACCTGGCGGCGGCATACGGTATTGCTGTGACCGGTACGATGGTGCTGACCAGTATTCTTTCCTGTACGGTGGCGCTTAAAAACTGGCACTGGAAACCGTTCCTGGTGGGAATTTTGCTGATCGGTCTACTGTTTATGGATATTCCGCTGTTCGCGGCGAATGCCACGAAACTGTTCTCCGGCGGCTGGTTGCCGCTGACGCTGGGTCTGTGCATGTTTATCGTCATGACTACCTGGAAAAGCGAGCGTTTCCGCCTTATGCGCCGCATGAACGAGCACGGTAACTCTCTTGAAGCGATGATTGCGTCTCTGGAGAAATCCCCGCCGGTTCGCGTTCCGGGAACCGCGGTGTATATGTCCCGCGCCATCAACGTCATTCCGTTTGCCTTGCTGCATAACCTCAAGCACAACAAAGTGTTGCATGAGCGTGTGGTGCTGCTGACGTTACGCACCGAAGATGCGCCTTATGTGCATAATGTCCGGCGCGTCACCATCGAACAGCTTTCTCCGACGTTCTGGCGTGTGGTCGCGAGTTACGGATTTAAAGAGACGCCGAATGTGGAAGAGGTTTTCCACCGCTGTGGTCTGGAAGGGCTGCCATGCCGGATGATGGAAACCTCATTCTTTATGTCGCACGAATCGCTGATCCTGACCAAACGCCCGTGGTATCTCTACTTCCGTGGCAAGCTCTTTATGGCACTCAGCCGTAACGCCTTACGCGCACCGGATCAGTTTGAAATTCCGCCTAACAGGGTGATCGAACTCGGTACGCAGGTAGAAATTTAACGCTAATTTCTGCCGTCACAGGGCACCTTCGGGTGCCCTGTTTTATTTTCGCTTTCTCCTTTCTGAAACGACTAACTCAAATTTCCCTGCGGTTTCTGAATCATTCAGCGAAACGTTTCGACGCTAATCACAATTCCATCACTTGTCCGTTGCCATGCGTGGTGAAGTTAATAAACTCATCCGTGAGCGAAACGTTTCGCTGTAGGAGTTCACAATGAAGAAGTCACCGCTGTTAAATGCCGAAATCTCACATGTTATTGCCCGGTTAGGTCACACCGATCAGCTGGTTATTGGCGATGCCGGACTTCCGGTGCCAGCAGCTTGCCAACGCATCGATCTGGCTCTGACCCAGGGAGTTCCCACCTTTTTACAAGTCTTAGAGGTAGTGACACATGAGATGCAGGTTGAGCGGGCTATCCTCGCCGAGGAAATCCTCACTAAAAATCCTCAACTCCATGAAGCGTTGCTCGCCCAATTGACACAACTCGAACAACACCAGGGAAACACCATTGCTTTGGATTACGTCAGTCATGAGGCATTCAAAGCGCAAAGCGAAAAAAGTCGGGCTGTGATCCGCAGCGGGGAATGTTCGCCTTACGCGAACGTTATTCTGTGTGCCGGCGTAACCTTCTGAGGCCTTTATGCAACCTTTGCTGCAACTGACAGGCATTGATAAAGCCTTTCCCGGCGTTAAAGCACTTTCCGGCGCGGCGCTCAGCGTCTATCCGGGACGTGTGATGGCGCTGGTGGGAGAAAACGGCGCGGGCAAGTCCACCATGATGAAAGTGCTGACCGGCATCTACCAGAAAGATGCCGGCTCAGTACATTTTCTGGGCAAGGAAGCGGCGTTTAATGGCCCGAAAGCTTCTCAGGAAGCCGGAATTGGCATCATCCATCAGGAACTGAATCTGATCCCACAGCTGACTATCGCTGAAAACATCTTCCTGGGCCGTGAGTTTGTAAACGGTTTTGGCCGCATCAACTGGAAAAAGATGTATGCCGAAGCCGATAAACTGCTGGCGCGCCTGAACCTGCGCTACAAAAGTGATCGTCTGGTTGGCGAATTATCAATTGGCGATCAGCAAATGGTCGAAATTGCCAAGGTGCTGAGCTTTGAGTCGAAAGTCATCATCATGGATGAACCGACGGACGCCCTGACCGATACCGAAACCGCCTCTTTGTTTAGCGTGATCCGCGAGCTGAAAGCTGCAGGCTGTGGCGTGGTGTACATCTCCCACCGTATGAAAGAAATCTTTGAAATCTGCGATGACGTGACGGTATTCCGTGACGGGCAGTTTATCGCTGAGCGTCCGGTCAGTTCTCTGGAAGAAGACACGCTGATTGAAATGATGGTTGGCCGCCGTCTCGAAGAACAATATCCGCGTATAAATCATCAGCGCGGTGCGCTGCGTCTGCAGGTGCGTGATGTCAGCGGTCCGGGCGTAGATAACGTTAGCTTTGATCTGCACAGCGGCGAAATTCTGGGGATTTCCGGTTTGATGGGCGCAGGCCGTACTGAACTGATGAAAATTCTCTACGGTGCATTGCCGCGTAAAAGTGGCTATGTGTCGCTTGACGGACGCGAAGTGGTCACGCATTCACCGCAGGACGGACTGGCAAACGGCATCGTTTACATCTCTGAAGATCGTAAGCGCGATGGCCTGGTGCTTGGTATGTCAGTGAAAGAAAATATGTCACTGACTGCGCTGCGCTATTTCAGCCATGGTGGCGGACGTCTCAGGCATGCGGAAGAACAGCAGGCTGTCGGCGACTTTATCCGTCTCTTCAATATTAAAACGCCGTCGATGATGCAGACAATCGGCCTGCTTTCCGGTGGTAATCAGCAAAAAGTGGCAATTGCCCGCGGATTGATGACGCGGCCAAAAGTCCTGATCCTCGACGAACCGACGCGTGGCGTTGACGTCGGTGCCAAAAAAGAGATTTACCAGCTTATAAACCAGTTCAAGCGCGAAGGGCTGAGCATCATCCTGGTTTCCTCAGAAATGCCGGAAGTGATCGGCATGAGTGACCGTGTTTTGGTGATGCATGAAGGTCATTTAAGCGGTGAATTCCCGATAGAACAGGCTACGCAAGAAGTGTTGATGGCAGCCGCTGTCGGCAAGCAATACGGCGTGACGCAGGAGTAATCAGATATGAGTTCTCAGACATTGCCAGCCAAGAAGCGCTGGATCAGTAAAGAGTGGTTGTTGGAGCAAAAGTCTCTGATTGCGCTGCTGGTGTTGATTGCCGTGGTTTCTTCCATGAGCCCGAATTTCTTCACGCTCAATAACCTGTTTAACATTCTTCAGCAGACGTCGGTCAACGCCATTATGGCGGTCGGCATGACGCTGGTGATCCTCACCTCGGGTATCGATTTATCCGTCGGTTCTCTGCTGGCGCTGACCGGCGCGGTGGCAGCCTCGATTGTCGGGCTGGAAGTGAATGCATTAGTCGCGGTGGCTGGCGCGCTGGCGCTCGGTGCCGCCGTCGGTGCGGTGACCGGGGTGATTGTTGCCAAAGGCAAAGTGCAGGCGTTTATCGCCACGCTGGTCATGATGTTGCTGCTGCGCGGTATCACGATGGTGTACACCAACGGCAGCCCGATCAGCACGGGTTTTAATGATGTTGCCGATGTCTTTGGCTGGTTTGGTATCGGCCGCCCGCTGGGCATCCCGACGCCGGTCTGGCTGATGGCGGTGGTGTTTATTGCGGCCTGGTACATGCTGCATCACACCCGCTTAGGACGTTATATCTACGCGCTGGGCGGTAACGAATCTGCGACGCGTTTGTCAGGTATCAGCGTCGATAAAGTTAAAATTATCGTCTACTCCCTGTGTGGTTTGTTGGCGGCTCTGGCCAGTATCATCGAAGTGGCGCGCCTGTCTTCTGCGCAGCCTAACGCCGGTACAGGTTACGAGCTGGATGCGATTGCCGCAGTGGTATTAGGGGGAACCAGCCTGTCCGGGGGTAAAGGACGCATTGTCGGAACGCTGATCGGGGCACTGATCCTTGGCTTCCTGAATAACGGTTTGAACTTATTAGGTGTTTCTTCCTACTACCAGATGATCGTAAAAGCAGTTGTCATCCTGCTGGCGGTGCTGGTGGATAACAAAAGCAACAAATAACCTCTCCTACAGGACTTATGACCATGAATATGAAAAAACTGGCTGTCTGGGTTTCCGCCGCAGCGATCACCGCTTCTTTCAGTGCTAACGTTCTGGCGAAAGATACCATTGCGCTGGTCGTTTCTACTCTGAACAACCCGTTCTTCGTTTCCATGAAAGACGGCGCGCAAAAAGAAGCGGACAAACTGGGTTACAACCTGGTGGTACTTGATTCTCAGAACAACCCGGCAAAAGAACTGGCGAACGTGCAGGATCTGACCGTTCGCGGCACCAAACTGATGCTGATCAACCCGACGGATTCTGATGCGGTAGGTAACGCCGTTGCGATGGCAAACCAGGCGAAAATCCCGGTGATCACCCTTGACCGTCAGGCAACCAAAGGGGTTGTCGCCAGCCACGTGGCTTCTGATAACGCCTTCGGCGGCAAAATGGCCGGTGATTACATCGCTAAGAAACTGGGCGAAAATGCCAAAGTTATCGAACTGGAAGGTATCGCCGGTACGTCTGTTGCCCGTGAACGCGGTAAAGGCTTCGCTCAGGCAGCTGAAAAACATCATTTCCAGATCCTCGCCAGCCAGCCTGCTGACTTCGACCGCACCAAAGGTCTGAACGTGATGCAGAACCTGCTGACCGCGCATCAGGATGTGCAGGCCGTGTTTGCTCAGAACGATGAAATGGCGCTGGGTGCATTGCGTGCCCTGCAGACTGCCGGTAAAACGGATGTACTGGTCGTAGGTTTTGACGGCACCGAAGACGGTATTAAAGCGGTTAACAGCGGTAAAATGGGCGCGACTGTGGCACAGCGTCCTGAGCAAATCGGTGTGATCGGTGTTCAGACTGCAGATAAAGTGCTGAAAGGCGAGAAAGTTCCGGCTGTTATCCCTGTTGATTTGAAACTGGTTGCTCAGCCGTAATACCCTCTTTATTTATGCTGTCACTGCGCCTCCTTCAGGGAGGCGCTATTTAACTCAGGGATCTCCACATGAAGACAGGCAAACTGGTGGTACTCGGCAGTATCAACGCTGACCACATTTTGAATATCAACCATTTCCCGCAACCGGGCGAAACGGTTATCGGTAAGCAATACACCGTAGCCTTTGGCGGCAAAGGGGCGAATCAGGCTGTTGCAGCCGGTCGCAGTGGCGCTGATATTTCTTTTATTGCCTGTGTGGGAGATGACGATATTGGCGAGCGCGTTCGTAAACAGCTGGCCAGTGATCATATTGATACGCAACCCATCGAAGCCATCGAAGACACAACCACCGGCGTAGCACTGATTTTCGTGAATGCGGAAGGTGAAAACGTTATTGGTATCGATGCGGGGGCTAATAAAGCTGTGACGCCCGAATACCTCGATCGCTATAAACAGCAGGTCATTGGCGCATCAGCATTATTAATGCAGCTGGAATCGCCGCTCGAGACGGTGATTGCGGCGGCGAAGATTGCCAAAGACAACGGAACGCAGGTGATCCTAAATCCGGCTCCGGCCTGTGAATTGCCGGATGAATTGCTGGCGCGGGTGGATATGATCACTCCGAACGAAACCGAAGCTGAAAAGCTGACAGGAATTAAAGTCGACAATAATGAAGATGCCGCACGGGCCGCGAAAGCGCTGCATGACAAAGGCATCGCGACTGTCATCATTACGTTAGGCAGTAAAGGCGTCTGGCTGAGCCAGAACGGTGAAGGTAAGTTAGTGGCCGGATTCCGTGTAAAAGCCGTCGATACCATTGCGGCCGGCGATACGTTTAACGGCGCGCTGGTAACAGCACTACTTGAAGGCAAACCGATGGACAGTGCGGTACGATTCGCACACGCAGCAGCGGCGATTGCGGTGACGCGTCCTGGTGCGCAACCTTCCGTGCCGTGGCGTAAAGAAATCGACGATTTTCTTGCACAACAGGAGGCCTGATTGGCCACCATGAAAGATGTCGCCCGCCTCGCGGGCGTTTCAACCTCGACAGTCTCCCATGTGATCAACAAGAATCGTTTTGTCAGTGAAGCTATCGCTGACAAAGTGAATGCCGCCGTTGAACAACTCAATTACGCACCTTCCGCGTTAGCGCGCAGCCTGAAACTGAACCAGACACGTACTCTCGGCATGTTACTGACTGCCAGCAGTAACCCTTTTTATTCAGAAGTGGTGCGCGGTGTTGAGCGTAGTTGCTATGAGCGCGGATACAGTCTGATTTTGTGTAATACCGATAATGATGCAGAACGTATGAACCGTAGCCTCGAAACGTTGTTGCAAAAGCGGGTCGACGGGCTGCTTATCATGTGTACGGAAAATCACCGGCCTTCGAAAGAAGCCATCAGCCGTTACCCGTCATTACCGATTGTGATGATGGACTGGTCACCCTTTGATGGCGCCATTGATATCATTCAGGATAACGCCTTGCTAGGCGGGGAAATGGCGACAGAGTTTCTAATCCGTCAGGGTTACCAGCGTATTGCCTGTATTACCGGCCCGCTGGATAAAACTACCGCCCAGGAACGGCTGAGTGGATATCGTCAGGCTATGGACAAAGCAGGTCTGAAGATTTTGGCCGGTTATGAAGTGAGTGGTGATTTTGAATTTGAAGGCGGATTAGCCGCGATGCAGGAGTTGCTGGCGCTGCCGGAACCGCCTCATGCTGTTTTCGCTGGCAACGACGCAATGGCAGTTGGCGTTTATCAGGCGCTTTATCAGCGTGGATTACGTGTTCCCGATGATGTGGCAGTGATGGGCTACGATGACATCCAGCTGGCGCAATATATGATGCCGCCGCTGACCACCATTCATCAGCCCAAAGACTCGCTGGGCGAACTGGCGGTCGATGCTTTATTACATCGGTTGCAGGCCCCGGATTCTGAGCCGCAGGTTTTGGTTCTTACGCCGGAACTGGTCGTGCGTCAGTCCGTCGGATCATTCATCAGCAAGTAACAGCCTCTGACATTCCAGAAGTGCGGCATTGGCATCACCGGCAAGAATGGCATCCGTCAGCCGCTGGTGATGTTCCAGCTTAATCACTTCATTGCCGGTAATCGCCCGAAAATAGCTTTGATACACCGAACTGAACAAATTCGAGAAAGACGTCAGGAAGGGATTCTTCCCCGCCTCATAGATCAGCTGATGAAACTGGGTATCGACCGTTATCCAGCGTTCCCGATCAAAGCTGTTATGCAGCTGGCGCATTTCATACATATATAGAGAGAGCTGATGCTTTTGTTCTTTACTTGCAGAAAGTGCGGCTAGCGCACAAGCCTGCGGTTCGAGAGCCCGGCGTAGTACGATAAAATGCGCCATCACCTGATCGAAGTTTTCGCGTGTCATCCACCAGGTCAGTAATTCCTGATCGAGAAAATTCCAGCTCGATTGAGGCATTACCCGGGTACCAATACGCGGACGGGGTAAAAGCATTCCTTTCGCGGTCAGTGTTTTTACTGCTTCACGTACCGCAGTCCGGCTGACGCCAAAAATCTCCCCTAACTCATTCTCACCAGGAAGGATTGCACCTTCCGGATACTCGCCAGACAAAACGCGTTGTGCAATTTTCTCTGCCAGCAGATAAGAAAGGTTGCGCTGAGCCGCTTGCTGATGGGCATTAAGTAACATGTAAGGTATTCCTGAATGTTTTTCTCTTGTTATAAAGGAGAGTTTACTCCAGCCTCTGGTTTAAAACTGGTGTGTTTTACGCTGAAATAGGTCACTATTTGTCCGTTTTGGGCAAAATTGTTTAATTTGCGAACGGTCAGTAAATTATTTGAAATTAGGGGTTGCGGCCTTCTGAGAACTCCCTATAATGCGCCTCCACTGACCGGGAACAACGACTCCTCTAACGAGGACCAAGTCGCCCAGTCAGGAAGAATCAACCCGGTGAAAACACCGCATCTTGTAAAAGAAAATGGTTGACTCTTCAGGGAGAAAGAGTATTATCTGCCTCCCACGTTGCTTAGTTAAGTCTCGCAACGTACGCTCTTTAACAATTTATCAGACAATCTGTGTGGGCACTCACAAGACGATATCAGCCACTTCGGTGGCAAATTATTTATTGACAGTAATGTCAAGTCTTAGAGTGACCAAGCAGTAATTCATTTAGTTGAATTATTACGAAGTAATCTCTGAGCACCGCTTAACTTGTTTAAGCAAATCGAACTTTTAATTGAAGAGTTTGATCATGGCTCAGATTGAACGCTGGCGGCAGGCCTAACACATGC